>JAWLGH010000024.1:0-39038 GCA_041685165.1 Oceanipulchritudo sp. | reverse complement strand
AGCCTTGACGAGGCCCGCAAGGCGATGGAGGACATCGGCCGTTTCCCGCTTATCAGCCGCCCGAGCTTCACCCTTGGGGGAACCGGTGGCGGGGTCGCCTACAACCGCGAGGATTTCGAGGAACTGATCCTGCACGGACTCGACGCCTCGCCGGTCCACGAAGTGATGATCGAGGAATGCCTTCTTGGCTGGAAGGAATTCGAGATGGAGGTGATGCGCGACCACAAGGACCAGTGTGTCGTCATCTGTGCGATTGAAAATTTCGACCCCATGGGCGTGCACACCGGCGACTCGATCACGGTCGCTCCGGCGATGACCCTCAGTGACAAGGAATACCAGCTGATGCGCGACGCCTCATTCGCCTGCATCCGCGAAGTCGGGGTCGAGACCGGGGGATCCAATATCCAGTTTTCCGTCGATCCGGAGAACGGACGCATGGTGGTGATCGAGATGAACCCGCGGGTCAGCCGCTCCTCCGCCCTCGCGAGCAAGGCGACCGGCTTCCCGATCGCCAAGATAGCCGCCAAGCTGGCCGTCGGGTATACCCTTGACGAGCTGCAGAACGACATCACGCGCGAGACCCCGGCCTGCTTTGAGCCGACGATTGATTATGTGGTGACGAAGATCCCCCGCTTCACCTTTGAGAAGTTTCCCGACACCGACGACACCCTGACCTCCTCCATGAAGTCCGTGGGCGAGGCGATGGCAATCGGACGGACCTTCAAGGAATCCTTCCAGAAGGCCCTCCGTTCCCTTGAAGTGGGAGCCCTGGGTCTTGGCGGCGGGGGAAAATGGGGCGGCAACGAAGTCACTGATATCGACGAAATCAAGGCCGGCCTGACCCGGCCGACCTGCCTGCGCCCCTACTTTATCCGTTTCGGCTACCGGGCCGGGATGTCCCTTGAGGATCTGCAGCGGCTCACGGGCATCGACCCCTGGTTCCTTTATCAGGTTAAGGAGATCGTGGACCTTGAACAGACCCTTGAGAAGGACGGCAAAGGGCTGACCCACCCGGTCCTCAAACTGGCCAAGGAATACGGTTTCACTGACGGCCAGATCGCGAACCTGACGGGACTCAGCCGCGAGGGCATCCGCGAGCTGCGCGAGAAGAACGGGATCCGGACCGTTTTCCGCCTCGTGGACACCTGCGCGGCGGAATTTGAAGCCAAGACCCCATACTACTATTCGAGTTACGGCGACGAGAACGAAATCATCCCGAGCGAGCGACGGAAGATCATGATCCTCGGGGGCGGTCCCAACCGGATCGGCCAGGGGATTGAATTTGATTACTGCTGCGTCCATGCCAGCTTCGCCCTCAGCGAGGACGGCTTCGAAACCGTCATGGTGAACAGCAACCCGGAAACGGTATCCACGGATTACGACACCTCGGACCGCCTCTATTTCGAGCCCCTGACGCTGGATGACGTCCTTGAGATCTACCGCCAGGAAGACTGCGAGGGGGCGATCGTCCAGTTCGGCGGTCAGACCCCCCTCAACCTCGCCACCGAGTTGAAGGAGCACGGGGTCAATATCATCGGCACCGACCCGGACCGGATCGATGCCGCCGAGGACCGCGAAATCTTCAAGGAAATCCTCGACAAGCTGGGCTTGAAACAGCCGGTGAACGGGATTGCCTACGATGAGGCGGCGGCCTTTGAGGAAGCCGAACGGATCGGCTTCCCGATTCTCCTGCGGCCCAGTTTTGTCCTCGGGGGCCGGGGGATGTTCATCCTCTACAGCAGGGAGGAGATGAAGCGCGTGCTCCGCGAGGTCTTTGACGTCGCCCCGGGCAAACCGGTCCTCCTCGACAAGTTTCTCGAGGATGCCATCGAGCTGGATGTCGACGCCATCAGCGACGGGGAGACAACGGTCATCGGCGGGATGCTCGAACATATTGAATTTGCCGGCGTCCATTCCGGGGACGCGGCGATGGTCCTCCCCCCGCATACCCTCGGGCGGCAGATCCTCCACGAAGTGCGGGAGGCCACCTACGCCCTTGCCCGCGAGCTCCATGTCGTCGGGCTGATGAATATCCAGTACGCGATCAAGGACAACGACCTCTACATCCTCGAGGTGAATCCGCGGGCCAGCCGGACCGTTCCCTTTGTCTCCAAGGCCATCGGCGTTCCCCTGGCGAAGTACGCCGCCCTCGCCATGGCCGGAAAATCCCTCAAGGAACTCGGATTCACGGAGGAGATCATTCCCGATTTCTGGGCCGTCAAGGAATCCGTCTTCCCCTTTGTCCGCTTCCCGGGCTCACCGATTGCCCTGACCCCGGAGATGCGCTCCACCGGGGAAGTGATGGGAATCGACGACGACCTCGGGATGGCTTTCGCAAAGACCCACATGGCGGTTGGCCCGCCCCTGCCCAGGAAGGGAAAGATTTTCCTCTCCATCAAGGACAACGACAAGGCCCTCGCTGTCGACATCGCCCGCCGCTTCAAGGCCCTGGGTTTTGAGATCGTCTCGACGAGCGGAACGAAACAGCACCTGGAGGAGAACGGCCTTGAGGTCGAAACCGTCTTCAAGATCAACGAGGGCCGTCCCCACGTCGTCGACATGATCAAGAATCGCGAACTCTGCATGATCATCAACACCCCCTCCGGCATGGTCCCGCGGCAGAATGAAAACGTTATCCGGTCCGAGGCAATCAAGCAGGGCATCCCCATCATGACGACTCTTTCCGGGGCCCGGGCGGCCGTGCAGGCCCTCCATTCCCTCAACAGGCATGAGCTCCGCGTGGTCCCCCTGCAGCATTACCGCGACCGGATCCATTCCCGCAAAAGGTAGGCGTATCCAACGGGGTCCGCCCTTGAGGAGACCCCTCTTCCCCAAAGGACAGGCCGCCCTTGAGGAGACACCTCTCCCCCAAAGGACAGGCCGCCCTTGAGGAGACACCTCTCCCCCAAAGGACAGGCCGCCCTTGAGGAGACACCTCCCGAAGGGAGCGAAGGACCGGTAGCCCCGGCATTCATGCCGGGGTTCATGGGATGCGGAGAAAGGGAACGTCCCGGAGGGACTGAAAGAAGGGAGCGTTCAAGCAGTCGCTTCGCGACGCCGGGGGGCGTGGAACCGAATCCCCGGCATGAATGCCGAGGCTAGTGATCATGTCCTCTCGTTGGGAGGTGTGAGTGCCAGTTACGGAGCGGGAGGATGCTCACCCGAAGGTCTGAATGGGCAAACCCCGTTGGCTTTCACAGGTGGCGTCCGGTGGCCTTGAGAAAGGGCTGGATCTGATTCATGAGGCTGGCGAACTGTTCAGGATAGAGGGACTGGGCGCCATCGGAGAGGGCTTCCTTGGGGTTGTGATGGACCTCGACGAGGACGCCGTCGGCGCCGGCGGCAAGGGCGGCGAGGGTCATGGGGGCGACAAATTCGCGCACGCCGGTCCCGTGGCTGGGGTCGACGACGACGGGGAGGTGGCTCAATTGCTTGAACTGGCAGACGGCCGAGAGGTCGAGGGTGTTGCGGGTGCCGCCTTCGAAGGTCCGGATGCCGCGTTCGCAGAGGATAATGGCGTGATTGCCGCCGGAGGCGATGTATTCGGCGGCCATGAGGACATCCTTGACGGTGGCGGCCATGCCGCGTTTGAGGATGACGGGCTTGGCAGCCTTGCCAAGGGCGGAAAGGAGACGAAAATTCTGCATATTGCGGGCGCCGACCTGGAAGGCGTCGGCGAAGGCCTCGACCGCCTCGACATCGGCGACCTCGACAACCTCGGTAACAACGGGGAGCCCGGTCTCCATTCCGACGCGCTGGAGGATTTCGAGGCCCTCGCGACCGAGGCCCTGGAAAGAATAAGGGCTGGTGCGGGGCTTGAAGGCGCCCCCGCGGAGCCCGTGCGCGCCGGCCTTCCTGACGGCCTCGGCGGTGGCGCTGAGGGCCTCGTAGCTTTCGACGGCACAGGGTCCGGCAATGATCGCAAATCCCTTGCCGCCGATCTCGAGGTCACCGATACGGACATGGCTGTCGGCGGGATGCATTTCCCGGCTGACGGCCTTGTAGGGGGCGAGGATGGGATCGACCCGTTCGACGGCAGGATGGCTCTCAAGGTGCAACTCACCGAGAAGGCGTTCATCGCCGAGGGCGCCGATGACGGTGCGTTCGCTGCCGGGCATGTAGAGGGGCTTGAGCCCGCGGGCCTTGATGCGGTCGAGGATCTCGTCGGCATCAGCCTTTCCGGCGGAGGGATTGAGGACAATGATCATGGCGCCTCAGTAGGATTTGCCGAAGACGACCCGTTGGGGGCTTGGTTTTCCGGTAAAGATGCAGGTTCCGGGCTCGGGGTTGTCGGCGTAGGGGACGCAGCGGACCGTGACCTTGAGATCCTTCTGGAGTTCCTCCTCGATGGCGGGATCGCCGCAGAAATGGGACCAGGCGAAGCCGCCATGGATTTCCGGCTGGTCGGCATTGGCGGGGGTGAAGAACTCGCGGAAGGCCTCCCGGGAATCGATTTGGGGGGAATGGGCCTTGCGGAAGGCCTTTGCCTTCTCGAGGAGGCCGGCCTGGATCTCGTCGAGGATACCGGTGATCCCGGCGACAAAGGCATCCCGGGAAGCGGGGGTTTTTTCACCGGTATCGCGACGGGCATAGAAAACACCGTTCTTCTCGAGATCGCGGGGACCGATTTCGACGCGGACGGGGGCGCCCTTTTTGATCCACTGCCACATCTTCTCGCCCCCGCGCAGGTCGCGGCTGTCAAGTTCGACATCGAGGGGCCGTTCGTCCACCCAGCGGATGGCGGAAAGTTCCTTCTGGAGGGCGACGCAGGCTTCCATGACCGGGCCGCGGTGTTCCTCCTTCGGGATGACCGGAAGGATGACCACCTGGGCCGGGGCGAGCCGGGGGGGGAGGACGAGACCGTCGTCGTCGGCATGCGACATGACAAGCCCCCCGATGAGGCGGGTGGAAACACCCCATGAGGTTGTCCAGGCAAATTCCTGTTCGCCCTTCTGGTTGAGGAACTTGATATCGCTGGCCTGGGCGAAGTTCTGGCCGAGGAAGTGGGAGGTCCCGGCCTGGAGGGCCTTGCGGTCCTGCATCATGGATTCGATACAGAGGGTGGAGACGGCACCGGGGAAGCGTTCCGCCTCGGTTTTTTCACCCCTGAGGACGGGCATCGCCATGTAGTCCTCGGCAAAGGTGGCATAGACATCGAGCATGCGGCGGGTTTCCTCCCATGCCTCCTCGCGGGTGGCGTGCGCGGTATGCCCTTCCTGCCAGAGAAACTCGGTCGTGCGGAGAAAGAGGCGGGTGCGCATTTCCCAGCGGACGACGTTGGCCCACTGGTTGATGAGGATGGGGAGGTCGCGGTAGCTCTGGACCCACTTGGAATACATTTCCCCGATAATCGTCTCCGAAGTGGGGCGCACGATGAGAGGCTCCTCGAGGGGCGAAGCCGGGTGGAGCTTTCCGTCCGCATCGGCCTCGAGGCGCGAATGGGTGACGACGGCACACTCCTTGGCGAAGCCCTCCACGTGTCTGGCCTCCTTCTCGAGGTAGCTTTTGGGGATAAAGAGGGGAAAGTAGGCGTTGGTGTGACCGGTTTCCTTGAACATGCGGTCGAGGACCCGCTGCATGTTTTCCCAGAGCGTGTATCCCCACGGCTTGATGACCATGCAGCCCCGGACGGGTGAATTTTCGGCCAGCTCGGCGGCCCGGACAACCTGTTGATACCACTCGGGATAATTTTCCTCGCGGGTGGGCTGGATAGCTGTTTTCTTCGCTCCTTTAGCCATTACGGCATTCATGAGGCCTTTCTTCCCGGGCTCAAGCTTTTGTCTGAATTAGATGCTTGCGAAAGGACTACACCTGTTTTCAGGTATCAGCGCTGCTGAATGTAAAGATACGCTATCCGATCCCCCCATGAGAATGTTTCGATCCTTCCTCCTTCGCCTTGCCCTTATTCTGTCCGCGACGGGAAGCATCTGCCTGCTCCTGATGGCCGCCACCCTCGGGCTGCAGGGGGATCCCGAGGGGATGACCTTTTTCCTGATGCTTTTCGGGCTCCTTGCCTGCTGGCTCATTGTGAACCTTGTGGTCGTGAAGAAGAGCGATCCGGAACTTTCGGTGGAGGTGGCGCGGCTGGTCCTTCCGGGAGGAGCGATCCTGAGCATCATGCTGAGCATCTACCTCGCCCTGATCCTTGAGGGGATGATTTCCGGGGGTGAAGGGCGGGAGCACTTCATCCTTTTCTTTGTCGGACCCGGGGTGGCTGTTTTCCTTGCTATCCGTTGCCTCGACATCAAGTGGCTCCGCGGGGAGGAGGAGATCCTTGCCCTCGAAAGCATCAGTAAGAGAAATAATGAGGCGGGTTAAAGACCTGTCCCGGGAGAGGCGATGGCCGGAGCGATAATCAAACTTCCGGACTGGGTGGCGAACCAGATCGCCGCGGGGGAAGTGGTGGAACGACCGGTGGCGGTGGTCAAGGAACTGGTTGAAAACGCCCTTGACGCCGGGGCCGGATCGATCGAGATCCAGTTTGAGCGGGGCGGGAAGGCCCTCATCCGCGTCCTTGACGACGGGAGCGGGATGACGCGTGAAAATGCCGCCATGGCCCTTGAGCGGCATGCGACCAGCAAGATCCGGAAAGTCGAGGACATCCTCCGGATCGGCAGCTTCGGCTTTCGCGGGGAGGCCCTTCCGAGTATCGCGAGCGTTTCCCGTTTTACCCTGAAGACGCGGCCCCGGGAAGCATCCGGGGGGATCGAGATCCGCGTGCGGGGAAAAGAGGCCCCGGACATTTCCGAATGCGGGATGTCACCGGGTACGGAAGTGACGGTGGCCAACCTCTTTCACAACACACCGGCGCGGCGGAAATTCCTGAAGACGGAGCGGACGGAGTCGGCGCACATCCTGCAGATGTGCCGCCTGCTGGCGGTGGCGCATCCCGAGGTGGCCTTCAGCCTGATTGAGGACGGGCATGAAGTCTTCCGTACCCCGGCCTGTCCGGACCGCCTCCAGCGGGTCCGGGAAATTTTCGGCAAACGGCGTGCGGAGGACCTCATTGAAGTGGAAGCGGAAAAAGAGGGCCTGCGCCTTTTCGGACTCATCGGGCGCCCGGGGAGCGGGCGGAGCACGCGGGCGGAAATGGTCACTTACGTGAACAAGCGGCCCGTGGAGAGCCGTCTGCTGAGTTACGCCCTGATCGAGAGCTACCATCGCTACCTTCCCCGCGGCCGCTACCCGATGGCCTTTCTTTTCCTTGAAGTGGACCCGGAACACGTCGACGTGAATGTCCATCCGGCGAAGCGGGAAGTCCGTTTCCGAAATGAACCGGCGATCCGGAGCGGGGTCATGACGGGGCTGACGGAGCGCCTTGCGGAGGCCTCCCGGCAGACCCTGCGACGGGCGGAACCCGTGGAAGGCGCCCGCGCGCCGGAGGAACGGTCACCGGAGGCGGGGAAGGAAGCGGAGGCGGGGAAGGAAGCGGCCGGGGACCCGGCAAAACCGGTCCTGACGTCGTCGATGGCGCCGGCGCGGCAGGCGTTTCCCCGATTCACGGAGCGGCCCTTTGCCCCGGTGGAGGCGGAGGCTCCACCGCGGCCGCGGCGGAGCGGGGTCTGGCGTTACTGCGGCGTCCTGCGGCAGCGGCTGGGACTCTTTGAGAGCCCGGACGGGCTGATCATCCTGAACGCGCGGGCGGCCCGCGAGCGGATTCTCTTTGAGCGCATTGAGGCCTCGCTGGCGGGCCAGGAAATTCCCCGGCAGCCGCTCCTGATTCCGCCCATGCTGGAGTTGGCGCCCCTTGAGGCGGGCGTTCTCAGTGACCAGACGGGCTTTTTCGAATCGATCGGCTTCGGGATCGAGCCCTTTGGGAGGCACCTCTTCCGGATCCGCACGGTCCCGGCCTGGTTGCAGGCGGAGAACCCGGAACGCTTTGTCGAGGACCTCGTGAACCGCATCCGCGAACGCGGCCTCGTGCCACAGGAGGAGCAGCCGGCCCGGACGCTGGTGGCCCGCCTTGCGGCAAGCCGGGAGGCCCGCGGCTACGCCCCGGACTCGGACACCTCATGGGAGGCCCTCGCGGAGGCCCTGCTGGCCTGCGAGAATCCGCTTCTGGACGCGCGCGGAAAGCCGACCTTTATCGAGCAGCGGCACGGTGAAATCGCCCGCAAACTGATGCTGGAAGGCTTGCCTGAGACCTCAGATGGCCTTGATGGCGGCGCTTAGGCCCTCGATGGCGCGGTCGAGATCGCCGGCCTCATGAGCGGTTGAAATGAAGCAGGTCTCAAAGGCGCTCGGGGGGAGATAGACATCCCGTTCGAGGGCGTTGGTGAAAAGGGCCTTGAAATGGCTGGTCGCGGATTGGCTGACATCGGTCATGTTGCGTACCGGGGATTCGGCGAAGAAGAAGCTGAACATCGAACCGGCCTGGGGAACCTGAAGCGGGAGACCCTTTTCCCGGGCCGCGTCGAGGAGGGCGTCACGGATGGCCCGGCCCATGGCATCGAGGCGCGCGTAGGGATCCTCCTCCCGGAGGAGATCGAGGGCGGCCATTCCGGCGGCCATGGCGAGAGGGTTTCCGGAAAGGGTTCCGGCCTGGTAGACGGGGCCGACGGGAGCGAGCTGCTGCATGAGGTCGCGTCGTCCCCCGAAGGCTCCGACGGGCAGGCCGCCCCCGATGATCTTGCCCATCGCGGTGAGGTCCGGGGTGACACCCGTCTTCTCCTGAACCCCTCCGGGGGCGATCCGGAATCCGGTCATGACCTCGTCGAAGATCAGGATGGAGCCGTAACGGGTGGAGACCTCGCGGAGTTTCTCGAGAAAGCCCTTGTCGGGAAGGATGAGGCCGCAGTTGGCCGGGTAGGGTTCGACTATTATGCCGGCGATGGACTCGCCCTCGGCCGCGAACAGCTCCTCAAGGGCGGGGACATCATTGAATTCGAGGATACGGGTTTCGGCGGCGAAGGCCGCTGGCACTCCGGCGCTGTCGGGATTGCCCTGGGTAAGGGCACCGGAACCGGCCTTGACGAGAAGGGAATCCACATGTCCATGGTAGCAGCCGGCAAATTTGACAATGACGTCACGGCCGGTCGCTCCCCGGGCGAGGCGAATGGCGCTCATGGTGGCTTCCGTCCCGGAATTACAGAAACGGACCTGTTCGAGCGAGGGAACCATGGAAACGACGGCCTCGGCGATCTCGACCTCGCAGGGATTGGGGGTCCCAAAACTGGTTCCCCTGGCGAGGGCCCCGGCGACGGCCTCGCGCACCCGCGGTGGATTGTGTCCGTGGATCGCCGGTCCCCAGGTGCAGACAAAATCAATGAGTTCGCGCCCGTCCACAGTGGTGAGTCGGCTGCCGCTGGCCGATTCGGTGAAAAAGGGCGCCCCGCCGACGGAGCGGAAGGCGCGCACGGGTGAATTGACGCCTCCCGGGATGAGCCGGCAGGCCTTCTCGAATAATGCTTTTGAACGGTCCATGGCGATGAGCGAATAAGGGCTGACCGGGTATTGGCAATGCCCAAAGCCCCCAAATGCCCGCCCATGCCGGGAAATCGACCGTCGACGGGTTTTCGCCTGTTTCCGCGGAAGCGCCTGGAGCATAGTGTTGGGATGTCTCAAAGTGTTCCAGCTGAGTCAGTTTCATCAATTGACGTTTCCCCGGCCCGATGGGAGGCCCTGCAGAACCTGCAGGCCTTTCTGCCCTTTCTGCCGGCCTACAGCCAGGGACGCTCCTTCGACCGGCCCGGGACCCAGGCCGTAAGCTGCCTCAGTCCCCACATCCGCTATCGCCTGCTCAGTGAACGGGAAATCGCCCTTGCGGTCCTGGACCGCTATGAAATGGGGGAAGCGGAGAGCTTCCTCAGCCAGGTTGGCTGGAGGACCTATTTCAAGGGCCACCTCGAGCAGCATCCCTCGATCTGGAACAATTACCGTCGGGAACACGAGACCATCCTTTCGAGCCTGTCCCCGGAAATTGCGGTACGCCTGCAAAAGGCCCGGGAGGGGGAGACCGGAATTGCGTCCTTTGACGCCTGGGTGCGCGAGCTGGTGCAAACGGGGTGGCTTCACAACCACGCCCGGATGTGGTTTGCGAGCATCTGGATATTCACTCTCAAGCTTCCCTGGCAGACCGGGGCCGCATTTTTCCTCGAGCACCTTCTCGACGGGGATCCGGCCTCCAACCTTCTCAGCTGGCGCTGGGTCGCCGGCCTTCACACCAGCGGCAAGCCGTACCTTGCCCGGGCCGACAACATCCGCAAGTTCACCGGCGGGCGCTTTAACCCGGAAGGCCAGCTGGATGAGAGTGCCGGCCCGCTGCCGCCGGACGGCCCGCACGCAACCGAGTCCCTGCCCCCCGTGTCCTCCCTCGCGGACCTGCAGTTTCCGAGCCTTTCCTGCTGCCCGGCCGGCCTGCTGGTCACGCCCGAGGACCTGTCCCCGGAGACCTCGGAACTTTCCGAGACGCCCTTCTCGTCGATCTGTGTCCTCTCCGGCAACGATATCGCCACGGAAATGGGCTATGCCAGCGGGGTGAAGCGTTTCATCAAGGGAGCCGTGGCCGACGCCGGCGACCGGCTCTGCTCCCACTGGGACGGGAAAGTGGTGGCATGCTCGCGGGAAGTCTTCCAGATGGTGGGCAAGGCCTGCCCGGAAAACGTCGGCCGGTTGGAACGGATGCGCGTCTACAGTGGCCATGTCGACGACTGGGTGCAATCGGTTCTCATGTGGGCCCAGAACGAGCACCTGAAATCGGTCTGGATGCTGCGTCCGCCGAGGGGGCCCTACGCGGACCGTCTGCCGGCGCTGAGGGCGGTCCTTGGCAGCCGCAACATTCGCGTTTACGCGTACCGCCGGCGCTGGGATTCGCTCCACTGGCCCCATGCCACGCGGGGATACTTCGCCTTCAGGAAGGGGTTTCCGGAACGCATCCGGCGCTCCCTTGCCCGGTGAACCGGGATCAGGGCACGACGCGGTACTGGATAGTATCGATAATCTTGCTACCGGCGAGGATGTTGGAGACGACGACCATGCTGTCGCGGCTCTCCACCCAGCCGCGGCTCTTGAGGCGGGAGAAGGCCTTCTGGACGGTTTCCTCGGGATCGGCGTTAAAGGAGAGAAGAAACGGTTCGACCCCCCAGTAGAGGAGAAGCTTCTGGAAGACATCCTCGACATCGGTGAAGGCGTAGATGGGGGACCGTTTCGAGCGGAGGGCGCTGAGCATCCGGGCGAGGTAACCGCTGCGGGTAAAGACCGTGATGCCACAATGGGGGATTTCGTCGCTGAGCATGATGGCCGACTTGAGGAGGAGGTCCTTGGGTGTCTTGAGGGAGATCGCGTCGTTGGTCCTGCGTTCCGCCTGGGACTCGATGGAAAGGATGATGCGGTTCATGACATCGACACATTCCACGGGGTACTTGCCGACGGTGGTTTCCCCGGAGAGCATGATGCAATCGGCCTGCTCGAAGACAGCGTTGGCGATGTCGGTGATCTCGGCCCGCGTGGGAAGCGGATTGTGGATCATCGACTCGAGCATATGGGTGGCGACAATGGCCGGCTTGCCCATCTTCTGGCAGGCCCGCACGGCCCGCCTCTGGACAAGCGGGAGCGTCTCGTAGGGAATCTCTATCCCGAGGTCTCCACGGGCGACCATGAGGCCGTCGGAGGCGCGGATGATGTCATCAAGGTTGGTGATGGCCGACTGGTCCTCGATTTTGGCGATGATGTGGGCATTGGAACCGCGGTCCTTGATGTAGCGGCGGAGAATATCAAGATCATCCGGGCTGCGGACAAAACTGAGGGCGAAAAAGTCGACCCCGTGGCGGATCCCGATGTCGATATCGCCACGGTCCTTTTCCGTGAGGGCGGGGAGGCGGACATGAATCCCGGGCAGGTTGATGTGGCGCCTGCTCCCCAGTTCGCCCCCGATGCGCACGGAACAGCGGATGCGGTCCCTGCGGATCTCGTTTACCCGGAGCCGGAGGAGCCCGCTGTCGACGAGGATGGTGTCCTCGACACTGACATCCTCGGCGAGGCTTGGATAATTGACCCGCACGCCCCGGACGCCTTCCCGGACCGGCTCGGCCTCGGGGGTGAGGAGGAAGTCGAAGAGCTCGTCCCGCTCCAGATGGAAGGGTTCATCAAGGGGACCGGTACGAATCTCGGGTCCCTTGACGTCCATCATGAGGGCCACCTTGCGTCCTTCCGCTTTGCTGGCGTCGCGCACATTGGCAATCGCGTCGCGGGTCCAATCATGGTTGGCATGCGCCATGTTGAGACGGCAGACATCCACCCCGGCCCGGAGCAGTCGGCTGAGCATTTCGGGATTGTTGGTGGCCGGGCCGATCGTGAAGATGATCTTTGTATGGCGGTAGTCGGACTGGTTCATGGGGGCGATTCTTTGAATTCACAGGTTGGGGACAAACGGAAAAGGGGTTATTTTCGCCGGCCACACGATGCGCGGGGCAAGGCCTCCCACTGACCGGCTTTGGCGTTGACAGGAGCGGCGACGGGAACACATTCAGGTCAAGCTGATGGTGACGGGAGCTTTCAACAAGGATCCTGAGGGGGAACCGGAGCAGGTCCCGCAATGCCGCGTCCTTGTCCTCAACCGGAACTGGCAGGCGGTGAATATCGTCGGGGTGCGGCGGGCCTTCAGTCTCCTTTGCCAGGACCACGCGCGCGTCCTCAACACCCTCAACGGCGAGTTTGCGCCGATGGATGCCGGGGAATGGATCGCCCATTCGGACGCGACCGGTCCTCATCCTGAGAATGCGACGATCACGACCGTGCGGATGCGGATCCTCATCCCGAAGGTCCTTCTCCTGCGCAGTTTCGACCGCCTCCCGGTTTCCGAGATCAAGTTCAACCGGGAAAACGTCTTTATCCGGGACAACTACACCTGCCAGTACACGGGAAAACGCAGCCGGGCGGCCGACCTGACCCTCGACCATGTCATCCCGCGTGAACGGGGGGGACGGACGAGCTGGGAAAACATTGTCACCTGCCGCCGCGACATCAATTCCCTGAAGGCGAACAGGCTTCCCCACGAGGCGGGCCTGAAGTTGATCCGCAAGCCGATGAAGCCGCGGTGGCGTCCCTTCTCGGCGGTGGCCGCCTCGGGGGGAATCGAGAGCGAGTGGCGTCATTTCCTGCCCCAGCAGCGCAGCGCTTCCTGAGAGGAGGCTCAACCGGGGGCCGCGGCGAGGGGGAGGGCCATTTTCATGGTTGTCCCGCCGGGGCCGCTCGATTCGACGGAGACGGAGCCGTTGTGGGAACGGAGGATGCGCTTGACGATGGAGAGACCGAGCCCGGTTCCCCCGGAGCGCCCGCTGAGAAAGGAATCGAAGATCGAATCCTGTATTGACGGATCGATACCGGGTCCGGTGTCCCGGATGCGGATGAGGGCGGACCGGTGGCCGTCGACGGTTTCAATTGAAGTGGAAACATCGATACGCCCGCCACCGGACATGGCCTCGGTGGCGTTGATGATGAGGTTGAGCAGGGCCTGCTGGATCTGGCCCTTGTTGGCCTGGACAAGGGGAGCCTCGGCGGGATGGGGGGAGAAGACAAGCTCGATGCGGGCCTGCCTGAGCTTGAGGCGGACGAGGTGGAGGGTGTCCTCAATGACCCGGTCGAGGTTGTAGCGCGACTGCATTTCCTCGCGGGATTTCCCGAAGCTGAGGACACGGGAGACAATGGACTCCAGCTGCCCGAGTTTCTCATGGATGATGCGGACATCACGCTGGCGCGGGTCGGCATCGTCAAATTCCAGGGTCAGGCTCTCAAAGAGAAGCTGGATGACGGTGAGGGGATTGCGGATCTCGTGGGCGATCTCGGCCGAAAGGAGCCCGAGGGTGGTGAGGCGTTCGGAGCGGCGGAGATTCTCCTCGCTCTGGAAAATGCGTTTGTAGAGCTCGGCATTGCGGATGGCGGAGGCGCTGAGGCTGGCGAGGGTTTCGAAGATGCGTTTTTCGGTATCGTTGAAGCGGTGCGGATAATCCGTATAGATATTGAGGACGCCGAAGACCTCGTTTTCGAACTGGATCGGACAGGCGAGCATGGAGGCGAGGTTTTCCCTCCGGATGAGGAGGGGGAAGTGGTTTTCCTCGATACGGGGAAGGTCGAAGATCTCGATTGTCTTGCGCCGTTTGCAGGCTGTCCCGATGGAGGATTCCTCGAGGGTGATGGTCTCCCTGTGATCGAGGGGACCATCGGGTCCGCTGGAGGCGCGCAGGGAGAGGGATTCCCCGGAGGGGTCGCGGAGGAAAATGGCGCTGAGGCGGCAGGGAAGGATCTCCCGGGCACGGGAACTGATGGTATTGAGGATCTCCTCCAGTTCACGTTTGGTGACGATGCTGCGGGCGATGTCGATGAGGACCTCGAGGTGGTCGGCGGTCTCGCGGAGCTGCTGGATGAGCCAGAGACGGTTGAGCCCTCGGGAGGCCTCGGCGGCGAGGAGGGAAAGGACCTTTTCGTGCTGTGCGGTGAAGGCGTTGAGCCGCGGACTGTCGATATTGACCACGCCGAGGATGCTTCCGTCCCCGGCCTGCATGGGAACGGCGAGCTCGGAGCGGATGCGGGGATCAATTTCGACATAGCGTGGATCGAGCCGGACATCGCCGATATTGAGGAGCCTGCCGTGGAGGGCGACCCATCCGGTGATCCCGCTTCCCAGCTTGAGCTCGGTGGATTGAAGGCTTTTGGGGAAGCCGCGGTAGACTTCGACCTCGAGGCAGTTCTTGTCCGGATTGATGAGCTCGATGGAGGCGGATTCTGCCGGAAGGACCTGCATGATCTCCCCGATGACGATCTCGAGGGCCTCGCGGGGGTCCTCAGTCTGGGTGACGACACGGGAAATCCGGTAGATAGCGTCGATGGCGGAATGTTCCGGTGTTTCCTTCATGCAGGGCGGGGGATGACCATGGGGAAAGACTGGGGCATCGGGGCGGGCGTTTCCACCTGAAAAAGGAGGATTGGCCCGGAAGGCTGCGGATCAGGCTTCGACGGAGGACTTGCGGGCGTGGATGGCGGCGCTGAGGGCCTCCTTCAGCTCGACGAGGTCCTGCGAGTTTTCGGTGTCGCCGAGGGGCTCGCTGGGCTGGATGTAGAAAGTGTCGACGGCGACCCGGCGCTCCGTGGAGATGCGGGCGAAAGTGATATCGAAACCATGTTCGGAGATGGTACGGGCGACCTCATAGAGGAGACCGAGATCGTCGTTGGCTTCGATTTCGATGATGGTGCGTTTGAGGGAGAGCTCGTGGTAGACATCAACGCGGATGGGGATGCTGGCCGGGAGGGCGCTTTCGGCCCGGAGGTAGCTGGGCCGGCGACGTTTCTCCATTTCGGACTGGATTTCCCCGAGGAGGTTGCGGCCGCGCATAAGGGCCTCGTCGAGGTATTTGCGGAAGACCGTGAAGGCCTCGCGGTTCTTGACCGGCCCGCCCTCGGGGTCGCTCACGTAGAAGGTGTCGATGCTGATATGGTCGGCGCGGGAGAGGGCCTTGGAACTGACAATGGAAAGCCCGGCGAGGGTGAAGGCCCCGGCCAGTTTGTAGAAGAGGCCGGCGCGGTCCCAGGTGACGACATGGACAACCGAGAGCCCGAGGTTGAGGTCGTCCGACCATTCCACGACCGGTTCGAGGGAGCCGACGGAATCGGCGCTGGAGATGTTTTCGAGAAGCCGGTGAATCATGCGCAGGTGCATGATGACTTCGCCTTCGCTGTGATAGGAGAAGTAGCGGTCGGGAAGGAGGTTGAAATGGGCTTCGACCTCTTCCTCGGAGATACCGTCAATTTTCTTGAGGATGGTGCTTTGCGAGATCATCGGCAGGGCGGGAGGCGTTACGGAAGGGGTCCGGAAGAACTGCAGGGTGAGCTTGTAGAGCTGGGTGTGGAGGGTGTCCTTGAAGCTGTTCCACAAGTCCCGGGAGGTCCCGCGGGCGTCGCAGAAGGTAAGGACATAGAGGTAGCGGAGCTGTTCGGCGCTACCGACAAGGTCGCAGAGAATCTGGGCGGTCCGGGGATCATCCACATCGTGCTTCTGCCAGATTCGTGCCATTTCGAGATGATTGCGGATCTGGAAGAGGATTTTTTCGCGGGCTTTTTCGACGACACCGAGGCGTTCGAGGATGGGACCGGCGATGGAGGCCCCGACCTCGGAATGATTTTCGATTCCCTCGGCCTTCCCGATATCATGGAGGAGGAGGATGAGATAGAGGAGGCCGGGTAGCTCGGTATCCTCGAGGGCTTCGCGGTATTTGCGGGTCAGGGCGGGATTTTCCCCGGCGATGAGGCGGTCGAGTTCCCGGATCGTGGTCAGGATGTGGGCATCGGCGGTGTAGCGATGATAGTATTCATGCTGGACGAGGCAGTGAAGGCCGGCCCATTCGGGCATGAAGCGGGAGAGGACCCCGGTGGTGCTCATGAGCTGGAGGGCGGGGTAGACATCCCCCTTGTTCTGGAGGATGGAGCGGAAAGAGCGGTTGGCTTCCGTTGACTCGATGACCTTCTGGTCGATGAGGTCGCGGTTTTCCTCAATGAGGCGCTCGAGGTCGAAATCGGCCTCGAGACCACGGGACTGAAGGTGACGGAAAACGCGTATAAGGCGGATGGGATCCTGCCGGAAGGTGTGGACAGATTCAGCCAGAAGCCGATTCCCATGCACCTCAAAGCCGTCAAAGCGGTCAATTTTACCCAGACGGCGGGATTCGAGGACGGACTGGAAGCTGACGCTGGTACGGGCATTGATGGAGAGGCGCTTTTCGAGGTAGGTGGAAAGGTGGTAGATCCGGTAGGCGGCCTGATAGTAGTCCCGCATGAAGGTTTCGACCCGGTGAAAGATGCGGTGCTGCCGGTAGCCGAGGCCCCAGGCAACCCGGGGCTGTTTTTCAAAGTCGAGGATCTCATTGGGGCGGTTACTCTGCTCGTGGAGCTCAGTCCGGACCCGGAGGAGGAAGTCGTAGGCCTTCCAGAGGCCCTCGTACTCGCTGGAGCGGATCAGCTTGAGGTCGACGAGGGACTGGAGCTCGCGGCCGTCGAGCTGGAGCCGCGTCATCCAGAGGATATTCTGGTAGTCGCGGAGCCCCCCGACCCCGTTCTTGATGTCGGGTTCCTGGATAAAGACGGTGTTGCCCTGTTTTTCGCGCCGCCTTGACTGGTCCTCGAGCCGTTCCTCGAGGTAGGCGAGGACATTGTCCTTGCGGATGAAGCGGTCGTATTCACGGACAAACCGCTTGTAGAGGGGCTGGTTGCCGCAGACAAGACGGGATTCGAGCATGGCGTTCTTGCTCAAGCCATCGCTGTCGGCCTCGGCGATGGCCTCCTTGATGGTGCGGGTGCTGTGGCCGACCTTGAGGTTGAGGTCCCAGAGCATGTAGAGGATGGTGTCATTGAAGAGGCGCTGGGTCTCGGGAAACTTCTCGGAACGGACACGGGCCGGGTAGAGAAACATGAGATCGATGTCGCTGTAGGGGCAGAGTTCCGTCCGTCCGTAGCCACCGAGGGCGAGTAGGGCGACCTCGGCGACGATCTCCTCCTGTTTTGCGAGGATGCGCTGGCAGGCCAGGTGATGGAGGTTCCCGATAAGGACATCCATGGCGATGGAGCGGCAGTGCACGACCCGCAGGCCGCTTCCACCTGAGCGGTGGTAGCGGTTGATCCAATCGTTGACATGCTCGAGGTACTCCCGGAAGCGGGCCAGCTGGGAGGCCGCGTCGGCGGAGGCGTCGGCGAGTTCAAGCTCGCGGGCGAGCTGGGACATTTTCCCGTAGAATTTCTCTGGTTTGGGCAAGGACTGGGCCACGGAGGAGAACTATGGGCAGGACGCAAGTGAATGCAAGGCGGGCCTTGAAAGGCCTCCTGAATTTTAGGTTTGAAACCTAATTTACCGCATGGGATAGAAGAGGAAATGAAACTGAGCCTGAAAGTGGAATACTCCTGCCAGGTCCTGGCGCAACTTGGATACACCCTGGAGACGCCGGAGTTGCCGCACATTGACGAACTGGCGCAGGCGGAGGGCGTGCCCTCGAATTATCTGGTGCAGATCCTGAACGAGTTGCGCACGGCGGGCCTGATCCGGAGTCGCCGGGGGAAACAGGGCGGCTACGCGCTGGCGCGGAAGCCGGTGGAGATCACCCTCTACGACATTGTGGTGGCTGTGGAGGGGGAAGTGCTGGCGCACAGCAGCCCGGGAAAAGGGGAATCGTCACAGCGGATGACGGAGGTCTGGAGCCGGGTGGTGGGGCAGTTTTCGGAGATCCTGAAAAGCTACACGGTGGAGGACTTCATGACGGCGCCCTCGCGTGACATGTGGTACATTTGAAGGAGGAAGGCCTGTTCGAGGGCCGTATCCTTGAGGGCTTCGTAGCGACCGGTGGGCCCCATGTGGCCTTCCTCGAGGGATGTATGGAGGAGGATGGGGGCGGAAGCGGACTGGTTTTCGCGCAGGAGGGAGACCCATTTGGCGGCCTCATGGAAGGAGACGCGGGTATCGTGGAGGGCGGCGGTGGCGAGGACCGGGGGAAAGGCGGACGGAGGGACATTCTCGCAGGGGGCGTAGCCCTTGAGGCGGTCATGGACGACGGGGTCGCGGGGATCGCCCCATTCGCCGTATTCGAGGGTCGTGAGGGGGAGACTGGGATCGAGCATCGACTGGAGACAATCGACGAATGGGACGCTGGCGACGGCCGCGAAGAAAAGCTCCGGACGGCGATTGAGGGCGACGCCGATAAGCATGCCTCCGGCGCTGCCGCCCTCGATACAGATGTTTCCCGGAGAGGTGAGCTTTTCCTGAACAAGGCCCTCGGCGGAGGCGATGAAATCGTGGAAGGAATTCTCCTTCAGCTGCAGCCTGCCTGCCTGGTACCAGTGTTCGCCGAGGAGGCCGCCGCCGCGGACATGGGCCACGGCAACGACAAATCCACGTTCGAGCCAGGAGAGCCATGAACGCCGGAAGGCGGCTTCGACCGTTTCGCCGTAGGCGCCATAGCCATGGAGGTAGGCCGGGGCGGAGCCGTCCCGGGGGAGATCGCGGCGATGGCAGACGGTGACGGGGATGCGGGTGCCATCGTGACCGGCGGCGTGAATACGATAGGCGGTATAGGCAGCGGGGTCGTGTCCGGAGGGGACGACGGCCTGACGCAGCACCTCGGAATGGCGGGTGTCGAGGTGGTAGCGGATGGTCATGGGGGGACGGATGGGGGAACTGTATTCGCAGACGAGCCAGGGGGTGTCGTATTCGGCATTGCCGGAAGGCTGAAGATCGTAAACGGCATCGGGCATGGTGAGGGTGTACCCGGAGGTGTCCTTTTTGTTGAGGATCCGGATACGGTCGAGGCCCTCGACGCGTTCCAGGAGGACGAGGTGTTCCCTGAGGGGAAGGACGTCGGTGAGGCGGACACCGGGACTCGGGGGACTGAGGACGCGGGCCTTTGCGGGAGAGGGATCCTCCACGGGGAGGCGGAGGAGCTGGAAATCGGGGGCGTCTTCATTGGTGCGGACAAGCCAGTGCCCCTGATCGTGTTCGGCCCAGTACTGAATGGAGGGACGCCGGGGAAAAAGCCGGGTGAAGGACGCTGCGGGATTGGAAGCGGGAAGTGTATGGAGCTCGGTGGTGTCGCTGCTTTCGCTGACGGCGAAAAGGAACTGCCCGTCCTGGCTTTTATAGAGCCCGGCATGGAAAGCGGGATCGTCCTCGGTATAGAGACAGACATCGTGATCCGGATCCGAGCCGAGGGGGTGGCGGAAGATGCGGTTGCTTCGCCGGGTGGAATCTTCCCGGAGAAAAAAGTAGACGGACCCGGAGGCATCCCACTCGCCCTCGGGTGAGGCTTCCTGGAGACGGTCGGGGAGGTCTTTCCCGGTTTCAAGGTCCCGGAAGGCGATGGTGTAGGATTCATCGCCGATGGTGTCGACGGCGTAGGCGAGGGTGGAGCCGTCGGGGCTGACATCGAGGAAGCCGAGATCGAAGTAAGCCTTTCCGGCGGCCTCGGCAACGGAATCGAAGTAAAGGGTCCAGGGCCCGTCTCCGGAGCGCGGCCGGCGGAAGTAGCGGGGATACTCCTCGCCGGCCTCAATGCGGGACTGGTAGACGAAGGGCCCGTCGGGGAGGGCGGCGGAGCGGCTGCTTTCCTCGATGCGTCCGCACAGTTCCCGGAAAAGGGGTCCGCGCAGGTTGCCCGTTTCGGCCATGACGTTCTCCGTGCGGGCGTTTTCCTCCTTCAGCCAGGCGATTACGCGGGGATCCTTACCGTCGCGCAACCAGTCGTGTGAGGTGCCGGACACGGTGCCTCAGATGGAGGAGAGGGCCGCGTCGAGGTCGGCGATAAGGTCTTCCTTGTCCTCGATGCCGATACTGAGCCGGATGTAATCCGGGGAGACCCCGCTGGCCTCCTGTTCCTCGGGCGAGAGCTGGCTGTGGGTGGTGCTGGCGGGATGGATGGCGAGGCTTTTGGCATCACCGATGTTGGCAAGGTGGCTGAAAAGGCTGAGGCTCTCGATGACCTTGCGCCCGGCTTCGATGCCGCCGCGGACCCCGAAGCCGAGGAGGGCGCCGAAACCGCCGTGATAGTAGCGGGCCGCGGCCTCGTGGTGGGGGTTGTCGGCAAGGCCGGGATACGTGACCCAGTCGACTTTCTCGTGTCCGGAGAGGAAACGGGCGACATCCATGGCATTGGAGCAGTGGCGTTCCATGCGCAGGTGGAGGGTTTCGATGCCCTGGAGATGGAGAAAGGAATTGAAGGGCGAGGCGCAGTTGCCGGTATCGCGGAGGAGCTGGAGACGCATTTTCATGGCGTAGGCGATATTGGCCCCGCCGAAGGGCTCGAAGGCCTTGAAGGCATCCCAGTGGACGAGTCCATGGTAACTTGGGTCCGGTTCGGTGAATCCGGGGAAGCGGCCATTCCCCCAGTCGAAGTTGCCGCCATCGACGACGATCCCCCCAATGCTGGTCCCGTGTCCACCGAGGAACTTGGTCAGGCTGTGGATGACGACATTGGCACCGAAGTCGAAAGGCCGGCAGACCGCCGGAGTGAGGGCGGTGTTGTCAAGGATGAGGGGGATCCCCTCGGCCCGACCGACTTCCGCAACCTCCTCGATGGGGAAGACATTGAGGCGCGGATTTCCCTGGGTTTCCCCGTAGAGGGCCTTCGTGTTGGGCCTGACAGCCTTGCGGAAGGCCTCGGGATCCTCCCCGTCGACAAAGCTGACCTCGATACCGAGTCGCGGGAGGGTGTAGTGAAAGAGATTGTAGGTGCCCCCGTAAAGCTGGGCCACGGAGACGATGTGGTCACCGGCTCCGGCGATGTTGAGGATGGCACTGGTGACGGCGGCGCTGCCGCTGGCATGCCCGAGGGCGGTGGTTCCGCCTTCGAGGGCGGCCACGCGTTTTTCGAGGACATCCGTGGTTGGATTCATGATCCGGGTATAGATGTTGCCAAGCTCCTTGAGGGCAAAAAGGTTGGCCGCATGCTCGGTGTCGCGGAAGGCGTAACTGGTGGTCTGGTAAATCGGCACGGCCCGGCTTCCGGTCGTGGGGTCCGGTTCCTGGCCGGCGTGAACAGCGAGGGTTCCCATTTTATAAGACTGTGTCATGATGCGTTCTGGTTGGAGGTCGATGTGAGGATCGTTATTCAAGGCGAAAACCACTCAGGTCCCATTGTTCGAATCCAATGGTTTTTCAGGAAATCGACCTTCCGAACAAGAAAAAAACCGCGGCCCCGTGAGGGACCGCGGTTCCAGCTCTTATACTAATACCCCAAAAAGTAGCGATTAAATCTACTTCAGGCCTATACAGAGCACCTTAACCTGAAGGGGGTCAAACGGGTCCCGGGAAACTGATTGATAAAAAAGGTGAGCGGTCGAAAGGCGCGGTTAAGTGGTTTCGGGTTCAGGGGGAGACAAAGTCCTCGATATGGAGGCCGTAGCCATCGAGGGCGATGTGGCGGCGTTTGGAGGAGGAGAGAAGACGTATACGCCGGAGGCCGAGGGCATAGAGGATCTGGGCCCCGAGGCCGTAGCCACGGAAATCCATGCTGACAGGTTCAAGGAAGCAGGAACCGGAATCGGAAGCGAAAACCTGGGGTACATTGAGCCCGGCGCAGGAATGGGTCATGTAGATGAAGGCGCCCCGTCCCTCGCTGGCGATGCGCTGGAGGGCGCGATCGACGGAGCGCTGCTGACCCCTTTCATGGTTTGAAAAGACATCATTGAGGATATTCTCGGACTGGACGCGAACGAGGGTGGGGGATTCATCGAGGTCACCCATTGTGAGGGCAAAGTGGATGCGCTGGTCGGTGAGGGAACGGAAAAGGTGGAGGGTCCAGTCTCCATAGACGTTGTGAAAGGGTTCGGAATGGATCGGATCGACAAGCTTTTCGCGGTTGTGGCGATACTCGATGAGTTGCTTGATGGAGATCAGCTTGAGGCCGAAGGCCTTGCGGAACGTCATGAGCTCCGGGAGCCGGGCCATGGTCCCGTCTTCATTGAGGATTTCGCAGAGGACACCGGCCGGGGGAAGGCCGGCGAGGACGGCGAGGTCGACGGCAGCCTCGGTGTGCCCGGCCCGCTGAAGGACCCCGCCTGGACGGGCCCGGAGGGGAAAAATGTGGCCGGGCTGGACGAGGCGGTCAGCGGTTGACTCGGGATCGGCAATGATGCGGATGGCCTCGCAGCGGTCGGCGGCGCTGATACCGGTGGTGACGCCCTCGGCGGCATCGACGGAGACCGTGAAGTCGGTCCGATGGCTTTCGCGGTTATTGGCGACCATGGGGTTGAGTCCGAGACGCTTGAGCTGGGGTTCGACGGTGGGGACGCAGATGAGACCACGTCCGTGGCGAATCATCATGTTGACCGTTTCCGGGGTGGCCTTGGAAGCGGCCATGATGAGGTCGCCCTCATTTTCACGGTCCTCGTCATCGACGACGATGACGAGCTGGCCATCGGTGATGGCATCAATGGCGCTTTCCACGGTATCAAAGGAATTTTCGGACATAACGAGGCTGGTTTTAAAAGCGAAAGGGAACCTTTGGCAAGGGCGGCGGCGATATTCAGCCAATCCGTTGTTGAAAGACATTTAGGGCCCGGCCTAGGGTATTTGATCCAATGATATGAACACACTTGCCGTCTCCAATATCTCCTGCCTGCGGCAAGGGATTGAACTCCTGCGAAATCTGCCCGAAGGCTTTTACAGCAAACCCTGCGCGGAGGTGTTCGGAAGCACCATCGGAGGTCATCTGAGGCACAATCTGGATCATTACAAAGCCTTCATGACGGGGATGGAACCGGGGTGGGTCGATTACGACGCCCGGAGTCGGGATACATCCATTGAGACCCGGCCGGACGCGGCCATTCACCTGATTGAAAACCTGATAGAAAAACTGGGCACCGTCTCGGAGGCCGACTTTGACCGGGAACTGCAGATCCGGATGGACGACGGGGGAAGCTCCAGTTGGAGCAAGACGACTCTGCGGAGAGAACTGCAATTCCTGCTCAGCCACACCATCCATCATTATGCCCTCATTGCCTCGATTGCGCGACGCTTTGGATTCACCCGCCTTCCGGCGGAGTTTGGGATAGCGCCTTCCACCCTCTCGCACGTGGGCGAGAAGACAAACTGACTGGGTGATGTGCACGTTTGCTTGGGAAACCGGGACCAATGGCGACCTCTGGGCCTGTTTCAATCGCGACGAGCAGCGGAGCCGGGCTGCCGCGGAAGCGCCCTGCCTGTATCCGGGGCCGCAGGGAACCCTGGGGTATGCCCGCGATCCCGAAGGCGGGGGAACCTGGCTTGCGGTGTCGTCGCAGGGCTTTGCGGTCGCCCTCCTGAACTCGTACGCGACTGGAGGTTCATTGTCCAAAGGGGGAGGCCGGAGTCGCGGACTCCTCGTGCGTGACCTTGCGGCGACAGCTTCAGGCGAGGAGGCTGAAAAGGCCCTGCGGAACGGTCAGCCGGAAGCCTACGCGCCTTTTCACCTCTTCATCCTTTCACCCGAGGGGGTCCTTAAAGCGGACTGGGACGGGACCCGGCTAACCCTTGGAGAGGCCCGGGACGGCTGGTTTACAACCTCTTCTTACCGCCCGGGGAGTATTCCCGTGATACGGAAGAAGGCCTGGGACGACTTCCATGCGAATCATCCGGAAGCGGGACGGGCGGCCCTCGCCCGGCGCCTGCGGGAAAAAGCTCCCGACCCGGCAGAAGGGATGACCATGGACCGGGACGATGCCCGGACGGTGAGCCAGACTGAGGTCCGTACAGGGACGGGGGGCTTCACGATGGTCTACCGGGCGAGGGCGGCCGACGGAGACGGATTCGAGGATCCCCTCATGCTGACATACCCGGAGGAAGGACCGGTTCATGGACGGGAGGGCTAAGACCCTCGCCGGCGGCTTCGGGGTGGCGGCGGTCCTTGTTGTCTTCATTGTTTCCTACAGGCACCTGCCCGATTTTGGTGATCCGGACATCCTGGCCTCCCCGGGGGAACCGTTAACGGGGACCGGACGCTGGCTGATGCTTCTGGCGATATCGGTGGGGACCCTTCTTTCGGAGGACCTCGCCTGCATCAGCGCGGGGCTGCTGGCGGCCACCGGTCGGCTCGACTATGCCTCCGCGACGCTGGCGGCCTTTGCCGGTATTTTTGTCGGGGACACCCTCATTTACGGACTGGGCTATTTTTTCGGGCGGCCGCTCCTTCGCCACCGGTGGTCGCGGTTAATCGTCTCGGAGCGGGCCGTTGACCGGGCGGCGGGACAATTCCGGAGATACGGTGCCTGGATCATTCTCATCACACGGTTTATCCCGGGCACGCGATCCGCGACCTACTTTTCCGCGGGGGCCCTGCATGCGCCCTTCGGACGATTTGTCCTTGTCTTTGCCCTTGCGGCGGCCCTCTGGACACCCTTTCTCGTCGGGCTGAGCCATCTGCTCGGGAACCGGCTCCTGAGGCTTTACGAGAATTACGAGGCCCTCGCCCTGCCGGCCCTCGGGCTGGCCCTGCTCCTTCTGTATATTTTTTTTCATTACGGAATTCCCCTTTTCACCTGGCGGGGCCGCCGCCGCCTGCGGGGGAAATGGATCCGGGCGACCCAATGGGAATTCTGGCCGGTCTGGCAGGTGAACTGGGTGGTGTTCCTCTACGTCCTTTACCTCGGGATTTTCCGCTATCGACGGCCCACCCTTTTCACGGCGGTCAATCCCTGCATGCCACACGGCGGGGTGGTGGGTGAGAGCAAGGGCACCCTGCTCGAGGCGCTGGCCGCCGACGGGGAGGCCCTTCCGGCCTGGCGAAACCTGCCTCCGGGGCCGGTACCCGAACGAATGGCACACCTTGAGGAGGCGATGGAGGCCCTTGGCCTTGATTGGCCGGTGGTGCTGAAACCGGACGAGGGGCAGCGGGGACTGGGGGTGGCCATTATCCGGGACAAGGAGGCGGCGCGGGGCTGGCTGGCGGGATTAAGGGGAACGGCCATCCTGCAGGCATACGTCGGCGGCCTGGAATTCGGTATTTTCCATTTCCGCTATCCTTCCGAAACGCGGGGACGGACCTTTTCAATTGCCAGAAAAGTGCAGCTGGAAGTGACCGGTACAGGAAGGGACACCCTCGAGACCCTTATCCTGAAGCACCCCCGGGCCATTGCCCTTCTCGACACCTTTCTCGACCGCTTTGCCGGGGAACTGGAGAGGATTCCCGCGAAGGGGGAGGTCCTTGCCCTCGGGGAACTGGGAACCCATGCCCTCGGCTCCCTTTTCCTCGATGGCACGGATCTGCGGACTCCTGAACTGGAGAAGCGGATGGACGAAATTGCCGCAGCCTGCCCGGGATTCCACTTCGGGCGCTTCGACCTCAAGGCCCCGGATGAGGACCACCTGCGTCGAGGGGAAGGCCTCAAGGTGCTTGAAGTGAACGGCCTGACCTCGGAGGCCGCCCACATCTACGATCCCCGCCACGGGTTGCTGCATGCCTGGATGATCCTCTGCAGGCAGTGGCGTATCGCCTTCGAGATTGCGGAGGAGAACGCCCAACGGGGGGCACGGGTGACGCCGTTTCGCGAATTTGTCCGGGACACCCTTGCGAGCCTGAGGCGGCAGGGTGCGGAAAGGCGTTAGCCCATTCTTGCCTGAGGCGGCTTTGCCCGCATACTGGATGGCATGGAAGTCCGGGAAATTGCCGACCGTCTGGAAGAAATCGCCATCCTCCTTGAGCTCAAGGGGGAGAACCCCTTCAAGGTGCGGGCCTACCAATCGGGGGCCCGCGCCCTCGGGAACCTTGATGAGGATCTGGACAAGCTGATTGAGGAAGGGCGGCTGGACAAAGTGAGTGGTATCGGCAAGGCCCTTGCGGAGAAGATCGCCGTCCTCCGCGAAAGCGGGGAACTGCCCTACTACGACAAACTGAGGGCCTCCGTCCCCGGCGGCCTCATGGAGATGCTGGAGATCCCGGGTTTCGGGCCAAAAAAGATCCGTAAAGTGCAACAGGAACTGTTGGTCGAGACAATCGAGGACCTGAAGATGGCCTGCGAATCCGGCAAGGTTGCGGGGCTGCCCGGATTCGGGAAGAAGTCCGTGGAGAACATCCTCAGCGGGATTGAGAACCGCATCGCCTACGGCAAGCGTCATCTCTGGTGGGACGTCCGCCCGGTGGCCCAGCCCCTTCTGGAGGCGTTACGGAAGCTTCCCGAGGTCCGGCGGGCCGAAGTTGCGGGCAGCTTCCGGCGGGTGCGCGAGACGGTGGGTGACCTTGACTTCATTGTCTCCTCCGATGACCCCGGCCCCATCATGGAGTGGTTCACGACCCGGACGGGCGTGAGCGAGGTCACGGCCCGGGGGGAGACCAAGTCCAGCGTGCGCTTTGAAGGGGGCTTGCAGGCCGACTTGCGCGTGGTTCCCGACGACCGGTTTGTCTTTGCCCTGCATCATTTCACCGGTTCCAAGGACCACAATGTGAAGATGCGTCAACGGGCCCTGGCCCGAGGCCTTTCCCTGTCGGAATGGGGAATCTTCACCAAGGGGGATGAACCTGAGGATGGCGGGAAAGCCTTGGACCGGCCCCTTGCCCGGGACGGAATCAGCGAGGAAGCCGACCTCTTCAAGGCCCTCGGGCTTGAGTACATACCGCCGGAACGGCGGGAGGGCCTGGACGAAGTGGAGTTGGCCGAGGCGGGTCGACTCGAGCATCCCCTCGCGCTGGATGTCCTCAGGGGAACCTTCCACAATCATACCCGGGCCTCCGACGGGCACAACACCCTTGAGGAGATGGCCCGTGCGGCAGGGCAACGGGGACTCGATTACATCGGGATCGCGGACCACTCCAAAGCCAGTTTCCAGGCCAACGGACTGGATGCGGAACGGCTCCTCGAGCAAGTCGCGGAAATCCGCCGGCTGAATGCTTCCCGGGACAAGGGGCAGGCCCATCTGTTCGCGGGTTGCGAAGTCGATATCCTCAAAGAGGGAACCCTCGATTTCGGGAAGGACATCCTCGAACAACTCGACTACTGCGTGCTCTCCGTACACGGCTCAATGACCGGCCAGAGCGAGGATGAGATGACGGAGCGGATCATCCGGGCCATCTCGACCGATACCGGCTGCCTGAAGATCCTCGGCCATCCGACAGGGCGCCTCCTCCTGCGCCGCGAAGGCTATGCGGTGAACCTGCGCCGGGTCATCGAGGCGGCGGCCCGGAACGGCGTCCTCATCGAATTGAACGCCAACCCCTGGAGGATGGACATGGACTGGCGCCACTGGGGCCACGCCGCGGCGAGAGGCGTCCTGTGCGTGGTCACTCCCGACGCCCATGCGGTGGAGGACCTCGATTACCTCGAGGCGGGTATTCTCTCGGCGCGCAAGGCGGGCCTCGGGGTGAAGGATATTTTCAATACACGTTCCCTTGACGCTGTCCTTTCCCTCCTGAAAACTGGCTGACATGACACGGGTTACCATCTGGAACGAGAACGTCCATGAACGGAAGAACGAACTGGTCGGGAAACTCTATCCCGACGGCATCCACGGGGCGATTGAGGCCGGCCTGCGCAAGCTTGACAGCGGGAAGTCCCTCTCCATCGGCACGGCGACGCTGGAGATGCCGGAACACGGCCTGACCGAGGAAGTCCTCTCCGGGACCGACGTCCTGATCTGGTGGGGACACCGTGCCCACGGTGAGGTGCAGGACGCCATCGTGGACCGCGTCCAGCAGCGGGTCCTCGAGGGCATGGGCCTGATTGTCCTTCATTCGGGGCACTTTTCAAAGATCTTCAAGCGGCTGATGGGTACCCCCTGCGCCCTGAAGTGGCGCGAGGCCGGTGAACGCGAGCGCCTCTGGGTCGTCAATCCGGGCCATCCGATCGCGGCCGGCATCGGCCCCTGTATCGAACTCGAAAATACGGAGATGTACGGGGAACCCTTTTCCATACCCGAGCCCGAGGAACAGGTTTTCATCTCATGGTTTGAAGGAGGCGAGGTCTTCCGCAGCGGCAACTGCTGGCATCGGGGAAACGGGAAAATCTTTTACTTCCGTCCGGGGCACGAGACCTATCCAATCTACTATAACGAGTCGGTCCTGAAAGTCATCCACAATGCCGTCGCTTGGGCGGCCCCGCAGGGCTCGTGGCCGGGAATCGCCAAAGCGGAAAACATCCCCGCGGAGAAGGCCCCGGAGCCCATCCAGATCAAGGGCGGAAGCGTCCATTAGGGACGGGGCCCGCCTCTTTTACGGTTCGTCGGGAACAAAGACAAGGACGGTACCGTTGATACAGTAGCGTTGATCGGTGGGGGTATCGAAGCCCTCTCCCTCGAAGAGATGCCCGAGATGGCCCTTGCAGGTGGCGCAGACGACCTCGGTACGGAGGGTACCCATGCTGTTATCGGGGCGCGTCTCGATACTGTCGATGCTGGCGGGATCCCAGAACGAGGGCCAGCCGCAGCGGGAATCGAACTTCTGCTCGGAGGAGAACAGGGGTGTCCCGCATCCGGCGCAGAAATAGGTCCCGGGACCCTGTTGTTTAAACTGGTGATAGACACTGCCATCGGGACGTTCGGTACCGGCCTGGCGGAGGATGCGGTATTGCTCCGGAGTGAGCTTGTTTTTCCAATCCTCCGGACTCAAGTTACGCGTTTCCGGGCGGAGTTGCGGTGCTTCTGGTGATTCTTTCATAGGACCCTTGCTGGTGGCACTGGAGTTGGAGAGCGGCAAAAGGAGAACAACAGCGAAAAGGAGGGGAAGCGGTATGGTGGTGGGCATGGGGCAAGCTATCCCCGGAAGGACGGGATTTCAACAGAGGAGGCTGCGAAAGTCGTCGATATGGCCGGAAAACCCCTGGTCGACCCCTTTGTTGATGACGGCGACGGCGTCGTGGCTGTGGAGGGATTCAAGGTGGGCGCAGGCGATTTGAAAATCGGCGATACGGGGATCGCCGTCGATGGCCTCGTAGAGGAGACGGGCGGCATCCTCGACGAACTTGGTCTGCTGTGCGTTGAGCTCGGCAAAGGCCTGTTCATCCTCGCGGCGGACCATGACCTGGGTTTCGGTGAGGAGGGCCTTGTCGCAGCAGGATTGGAGGTCCTCGATGGTCAGGGTGCGACCCGGGCGGACCTCGACACTGACGCGGGCCTTGCTGCGCTGGGAGTGGGCGATGGCATACTGTCCCCGGGTTTCGCGGGCGTGTTCGGAGAGGTCGGAGGCGCAGGGGCAGGCGGAGCTGTAGATAAAATCGAAGTGAATGATTTTGCGGAAGCGTCCGAGATCATCGAGGATCCCTTCATAGGCTGATTCGTAATACTGATATCCCTCAATGCCGGAACGGAGGCTTTTCTTGATGATGGGGTAGCGGAGACTGAGTTTCAGGCGGGCCCGGCTGGCACCGAGACGATCCTTGTAGGCGATGAGGATTTCCTCGAGGAGTTCCGGGGTAAAGAGGCGATCCTTGAAGTCGTAGAAGACGCGCATGATCCGGGACATGTTGATGCCGCGGCGGTCGGCGGCGAGGGAAACCGTCCCGGTGACGGAGGCCTCAAGGGTGATGGGGTCGCCCTTTGCGGTCATGAACCGGAGAGGGAGGCAAAAATTCGAGATACCGACCTGGAGAATGGGAACATTGGCGCCGAGGATTTCGGAGGCCCCGCCATTCTGGGTGTCGGGAAGGCTGCTGCGGTATTCGGTGGTCACGTTTCTGGTAAAGACTGTGTGTAAAGGAGGGGTTCTTTCAAGATTCGAGGAAGTTTTCGAGGAAAATGCGTGACAGCGGGAGCGACCGGCGTGGAATGACCCCATGGGGTTTCACATCCAGATACTCGGCACGAGCAGTTCCGGCAACTGCGCCCTGATCGAGACCCGGCGGACCCGGATATTGCTTGACGCGGGCTTCAGTGGCCGGCGCCTGGAAGCCCTCCTGAAGCAGATCGGGAAACCGATTGAGACCATTGACGCGGTTTTCCTGACGCACGAGCACAGCGACCATATCGCGGGTCTGCGCGGCCTTGCCCGTCACGGGCACCTCCAGTTTTTCGCGAACTACGGAACGGCCCAGGTGGCGCAGGGAAAACTCAGCCGGGACCTGCAGTGGAAGGTATTTGAGACTGGTGGCAGCTTCACCTTCAAGGACCTGAGCGTGGAAACCGTTCTCTTGCCGCACGACGCGATGGAACCGGTTGGCTTTGTTTTCCGGACGGGAGGGAAGGACCTCTTTGATCCCCGGGGCAGCCTTGCGTGGATGACCGATCTGGGACATGTCCCGGCATCGCTGGGTGAGCTGGTCCGGGAGGTGCAGATGCTCATCCTCGAGGCCAATCACGATCCGGACCTGCTGGAGGGCGACCCCAAGCGCCCCTTTTCGGTAAAGCAGCGGATCTCGGGACGGCACGGGCACCTCTCGAACGCGGCGGCGCGTGATTTCCTGGAATCGGTTGAGCGACCGCTCTGGCGTCGCGTCCTGATGGCTCACCTGAGCCGGGACTGCAACCATCCTGAGCGGGTTCGGGCGGTACTTGGCAACGGGGACTGTCCCTGGCCGGTGGCCTGCCTTGACCCGAACCAGCTTATTTTCCCTGAGATCGATCTTGCGGCGATCTGAGGATGGGGGGCGGGCCTCAATCGGCGTGGCGGTACTTGAGAATGCGGAATTCAGGTTCTTCGCGGATGATCCCCTGGAGGACAAACTGGTCCTCGAAAGGCGGGAAGAACGTATCGCCGGTGAAGGTGCCCTTGACGACGGTAAGGTAGAGTTCGGCGGTGCGGTCCATAGCCTGGGCATAGATCTCGGCGCCCCCGAAAATCCAGACCTCGCGATCGGTCGGGTAGGCCTCAAGGGCGTCGAGGGAAGGGAGGACGCGGCATCCGGGGATGTGGTCGGTGGAACGGGAGATGACAATGTTCTCGCGATTCGGGAGGGGGCTTCCCATCGATTCGAACGTTTTCCGGCCCATGGCGATGGCGGCGCCCCGGGTGCATGCCTTGACCCATTTGAAGTCTTCCGGGAGATCCCAAGGGAGGGCGTTGCGGTACCCGATGACACGGTTCTCCGACATGGCGGCGATGGCTTTCCAGGGACGGGATTTCATGGATTTGAGGCAGGTGCCGGCGAGAAGGCTTAAACGGCGATGGGGGCCTTGATGGGGGGATGGGGATCATAGCCGCGAAGCTCGAAGTCCCCGTAGACAAAATCGGAGATGTTCCGTCTTTCGGGATTAAGGTGCATGGCAGGCAGGGGCCGCGGTTCGCGGGAGAGCTGGAGCTCGACCTGTTCAAGGTGGTTGAGGTAGATGTGAAGATCGCCGAAAGTGTGGATGAATTCACCGGGTTGCAGCTCGCAGACCTGGGCGATCATCATCGTAAGGAGGGCATAGGAGGCGATGTTGAAAGGAACACCGAGGAACAAATCGGCGCTGCGCTGGTAAAGCTGGCAGGAAAGGGTCCCGTTGGATTCGTCGACGTAGAACTGGAAGAAGGCGTGGCAGGGCGGAAGGGCCATCTCCCCGAGTTCGCCGGGATTCCACGCCGAGACGATATGCCGGCGGCTGGCGGGATTTTCGCGGATGGAACGGATGACCGTTTCGATCTGATTGAGGGAAGACCCGTCCGGGCAGCGCCAGTCGGTCCACTGAGCCCCGTAAACGCGGCCCAGGTCGCCGCTGGGACCGGCCCATTCATCCCAGATGGAGACCCGGTTTTCCTTGAGGTACCGGATGTTGGTATCGCCCTTGAGGAACCAGAGGAGCTCATGGATGACGGCGCGGAGGTAGATCTTCTTGGTGGTGACGAGGGGAAAACCCTCTCCGAGGTCAAAACGGGTCTGGGCCCCGAAGCAGGAGAGGGTCCCGACCCCGGTGCGGTCCTCCCGGCGCCGGCCCTCGGCGAGCACATGGCGGAGGAGATCGTGGTAGGCCTTCATTTGCCTGCGGCGGCCTTGCGGATGCGGTCCTTTTCGGATTCCCGTTCCTCCTCGAGCCTGATGCGCTCGTTACGGAGCTGGGTCTCCAATTGCTGGACAGCCTCCTGGTCCTGATTACGGCGGGCTTCAAGAAGCTGTTTGTCGAGGAAAACCTCCCGTTCGGCAATCTTCGCCTTGTAGGTTTCGTCAATATCGGCGAGGGCCTTTCGCTGTTCATCGGTGAAGGAGATATTCCCCCCGGGATCCTCCTTCTGGAGGCGTTCCATGGCCAGTTCGTATGCGCTTTTCATTGGTAACTAAGATGCGTGGATGCTTCAGGACTTCAACTGGTGATGACCAATATCCCGACGGAAGACCTTGTTCTCCCATTCGATGGCATCGCAGACGGCATAGGCATCCTCGGCGGCCTTCCCGAGCGAGGGTCCGGTGGCGACGACCCCGAGGACGCGCCCGCCGCTGCTGCGCAGGACCCCCTCTTCATCGATCCGGGTTCCGGCATGAAGGATGTGGACGTTTTCGGGGAGGGAAAGGGGCAGGCCGAGAAGATCATCCTTCGGACAGGAACCCGGGTAGCCCTTGGCGGCAAGGACGACAACCATGGCGTGATCGCGGCTGATCTTCACTTCCCGGGGTTTAAGGGTTCCCCTGGCACAATTCCACATCAATTCGACGGGATCGGTCTGGCAGAGGGGGAGAAGAACCTGACATTCCGGGTCGCCGAAGCGGACATTGAATTCAAGGACCCGTGGTTCCCCGGCCTCATTGATCATGAGGCCGATAAAGAGGGTTCCGCGGTAGTCGATGCCCTCGGCCTCGAAGCCCTCGAGGGTGGGCTCGATGATGTCGCGACGGACGGATTCCATGACGGATTCAGTAACGACCGCGGCCGGCGCGCAGGCCCCCATTCCGCCGGTGTTGGGGCCGGTATCGCCCTCTCCGATACGCTTGTGGTCCTGACTGGGGGGGAGACAGAGGTAGCGGTTCCCGGAAACCATGACCATGATCGAGGCCTCCTGGCCGGTGAGGCATTCCTCAATGACAATTTCGCGGCCACTGGCCCCGAACTGGTCCTCCTCAAGCATCCCGCGGACGGCGGCCTCGGCGGCTGCGGCGGTTTCGCAGATGAGGACGCCTTTGCCCGCGGCGAGGCCACTGGCCTTGACGACGACCGGGAGGTCGCAGGTCTTGAGGTAGGCGAGGGCGGCCTCGGACTCGGAGAAGGTCCCCCAGGCGGCGGTGGGTATCCCGTACTTGCCGAAAAAGGCCTTGCAGGCGGCCTTGCTGGATTCGAGGACGGCGCCGTCGCGGCCGGGCCCGTAGACGGCTATTCCGGCATCCCGGAGGGCATCGGCGACCCCGAGGGCGAGGGGCACTTCCGGGCCGATGATGACGAACGTGATCCCGTGTTCGCGGGCGAGGGCGACGGTGGCCGCGGGGTCCGTGACATCGAGGGAATAGCAGGGGGCTTCCGCGGCCATTCCGCCATTGCCGGGAGCGGCAGCGACTGCCGCCACCCGGGGACTTGCAAGGCAGGCCCGGAGGAGGGCGTGTTCGCGACCCCCGGAACCGATGACGAGAACATTGAGGGAGGAATCCATCGGAGGGAGACTGAAGGAAAGCAGGGCGGGGGTGCAACAAGGATTTCTGGTTACGGAAAGGTGACAATGCAACCGGAAGGTTACGGTGAGGTGATAATCCTGCGAGGCCCCCACTAAGGGGTTGCACCTACAGTTTTCAGGGAAACGGTGCGCTCCCGTAGTAGATGTTTATGAAAGCAAAATTCTTTTTTCCACTCATCCCGGTGGCCGTTCTGCTTGCCGGGCCCCTTCCCGCTCAGAATGCGGGCTACGGGCAAATAGCGGGTCGGGTTATCGACGCGGACACGGGGGACGCGGTCCCCGGGGCCGCCGTGGCCCTTATCGAGGATCCCACTCATTACGAACGCACCGACCTCAACGGCCGATACAGCTTCACGGATGTCGATACCGGAACCTACACCGTACGGATTTTCAAAGGCGGCTACGAGCCCTTTGACGTTGAGGATGTCGAGGTCGAGGCGGGCGAAACGGCACGGATAGACGTGCCCCTGCCGAAGCGACGGGAAGCGCCCGATGAGCCCAGCGAGGAGGCCGACCCGGAAGATGGGGACATCTTTGAGCTGGCCGCCCTCGAGGTGACCGCGGAAGTGATCCGGAGCACGGAGGCGACCCTTCTGCAAAACCGGCAGCGCTCGGTTTCGATCGGGGACGCCATCGGGGGTGAAGCCTTTTCCCGTTTGGGGCTCGAGGATGCCGCGGAGGCGATGACGAAGGTGACCGGGGCCTCGGTTGTGGATGGCAAGTATGTCTACATCCGCGGCCTTGGGGATCGTTATTCAAACACCCTTCTCAACGGGGCGACCATCCCGAGTGCGGACCCGGATCGGCGGGCCGTGCAGATGGACCAGTTTCCGAGCGACCTTCTGGAATCGATCGTGACCTCCAAGAGCTTTACCCCGGATCAGCCGGGATCCTTTTCAGGGGGATCCGTCAACATTCAGACAAAGTCCTTTCCGGATCATTTTTTTGTCAGGGCGGGGGGCTCGGCGAGCTACAACAGCAATACCACAGGTGAGGACATCATGGTCTCCAGACAGGGAGTGGACTGGAAGGCGGACGGAATTGACGATCGTCCGCGGACCCAGGTCCCCTCCGATGAGATACCGAAGGTGTCCGGGCGCTCGACGGACACGGCCACAGGCGCGGCCCTGCAGGGCGATCTCAGCGTGGCCCGCAAACTCGATGCGATCACGCGCGAATTTCCGCGGCGTTTCTATCCCCTCCTTGACGAGGCGGCTCCCTCGCACGGGGTGAACCTTTCCTTCGGGAACACCCATGACCTTGGGCGCTCGGGCAAGGTCGGCTACACCGTCAGCCTGACCTGGGACCGCGACTTTGCCTACTACGAGGACGGGATTGAGGCCCGCTGGGCGACCCCGGACGAATTCCGGCCGTCGGCGCAGGTCTACACAACTGAACCGGAAGTCCTGTCCAAACTGACCTGGATAAACGAGTACCTGGGTGTCCTTGACGATCCCTATGGGGGAGACGTCCCGCTTGGGGTGACCCGTTCGCTCGAGAGCGTGAACTGGGGGGCCTTCGGGAAAGTGGCCTACCTTGCGGGGGAGAATCACGAAGTGGCGCTGACCCTCCTGCACAACCAGTCGGCGGAGGACGAGATCAAGCTGGGAATTGGTGACGGGTTCAACTCCGCCCTCAGCGGGGACAACCTCTTTGAGGCCATTTCGGTCCTCTACACGGAGCGTGGCGTCAGCTCGGGCCAGCTTGACGGCAAGCACCTTCTCGTCTCCCTGGGCGACCTTGAGGTGGAATGGCAGGTATCCCTGAGCGAAAGCACGCAGGACCAGCCGGACTACCGGACCCTCTTCACGGCATGGGATTACGAGGAGCAGCAGTATCGCCGGGTGAACACCTCGGACCTCGACCCGCCGGTGCGCCGCTACCGGGACATGATCGAGGACAACAACGAAACCAGCCTTGATTTCACCCTGCCGTTGTTCGAGGCCTCCAAAGTCAAGTGGGGGGGGCTCGTCTCTGATTCCGACCGTGAATACAACGAACTCACCTACAATGTCTCCCCGCTGACCTGGCAGGGACAACCGGACACGGATCTGATCCGGGGCATTTATACCGATCCCTACATCGGATTCGACTTTGACAAAGTCGAGGGAACCGACCTTGACGGGGACGGGACGATCGACCGCTACAACCTGCTTCCGGCCCTCAGCGGGCGGCACTTCATCACCCGGGGGATTTCCGGGAACAACTATGTGGCCGACGGCTCGGTGCGGGCGGTGTACCTGATGGGGGATTTCCGCCTCCTTGAGGACTGGCGCCTGATCAGCGGGGCCCGCTGGGAATCGAACGAAATGAACGTTCTCCAGCTGCTCGAGCAACAGGGGGTGGAAAACCGTGAGGGAGGCTTTGATGCCGACGACCTGCTTCCGGCCCTCAGCCTCGTCCATACCCTGACCCCGAACCAGAACCTGCGCTTTGGCTATGGCCGGACGATCGCCAAGCCCTCCTTCAAGGAACTTTCACCGGTGGTGATCGAGGATTCCTTCACCGGGGACCGTTTCCAGGGGAATCCCGAGCTTGAGCGGACCGTCATCGACAACCTCGACCTCCGTTGGGAATGGTTCATCGACGGACGCGAACTGCTGGCCGTTTCGGCCTTCTACAAGGACATGGACCAGCCCATCGAGGTCCTCTTCTTCGGAGGACAGGACACGAACGGGGACGGGGCCATCGACAACCTGGACCTGCAGCCCTTCCAGCGGAGCAACATTGTGCCCCAGAACGTATCCGCCGGCACCGTTTACGGGCTTGAACTTGAATGGCGCCTGAACCTTGACCGCTTTTCCGAACGCTTCACCGGCATCTCGGCGGGGGGGAATGTTTCCCTGATCGAGTCCGAGGTCGACGTGCCCGAGGACGAGCAGCTCTTCTTCGGTTCGCCGGACACCCGTCAGCTCGTGGGGCAGTCGCCCTTCATCGTGAACCTTGACCTCGCCTACGACAACGACGCCCTCGGGACGTACCTCAATCTTTCCTACAACTATACCGACGAGCGCCTCTCGGTGGTCAACCCGAACAACTCCGGCCTTGGAAACGTCTTCGAGACGGGGGTCGGGCGCCTCAGCCTGAGCTACACCCAGCGAATCGGCGGCAACTGGAAAATGAAGCTCAGCGCGACCAACCTCCTCGACCCGGACTTTGAGAAGTTCTACGCCGTCGCGGACGGACCGGACCTCACCTACGAGCGCTTCCAGACCGGACGCACCTACGGTATCAGCTTCACCTATACATTCGAATAATCTCCCGAAGAACATAACACAAAAACCCGATTATACATGAAAACACCGTTGTTACTGACAGCACTCACCCTCGCGGGGACCAGCCTGGTCTCCGCCCAGACACAACTCGGTCCGCTCATCGACGCGGACACAACCCTCCCCGCCGGTTCGGAATGGCTCATTGAAGGCGTGACCTATGTCACCCCCGGCACCACCCTGACCATCGAGCCGGGCGTGACGATCTACGCCGACGACGCGGACGCCGAACTGGCGAGCACGCTGATTGTGACCTCCGGGGCCACGATCAATGCCGTCGGGACGCCGGAGGACCCGATTGTCTTCACCTCCGTGCAGGCCCAGACAAACGACCTCGACCACAATGACGTCAGCCTCTGGGCCGGGGTCATTGTCCTCGGGGACGCCTCCATCAACGCCGACGCCACCGACGCCGACAATGTCGCCAATCCGGACCTCGTCCTGACAAACCTCATCGAGGGCCTCAACCCGATCGGCCGTCACGGGCTCGATACCGCCACCGAGACCAGCTACCTGACCTACGGGGGAACCGACGACGGCCACTCCGCGGGGACGATGGAGTACGTTTCCATCCGCCACACGGGGATCTCCCTCACCGGTGAGGACGGGGACGAAATCCAGGGCCTGACCCTTGGCGGGGTCGGCAGCGGGACCAAACTTGAAAACATCGAAATCTTCGTTTCCGGGGACGACGGGATCGAGATCTTTGGCGGAACCGCGAACATCCGCAACTTTGTCATTGCCTATGCCGAGGACGACTCCGTCGACCTTGACCAGGGCTACCGCGGCAAGGGGCAGAACATTGTCGTCCTCCAGAGCGCCTTCACGGACATCTTCGGAATCGAGCGCGACGGTGACAGCGGCGGTGAATGGGATGGTGCGGACTCCCCCGAGACCAACACCCCCCTGAGCCTCGGGGTCTTCTCGAACATGACCTTTGTCTCGAACGGCCCCGGTGAAGGACGTGCGCTGCGCATCCGCAACGCCGGTCGCTACCAGGTCTGGAATTCCGTCTTCCTTGACTACGCGGAATGGCTCCAGTTCGACAACAATACGGAGAACAACATTGTCCAGGATGCCGTTGCCGATGGCACAAGCGCCTTTGTCGGGAACCTCATTGAGAGCAGCACCTCGACAACCCTTGATGACGTCCTCATTGACGCCAACGACTTCTCGGGGGTCGACGCCGTGGACCTGATCAGTGACGCGGCAAACAACAACAGCGTCGTCGCCGACGCCGGCATTCCGGTGACCCGTGAAGAGGACGGTAAAGTGATCCTCGGGGCGCCCGGAGCCGGAAGCCCGGCCCTCGACCCGTCCAACGTGGTTCCGCTGCCCGAGGATGATTTCCTCGAGGAGGTGGATTACGTGGGTGCCTTCCCGGCCTTCAGCAACTGGGCGGCCTGGACCTTTGCGGCGGAAAAAGGTTACCTCACCATACCCGGGTGGATCCAGACCGAGAGCATGGGCTGGATCTTCACCGACAGCGGGAACCTCTCTCCCGACCAGTGGGTTATCTCGCTCAGCCTCGGCAAGTTCATCTACCTCGGTAGCCAGGACGACAGCGGCAGCTGGGTCTACATTCCCCGCTGAGACTCCCTCTCCATAAACATACTACAGCAGGGCGTTCCCGGGTGACCGGGGCGCCCTGTCTGTTTTTTGTCGGGGAGGGGGGGATCCTGCGAGGAGCGCATGGGTCAATAACCGAAATCGAAATCAATTGGGTGCCCGGCTGCGGCTGCGCCCTTGGCTGCGATTTCGATTTCGATTTGGAGAATGGGGGAAGGAAATGCAATTGACCTTTTTCGGGGAAGCGTCTTCTTCTCCCCCT
>JAWLGH010000023.1:0-39787 GCA_041685165.1 Oceanipulchritudo sp. | reverse complement strand
CCGCTGCCGGAAACCGCCTGGTAGGTGCAGGCGACAAAGCGCTTCAGCCCGAAGGCAAGGTGGAGCGGGTAGAGCCCCATCAGGGTGATCGCGGTGGAACAGTTCGGATTGGCGATGATCCCCTCGTGCCGGGCCGCCGCCCCGGCGTTGATTTCCGGGATCATGAGCGGGACCGACGGGTCCATGCGGAAGGCGGAGCTGTTGTCGACGACCACGCAGCCGCGCTTCGCCGCCTCCGGAGCCAGGGTCCGGCTGATGGAGGCCCCCGCGCTGAAAAGGGCCACATCGAGCCCCTCAAAGGCTTCCGGAACCGCCTCCCCGATCGTATAGACCTCGTCCCCGTAACGGATTTCCTTGCCCGCCGAGCGCGCGGAGGCCAGTAGTTTAATTGAACTGAAGGGATACTTCCGCTCATGCAGGAGCCGGAGGAGTTCCTGCCCGACGGCGCCGGTTGCGCCAACAATGCCGATTGAGTGTGCCATTAAGCTGTTCGTGAAGGAATTGGAAACGTATCTGTCCCGCCTCGCGGAACGCGGATTAAACCGAACGGAAAATGTCCTCGTGGTCGACCTTGGCGAGAAAAAAGTCCACCACTTCCGGGACGGGCAGCGGGTCGGCCTCTACCCCGTTTCCTCCGGCCAGCGGCCCCGCTCCTGCCTCCAGGATTCCCTTGGAACCCCATGGGGCCTCCACGAAATCGCCTCCCGCCACGGCCACCACGCCCCGCCCGGAACGATCTTCAAGGGCCGGGTCTCCACCGGGGAACGCTGGCAGGACCGGGCCGACCGCGGCCCCGGCCAGCGCACCTTCGTCACCACCCGCATCCTCCGCCTGCGTGGCCTCGAGGAGGGCCTCAACGCCGGCCCCGGTATCGATTCCTTTGCCCGGTACATCTATATCCACGGGACCAATCACCCCGAGGCCTTCCCCGAAAACCGCTCCCACGGGTGCCTCCTCATGCGCGATGCCGACCTCATCAAGCTCTTCCCCGCCCTTCCCGAGGGCTCCCACGTCTGGATCAGCGCCCCCTGAAAACCCGCCTCCGATTCGCATTGCCCGCACCTAACCAAATGGTTAACCCTCGGGAATGAAATTGAGCATCCTCGACCTCTATACCATCGGGATCGGCCCTTCTTCCTCCCACACCGTGGGACCGATGCGGGCGGCTGCGGCCTTTGCCCGGGAGGCGGCTTCCCTCAAGGGAAGCGAACGGGTCAAAGTGGAGCTTTTCGGATCCCTGGCGATGACGGGCAAGGGTCACGGGACGGACCGGGCCATCGTCTGCGGCCTGCGCGGAAAGGCCCCCGAAACCGTGGATCCGGAAGCGATCCCCGGTTACTATGATGCGGCGGTCAAATCCGGCACCCTCGAGCACGAATCGGAAAAGAGCTTCAGCTTCAACCCGGAGAAGGACCTCCACTTCAACCGCCGGAAAGGGCTTGATTACCATCCCAACGGTATCCGCTTCACGGTATCCGACACCACGGGAACGCCGTTGCTCGAACGGACCTATTACTCCATCGGAGGCGGCTTCATTGTGGAGGAAAGGGAGCGGAGCCAGCCCCCTCCCCCGGTCCCGGAAACGCCCTACCCTTTTTCCGATGCCAAAACCCTTGTCTCGTGGGCCCTTCAGGCCGGGTATCCTGTTTCCCGCATCGTTCTTGAAAACGAGGACGCCTGGCGCCCGCGGCAAGAGACGCTCGCGCGTCTTGACCGCATCTGGGAAGCGATGCAGGCCTGCCTGGAGCGCGGTTGCCGGGCGACCGGAACCCTTCCTGGCGGGCTGAGGGTCCAGCGACGGGCCCCCGGGTTTCATGAAAAACTGTGCCAGCGCCCGGAATCGGCCCTGCGCGATACCCTTACCATCCTCGACTGGGTCAATCTCTACGCCATTGCCGTGAACGAGGAAAACGCCGCCGGGGGGCGTGTCGTAACCGCCCCGACCAACGGGGCCGCCGGAATCATCCCGGCCGTGATGCGTTACAGCGACCGCTTCCTGAACAGCAAGGATCCCTGCTGGCACCGTCCCTTTCTCCTCACGGCGGGGGCCATCGGGGTCCTCTTCAAGGAAAACGCTTCCATCAGTGGGGCCGACGTCGGTTGCCAGGGGGAAGTCGGAGTGGCCTGCTCCATGGCCGCCGGGGCCCTTGCCGAGATCATGGGCGGGACCCCCGGGCAGGTTGAGAACGCCGCCGAAATCGGGATGGAACACAACCTCGGCCTCACCTGCGACCCCGTCGGCGGCCTGGTCCAGATTCCCTGTATCGAACGCAACGCGATGGGGGCGGTCAAGGCCATCAACGCCGCCCGCATCGCCCTGCGCGGAGACGGCCAACACTCCGTCAGCCTTGACGCCGTCATCCGGACGATGCGCGACACCGGAAAAGACATGCGCCGCAAATACAAGGAAACCTCCCGGGGCGGCCTCGCCGTGAATGTCGTTGAATGCTGATACATCCCTTTTATCCCAGCCCAGCCGCCTTGCTCAGAACTCCAGGCCTGCGGAAAGGACGAACTGCCGGGCGGGGCCCTGAAGGATGAGGGTCCCGGCGGAAAAGACCGGTTCCTGCCCGATCCAGTAGTCGCGGTCAAGGAGGTTGTCGACATGCAGGCGGACCCACCAGGATTCAGCCTCATAGCGGAGCTGCGCGTTCCAGAGGGTGTAACCGGGAATCCGCATGGCCCGTTCCATGTCGTGAAAATATCCATCACGCCAGACGGGTCCACCCGAGACGCGGAATCCCCCCGGCAGGGTCAGGGCAAGGTAAAGATGGGCCGAAAGCTCGGGCATGCCCGCAAAAACCCCTTCCGGATTTTCCGGGGCGGTCCGCCCGTCGGCGGCGTTGAGGATGCCCCCGTTGAGGGCCCATCCCTGCTCGTCCTGGGGCAGGGCGCCGAACCCGAGCGTATCGGCGCGCAGATACACCCTTTGTGCCGTCGCGGCCCCGATCAGGGTCACCCTCTCGGAGGGCGAAAAGGTCATTTCCCACTCCAGGCCGCGGGCGCGAAGGGGCCGGGCGGCAGCGTCTCGGGTGGAAAAGGTCGACTGGTCCCAGTGATAGGCGGCAAGGGTGGTGTAAAGGCTCCCCTCGAGCAGGCTTACCTTGACACCCGCCTCGGCCAGCTCGGCGTCGGTGAAGCTCTCCTCGCCGGAAACCGTCCCGCCGTCGCCGGGCGCGAGCGCTTTCCCGAACTGGAGGGCACCGTAAAGCTGGACCCCCGGGAAGATCCTGTAGTGGGGATTGAGGTGCACCTGCCAGAGGGTCGTCTGTGAGCGGTTGGAACGCGCGGCGCGCAGGTCAGCACCGGCGCGGTCGACAGCCCCCGGCAGATCGGTTTCCCACCAGGCGTTTTCCAGTCGCGCCCCGTAATGAAGGTCGAGGGCATCGCGGGGCTGCCACATCCCGCCGGCAAAGAGGGCCGCCTGGAACAGCTCCGAGTCCTGGCTCGCGGTCCCGAAACTCGACCAGTGGTTGAGGCCGTCCGGTCCCCGCTGCCCGCCGGCAATGACGACCGAGTTGTCGCTGACGCTCTCCCGTGATAGATCCCTCCGGGAAAAGGGTTCGGCGTCAAAGTCCTGCAGGGTGGTCGCACCCGTGAAGCGAAGATCGCCCCCGACGGAAAGGGTCGACACGCCGCTGTAGTGAAGCTGCCACTCGCTCCGGGCCTGCAGGACGAGCTGGTCCGTGTTCAGGGCAAATCCGTAGGAGGAGGCCTTTTCCGTTTCCAGATGCTCGAGGAAGAAGCGGTTCAGGAGGAGGCTTTCACCCGGGAGCCGGGTCTCGAGCTCGGCAAAGAGAAGGTAATCCCTCGAATCGGCCCGGTCGCGGGTGTCGGAAAGGACGCGGTCGCGTGGGAGGCGGGTCGTCAGAACCGCCCCCCCGGCCTCGAAGTACTCCGGGGTGTAGAGAAAGGCGTCCTGTGGCTTGACCTCGACTGCGGCGAGGTGCTCCGCCGCCGCGTCGAGGGCGTCGCGGGCGAACCCGGGGACCTCCTCTTCCGGACGGACGGTGTAGAGGCCGGAGAGGACTCCGGGATCACTGAGGTCGAGAAGGGTCGAGCGCAGGCCGGGACCGAGGTCCTCCCGGGCGAGCTCACCGGGGATGGCGAGGGCGAAGAGCTGCGGGTTGACGGCAAGGGAAAAGGGGAATTCGAGAAGCGGGCGGACCACTGTCCCGCCCCACTCCGGGGAGGTCAGGGAAGGCGGCTCCCCGACCACGTATTCTCCGGAGCGGATGAGTTCCTGTGTCGGCCGGTTCACGCCGGGGATCTCGCTGCTGCGGTAGTCAAAGAACTCCGATGCAAGGAAGAGGCGGTTGCGTTCCGACAGCTTTACCTTGGCGGCAAGGTAAAGGGAGTCATAGTCATTCGGGACATCCCTGTAAAACCGTTCCGACCGGTGTCCGGTATAGGAAAAACGATACGCTGCCGGTTTTCCCATGAAAAGAAGGGGGGCTCCGTAATCGACCTGCAGCCGGCGCTCTTTCCAGGACCCGACGCCGATCTCCACCGAGCCGCGTGGGGCGTCGTAATACGGACGTTTCGGGCGCTGGTTGACGGCCCCCCCGACAAGGGTCGGGGAAAAGGCTGCGGGGACCGGCCCCTTGATGATCTCAAGCCCGCTCAGGGATCCGAAGCTCATGGGCATCTCATTGCGCTGGTAGGCCCGCAGCATGCCCTTGAAATAGGTTCCCGCCCGCGCCCCCCGGAGGAAGGCCGACCCCGCAAGGCCGAAGTAATTCACCCGCTGGGTTCCCGCGCCGACCCGGTCCAGGGCCTCGTAGGAATCGATCCGGAGCAGGTCCAGCAACTCGGGCGAGAGGACCGTCACCGAACGCGGGATCTCCGCCACCGTACGGTCGCCCCCGAAAAGGGAATCGACCCGAACACTGAGCGGGGAAAGCGTTTCATGTTGCGTCCGGGCGGTTTCCTCCACGATGAAGGCTTCCAGATCAATGATCTGCTCGCTCTCAATCTCAATCGCGTGAAGGCTGGTTGCTGCTAACAGCCCCATGGCCCGGAGGGGCCATAGATTAATCAAAGACATGCAGTTTTTATTTCAGTCGGGTTTCCTGAACAGATAGTGTGACACCATCCATTCACGTCCACCCTTGTAACGGAAGAGCTCACTGCAAGCCAAATAGAAAATCCGCCACCGCTGGATCCAGAGGCGGGCCGCCTCACGACTCCCGTAGGTCTTCTCGAAAATCGGAAAAATGGCCTTCTCCCGCCTGTCCTGGAGTTTCAGCCAGGCCTCAAGCGTCCGGCTGTAGTGGATTCCGTTCACCCGCCAGTGCCGCTCAATCCGGAGGTCGTCCTGAAAGCGCAGGAGGAGGTCGTCGCTCGGCATCGTTCCACCGGTGAAGAAATGTGTCGCCATCCAGTCGTCGTCGCTGCCGGAATCCTCAAAGTGGTAGGCAAGGCGGCGATTGGTGAAGATGTGGACAAAGAGCTTCCCCCCCGGATGGAGCCAGGTGCTGATGTTCTCAAGGAGGCGGTGATAGTTCTTCATGTGCTCGAACATCTCCACCGAGACGATACGGTCGACTTTCTTTGCCGGGCGGAAGGTGTTCATGTCGGCGGTGATGACCTCGACGTTCGCGAGTCCCTTTTCAGCGGCACGTTCAAGGATGAAGGCCCGCTGGGTACGCGAATTGGATACGGCCGTGATGGAGCTGTCGGGATACATTTCCGCCATCCACAAGGTCAGGCTTCCCCATCCGCATCCCAGTTCGAGGATCGCCTGTCCGTCCTTCAGTTCCGCCCGCTGGCAGGTCAGGCGCAACATGGCCTCCTCACTCGCGGCAAGGGAATCAGTTTCCTCCGACCACCATCCACAACTGTATTTCAGCCGGGGGCCGAGGACTTCCCGGAAGTACTCCGCAGGGAGCTCGTAGTGCTGTTCATTGGCCTTGTCCGTGGACTCGGCGATGGGGCTGCGCTTCAAGCCGGCCACAAAGGCGTCCACACTTTCCTCGCGTCCGGCCCCTTCCTCCCGCGCAAGACGCTGTGCGAGGAGACGGCGGATCCCGTATCGGATGAGGCAATCCGGCAGGCGGCGCTCTTCCGCCAGTTTAATCAGTTTCATATGCGTTCAGGTCGTTGACGTGACTTCGGAAACCAGGGGAAGAAAGCCGAAACCTCGCGCTGGTAGGCCCGGTAGTCATCCCCCCGGCTTTTCAATGATTGCTTTTCCGTATAGGGAATGCCCGTCACCTGCACAAGCAGAACCAGCATCACCACCGGACCGAGGAGGGTCAGCGGCCACCAGACGGCGAGCGGGGTCCCCAGCAGGGCCAGCCCGAGGACCGGATACCCGGTCCAGTGCAGCCACTCGAAGAAGTAGTTGGGGTGTCGCGAAACGCCCCAGAGGCCGCGCCGGCAGGTTCTTCCCTTGTTCGCCGGGTCGGCCTTCCAATGCGCCAGCTGGCGGTCAGCAATGGTTTCCCCGACCACGGCAAGGAGGATGAGCGCCGTTCCGAGAAAGTCAGCCGCCACCGGGGCCGGTCGCGGAAGATGCATGAGGAGGAGGAACGGGGCGGCGAGGAGGAGATTGGCCACCCCCTGTGCCTGGAAGAAGAAAAAGAAACGAAGGTCGGCACGCTTTCCCCAGTGGTCACGGAGAAATCGATACCGTGGGTCCTCGGAAGCTTCCCGGAGAAGCCGGCGCAGGATCATCCAGCCGAGACGGCATCCCCAGAAGGCCACGAGGAGAAAGTAAAAGAGCCGGCGCCAGGGCACACCATCCGCCTGAAGGGCATACCAGCCCACGAGAAGGACAAGGCTGAAACTCCAGCCGACATCGACCCAGCCGGCATTGCGCCGCCGCACCGCGAGAATCCAGAGGGCAAAAAAGCAGAGGGCAACAAGGGCCCAGCCGCTGAGGACAATAAAGGGAATTGTCATGAGGTTGACTCCTGTTTGAGGATTTCCGATTTCCGGCGCTGGATGGACTCCTGGCGCTCCCGGTCGATCGGGGTTTTCAGAAAAACCAGACTTGCGGCAAGAAAGAGCACGCCCACGCCCACGCCAAAGAGCCAGGCAAGGGCCCGGTCGGTCGATTCGGACTGCTCCGCAAGGGCTTCCTCGTAACCGATTGCGGAAAGCAGGAGGCCGGTCAGGCCGAGGGTCACGGAGCGCGCGATTTTCTGGCCCATGCGCCAGAAGCCGAAGTAAATGCCCTCCCGGTCCTCCCCGTTGCGCACGAAATCCTCATCCGCAATATCCGTGACGAGCGATTCCACAAGCACGATGGCCCCCACGGCGGCCCCGCCGATAATAGCCGCCACGACCGGTCCCGCCACCGACCCTTCCGGGAAGAGCGGGTAGGCAATGATGGTCATCAACCCGAGCGTGAAAAGGCCCGCAAAGGCCGGCAGCTTTTTCCCGAAACGCCTGCCAAGCCAGACCCAAAGCGGCACTGAAAGAACAATCACAAGGGTGAAGACGCTCAGGATGGGTCCCTGGATGGCGGCCTCCGGAAGGTCAAGGCTGTCCTTGTAGTACGGCAGCGCAAGGGTCGCATTCATGGTCCGGCCCATGGCCACGAGGAGAAAGGCCCCGAAAAAGGGCAGGAAAACAGGATTGAGGAGAATCCGGCCCATGTTCAGGAAAAAGTCCCTCCATTTGAAGGCCTCGCGCGGAACCGGGAGGTTGATGGAGCGCTTCCAGGTCGCGGCAACCGTGATCCCCGCCGTCAGGATGATCGCACCGCCCATCAGGATGCTGCCCAGCCGCCTGCTGTCGGCCAGGCCGCCGGAGGTCGCGACGTCCACGTCGAGGAAACCCGCCGCCGCAAGAGGGGCAAGGATTCCCGCAAAAAGCCCGAAGGTCCCGAAAACCAGACGCCATCCGTAGAGCTCCGTCCGTTCATGGGTGTCCGGGGAAAGGACCCCGCCAAGGGCGATGTGGGGAACCCCGATGATCGTCAGGCCCGTGTTCACGAATATGTAGCTAAAAAGCAGGTACATGAATATGAGCACCTGCGACTCCATCCCCGGAGGATTAAAGAGGAGGGCGAGGCCGGCCCCGAAGAGAACACCCCCGGAGGCCAGCCACGGAATGAAGCGTCCCCATGGGGTTGAGGTGCGGTCGACCAGTCCGCCCATCAGCGGATCGGTGACGGCGTCCCAGAGGATGGCCACCGCGAGGGCCACACCCGCGAGCAGCGGACTCAGCCCGACCCCGCGAATGTAATATTCAAGGAGGTACAGCTGGAGTAGCAGCTCGCCGCCGGCAAGGCCGAATTCCGCGGAGCCGTACCCCGCCTTCATTCCCCTCGACAAGGCCATGTCGTCCCCTCTAGACGCGCGGCTTGGGAACAATCGCCCCCATTCCGCCGTCCATCGAGATCACCTGTCCCGTCATCCAGGAGGCCTCTTCCGAAACCAGCCAGGAGGCAAGGGAGGCCAGTTCCACGGGGTCACCAATACGGCCGAGGGGATGCATTTTCTCCGATATCCGCAGAGCCTGATCGCTGGAGGTAAGCATGCCCGCCGCCGGGGTGTCGACCAATCCCGGGGCAATGACGTTGGCCCGGATGCCAAGGCTGGCATATGTTGCCGCGATCGAACGAGCCAGCCCGGCGACTCCGCCCTTGGCCGCCCCGACAGGCTCGTGATTCGAAATGCCGATCTCGGCCGCGACAGAACTGAAAAAAAGAAAAACCCCGGCCTTCTGCCGGCGCATCGGCCCGATGGCGGCCCGTGCCGCATAAAAGGCACTGTTCAGGTTCGCGTCGAGGTAGGTTTTCCACTCCTCGTCCGTGATCATGTGGAGCGGTTTCAGGAAAACGCTGCCGACGGCATGGACGCAGGCGTCGAGGCCCCCGTTTTCCTTGGCAAAGGCCTTTATCGCAGACGCCACGGCGCCGGAATCCGTTGCCTCAGCCTCGTGCAACTGGTAATCCGGATGGGCTTCGCGGAAAGCGTCCCACTTCTCGGACGGTCGACCCATGCCGCCAACGGTCCAGTTTTGCGATGAAAGGTTTTTCGCTATCGAGGAACCGATTCCACCGGAAATCCCACCGATAAAAACACGCTTGGATGCTGATGTTTGAGCCATTCAACAGCCTACTCGGGAGAGCCCGAATGCCAACCGGATTGGCCAATTAAGTTGATAACAGCGTCAATCTGGCGATCTTTGGCCATGAACCGAAACACGCTTTCCCTTCTTTTCTTCCTGTGCCTCCTGGGCCTGGCGCAGACCCCGGCCCTTGCCGCTTTCGAGGACTCCGTCGAGGTTGATGGAAAAACCCTCCTCAAGACAGGCCAGGGCAATTTCCGGTGGATGTTCATCAAGGTCTACGAGGGTGCCCTCTACATGGACGCGGAAAAGCCCGGAGCCGACCCCCTGGAGGATGTCGCCAAACAACTTGTCCTCGAATACAGGGTTGAAATAACCGCCGAGGAATTCCGTAAAAGCGGCAGCGAGTTTCTGCGGCGTAATGTCGACGAGAAAACACTGGACTCGATCCAGGACCGCCTTGAGCGCCTCCATGCCGCCTACGTGGATGTGGGCAAAGGGGACCGCTACACCCTCTCCTATCTCCCGGAAAAGGGGACCACCCTCAGTCTCAATGGCGAGCCCCTGGTCACCGTTGAGGGGCCCGATTTCGCACAGGCTTACTACACCATCTGGCTCGGTGAGAATCCCGTCAAGGACTCCTTCCGGGACGCCCTTCTCGAGGGACGCTGATTGCCCGGAAAAGGTTATCCGGGCCTCGGAATCCCGTTGCGCGCACCGGCAAGGGATCCACAATAACGCGTTTTTACCATGTTGCTGAACGTCCGTAACCTCAACCTCGCCTATGGTCCGAAAACCCTTTTTCAGGAGGCTTCCTTCAGCGTGCATCCCCGTGCGCGGACGGGCCTGGTCGGACCCAACGGGAGTGGCAAAACGACCCTCCTGAAGATCCTCAACGGCCTGCAGGAGGCCGACAGTGCCGCAATCGAGACCCTTTCCGAAGTTGAATTCGGATACCTGCCCCAGGAGGGCATCGTCTTCCAGGACCGTTCCATCATCGAGGAAGTAGAAGCGGCGGCGAGCGACATTCAGCACCTCCAGGCACATCTGCGGGGCGTCGAGGAATCCCTGCAGGCCCTTCCGGCGGACTCACCCGAGTATGCCGAATCACTGGACCAGTTGGGGCACGTAAGCAACCAGCTCGCGGATCTGGAGGCCCACAAGCTGAGGCCGAAGGCCGAGAAGATCCTTTTCGGCCTCGGCTTCGGGGAACCCGACCTCGACCGGTCCTGCGGGGAATTTTCCGGGGGCTGGCAAATGCGGATAGCCCTCGCCCGCCTCCTCCTCGCGGAGCCGGACCTGCTCATGATGGATGAACCGACCAACCATCTCGACCTCGATTCGCTGCGCTGGCTGGAAGGCTTTCTCCGGGGCTATCCGGGGGCCGTCCTTCTCATTTCCCATGACCGGGCCCTCCTTGACCAGCTCTGCCAGTCCATCCTCTCCATCGAGTCCGGTAATCTCATTGCCTATACCGGCAACTACTCCTCCTTTCTCGAGCAACGCATGGCCCGGCAGGAACAGCTTGAGACCGCCCGGAAGAGCCAGGACCGGAAAATAGCCCAGACTGAACGCTTCATCGAACGTTTCCGCTACCAGGCCAACAAAGCCTCCCAGGTCCAGAGCCGGATCAAGCAGCTGGCGAAAATCGAGCGTGTCGAGACGGAATCCTCCGAGCGCACGATAGCCTTTGAGTTTCCCCTTTCCCGGAAGGGCGGGCACACTGTTGTCACGGCTGATTCGCTACACAAGGCCTATGGCCGGACCCGTGTTTTCCGGGACTTCTCCCTCAAGGTTGAGCGGGGGGACCGCCTCGGGGTGGTCGGGATCAACGGTGCCGGGAAATCGACCCTGGCCCGCCTGCTTGCCGGTCGCGAGGAACCCGACGCCGGCTCCATCGAACCGGGCTACCATGTCGATGTGGGCTATTTCGCCCAGGACCAGAGCATGGAACTGGACACCGCCCAGACGGTTTTCGAGGCCGCCTCCGCGCCGCCCGTCCGGTCCACGGAAACCCGCATCCGCTCCATCCTCGGTTCCTTCCTCTTCAGCGGGGACGACATGGAAAAACGCGTCGAGGTCCTTTCCGGGGGCGAGAAGAACCGCCTCGCCCTCGCGCGCCTCCTCCTCTGTCCGGCTAATTTCCTCATCCTCGACGAACCCACGAACCACCTCGACATGGCGAGCAAGGCCGTCCTCCAGAAAGCCCTCCTCGCTTTTCCCGGGACGACTTTTGTCGTCTCCCACGACCGGCACTTCCTCAATCCGGTCGTGAACAAGATCCTCGAGATCCAGCCCGGCTCGGCCCGGGTCCTGCCCGGCAACCTCGATGACTACCTCTGGAAGATCGACCAGGAACGGGCCGCCCGTTCGCCCGAGGCCTCATCCGGCGAGGCCCCCGCGGAGAAAGCTGCCGAGAATCCCCGCGAACGCCGGCGCCGCCAGGCCCGCCAGCAGCAGGCCCTCGCTCCCCTGCGCAAGACGCTCGCCCGGCTGGAAAACGAAATCGCCACTCTCGAGAAGCACATCAGCGAACGCGAGGCCGCCATGATGGAGAAATCCTTCTTTGAGCGGGGGGAAAGCACCGCCCGTGAAGTGCGCGAATACGAGGCGTGGAAGGCCCGACTCACCGGGGCAATGGGGGAATGGGAAACCACCGCCGCCCGCCTCGAGGCCCAAGAGGAGTGAGGCTGGCGCCGGGAAAGCTGAAACCTGATGGCCCGGACCTCAATCGAGGACGGACCATTCCCCGGACACGTAATCGTAGACATGGGTGGCGTCCTTGAGCCTTGTGAAATAGACCCAGCGCAGGCCGGTGAAGTCAAAGAAGGCCGGATAGCTGTCCCAGTTTGTCCAGACCCATCCGGACATGGCCTCGCTGTAGAAGTACATGCTCGCGCTGTCGAGGACGAGGGAAATGGTCAGGAAACCGTGCTCCGCATGATGGATCCAGTTGGGACCCTGTGTCCGGTAGATGCCAAACCAGGGCGAGGTCAGGCTGCCGTCGGGGTTTTCGCTGGCCCCGGTCAGTTCCGCGAAGCTTTGCTTTTCCCCTTCAAAGGTTAAACGGACGCTGTTGCTGATCCCCGTGGACTCATCGTTGGCGGCGTTGATCGCAACCACACGGTAGGCCACTTCCCCGTCCTCCGGGATCAGATAGTCGGTCCACTGGGTCTGGATGACCTCACCAACCGTAAACTGGCCCACGGTGCTCCCGATCTCAAGATCCGGATAGGCGACCACCCCGTTGGAACTTGAACGGGGACGATAGGCAATGATCTCCCAGTCACCGTCGTCAATCCGGCGCTCAACCCGGAAACCGAGTTCATTCTCACTGTTGTCCTCCCAGGAGAGGGCCACTCCTTCTCCGGATTCCAATTCCTCCGCAGCCAGCGCGGGAGCCTCCACCGGATCGGTGTGGGGTTCTTCAGCCTTGCCCGGGGCCAGCCAGTCATCCGAATGACCGCTCGGGGGCGTGTTCTGGAACCCGTCATTGGTAAACCAGGTGGCGTCGAGGAGGTAGTTCGATTCCGGTTTCAGGACCCCGATTTCCCCCGGCCCGGTGTTTCCAGTGAGGAAAAGCCCCATAACATGCATGTCATAGGGTCCGATATAGCCGCTGTTGGCCCCGCGGTTGCTCGACGGCGTCCCGTCGATACGATAGGGACCGAAGGTGCTGTTTGTGACGGCCCATGAATAGGTCTCCACATTGTTGTGCCGCTGGCCGAGAATGGCCTCCCCGTCATTTCCCCGCGAACCGGTATTGATGACCGTGCAGGCGTCCACCCAGACATCCATTCCACCAAGGTCATAACCACGGGAGAGATAATCGGAAGAACTCTCACTGGCCTGCCAGCTCCAGCCGTCAAAGGATATTCCACCGGCGTCAATGTCTTCCCCGTCGACTGCTTCAGGATAGGCTTCGGGATTCGTGATATAGCTTTGGGGAAGCCAGTTGGAGGCCACGTAGCGTTCATTGTGGTTGTCCCGGATGACAACGTGTCGGCCCGAGACTTCGTAGCCTTTGTTGCCACGGTTAAAAACCCAGTTGTCCCGGAGGACAATGTTGCTCGCAAAGTACCCGTCACCGTCAATCACATGAACCGAGGGATGCCCCTGGTTCCCCCCGAGCAGGCTCTTGTTGACATCAATCCCGAGATGATTCGCGTAATCAAAGAGGATGGAACGGTCCTCAAGGTTGCCGGACCCCTTGATCCGCTGAAGCTGTGTGTGGACGAAATTCCGTGTCGGACGCGCAAGGACATTATTGGCAATGAAGACATTGCTGCCATAGGCGATGATCCGTCCGGCAAAGCGGTAATGGGTAAAAGCATCAACGGCCGTCCCGGTGCTTTCAGCATCGGTGCGGTCGACATAAATCATGTCATTCCAGGGGGCTCCGTCGGTGATCCTGACGTTCATTACCAGCCTTCCCGACCCGGAAACCACCTCTTTTGTCCAGCCGGAACGCCCGTTTATCAAGTCCATGTAATGTTCGCCGTTCGGGACGCGGTTGATCCAGTCCTCCCCGTTCGCGGCGGAGCCGGCGGGCCAGTCGACCTTGAAGGAGGCCGCTTCCCACTTGGCCCCCTCGGCACCCATATGGGTGGCCCACTCGGTATCGAAGCCGAAGACAATGGTCCCTCCGACGAGTTCCACATTCACCACCCCGACCCGATCAACGTCACTCACGCCGGATTCATGTTCCCCCGGCATCATCCCGATGAAGTTCCAATGGGTGGGGACTTCCCCCGCGGCATTCTCCGTTCCCGCGGGCTGCCCGTTGACCCCGGTGGCATGCGCCGGGACGGTTCCCCGCATGGTGAAGGGAAAGTGGAAAACGGTCTCCGGCTGGAGGGAGTAGTCCGTATCCAGCACTTCCTCCGGATTGCGGACCACGGCCTCCGCCCTTGCCATCAATTCGCCCCGGATGACAATCCCTTCCTTCAGCATCAGTCCCCGACTCAGCGGGCCCATGCCCGGGCCGTAACCCATATCCGGCGGCGTGAAGTGATAGTCGCCGGCCGGAAAATAAAGAACGCCCCCACCCTCTTCGTAAAGCAGGTCGCGGGCTTCCTCGAAGACCGCAAAATTGCGCTCCCCGGCCGCGGGGTCCCCCGGCACCGCTGTCCGGCTCAGTTCGGGGGCCGAAGTCACGTCAATGACATTACTCCACGCGAAGGCGTCCACCCAGGCCGGATAGGCCCCCGGACCATACTGGAGGCGGACGGCATTGTTCGTCGGCTGCGCCGCGGCAATGTTCAGGAGGCCTGCAAGCAGGATGGCTGGGAGACGGAGTGCATACGATTTCATGGGGATCCGGGGTGTGGATTGGCCGGTCTGTTCGCCGGGAACACAATCAGTCTAGCAATATTGCCCCGGGTTTGAAATCGCATTTAACGTCATCCATCCATGCCTTTTACGGCAGACATCCACGAATCACCAAGGCGCCCTCCCGGGCGCACCAAGAAAAAAGGCGACCCCTCAATGGGGCCGCCCTTTAAAACCGTTTAGTCGGTTGGATTACTGCCTACATGCGCGGGATCCAGGAATCAACAAGAGCCCGGTTGTTTTCCATCCACTCAAAGGCCACGTCGGCGACGTCGCCATCCGAGTCGTCAATCTTGAGCATGAGGTCAAGAAGGTCATCCTCCGTGAGGTTGAAGTTCGTCAGGAACTGCGAAACCTCCGGATACTCGTCACTGAAGCCCTTCGTGGCCACTGTCTTGCAGCCGTCAATCGGGTAGATGCCACGGGGATCATCAAGCACTTTGAGGGAATAGCGCCCGAATTTCCAGTGCGGTTTCCAGCCGGTCACGACAATCGGCTCCTCGTTATCGATGGCATCCTTGAGAGCTGCGGTCATGGCCGGGCCGGACGACGTCACGAGGGTAAGATCAAGGTCATATTCCTCAATCACCTCGAAGGTCCTGGCTGTGATCCCGGCACCAGTGCCGATTCCGGTGATCTTGCCGTCAAGGTCTCCCGCAATGTCGTTCAACTCTTCGATTGAATCGATCGACATGTAGGTAGGTACCACGAGGCCTGTGACTCCATAGCCGAAGTTCGGGCCAAGGTCCTCAAGCTCGTCGCCGAATTCTTCCCAGTAGGGTTCGTGGGTGTGCGGAAGCCAGGCATCAAGAAAGACATCCTGGTCGCCGCTGGCAACAGCGCCGTAAATGACGCCGGGATCAGCTTGCGTCAGCTCGACATCGTATCCGAGTTCGTCCTCAAGAACGGCTTGGGCGAGGTAGGTCATTGCAATGCCTTCGGCCCAGTTCGGATACGCCATTTTGATCGTATCGGCAACGGCCACCAAAGAAACCGACAGGGCCGTACCGACGCTGAGTATGTTTCGTGTTGTTTTATTCATATGTATTTTGTGGTTGAGATGAGTGTTTTCGTTTTGGTCTATCTGGACCCAAAGGACTGGGTCACCCGGTCGAGAAAGATGGCCAGGATGACCACCGATATGCCCGATTCGAAGCCAAGACCGATTTTCAGCTGGGTAATCCCCGAAAGGACTTCCTGTCCAAGGCCGCCGGCTCCAATCATCCCCCCGATGACAACCATCGAAAGCGCGAGCATGATTGTCTGGTTCAGACCGGCCAGGATTGTCGGCCGGGCGATGGGCAACTGCGCCTTGTAGAGAAGCTGGCGAGGCGTTGAACCAAAGGCGAGGCACGCCTCCACCACCTCCGTGGGAACCTGCCGGATCCCGAGGGAGGTCAGGCGCACAGCCGGAGGCATCGCGAATATGAGGGTCGCCATCGCACCCGGGACTTTTCCCAGACCAAAGAAAAGGACTGCCGGAATCAGGTAAACAAAGGCAGGCATCGTCTGCATGAAGTCCAGGATCGGGCGCGAAATTTTGTCCACGACATTGTTTCGCGCCGCCGCGATCCCTACCGGGATCCCGATCAGCAGGGCAAAGATTGTCGCCGAAAGAACCAGCGCCAGACTTTCCATGGTTGCCTCCCAGAATCCCATCGAGACGACGAGGAGAAAACCGACCCCCGTGAAGATCGCCATCCCGCCTCCGGCTGAAGCAAGGCAAAGGATCATGAAGAGAAGGATCAGGACGACCCATGGATACCAGTTCAGCCGGTTCGGATCAAATCCCTTCAGAAGGGACTGGACCTCCCCGAGGGCTTCCGCAAAGGCGGGATCGGAAGCCCATGCGGCGTCGACCTGACTGGCCGCCTCGAGACGCATTGAAATGCGCTTAAAGGAACGCTGGTTGAGAAACTCGCTACGCAGTTCCGCCGTTTCCACCTCCCTGAGATCCTCCTCGAGGCGATCAAGGTCCTCCCGAAGGCTCAAGGCACGGTAATATAGGACTGCTTCCTGCAGACGGACCATATTCTGCGCGGAAAGGGCGAAGTCCCCCTCCATGGCGTCGGTCTGGACATCCAGCAGTTCCTCCTCCGCATCGTCAAATCGACCCGGTCGGAGGCGTTCAAGATTGCGGGCCGCCCTGCCGATCTCGCGTTCTCCCGCCGTGTTCAGTTCCGCCGACTCCGCGATGGACTGCAGGATTTCGATTCCCCGCGAATAGTCCGGAGGAGCGGCGTCCGCGAGGCGGGCATCGAGGTCCTCGATAGTGGCGGCCATTTCTGTACCCGTCTCCTGGTCTATTTCATATTCAAGTACTGAATACCTCCAGACTTCAACGACAAGCACGACCACGATGACCGCCCCCGCTGCGATCCAGCGGAGACCGGGCCGGTACCGCCCGACAACATACTGCGTCAGGAAAGCGAGCAGGACAACAAGAGTCAGGGCCGGATAAATCTTTGAATGATCCAGCAGGAGGATATTCTCAAGGGCCTCGATGGCGAAGTTCAGGACTCCGCTGATGATATCGAAAATGACACTGAAAGAATCCGTCAGCCAATTGATAAAGGCTTCAAAAATTTCACCTATGGGAATGCTCCAAGTCATTTGATCAATCTCCTGCGATACCGGCGAGGATGGCCGGTCGGGTTACAATTCCTCTAAGGTGCTGATCCTCGTCAAGCACGGCAAAGGGAAGCGGGTTCTGCGAGGCGTCATTGAGCAGGTCCATGATGGGTGTATCCACCTTGGTCGTATTGCCGTCATCCTTCAGGATCCGTTCGATTTTGACATCGGCTGCTTTGAGCCCCTCCTCTTTGGCCTGCTTCTCAAGGGCAATGGTGTCGTCAATACGGACATACCCCTTGTAACGGCGCTCTGAATCGACGACAAAGAGCGTCGAAAGGCCGAGTTGCCGCATCTTGCGCGTGGCATTGTGCGGCCCGTCATTCAGATAGGTCACCGCCTCCGTCTTTTTCATGATCGTTCCGGCCGTGATGACCCGCGAGCGGTCCACGTTCTCCACGAAGGCCTTCACGTAGTCGTCGGCGGGATCGGTGAGAATCTCCTCCGCTGTTCCAATCTGCACAATGGCCCCGTCCTTCATGATCGCAATACGGTCCCCGAGCTTGAGGGCCTCATCCAGATCGTGCGTGATGAAGACAACCGTCTTGTGAAGACGCGCCTGTAACTCCAGGAGTTCATCCTGCAGGCCGACGCGGATGAGCGGGTCAAGGGCCGAGAAGGCCTCATCCATGAGAAGAATCTCGGGGTCGTTGGCAAGGGCCCGGGCGAGCCCGACGCGTTGCTGCATGCCTCCGGAGAGCTCCTGCGTCATGCTGTTCTCATACCCGTCGAGGCCCACCACGCTGATCGCCTCCCTGGCCGCTTTCAGCCGTTTCGAGTCCTCCACTCCCTGGATTTCGAGGCCGAAACCGACATTGTCGATGACGCTCCGGTGCGGAAGGAGGCCAAACTTCTGGAAGACCATCCCCAGTTTTCGCCGGCGAATGTCCCGCAGCTGTTCCTCGGTGGCCTTGACGATGTCCTCCCCGCCGATCTTCACGACCCCGTCCGTGGGATCAATAAGACGGTTCAGGCAGCGGACCACCGTTGACTTGCCGGAGCCTGACAGCCCCATGATGACGAAGATCTCACGGCGTTTGATCGAAAAGGTGGCATCATTGATGCCTACTGTGCAACCCGTCTTCTCAAGAATATCAGCCTTCGACATTCCCTTTTTGAGCAAAGGCAAAGCCCGCTCGCGCGGGCTGTTGCCAAAGATCTTATAGAGATTACGGACCTCTATGGCGATGTCGTCTCCGGACATCAGAAGTAGTAACCGAAGTTAATGTTGAATCGACTCTGCCATTCATCGTTGGGATTGGCTCCGAAAGTTGTGAACTCATCCAGACCGACGAAGTAGTTTCCGTTGGAATAAGCAAAGTCCGTGTAGATGTACCAGCCCCCACGCCACCAGGCCGCGCCGAGGACCAGCATCTCACTGTCGTTGAAGCTGCTTTCGTTCTTCATGATGTTGCTGTACTCCACATAGGGGGTGACTGAGTCGAGCCAGTCCAACCCTTCCGGGATGAAGGTCATGCTCGCGGCAATCGCCGGAATCCAGGCCTTGCCCGCCACCGGCCAGGCAAAATCGTAGGCGCCCATGACGACCAGGTCGCCCGAATTCCACTCGTTGTCAGCACCGACGTCGTAGTCGTAATAAGTCAGCTGCCCGGTGAAATTCACCTCGCCAACCGTGGCCTTGCCATGGACGGAAGCCGCGAAGGTGTCCCCGTCGCTGCCGCTCGTCCCGGCCGCGTCAAGCTGGCCGAACTGGATCGATCCTCCGAGGGAAGTCAGCATGGATCCCTCATCGAAATTATAGATTGCACGCGCATTCACCTGGTTGCGTTCTTCATAACCGTTGCCGTTTTCATTCTTTACGATGTCGTAGGAATAACGCGCCGAATCACGGCTCGCCCCGCGCCACTGGCCCTCATCCGAAACGTAATAGGCAAAATCGAAGTTCCACGGGCCCATGACCGTGCTGTATTTGATACCGAGGTCCATGTCGTCGGAAAGCCCGACATAATAGTGCTGGTCGAAGAACCAGCTGTTGGAAATGCCGTACGGACCGGGTCCGAAGGGAACACGGTTCACGCCGACCTGGACCTGCGAGTCCTCGTCAATCTGAAAACCGACCCAGCCAGTGTGCAGGAAGTTGTAGCCGTTGTACCAGCGATACTCCAGTTTACCGAGATAACCCGCATCGTCGGCGTAGTCCACATTCACCCGGAAGGTGTCGAGCTCGAAATTCCCCCCGTCTCCACCACGCGACGGCCCCGATGCGGTGGGATAGTCACCAATGACGTAATTGGCCCGGATCGCTCCGCCTATGCTGAAGTTGCCCAGTTGGATCTTTGAAGGCCCCGCGTCCGCGACATCGGCCAGTTCCGTTTCCGCCAGCTCGGCGCGCTGCTGGGCCTCGACTGCCTCGCTTTCCGTCTCAACCAGCTGGCTGCGGGCCTCCTCCAGTTCTGCTTCAAGCTCGGCAATGCGCTGCTCCAGATCAGCGCTGCTTGACTGGCCCTGCAGGGCCAAGGGCATGCCTGCCAACAACAGGGCGGCAAATTTGAACGTTTGTTTTAGTTTGGTGTCTTTCATGTCTCTAATTATGATTACTTGAGTTGATTTTCAACTGCTCGCCTCCGCAGTCTCCTCCCTCATGCATGCCCGGAAAAGCATGGAACGCCTTTCCGATGTCCGGTTTCAACATGACGTTTGAAACCTTACCGGTTGCATGAACATGGCATAAAACCAAAGAGACTAGGTACTATTGCACACAAACATCATTATACAAGGAGTAATTTCCAGACCCTCATTGAAGATGAGTCATTTAGGATAAATAAGCGTTGTAAATAGCGTGTAAGACATTGCCGGGAAAAACATTACGCACCGGCTCGAAAAGCTTTTTCTAACGCCGTTATCTTTCTTTTATCCTTTTAACCGTGACCCGGGGTGATAGAATACCGGAATGAATGCAGAACAAAAATCCTTCCGCCGCTGCGAAGCCTTTATTGAGAGCAATTTCATGGATTCACCAAAAGTCCGCGAGCGGGTTCCGGTCGCGTTGACCCTTTCGCGGGAGTCCTTCAGCAGATGTCACGAAATCAGCGAGGAACTCATCCGGAAGCTGGACGAAGACGCGGATTCGGAGACCGGAAAATGGGCCCTGTTCGACCAGAACCTGGTCAGGCAGGTACTGGAGGACCACGACCTGCCGGAGCGCCTGGCCCGCTACATGCCGGAAGACCGGGACCATCACCTGCAGGGCCTCATCAACGAAATCCTCGGCGTTCATCCCAGCCAGTGGCAACTCTTTCATTATACCTGTGACACAATTTACCGCCTTGCGAAAATGGGAAATGTCATTCTGATCGGCCGGGGCTCCCATATCATTACCCGCGGGATGGGGCACGTCAGGCATGCCCGTCTCGTCGCACCGAGGGAGGACCGGGTCGAGCGGGCCAGCCGGAGGCTCGGCATCAGCACACAGGAAGCGGCCCGGGAAGTCCGTCAACGGGATGCCGCCAGCGAGGCGTATGCCCGTTCACATTTCGACGAGTCCCTTTCCGAAACAAAGGCTTACGATCTCGTCCTCAACACCGGCAGGCTCTCCAACCACGAAGCGGTCAACCTCCTTTACGGGTTGATTCAGGGCCCTTGATTTGACAAACGCGGCCCGGGGGAGGAAACATGCTTCATGGCAGGCATTCCACCACCCAGGGCAATCGACAGGATAGGCGATATGGTCGCCATCCGCTGGTCGGACGGACGGGAGGATTATTTTCCCATGGAAACGCTCCGGGCCTTCTCTCCAAGCGCGGAAAACATGGGGGAACCGGACCTTTTCGGGAATATCCGCGGCGGCGACCCGCGGACGGAGTTTCCCGGTGTCCGCGTGGAGGATCACGAGGTGGTGGGCCGCTACGCGATCCGTTTTGTTTTCAGTGATGGCCATAACACGGGTCTCTTTTCCTTTCCCTATCTGCAGCGAATCGGCGACTCCCTCCGGGAAGCGGAGGAGGGCTAGCCCGTCCCGGTGCTGAAAAGCGAAGGGCTCAGACCCGGCCAGTGAAAATTTGCCGTTCCTCGAGGAAAGCCTCCGGATCGGAGGCGTAATGGCCCGGCGAAACTTCCTTCATTTCGGCACGCGGCCGTTCACCGGCTCCTTTCATGAAAAGGGGCGTGGGGGGGTCCCCCTCGAGAACAAGCCGTTTCCGGGAACGCTCGACATCGGGATCCGGGACCGGGACGGCGCTGATGAGGGCGCGTGTATAGGGATGGTAGGGACGCTCCATGATCTCGGTGGCCTCTCCTAACTCGACAAGACGCCCGAGGTACATCACGGCAATGCGGTCCGAAATGTACTTCACTACCGAAAGGTCGTGGGAGATGAAAATCATCGTGAGTCCCATCTCCGCGGTAAGGCGCTTGAGGAGGTTGAGGATCTGGGACTGGATGGATACATCGAGCGCGGAAACCGGCTCATCGGCGATGATCAGCCGGGGTTCGGGGGCAAGGGCCCGGGCGACGGCGATGCGCTGCCGCTGGCCTCCGGAAAACTCGTGGGGATACTTCTTCATCTGGGCCGGATTGAGACCGACCGTTTTCATGAGGGCTCCCACGGCGTCCGCCAGCTTCCGGCCGGTGTGCTCATGCCGGGTACGGACGGCCTCCGAGAGGGTGTCGTACACCGTCAGGCGGGGATTCAGGGAGGCGTGCGGATCCTGAAAAATCATCTGGAAGTTGAGGCGCTCACGGCGGACAACCTCGGCGGGCAAAGCCGTCAGCTCGGTCCCTTCAAGGCGGATCTTTCCCGAAGTGGCCGGTTGCAGCTGCATGATCGTCCGTGAAAGGGTTGTTTTCCCGCACCCGGATTCCCCGACAAGGCCAAGGATCTCCCCCTTTTTCATCGAGAAACGGATCCCGTCCACAGCCCGCACATGCCCGATGGTCCGCTTGCGGATGAATCCCTTCGTGATCGGGAACCAGGTACAGACATCCTCGAGCTGGAGGAAATCATCCTTCATCGAGCACCTCCTCAAGCGGTGGGAGAATGACATCGGATTCACGCACCCAATGGGTCTCGGAAATCCGTTTCAGGGGAGGCAGGGCTTCGAGCCACTTGCCTCCACTCTGAATCCCCTCCCGCAGGGCGAATGCATCCCCCGGAATCGGCCGGGAGAGGTCGGGAGGCAATCCGGGTATCGTGTAGAGCGGCTTTCCCTTTTCGCCAAGGGACGGGATACTCCGCTGGAGGGCGATTGTATAGGGATGACGGGCATCATGGAAAACCTCATCCGCGGTCCCGCTTTCGACGATTCTCCCGGCGTACATGACGTTGACACGGTCGCACATTCCGGCAACCACCCCGAGGTCGTGAGTGATGAGGATAACCGCGCTGTTATTGGCTTTCTGCCGGTCCCGGATCAATTCGAGGATCTGCGCCTGGACGGTCACGTCAAGGGCTGTGCTCGGTTCGTCGGCGATGAGGATTTCCGGATGCGTGATCATCGCCATCGCGATCATCACGCGCTGGCGCATGCCCCCCGAGAACTCGTGCGGATAAAAGTGGATACGGGTCTCAGCCTCGTTGATACCGACTTCCTCAAGGGCCTTGATGGACCGCGAAAGAGCTTCCCGCCGGCTCATCTTTTCATGCATCCGGATCGCTTCGAGCATCTGCGTGGATACCCTCAGGTAGGGGTTCAGGGAAGTCATCGGGTCCTGGAAGATCATCGAGATCTTCTTGCCACGGATCCCCCGCATCTCTTTCGCGCTGCACGATAACAGGTCCGTGCGCCCGTCGAGGATGGCCCGTCCGCCCTCAATCCGGCCCGGCGGCTGCGGAACCAGCCCCATCAGGGAATAACAGCTTACCGACTTGCCCGAGCCCGACTCCCCGACAATTCCAAGGGTTTCGCCCCGGTTGACGCTGAAAGAGACGCCGTCAACGGCCCGGACCACGCCGTTGCGGGTATGGAAGGAGGTCTTTAGATCGGTTACGTCAAGGATGGGCATGTCAGGCTGGTATCGTTGGCAGATCAGTCCTTGCTCGATTTCGGGTCAAGGGCATCACGCAGCCCGTCTCCGAGGAAATTGAGGGAAAAAAGAGTCAGGGAAAAGAAAAGGGCGGGGATAATGAGCAAGTGCGGATACAGCTGGATGTTGTCGGCACCCAGCTTGATGAGGCTTCCCCAGGAGGGCATCGGTGGCTGGACCCCGAGGCCGAGGAAACTGAGAAAGCTTTCCAGAAGCATCACCGCCGGCACCGTCAGGGTTGCATAGACAATCACCACCCCGATGACATTGGGGATGATATGCCGGAAAATAATACGCCGGGTCGAATAGCCCAGCGAAACGGCGGCCTCGACGAATTCCTGCTGTTTCAGGCTGAGCACCTGGCCCCGCACGATACGAGCCATTGTCAGCCACTCCACCGCCCCGATAACAACAAAGAGCAGGACGATGCTGCGCTCGAAGATCGTCATCAGGAGAATCACGAAAATCGTGAAGGGAAGCGCGTAGAGGACATCCACCAATCGCATCATGACCGCGTCCACTTTGCCGCCCACATAGGCGGCCGTGGCGCCATAGGTAACCCCGATGAGAAGGGAGACAGTGGTCGCAATAATCCCCACACCGAGGGAAACACGCCCCCCGACCATGACGCGCGTCAACTGGTCACGCCCAAGGTCATCCGTCCCGAACCAGTGCCCGGCAGTCGGATTGAGGAGGGTTTTCTCAAGGTTGTTGCTCCGGTAATCGTAGGGGGAAAGCAACGGTCCCAGAAAACAGAAAAGGACCATGAAGATCAGTATCCAGAAAGAGGCCAGGGCGAGGTGGTTTTTCCGCAAACGGTGCCAGGCATCCTGCCAGAGAGACGTCCCCGACTCGATTGCCTCAAGGTCGACCGAAACATCGGGAAGGCGTTTTCCGGAGGGGCTGAGTTGAGGTTTCATCGGTTCAGGATTCCTCAAAGCGAAGACGTGGGTTCAGGACCACCTGGACGATGTCGACCAGGAGGTTGGCCGCCGTGATCAGGAGTGCGTAGAGAATGACTGTCCCGAGGACAAGGGTGTAGTCCCGGTCAAAGGCGGAACTGACAAACTCGCGCCCCATGCCGGGAATCTGGAAAATTGTCTCCACGACAAAACTGCCGGAAATGATTCCCGCTAGGGCCGGGCCGAGAAACGAAATGACCGGAAGCAGGCCGCCCTTCAGGGTATGGAAAACAATGACCCGCCAGAAGGGAACCCCCTTGGCAATTGCGGTGCGGATAAAATCCTGGGAGAGGATCTCAAGCATCCCGCCACGGGTGATGCGGGCGATCACGGCCGCGTAAACAAGCCCGATCGTCAGCGCGGGGAGGATGCGGTCGGAGGGGACAAACCAGCCCGAGACATTCAACCAGCCGAGCCAGACCCCGAAGACGAGGGCCAGAATCGGACCGAGGACAAAGGTGGGCAGGCAGATACCGATCATCGCCAGAGACATCGGGACATAGTCAGCCAGGGTGTTGCGAAAGACGGCCGCCACAATCCCGATCGGCATCCCGATCCCAAGGGCGATGAGCAGGGCCCAGCCACCAAGTTCGAGGCTGACCGGAAAGCTCGCGGCTAGAATCTGGTTGACGGAACGGGTTTCCGTAAAGGAGGGCCCGAGGTCCCCCCGGGCCAGTTGTTTCAGGTAATTGCCGTACTGGACCAAAACCGGCTGGTCCAACCCGTAATGAGCCATGAGACGCTCCTTGATGTGTTCCGGCATCTTGCGTTCCGCACTGAAGGGATCCCCGGGAGCAAAACGGACCATGAAAAAGGTCACCGTGATGATGACAAAGATGACAAAGGCGGCCTGAACCAGTCGTCTGGCGATGAACTTGAACATGGATGGAAGCGCTCAGTTACCGGCCGCATCGGCACGATCGTCGAGATAAAGGTACTTCATCGGATGGTTGTCCAGAAGTTTTGGGGACCAGCCACGGACCCGGGGATCCTTGAGGTAGATCCGGGTGTACCAGTAGAGCGGAACAACCGGAAGCTCCTTCATGAGAATCTCCTCGGCCTCATGGAGAAGGGCGAAATGCTCGGCCTCGCTTTCGGAGCGCCGGGCGGCATTGATGAGGAAATCGTAGCGTTCGTTGCTCCAGCCGGTGTCGTTGTTCCCGTTACCGGTGGTGAACATCCCGAGGAAGGTGATGGGATCCATGTAGTCGCCGATCCAGCCGGCGCGTGCGACGTCGTAGTCAAGGTGCGACTGGGCATCGAGGTAGACCTTCCATTCCTTGTTCTCAAGCTGCATGCTGATCCCGAGGGTGTCATTCCACATCGAGACAATGGCCTCGGCGATCTTCCGGTGTCCCTCGGAGGTGTTGAAGAGAAGGTACAACTCCGGGAACCCTTCCCCGCCCGGATAGCCCGCCTCCGCAAGAAGGGCCTGCGCCTGCTCCGGATCATACCCGAGACGCTCCGGCGAGGGATAATTCATGAAGCCTTCCGGGACAAAAGCGTGGGCCGGCTTCTGGTCGCCGAGGGCCACCCGTTCAACGATCGCCTCCCGGTCAATCGCAAAGGCGAGGGCCTTGCGGACAAGGGGGTTGTCGAGGGGTTCCTGGGTCACGTTGAGCCGGTAAAAATAGGTCCCGAGGTAATCGTCGATATTCATGATATCCGGACGTTCCTGCTTCAAGCGGGGAATATCGTTTGTCGGGACAGTACTCGTGAGATGAAGAAGCCCGGAATCAAACATCCGTTTCTCGGTGTTGCTGTCCTCGACGGGGAAGAAGTAGACCCCGCTCAGGCGCGTCCGTTCCCGGTCCCAGTAAGTGTCGCTGCGGGTCAGGAGCACGTACTGATTGGGTTGCCAGTCCTCGAGGACAAAGGCGCCGTTGCCGACAAAATTCTCCGGAAGGGTCCAGGCCCCGCTCATGTCAAAAGGTCCGCCATGGGCCTCAATTGTGGCCGGATGGACCGGAAACCAGCTGTAATGCTTGAGCATATTGAGAAAATAGGGCGTGGGGCCCACCAGCCGGATGCGGAGGATCCGCTCCTCAAGGGCCTCGACGCCAACCTCGGCAAAGTCCGTGACCCTCCCTGCATTATAGGCCTCCGCATTCTCAATCACATAAAGCATCTGTGCGTATTCACCCGGAAATCCCGGATTCAGCATCCTCTCGTAGGAATAGACAAAATCCTCTGCGGTAACAGGATCCCCGTTCGACCAGCGGGCATCCTCACGCAGACGGAATGTCCAGACGGAGGCGTCCTCGCTGGCCTCCCAGCTTTCCGCGACGCCGGGCTCCGGGAGGTTGTCGTCCGTCGGGTGATAAGCGATCAGGCCCTCGACAAGGGCTGAAATAATCCGGTTCTCCGTGACTCCCGTGGCCCGCTGGGGATCGAGGGTCTTCGGTTCAGCTCCGTTGCCAAAAAGCAGGATTCCCTCCGCGGCGGCCGTGTCCGCATCCGGAATTCCCTGTCCGCAACCGCTCTGCAGCAATACCAGGCCCAAAGCAATGATACTTCCCGCCAGCCCCGAAATCGTTCCAATCCATGCTTTCATGAGGGGGACCGTTCCCAATTTGCCGGAAATTGCAATTCCGATTGAAGTTCAGCCGCTCTTGCCGGAAGCTTTGCCCCTTTATTCCATTTCCAGAAGCAATGCCAAAAGACCTCCTTCCCAAACGATTCGACTGCCATATGCACACCCCCCTGTGCGGGCATGCCTCCGGGGACCCCCTCTCCTACGTGGATACCGCGGCCCGGAACGGGGTTTCCCTGATTACCTTCACCTGCCACATTCCCATGACCGGCGAGGGATTTGCCCAGACCGGCATCCGCATGCGGCGGGAGGACATTCCCGCCTACCGGAAGCTCGTGGAGGAGGCCCGCGAATATGGCGAGGCCCGCGGTGTTGAGGTCCTGTATGGCATCGAGGCCGAGATCCATCCCAACGAGGTGGCCATGAGGGAAATGGACCGCCTCCTTGCCGAGGAACCCTTCGATTATGTCCTCGGGTCCCTCCATCACATGCTCCCCGCCTTTCGACAATGGCTTCAGGAAACGGACTGCCGGAGTGATGCCGAAAAGATCCGGGCCTATTTCCAGTGTCTCGCTGCAGGGGCCCGCAGCGGCCGCTACCATAGCCTCTCGCATCCCGATGTCATCCGCATCTATTCGACCCTTGCCGGTTCCTTCGATCCCACCGAGCACGAGGATGCGATTTGCGCTTTTCTCGACGCCGTCAAGGAATCCGGCACCTGTCTGGAAATCAACACCAGCGGGCTCATCAAGGGCGATTTTGTCATTCATCCGGATCCCCTCATCATCGAGTGGGCTCTCAAACGCGGCATTCCCTTTACCTTTGGTTCGGATTCCCATTCCCCGGACCGTGTCGGCCATTATTTCGACGAGGCCGTTTCCCGCTTCCGTCCCATGGGTCTTCGCCAACTGCATTTTTTCCGCGGCGGCGAGCGCCACGCGGTCGCCCTCTGAGCGGAATGGCCCGTCTCCGGTGAGCGGGAAAACCGGAAGATTTCTTCTCGCAATACCGCATGACTCTTTTCAAGGTCGGCACCCAAGATGGGATCGGCATTGAAAAGAGAATCCTGGAATTCCCGCATCGGAGTCATCCTCGCGGTCTCCGGAAGCGCGGTCGGACTGGGCAACTTCCTCCGTTTTCCAGGACAGGTTGCCGAGTATGGAGGGGGCGCCTTCATGGTCGCTTACTTTATTTCCTTCCTCCTCATCGGACTGCCCATCTGCTGGGCGGAATGGACCATGGGCCGCTATGGCGGCCAGCGCGGCTTCCATACCACCGTCGGGATCTTCAATGCCGTGACCCGGCACCCCTCGGGAAAATACTTCGGGATCATCGGAATCATCATCCCGATCATCATCTACATGTATTATGTCCTCATCGAGGCCTGGTGCCTCGGGTACGCGGTCAATTTCCTCGCCGGAAGCATGAATTTCTCCGAGCCCGGGGAAGTCGGTGAGTTCTTTGCCGCCTTCACCGGGGCGGGAGCCGATGGCAGTGGTCTCGGATTCAAGGGCATTTCCCAGGTGGGCGGATTCCTCATCCTCTGTTTTGCCCTCAATTTCTACCTCATCTACCGGGGACTGGCCAAAGGTATCGAGCTGTTCTGCAAGTACGCCATGCCGGCCCTCATCGTCCTCGCCTTTATCATCCTCGTGCGCGTCCTCACCCTCGGCACCCCCGACCCCGCTCAGCCGCAACACTCCATCAATGCCGGCCTCGGCTTCATGTGGAATCCCAACAAGGTCATCCTTGAGGAAACCGCCATCGATGCCGACGGTGCCTCCGAAATCATTGAAACCCCCGTCTTCGGGAAACGCTTCATTGAAGAGGCGGAGACCCGTGCGGCCGCCGACCCGGCCCTCGAGCTGCGCCGGATCAGCATCTGGGACCAGTTGAAGAATCCCCAGCTCTGGCTCGCGGCCGCAGGCCAGATCTTCTTTTCCCTCTCGGTCGGATTCGGCATCATCATGACCTATGCCAGCTACCTCAGCCGCAGGGATGACGTTGTTCTCAGCGGCCTTGCCGCGACCAGTGCCAACGAATTCTGCGAAGTCGCCCTCGGGGGGCTGATCACCATTCCCGCCGCCGTCGCTTTCCTCGGATCCGCAGGCGCCGTCGGAAGCACCTTCGCCCTCGGGTTCAACGTCCTCCCGATGGTCTTCATGGAAATGCCGGCCGGCGGGTTTTTCGGCTTCCTCTTCTTTTTCCTGCTGTTCCTGGCCGCCGTGACCAGCTCCCTTTCCATGCTCCAGCCCGGCATCGCTTTCCTTGAGAACGCCCTCGGCATCAACCGGCAACAGTCCGTGGCCATCCTCGGTTTCATGACCGGACTCGGGACCCTCTTCATCGTCTATTTTTCCAAGGACCTGAAGGCCCTTGACACCCTCGACTTCTGGGTCGGGACCTTCCTCATCTTCATTCTCGCCACGACCCAGATCATTGTCTTTGCCTGGGTCTTCGGCATTCCCAGGGGCTTCCGGGAAGCGGCCCAGGGTGCCAGCATGGGCATCCCGGCCATTTTCGGTCCGATCATGAAATTCATTACCCCGGTCTTTCTGCTCGGCATCTTCTTTTTCTGGGCCGCGGAAAACATCTTCGGATACAACCTCATCACCGGTGAGGCCAACCCGTCCGGATACGTCGCCGACCTTTTTGGGGAAGCACCCAGCCAGGTGGCCTGGCTCTCCCTTGCGATCATCCTTCTCCTCGGGGGATTTGTCTTCCTGATCGTCAACTCCAGCGCCCACTTCCGCAAGCTCTCGCATGAAATCGAAAACCCCGAAGGCGGGGAGGAATCATCATGAATACCGGAGGCTGGATCATCATGGCCCTTTCGGTGGGCACCGTCACCTTGCTCTTTTCCTGGTGCATCTGGAAAGTCCTCACCACCCCGGGCGAAACCGAACATATCCACGGATTTGAAATGGAGACTCCCGACGAAAAAAATCCTCGCCGGAAGCGTTGAAGGCTCCCTCCCGTTCCCATGCCCCGGGGAGCTCCTCTTTAGGATTGCCTCCGTTGCCAAGCCACCCAAGAGGTAAGGATTCGACCGATCGACATGAACCAGCACCCCTACACCGAACTCCTGTCCCACCTCAAGCGTCTTGACCGCCTCAGCTCCATTGGAGGGCTCCTCGGATGGGATGAATCCGTCAACCTGCCTCCCGCAAGCACGCCCCTCCGGGGTGAGCAACAGGCCCTTTACACGGAACTCCTGCACCGCGAAGCCTCCGATCCCCGCATCGGCGAGCTCCTGGATGTCCTTGAAAGCGCATCCGGCGAGCTTGATCCCGGACCGGCCGCGGTGGTCCGGGATGCCCGCGTCCAGTACGACCGGCTGACCCGCATCCCCGCGGAATTCGCGGCCCGTCGGGCGAAGGCCCAGACGGCTTCCCACCACGCCTGGGTGGAGGCCCGATCCGCGGACGACTTCGCCGGCTTCCAGCCTTTCCTCGAGGAACAACTCACCTTCGCAAAGGAGGAAGCCGCCTACCTCGAAGCGGAAAATGCCTACGACTACTGGATCGACCAGTTTGATCCGGGCATGACCCGGGCCGCCATCGAACCCATCTTCTCCGCCCTCCTCCCGGAACTGAAAACCATCGTCGAGACCATCCTCGGTGCCCCCGATCAGCCCGATAACTCCATTTTCCGGGGCTTCCCGGTCGACCGGCAGGATGCCTTCCTGCGCAAGGTCGTGCGTGCCATCGGCTTCGACTTTGACCACGGCCGCATCGATACCGCCGTCCATCCCTTCTGCGGCGGGCATCCACTCGATATCCGGATGACCACGCGTTTCGATCCCGACAACCCCCTTGATTCAATCTCCAGCGCCATCCATGAAGCCGGCCACGCCATGTATGAACAGGGCCTCCCCGATGCCTTTGCCGGTTCGGCCCTCGGGGAATCGGTGGGGATGGCGGTGCACGAGTCCCAGTCGCGTCTCTGGGAAAACCAGGTCGGTCGCAGCCGGGCCTTCTGGAAATACTGGGAACCCCATTATCGCGAAGCCTTTCCCGCCCAGCTCGAAGGCGTCCCTTTCGAAAGCCTTTTCCGTGCCATCAACAAGGTCGACATCACCCCCATCCGCGTCGATGCCGACGAGGTCACCTACAACCTCCATATCCTCCTCCGGTTCGAACTTGAAAAACAGCTTTTTGACGGTTCGCTCACCGTGCGCGATCTTCCGGAGGCCTGGAACGAGGCCTCCGCCAGGATAATTGGATACCTCCCGCGCAACAACCGCGAGGGCTGCCTTCAGGATATCCACTGGTCCCAGGGAATGTTCGGATACTTTCCCTCCTACTGTCTTGGAAATCTCCTCGCGGCCCAGCTCTGGTACCGCCTCCGCGAAGACCTTCCCGATCTCGATGAAGCCATTGGCAAGGCCGACTTCGCGCCCCTCCTCTCATGGCTCAGGGAACACGTCCACCAGCGGGGCCGCCTCGAGTATACCCGGGATTTCACCAAGTCGGTCACGGGTGAGGAACTTTCCCCGGCCTTCCTTGTCCGCTATCTCAGGGAACGCTATTTGCCCCTTTACACACCTTCCTAAACCGCCAAATGTCCGCCTAAGATCATGCGTTCGCTCATCTTCACCCTTGCCGCCCTGACGGCTTCCTGCGCCCTCGGGCAGTCCCTTCTGGTCAACACCCGTCTCCAGCCCAATGAGTTCCTCGACCGGGATGAAGAACTCCGTCTCGACCTCACAAGGTACTTCGAGGTCTATGCTGATGGAGGCCCGGTGGCCACGTTCACCATCACCATGCCCGTCTCCGAGGGTCGGGAAATATTCGAGATCGACGGACAGGAGGTTGAACTCATGCGCTATCAACTGGCCGGGGGTGGCAGCTACAGCGATCCTTATTCCGTCCCCGCCAGCGAGTTCCAGTGGACGGAAAACTCCATCCAATTCGCCCTCCTTCCCGAAGAGGCTCCAGTCACGGTGGCCAACTTCATTACCTACGCCGAGGACCTCCTTTACAACAACACCATCGTCCACCGCAATGAGTCCACTGGCCGGAGGTTCGGCCCGGGCCAGACCCAGTTTGTCGGAGAGTCCTTCAACCCGCTTCCCATTATTCAGTCCGGTGGTTTCCGCCTCCACGACACCGATGAGTTCGTCCTTGAGTGGATCCCGACACGACCCGCCATCCCCTTTGAGGAAACACGCGACAACTCCGAAGGCACCCTTGCCATGGCTCGCGGTGATTTACGCGACAGCGCAACCTCGCAGTTTTTCATCAACCTCGAGGACAATACCAACACTTTCGGGTCAAACTGGTCGGTCTTCGGCGAGCTCATCCAGCCCGAGGACAACCTGCCTGCCCTGCAGGACTTTGCCGACGCGCCCGTCTATGACCTCAGCACCTCCTGGCCCAGCGGGGCACCCAATATTTACTCCACTCTGCCCTTCGAGGCCATTCCCCTCTACGCGCCCTTCCCTCAGGATCAATCCAGTTTTGCCCGCTTCTCCTCGGTCAGCATCTCCGAGGGCGATCCCGCAGACGTCAGCTACAGCTGGGAATTTGTCGATCCCGACCCCGACTTTCTCGATTCCCTTACCGATGAGGAACGTGCCGAACTGGAGGCCGACATCGCCGCCAACCGGGAGGTCTTCGATATCCGCATTGACGGCCCGAACCTCGTTGTGACCCGGACCAATACCGGCCAGGTCCGTGTCCGGGTAAGCGGGTTTCACGACCCGGCTCCCGATACGTCCGGGGAAACCGGCCAGACGGCCAGCTTTGTCTTTAATATTCTCGGCTTCACCGAGGGAGCCCTTGACCAGTTCCCTGATTCGAGTATCGCACAGGACGGCTGGATCGAAAGCACCTGGTATGGCTGGATGGAAGCCGATGGGTTCCCGGTAATCTATCACCTCAACCATGGCTTTCAGTATGTCGGCGAAAGCGAGGACGCCAGCATCCTCAACGCCTACGATTTCAAACTCGATTCCTGGTTTTTCACGGATTCCACTATCTATCCGAACATGTTCCTCCACCGGTCACAACTCTGGGTCTATTATCAGGAGGGCTCCGGCAGCCTCACCGAGGAACGTTGGTTTTACCTCTTTGACCCCGAAAATCCCCGCTGGGTCCGGGAAAGTGAGATTTAGGGTCGATCGCCGGATCCCGCGTTTTCCAGCCGGATGACGGCCCGGAATTCGGCTTTCAGGAGGGTCGCCATTTCCTCCCGCAGGGCCGGGGAAATCTGCTTTACGGCTGTCTCCAGGTCCATAAGCGGTTCCTCTTCCTCGATCCCGGAGGAAGGTCTTTCGTGAACGGCATCCTCTTCCGGTAAATCCCCTCCATCCTCCGCTGGTGCCTCCGTCAACGGTTCCGGCATGGGTTCTTCCTCCTGCACCGGAACGCCCCTGGAAAGGCCCTCCGGAAGCGATATCGGCGTCAATCCGACTGGATTATCGGGAATCAGGCTTTTTTTTTTGCCTCGCCGTCCGGGCTCCCCTCCAGGCCACGAAGCTCGCGGACTAGGTTGTCCAAAGCCCGTACCTGCCCGGCCTGGACCGCCCGCAGGAGGGCTACTTCAAAGTTCACCTTCTCCGAAAGGCCCTTCTGCAGGGCCGTTTCGCTTTGCTGAAGGGCATCAAGCATCCGCAGAAGGGATTCCGAGGAAAGGGACGTTCCCAGCCGGTCGGAGGACCCGCCGCCTTCAATCGCCGCCATGAGGGCTTCGCGGACCAGCCGCTCGATATCCAGAAGGACGCGGTAAAGATCCCGGCCCTCGCTGCTGAAGGTTTCCACCAGTCCGACAATCGTCGGGTAATCCGCTTTCGCCATCGCTTCCCCAAGGGCCGAGAGCCGGTCCGGACCGACCAGCCCGTAGACGTCGAGGACATCCGACTCCGTGATCCTCAGCCCGCAGAAGGAAATCATCTGGTCGAGGATGGACTGGGCATCGCGCATTCCGCCCGTCGCCAGACGGGCAATCGAACGGAGGGCCCCCTCCTCCACCTCGACCGCTTCAGCTTCGGCAATCTGCTGCAGGCGATCAACCAGGACCCAATCCGATATGGGGCGGAATTCAAAGCGCTGGCAACGGGAAACAATCGTCGCCAGCAGCTTCTGGGCTTCCGTTGTCGCAAAGATGAATTTCACATGGGCCGGTGGCTCCTCGAGGGTCTTCAGAAGGGCGTTGAAAGCCGCCGAGGACAGCATGTGGACCTCGTCGATGATGTAGATCTTGAAGGTGCACTGCGCCGGGGCATACTGGCACTCCTCGCGGAGGTCCCGGATCTGCTCCACGGAATTGTTGGAAGCCCCGTCGATTTCAATTACATCAAGGCAGCTTCCGCTCATGATCGCCTGACTGATCGAGGAGGTCTCATCGGGATCGATCCGCGGACCGCCTTCCGCGTTCAGGGCCTTTGCAAAGACCCGCGCCGTGGAGGTCTTGCCCGTGCCGCGCGGGCCGACAAAGAGATAGGCGTGGGCAATGCGCCCGCTTTCAATGGCATTTTTCAGGGTGCGCACGATATGGTCCTGTCCGACGATGTCCGAGAAGCTCTTCGGTCGCCAGCGCCGCGCAATCACCTGATAGTCCGCCATGGTGTGGGAATTCTGTCCGGGGTTGGGAAAGTTAAAAAAAGAGGGCCAGGCACCCTACGGCACACGTCGATTCAGGCTACCGTTGCTGCCTTCCGGCCCTGGCGGAATTCACCTCCCCGACGTTGCATAGGACCCGGCCCAACCTCCACGCTCCTTCATCCTCTTCCGGATTTCAACCCTTTTTTGCGCGGATAGTTTCCATGTCACAAAGGTTACGGTTTCGTGACGACGAGGTGACATTTCAGTTGACCATAAGAAAAGCTTACCTTATGTTAGAGTTAAATTAAGAATTAACATCAACCCGATTATACGATGAAACTTACCCTTATTTCCGTACTGGGCGCAGCCCTCCTCCTGGGGGCGGGACCCCTCCTTGGCGAAACAACCGACCCGAAACTTCTCGAGGGTGAGATGCCTTCCTATACAGACGAAGCGCGCCAACACGGAGCGGAGGGGACGGTGGTCATTGAAGCCCTCGTTGACGAATCGGGCCGCGTCTTTGCGGCCGAAGTTGTGGAATCCGTCGACAGCGAACTCGACAACGTAACCCTGGCCGCCATTGAAACATGGAAATTCCAGCCGGCTCTCGAGGACGGCAGGAAAGTCATGAAAGTGGTCCGGATCCCGGTTAATTACAACCTCATCGACCCCCTTCAGGAAAACGTTTTGCGTGCCCACGACCAGGCCATCGCGGTCCGGGACTGAGCACGGCATCAGTAGTATAATCGGAGAACGGTGCTCCCCGGCGGGGGGCACCGTTTTTCATATCCGGGAGCGATCCCCGGACGGAGAGGCGGGCCGTCAGGGTCCCTCCTGGAGATTGACCTCCACGAGCAAATCACTGGCGATATCCTCCAGCCGGGTCTGGAGGGCATCGAGGCTGACCGCCTGCGGGAGCCGGATCCGGGCGCTGGCGTTGAAGATGGGGGTTCCCGACCAGGGAGCCGCTTCCAGACCGGTCCGCAATTCCTCCACGTTCGCCCCCAGGGCCTGGAGGGCCTGGAAGATACCGTGGACAATTCCAGGATGGTCCTGCCCCGAAAGGTTGAGGTGAACCGTGGGTCCCTCCTCCGCGGAGGGGCTTTCCTGGACCGGTTCAAGAAGGTGCTGGTAACCGGCCGCCTTCATAAAGGTTGTCACCTCCGCTTCGAAGGAAGGCCTTGAGGCCTCATCCAGCTCCATCCGGAGAATCCCCGAAAAGGTGCCCCCAAGGCGCATCATCCGGCTTTCGAGCCAGTTCCCGCCATGGTTGCTGACAACCCCAGCCAGATTGGCGACTATCCCGGTCTTGTCCGGGCCCGTCATGGTGAGCAAATATTCCTGCATGGAGGGCAGTCTTGGCAAAACAAAGGCGGGACAGCAACCGTGAACCTTAAAGATTGCTCCCCGGCAAGGCCCTGAAGAGACTGGGCCGAAACCCGCAAAGGATGGATTCATGAACATTATTGTCTTCCTGACCGACCAGCAGCGCTGGGACACCCTCGGCATCAATGGAAATCCGATGGGGCTGACCCCCAATCTTGACCGACTGGCCCGGGAGGGGACGTTCTTCCGTGAAGCCGTGACTCCGCAACCCGTCTGCGGCCCGGCACGCAGTTGCCTTCAGACGGGACAGTACGCCACCACCACCGGGGTGCACGCAAACGGGCCCGGCCTGAAGGCGGAATCCCCCAAACTGGCGATGTGTTTTCAGAAAGGGGGTTACCGGACCGGCTACATCGGCAAGTGGCACCTCTCGGCAAAAGCCGAAAACGAGGCCGTTCCCTCCGTGGACCGCGCCGGATATCAGGACTGGCTGGCGGCAAACTGCGTCGAGCTTTGCAGTGGACCCTATTCAACACGGCTCTATGACGAAAACGATCAACCGGTCGAGCTTCCCGGTTACCGTTCGGATGCCATCGTGGATGCAGCCATCCGATATCTCTCCAAACGGGCCGGGTCACCCGCTCAGCCTTATCTCCTTTTCCTTTCCCTTCTCGAGCCGCATCACCAGAACACGGATGATTCCTATCCACCTCCTTTGGGTATGGAAAGCGCCTACCGCGGGGCCTGGATCCCGCCGGACCTTCAGGCACTCGGAGGCTCAAGTCCCCGGCACTGGCCCGGTTATTGCGCCATGGTCAAACGGATCGACGAGGGCCTCGGCCGCCTTGTCGACGCCCTCCATTCAACCGGTCAGGCGGAAAACACCCTCCTTGTCTTTATCAGCGATCATGGGTGTCACTTCAAAACGAGGAATGCCGAATACAAGCGTACCCCGCACGAATCCTCTGTCCGGGTTCCCTTCGTCCTTTCCGGACCGGGCTGGAAAGGTGGCGGCCTGCGCGATGCTCCGGCCAGCCTCGTGGACCTTGCTCCAACCCTCCTCGAGAGTGCCGGTTTGCCCGTCCCCGATTCAATGCAGGGAACCAGCCTCCTTTCAGGGACAGGCCCCGGAAAAGGAAAGGACGCTCTCCGGGAGGAAAACTATATTCAATTCGGGGACAATTTGCTTCCTCCCGGACGCGCCCTGCGAACTTCCCGATGGAAATATGCCGTGACTGCCGCCAAGCGCCATGCCGGCAAAGCATGGGCTCCAAGCTACCGTGAAACCCACCTCTACGACCTGCGGGCAGATCCCTACGAGTTGGAAAACCTTATTGAGTCAAAAGCCCATGCCGGCATCTGCCGCCATTTCCGCGAGAAACTGAGAAAACACATCCTCCAGACAGGGGAGCCTCCGGCAACGATCCAGACCGCCAAGCGGCCTTTCCGAAACCCGCAACGGAGGGTCGACTACCCGAACGAAAGGCCTCTCTCTTAAAGGATAAGCCTCCCAGGCCCCCTTCGCGAAAGTCTGGTGCTCATGGCGGAAAAGGACGCTGCCCAGGAGGGACGACCCAAAAAAGGCTCTTCCCGCCAAAGGCACCCGCCCGGACTCAAGGCTCTTCGCGGGGCATCTCCACCGCCGCTCCCTGCTGGTACACCAGTCCCGCTCCCAGATGGGCCGTGTAGCCGACAAGGATCGCCGCAGCCATAAGTGCCAGGCCCACTCCAAGGCGGGTCCAGCCCGCTATCCGTCCGGGAAAGATCCCCAACAACCGCAACAGCTCCACCACCGCGATTCCGCTCATCAGCAAGGCAAAGGTAAAGCCAAGGTTTTCATGGTCCTTCAGCGGACGCGGATCATAAAGATCCCGCCCGGCTTCCGCATCCGCCCAGAAACCGGTCTGCACCGCAAGCCAGGCCCCGGCAGCGGCGAGGATCAAGGTCACCACGGCCGGAACCCGGAAAGTTTCCAGGGCACGGGCGTGCCCTAGAATCCAGAAAAGGCCTCCCAGGAGCGTCAAAACTATCGGAAAATGAATAACGGCCGGGTGCAGCAGTTCTATCCGCCACATGCTTGTGAGCGCGCCCGTGGCCACGGCGACGAGCGGCAGAACGGATGGCATTGCCTCTGGAATAGAAAGCGAACAGGGCCCGCCTACTCCTTGATCACCACCTCGAGCGGTATGTTCCGGTTCCCTTCGCGGTCCACCGTAACCTCCACCCGGTCACCCGATTCCAGCTCGGAAAAGGCCACCGTATTTCCTCCCTTCATCAAGCGGGTGTCCTCGGTGAAATACAATTCCAGACGCTCCCCGCTCTCGAGTGAAAGATAAATCTCCTCTTCCTCCGCCACAGCCTGGTCCACCGTGCCGGAATAGGTCCCCGGATCGACGACACCAATCCCGCCGCCACATCCGGCCAGAAACAGGGCGAGAAAGCCCAGGATACAGGTTAAAACGAGTCTTTCCAGTGGCTTATTCATCGGTTCTTCTCCTTTTAAGGGTTGGAGTCTCCATTTTTGAAGGACGATCTTCCTCGACCCGACCCAGGGCCGCGTCGAGAAAAAATGACAGGTCTGAAGGTCAACCAGTTTCCGGATTTTATCAAGCGTTGCGGAACTGAATCTTGTGATTCACCCCCCCGCCCGGCACACCCAATGCAGACCCGTTCTCGCAGCTCGCACAGGCCGTCGAGGCCTGGCCAGGGCTCCCGGAAAACCTGCGATTGGCCATTTGCGCAATCGCCGGTCTGTAACCCTTAGTACGGTTGCACTTCAAAAAACGCCAGAGCCCCGGCGGCTTTATCAAATGTCAGGGTTTTTTCGCAGCCCTGCTTCTGGTTGATCAGGCCAAGAAAGGCATCGGCAAAGTCGGCCCCCTGCTTATCCATCAAACGCAGCGCTCTCCATGCCTCGTCACGGTGCTCAATGGAAAATTCCGCCGTGCGCAGCAGCCGTTCCAAAACCGTTTTCAACATCTCCGGCTTGACCTTGTAGGCCCGCAGCAACACCCAGCTGATTTCAACCAGAACGACGGCGCAGATGTAGCCGGGATTCTCGGAAGTCAGCCGGCCCTCGATGATGTCTGTCGCCCTGGCCGCCTGAGCCGCATCATCCTGGGCGATGTAGCGAACAAGGATATTGGTATCCAGCCCGATCATCTATTCCGCCTCCAGACGGCTCGAAGCTTCGGTGCGCACAGCCTCCTTCATGTCCTCGATGGACACCGGCTTGTCGGGCATGGGTATGATGCCCTTCAAATCCGTTACCGACCCCTTCGCCGGGACCATGACAATATGATCTCCTTCGACAAAAAATTGCAGCTTGTCCCCGTCGTTCAACCCGAAATGACGCCGGATTTCCGCAGGGATCGTTGTTTGCCCCTTGCTCGTTAAGGTTCCCAGTTCCATCGCGTTCCTTTATCTAATACAATTTCCTTACTTTTGCTCCTTACAGATTAGCACGAAGCTCCGCTAGCCGTCAAGGAGTGTATCCCCAAAATTATCCTCACCTTGACGGAATATCGGAGAATCGGATATACTGATAATATGATGGAAGAAATCACCATAGGCCGTCGCGGCTCAATCACTTTGCCCGCGAAAATGCGCAAGCAGTACGGATTGCAGGAGCGCGACAAACTGATCGTCGAGGAAACAGATCAAGGGCTTTTGCTGCGGCCGGCTGTCAGCATGCCGATTGAACTGTATTCGGAGGAAAGGATCGCCGAGTTCACCCGGGACGACGATGCCATTGGCGAGATGCTGGATAAGCTGGATGCTGACAAACAATAGGCATAGCCCGACATGAAGTTCTTTCTGGACGCCACCATTCTGTTTTCCGCGAGCAATACAGAGAGCAACCTGTATCGCCTGCTTCAACTCCTGAAAGCGAAAGCCATTGTCATCACTTCAAACTACGCCCATATTGAGGCGCAACGAAACCTCGACGCCAAACGACCCCAATGGCGGGATGGCCTTCCTCACGTTATGTCCGGAATCGAGATTGTCCCCAGCGTGGACGCCCCGGTTCCCGCTGAAATCAACAATAAAGACCGTCCCATTCTGGCCACAGCGATCAAGTACCGATGCGAAATTCTCCTGACCGGCGATAAGCGCGACTTCGGACATTTATTTGGACAAACCGTGACCCAGACGAAGGTCCTGTCACCGATGATGCTCACAGACGTGTTGAAGGGGTTGTGATTCTATACCCGTTCCCAAGCTGAAAGTGCGAGTTCTCCAGCGCTTTCTGCACGCTAATCCGCCTCCGTACTTGTAAATTCCAGACCGGTTGGGCATACCGGTGTCATTCCCAATGGCAGAAGGCAAAATTTCTAATCTCAGTTCCTTTTCATGGTCCATCGCGGAAATTCTGCGCGGCGACTTCAAGCAGTCCGAATACGGCAAGGTGATCCTGCCTTTTGTCGTCCTCAGACGCTTGGACTGCATCC
>JAWLGH010000005.1:0-93867 GCA_041685165.1 Oceanipulchritudo sp. | reverse complement strand
CCTCATAGCCGCGGCCGTGCTCCTCGAGCCTCTTCTTTTCTTCATCCTCTACTTTTGTACGGTCCACAGTCCGCGGCACCTCATCCATGCCGCTCAGGGACTGCCACCCAGGGCCGTTGCCGCGACCGCCGTGACCTTCACCCTGCTCTCCGTCCTCCTCGGGGCGGCAGCTCTGATCATAACCGGAACGGCCCCCCTTGCCGACGGTCTCGTCCAGGTCCTCTTTGTCGGCCTCGCTGTCCTGACCGTTCCCCACATGCTCCTTGTCGAATGGAAGGAGGTCCGTCCAAAGGGGGTTGTCTAAATCTTATAAGTTAAAATTTTTCTTTATTTAACGATAAAACCACTTAGCCTGTCCCTGATGTTGGCAGGACGCGTGTTTGCTTCTTTATCAGTGGGGTTCCTCACCCAGATCGCGGCCGCAGCGGCCTCCCCATGGGAATCCTTTGAGGCGCCCCAAGTCGGCGCTGCCTGGAGCACTGCAGGCGGCGGAGAGCTCTCGGCAAGCACCGACCGCTGGATCCATGGGGCACGTTCGCTCAAATGGGAATGGGAGGCTCCGGACCCGGTCCTCGCCTATTCGGGTGACCTCGGGGATCCCACGGGTTACGTCAGTTCATTCAGTTTCTGGGTTTACCTCGAGGATCCCATACCGGAGGCCTCTCTCCGGGTCGAGTTCCTCGAGGGAGACGGGATCCTCACGGCCTTTGATTTCGGCCTGAATTTCTCCGGGTGGAGAACCGCCTTTGTCCCCTATCGGGACATGGAGGGCTCGGCGGCATCCACGATGGACGGCATGCGCCTGCGGCTTCAAGGAGCGGCGGTTCCCGAATCGGGGCACCTTTATATCGATCAGGTCGTCTTTTCCAAAGTGATGGACTCACGCCACCAGTATGCCGACCTGCAGGTGCCCTTTGTCCGCGAAGGCCTTGATTTGAGTCACTGGGAACCCCGTATCGAGGAACGGGGAAGGGATCCGCTCGAGGCTCATCCCGTCGATGAGGAGGCCATCACCGCGGCCGCGGACCTGGCTGATTCCGTCGAGGCCGCGCTCATTGGTGAGGCTGCCGTTTACCCGTGGATGGTTGATGCCGTCGAGGCGGAAATTGCCGCCTTTGGCCTTGAACGCACCGAGGATGGTGTGCGCGGCAACCATATTTTCTACAACAGCTATCCGGGTATGGCCTATCCGACTGACCTTCGCGCATCGGTTGAGGGCGAGGGCCTTGAACACGATTTCCGGGAATACGGAACCCTCATGCTGAAGATTGCGGGATACTACCACCGCAGCGGGGACACTGAGCTCAAGACCCGGCTTTCCGACTGGTTTCTGCTCATGGCCGAGCACCTCCTTGACCAGGGCTGGGCCGATGGAAGCAACCAGGGGTGTATCCATCACTTCGGCTATCAGGCAAGGGAATATATCAAGGCCCACTTCCTCATGCGAGAGGTCCTTGAGGACGCGGGAATCCTCGACCCGGCCCGGCGCGCCGTCCAGTGGTACACCCGGGCCGGGCAACTCCTCGACCCTTTCATTGAGCCCAATCTCGATTACTACAACACGCTCTCGCTCGGACAGATGCTGGGCCTCCTCATGGAAACGGATCCCGCCAGGCGGGCCTCATGGATGAAGGCCTACCAGAACGGCCTTTCCCGGACCCTGGCAACGGTGATACCGGGAGACGGGCTCGGTCTGAAGCCGGACGGGACGGCCTTCCACCACAACGGCCACTATCCCGCCTATGCCGTCGGTGCTTTCAATACCCTTGGGTTCCTTTTCGAGGTCCTCCGGGAAACCCCTTTTGCGCCCGGCATGGAGGCAAGGGAAGCCCTCCACGATGCCCTCCTTGCCGCAAGGGTTTACTCACAGCGCTATGACTGGCCGATGGGTCTCAGCGGCCGCCATCCCTTCAGTGGCAACATCAATTCGCTCAAGGGTGCCTTTGCCGCCCTCGCCGCCTACCCCCATCCCGGGAGCGGCCTCACGCCGGATCCCGAAATGTCCGCCGCCTACCTCCGCCTCTGGGGAAGCCCTGCGGGGGACCTCGGTGAGGCCATTCGCGAAGCCGGATACCAACCGGAATCCCTTGAGGGCTTCTGGAGCTACCCCTTTGCCAATCTCGCCATTGCCCGTGGTGACGGATGGATGGCCAGCATGAAGGGATACAGCACCTACGTCTGGTCCTCTGAAATCTATACCAACGACAACCGTTACGGTCGCTACCAGAGCAACGGGACCCTTGAAATCCTCCTCGATGATGGCCGGCTTGGGAGCGGATTCCGCCAATCCGGATGGGACTGGAACCGCCTTCCGGGAACAACGGCCATCCACCTTCCCCTCGACGAACTGGAAAGTCCGCGCAGCGGCACCCTTATGCTGCGTTCGGATGAAACCTTCGCCGGGGCCGCAACCCATACAGACCGGACCGGAATCTTCGGCATGATCCTCAATGAGCCCTTTTTTGGCAACGATCTCAAGGCCCGCAAATCGGTCACCATGCTCGGAGACCGCCTTGTTGCCCTCGGAAGTGGTATTCAATCCGCCAATACCACCCACCCGACCGAAACGACCCTCTTCCAGGTCGCCCTCACCTCGCCCGACTCACCCCAGTATATAGGGAGCACCGGGACACCCGTTACCGGCCTTGATCGCAGCGGAGTGGTTCCCGCCAACAACGGCTTCTGGATCCAGGATCCGGTGGGCACCGGTTACTGGGTCGCCCCGGGGAACCTGCTTCGCTGGCATCGAAAAACACAGGCCTCCCGCCACAACAAGACCCGCGCCCCGACCGAGGGGGACTTCGCCACCGCCTGGCTCCACCACGGAAATGCCCCCCGGGATGCGGATTACCATTTCACGGTCATCCCGGGAGCGACAACGGATCAGCTCGACGCCTTCAGCACCCGGATGAGTTCCCCGGAAACGGCCCCCTATGCCGTTCTCGCCCACAGCACGGCCCTTCACGCGGTGCGCGACAACACACGGGAAACTGTCTACATCAGCGCCTTTGAAGCAGGGGGGATCACCGGCCTGCCGCTCCTCAAGGAGGTCTCCGATCCTGTTCTGATCGTGCTTGAGCCCTCGGGGGACAACCTTCACATATCCCTGAGCAATCCGGACCTGAAGCCCACTTCGGAGGGCCACATCCTTACCCCCAACCACATCCTCCTCGAGGGCCTATGGGAACCGGCCATTGATGGTGAGTTCCTTTATTGGCATGAAAATTCTGCCACGCGGGTGGTTGTCCCGACCCGGGCCGGTGCCACGACCGGACTCCGTCTTGACCCGGCGGCCCACCGGCGACCCTTTACCGATGCGGAACGCGCCGTGGACATAACCCCGACCCCGGTCCGCCAGGCCAACCCCTCCAGCACAGTGCTCACCTGGGAACCAGCTGCCGGCACCGACCGCCTTGGCTGGGTTATCGAGAAACTCAGTCCCGACTCGGGCCGCTTCGAACCCAAGGCACTCCTTGATGCCGACACCCTTCGCTGGCAGGATCCCGACCTTTCGCCGGGTAACCTTGCCTCCTATCGCCTTACTGAGTGGACCGCGGACGGACTCGGGCCGTCCGGTGCCGCTGTCCCCCTCTATATCGTGGAGAACCTTGCCCTTTCCTACGATTTCACCGCCATGACCTCCCTCGAGGGCTTCGAGGAGGACGGCTGGATCCCTTCCGGGATTCAATCCGCGGAAGAGGATCTCCGCCTTGGACTCGAGGGGCTTCACATCACCGACAATGATCCCTCGTCGCCAGCCGCCCTCGAACGCCCCCTCCCGGATGATCCGGCCGGCTCCGTGGAGGCCGAACTGGGCGTTTTCGGCCTCTCCAACTTTTTCGTGACCCTGAGCCTGCTTGAACAAGGAAGAACCTTGATGGCGATCCAGCTCGAGACCCGGACCGAAGGCTATATTGAGGGGCGCACCGTGGTACCCTTTTCCGATACCAGTTGGGACAAACGCGACGGTCCTCCCCGGAGGCTGAGCCTTCAGTGGGAAGCGGTCTCCGATGACGAATACAGCATACGCGCCACCTTCCATGACAAGGAACTTCAACCGGCAGCCATCCTCACCGAGGTCTACGCCATCGACCAACTGCCGGACACCGTCCGCCTCCATGTCGGCTACGGCTCCGCCGTCAGACGTGGAGGTCTCGTCAAATCCCTCGCCGTGAGGACTTCTTCACCCCCTTCATCCCTTCCCTGGTCAGCGATGGAAGCGGCACCCCGTTACCGGCTTCATCCCTCAGCGGGAGCCCTGTGGTTATCGTGGGACCCCCACCCTTCACCGGCCGATTACGGCTTCACCCTCATGCGGCAATCCAGTAGCGACCTCATTAACTGGACCCCGCCGGTTCCAGTCGATACAAACCCGGGAAAGGAAGACGGCTACCGTCTCCCGGGCCCGGAATCCAACCCGCAATTTCACCGTTTCCTTCTCAAGCCCTGAGGTGAGGAACAGCTTGAAGGCCTCGGGCCATCCGTCCGAATTGGCCCGCTCAGGCCATCCGTTCAAATTGCTCGCGCGTTACCGTCCAGCGGGGTCGCTTGCCTTCAAGGTATTCCCGGCAGGAATCAATCGCATACTGGGCCAGTCGCTGCGTCTCCCCGTACATGGAACCCGCGATATGGGGCGTCAGGACGGCGTTGTCCAATTCGTAAAGGGGCGAGTCCGCATTGAGGGGATCCGGTACCGTGACATCAAGCACGGCCGTCAGGTCCGGACGGGCCCGCAAGACATCGACGAGGGCCTTCTGGTCGACAACGGCCCCACGGGCACTGTTGATCAGGGTTGCATCGGGCTTCATCCGCCCGAGCAACTCACGGTTGACCATCCCCTCCGTCGAGGGCAGGGCCGGTGTGTGCAGGGAGATCACATCGGCCTGCGCGAAAAGCTCCTCCAAACCGAGGCGGCGAACCCCCAGTTCCAGGGCTTTTTCCTCGGTCAGGCTTGTGCTGTAGACACAGAGATCGAGGTCGAAGGGCTGCAGTAGTTCCAGGGTCCGGCGGCCAATTTCACCCAGGGAGACAAGCCCTACTGTGGAACCGAAGCCACCCGGGACCGAGGGTTCCCATTGCCACTGGCGCGTCGTCCGCACCGTGCGGATATGACGCCAGCCCAGTTTCAGGGAGAAAAGAATTGTCGCCAGGCAATACTCAGCCACGGGAATCGCATTGGCATGGGCGGCGTTTGTCACGAGCAGGTCGTCACGCTCCCAGAAGGCTTCGGTGGTGATATCCCTGAGGGTTCCCGTTGCGCTGAAGATGGCCTTGAAATGCGGTGCCATGCTCAGGAAGGCGGCATCCACCGGCACACTTCCCCAGCCGGAGAAGAGGAATTCAACATCCTCAAGGACTCCCGGATCAGCCTCCAGCGAGGCCTGATCCGGATAGATGCCCTTGAGGTCGATCAGTTCCCGGATTTCCGCGAGCTGGCGCGCGCTGAAAACCTGGTCCTGAAAGCGTTCACCTATGGATAGGATTCCCTTGGGCTTCATCAGAGCTTGTAAACCCAGAACCAGACACCTTCGTCGGTCTCCGCCGTATCGGGCAGGTAAAGGTAATCCTCAATGGCGAGGGCATAGACATAGGGGGATTCACCGGTCCAGACCCAACCAAGGCTGCCCGACTCCAGCCAGCCATCTTCAAGGGCGTCACTTTCACTGTAGGAACCCCATGTGAAACCCCAGCCACCGGTGCTGTCGATGCTGGATTCCGGAAGGTAGACATACTCGCCTCCAAAGGCAACGGAGGTGACATAAGGTTTCTGCGACACATTGATCCAGCCCATCATGGAACCCGTGTCCACCCAGCCGTCGGCGTCCATGGGATACTCGTCCCACATCGGGCTACTGTCTGTCTCCGGTTCCTCGAGGTTTTCCCCCGAGAGGTCGATGGCAAGGTTGTCATAGTAGACCGGTGATCCGGAAGTCGGCCGGTCGGGATTGCCGGCCGCCATGAGGATGAGGAAGTTGACCAGCGGATCGAAGGTGGCCGTGTTCCGGAAGACAACATCCTCGGCGATCAGCGTCTGCGTGGGATATTCCTCACCTCCCTCGACATAGACGTCAAAGACGTCGTCCCAGTTGTCGACAACCATCCAGACTTTGTACCAGGTCTCACTGGAGACCGTGCCCACCATTTGATATTCACCCTCATTGCGGACATCGAATTCCGAGTTCAGGGCAATCCGGACAGAAGCCTCGTAGTTACCCCACTTGACGAGGTTCTCAGGATCCTCGGTGATGATTTCCTCTACATCGGTCAGTCCCATGACGGTGTTATGTCCCTCATCGGTCTGCGCAACCTCGAAATAAAGGGTCCCTGTCTCGCCTTCCTCGATCGGCGGAATCGGCCTGATGATATGAAAGTCGTTGTAGAGGCCGAATCCCGCCGAGGCGCTCAAGGCCATTCCCTCACCACCAAAGGGTTTATCCATGACAGTGAAGAACCCGGTGACGTCGTCTTCACCGTGACTGGTGTTGAAGACGGTCCAGCCTTCGGCGTCGCCGTCCTCGAAGTCATCAAGGATCTCCCATTGGGCATGCCCGGTGTGGAGGGATCCGAAGGTTGCCGCGAGCAGGGAACTGATACTAAGGAGGGTTTTGTACTCTTTTTTCATGATATATATGGGTTGTGTGTTGCTAGGGAAAATCAGAATTCAAGGTTGAGGGAAACCCGGTAACTGCGGGGTGCGAAGTTCTGCTGGGTCCGCCGCGTCTCCGTCCCGCCTGTATCAGGATTGTCATAGGTCGCGAAGGTGGTGTCCCCCGTGTCATCGAGGACATTGTAGACATTGAGGCCGAGGCGCCACTCATATGGCCCACTGTACCACCGGTAGGAAACGCTCAGGTCGACCCGGTAGTGGTCCGCGGTTTCCGGGGTCCGGAACGGGTTCGAGGCCAGGTCACGGTCCCCGATCGGGATCGAGGTCGGCGATTCCCCGGTATAAATAACCCCCCCGGCAAGGCCCAGGTTCTCAAGCCGTCCTTCCCGAAAGGTGTACTTGCTCCAGAAGGACGCAGAATGCTCGGGGCCAAAGTAAAGGCTGATCCCCTTGACTCCGCCGGAGTTCAGGGTGGTCGGATCCGTCGGATCCTCGAAATTCTCACGACCCATGAAATACACCCACAGGTCGTATTCGGTACCGTAGTCAACGCCCGTTTCCTGGTCAGCCGCGGGAACGAAGTTGAAAGGCGTCAGGGCCTCACGGGTGGTGTAGGCATAGTTGAAAATAAACTGCCAGTTGGGGATCGGGGAATAAATCATCTGGAGGTCCATGCCTTCGGCTTCGTCGGTGAAGGTCACAAAGGTACTCCGGCCACCGCCCTGGATGCTGGCTCCGTTGCTGGGATTGTTCCCGTATCCGTCGCGCCGCCGGGAATAATCGATGGGGATAAAATCCTCGAGGTTTACGACATCGTTAAAGGCCGCCTCCATGACCTGGCGCAGACCCGTCTCGTCAAGGGTGGCGTAATCGACGTAAACCCAGGCATCATCTGAGAAGGCACTCGTCGCAACCCCGAGAATACCGTCGGGGAAGCGGACAACCTGTTCCTCGCGATCAACGATCTTGTCGTAGGAAATACCGAGTTCGTCGAAATACTTCGCATGGACACCGTAGGAAATCGGCTCAGAGCCACTTTCGACGCGGCTGGGGGAGAACCGCCGGGCGGGATCATCACCGGTGCGGATGGTCTCGGTTCCGTTGGCCCAGATTTTCGGATTCGGCGCAAAGACGTAGTCCCATGTGGCGTTTTCCCGCTCGATCTGATAAAAGGCGATGGTCCCGGAAAGCTTCCGGTCCCAGAGTTCAAACTTGATCCCAACCTCCCGGCTCGTGGTCGATTCAGCGGGAATGGGATTATCCATTCCGTCAACCTGTCCCGTGTTCGGGGAAAGCCCCTCCGCGTACATCGCATAGACGTTGAGCTCGTCATTGACCGCATAGCTGGCGGCAAGGGTGTTGGTGGTTCCCGTCTGCGCCTCCGTGAAAAGATGGCGCGTCTCACGAAAGCCTCCCAGTTGGTTGGGATCCGTGGGATTGTAGTCGGGATCGACAAACGTGGAGGGATCTGTCGGGTCCGCATCCGGATTCCGCCAGTCATCCCGCTCGTAGATGCCTTCCCAGACATCGTAGCGGTCATGGCGAAGACCGGCTATGAGGTTGAGCTTCTCGTTGAAGAAGCGTCCGTTGTAGACAAAGTAATGACCCGTGAACCAGAGTTTCGTCTGAAAGTAGTCATCTCCCGGCTGGGCGAGAATTTCCCCGTTATACCGCAGCGGCGAATAATCAAAGAGGTCCCGCACCTGGTAGGGCTGCTCCGAGAAGTCGCGCTGGAACCAGTAGACGTCGCTGAAGCTTTCGTTGCGGTTCGTGAAGTCAATCACGTCCTCGATGTCCTGCCGGCCCGCAAGGAAATTATGTCGGGCGGTCGTTTCGAAAAGAAACGGTGTCTCGAACTGGTATGTCAGTTCGTTGCGCAGCTGGAGATTTTCCGCCGTCGTCGGATCCTTGACCCACCAGTAACGCATCGTCCGGTAATCCCATTCCTCAGGGTAATCTCCGGTTGCGTTCGGGGCTTCCGGATTGACAAACTCGCGGACAATCGCCGGGTCAATCGTGCCCGAGCGCATCGCCTGACGCAGTTTCAGGGACCCCTCCTCGTTGGTCACGGTGTCCATCCGGACCTGGAACTCCTCGATGTCCTGTTCCCCAAGAAGCAGGCCTGATTTGAAGACAAGGTCTTCAAAGGGCTCTATCTCAAGGTCGAGGAGCCAGTTCCATTCCTCACGTTCGTAATAGGTATCAGGACCACTCCAGCGAAAGGAATCGGGCCGGTTCCCGTATGCGGGATCGCGGGCCCAGTCGATGTATTCCCCGAATTCATTGCGCAGGTCATCATCGTTGGTGAAGGCGTTGATGGTGTCCCGGACAAATTGCGTCGAGATGCCTTCCACCCGGGTATCGGCATACTGGAAATCGGTGAAGATCCGTATCCACTCCACCGGGCGGTACTCCAGCTGCAATCCCACATACTCCTTCGACTCGTCACGGAAATCGGTCCAGTCCCCCTCCTCCTGAATGGCGGCAAAGGCGCGGTAATTGAGGTTGTCGACAAGGGTCGGACCCGTCACGTCGAGCGTACCCCGGTAATAGTCATCCGAGCCGACTGCAAAGGAGACTTCCTGCCGTTGTTCGCTGAGGGGATACTTGGGAATGATGTTGGCGATCCCCGAAAGGACACTGATGCCGTACAGGAGCGCCTGGGGGCCACGCACGACCTCGATACGTTCCATGCTGACGGAATCGGTGATCCCACCCAGATTGACCCCCCAGGTGGGGATGAATCCACCGATACGGAAGCCGTTGCGCTGCTGGAAGGGAACGTTGAAACCGCGGATACTGATGGCGTTGTTCCGGAAATTCCCGACCGAGGCTGAAGCGCTGGGGGAACGGTCCCGCGCAGTCGCGGAATTGGCCCCCGTGGAAGTGCCCGTGTCCGTCTCAAAGGCAAAGGCCCCCGCCGAATAGGCGATCGCCTCCTTGAAGTCGGTCGCCCCCGTGTCCTGAAGGAACTCCGAGTTGATCACCTCAAGGGGCATCGGCAGGTCCTTGATTTCGACATTCAGGCGGGTCCCCGACGTCGAGTTGGTTGCAAGGTACCCGGAGTCGTCCGAGGCATCGACCCGGAAAGGTGACAGCTCGAAGACGTCGTCGTCGCCTTCCTGCGCCCACAGGCCGGGAGGCAAGGCGACAAGCGCGCAGGCAAACGTGAGCGCGGGGCGGATTCTCTGGAAGGGTCTCATCATCTTAAGCATGGAAGGTAGGTCCCACCCGACAAACGCGGCCTCAGAACTGGAGCCATTCATCCGTGGGGTAGTTATAATACCAGGGGAAGAAAACATCACTGGTGAAGACAACGGAGTCGGATGACGTCACATACCAGTAGAACCCGGACTCTACAGGGATGTCCTCGTAGACGTACCAGAAGTCCTCATAGGCATAACTCCAGAGCCAGGGCCACATGTCTGCGTTGAACCATCCAAAGCGTTCCGACTGGAAATCACCGGCTGCGTCATAGTAGGAGACATCGCCGAAATAGTCCACCCACGGACCCGCGGGATCATCGGTGTCAACAAACTCGGCGGTCACCGGGGCACCGGTGTAATCCCCTTCCGGGAGGACGATCTGGAGAACGGTCCCGTCGGTTCCCTCCTGAGGTGCGGATCCTTCCCCCTCGAAGTTGCGGTTCACCTTGAGGTTCACATGCTCAAGGGAATGGGAGGGATCAGCCACCGTCAGGGTGTACGTGCTTCCCGCTTTTTCGACAAGAAGGAGAACCGCACTGTCAGCCTGGATTTCCGTCCCGTTCATCATCGGCAGCGTGGCGCCAGGCCTCAGGAAGGCGGCCCCGGTACGGTTCCCGGATTCATCGTGGACCGCTGCCAGATCTTCCGTGTTGGAAATGATCTCAACCTGCGGATCGGCGGCGTAGAGCGCCGTTTCCTCCGCATCGGCGGCGGGCAGGATCATGTAATGGTAACCCTTTTCGAACGGTCGGGTCCCGTGATTCAACCAGAGGGTGAATACATCCTTTGTCACCTCGCCGCTCTGCGTCCCAACCGTGCTCCAGTCCTTTGTCGAGGAATGAACCGTGAAGAAGGCCATGTCGTTCCCGTCGGGAATGATGTAGCCGATATCGTCCTGCCAGACCCATGAGTCTCCGGTGACAAAGGCACTTCCGCCGACCCCGAGGGATCCCGGCGTGCCATTGTTGGAATAGGCCACCTCCGTGTTGGCGATGGACTGGTTGAGCGTGGTGTAGATCGGAAGGTTGGTGTCCGGGGCGTTGATTTCGGAACCAAGGGCGACGATGACATCGTCGAAGAGGAACCAGGATTTCCATCCGGTCACCCCGTCATGGTCCTGGCGCATGGCCGCCACCGCAGCCTGCCCGTCAGTAACACTGCCCGCGTAATCAGCCTTGCCACGCACGCCCCAGTCATTTTCCGGGCGCGTGGTGTAATTCTGTTCGGCGGTCAGGCCGGGCAGCCTTTCATAGTTCCAGAGCGGCTGAATGCTGTCATACTCGTCGCCGTCGACGAGGACGAAGTTGATCCCGTCGCCAAAGTAGCGGTGATGGAGGCCTTCCCCGTTTCCGGACTCGTTGTATTCAGTCCGGGATGACACCATGCGGACCGAGGTATAGAACTCGGGACGCTGGTGGGTCACAAAATCCCCATACCAGAAGCTCGTGGTGCGGACATCGCGACCGTCATCCGTGCGTCCGTTGAACTGGAACTTTTCAAGAAGGGCCTCGAGAGCCTCCGGATCGGAGGGTTCAAGGTCGAGTACAGCGTTGATATCGTTGATGAAGGAGGTTCCCAGCATGTGGCTCCCCACACGGGATACCGCCCTGCCCATGGTATTGAAATCAAACCAGTTGCCATAGGTCATGTTGCGGGCACCATCGAGAAGGACCTTTTCAATGTAGGCGACAGCTTCGTCCCCGAGATCCCAGGGGCTCCCGCGCAGCAGGGCGATCCCGTCAAGGCTCGAGTTCAGGAGCTCGTGACCGTAGGTGGCGTTGTACAACTGCGGACCGTGGCTGTAGATGGTCCCGTCCACCCGGAGTCCGTCGGCAAGGCTTGTCGACGGCAGCACCTGGAGGACAGGCTCGAAGCCGTTCTCAATAATGCTCTCAAGGCGCGTCAGGTTGTAGTCCATGAGGGCCCCGATGAGGGCGTTGTAGCTCATGTCCGCCAGGTTCGCTCCCCCCCCATGGGGATTGACGAGCATATGGTCATGGACCCGGTAAAAATAACGGATCAATTTCTGGAAGGTTTCCGGGGCCTCGTTTTCAAGGGTTTCGCCAAGAAGGGAGGCGATCGGAGTAAGCCGCTTCGGGTAGCCGATGTAGGTCCACCACCAGTTGGAATCGATATAATCCTCCGTCAACCACCAGTCAAGGGAGGTCACGATGCTGTCAAGAAGGGCCGCATCACCGCCAAGGTCACTGTTTCCAAGATAAACCTGGGTCATGACCGAGAGGCGGGCCACGTGGTCCTCCCAGGAACCTGAACCGCTGTATTCGATATCGCTGAAGGACCCCTCAGCCTCGAGGTCCTCAAGGTAACCTTCAACCACGGTCTCGCTTCCTCCGTCACGGTAGGTCTCGGCAAGCTCAGCCCGCAGGCTGTCAAAATCGGCCTGCTGTTCGGGCGTCAGGTCGTCACGCCCGTCTTCCTCACCCGGGTCGGTGGTTTCTCCCTCCAACTCGAGCACAAGGGTTGGCGGGCTGAAGGCAATATCGTTGTTTTCCCTGGAGGCGAACTGGAGACGGTCGTTGTCCGTACCATCATAGGGAACGGCCTCCGTCCACTGCAGGATCAGGGTAACCAGTCCGTCGGTATCGTTCCTCAGGAACTCCACCAGCCCGGTTTCGTAGAAGGAAACGATATCCCCGGGGGATCCGCCCCATTCAACCGTGCCGAGAAGGGTTGTTGTCTCCGGGTTGATGTTGTTATCCGTTTCATAATCAAGGCTGGATCCCGGTGGGATCTCTCCTTCGCTTTCAAAGGGCATGTTCAACTCATCCCAGTCCTGTCCCTCGGCATCGTCTTGCAGGCCATAGATGCTGAATTCCGGCATCAGCGCCGGGTCGTTGGAAGCCTGGATGGTCAGTTCAATGGCGGCCTGCTCAATCGCCCGGGGGTCGGAAACCTCGGAAAGGTCGAAGCGGAGATAGATCTGCCGCAGGGCCTTGTCGTCCGGACCGACCTCGGAATAGCGCTGCGAGGCGAGATAGCTCCGCGCGCCGCGGTCAAGGGTCTTCCCGGCCTGGACAAAGGTGTCCGCGCCAGCGCCCATGGAAGTCGTGATTTCCACATCACGAGATGGCGGCTCACCACCGGGAGCCTCTTCCTCGAGGCCGTCGACGGTGTTGGCAATCCGGAGATTGCTGATCCCGAACTGGCGCTGGGCGTTGTCGTGCTTGCTCGTGTGGAGGACAAGGCTGGCCGGCGTACCGGAGGCCTGGAAGGTTGCCGATTCACCGGAAACCTCGTGGTTAAGGGTGCCGTCGACAAGGAAATGCTGCCAGGTCCAGGCAATTGAATCCCCTGCCCAACTGGCCGTGAAACGGGAATATCCGACCACGCCGTTCAACATGTCGTTGCTGCCCCCCTCGGGAATAACCGTTTCCTCCAGTCCGCCGCTCCCGGCTTCAATGGCCACCTTGTCCGGGGCGATCATGAAAAAGGAAAAGAGCTCTTCACCGGATTCCGAGGCGAGGGAGACCCGTGCCTGGCTGAAGGAATTGCGCGTGAAACCGATGAATTCAACCGCCCCTTCGCCAAGGGGTTCCTCAAACGTGTAGGCAACCCGGGGCGGTTCCGCTGCATCTCCCCCGATGACAAGGCTCTGGGAAAAAAGGGTCTGTCCCCCCACGGGCATGATCTCCGCCGTTCCCTGGTCGTTTGAAAAATCCCACCCTTCGGATTCAAGGGCACTAATGCTGTTTGATCCGTCAGAGGAAAAATCGAATTCAACCACGGTGGGTTCCTCATCGATCGGTACCGGGGCTTCACCCGTGGGAACCACAGCTTCGTAGGAGGAACCGATACGCACTTCGTCAAGGTAGCCTTCGGGGGCCGCACCTTTGTCAAAGAAGAAACTCGAAAGCGACGGCAGAGTCTGCTCGGCGACCATCCCGTTGGCCTCCGCACCCGCGCTCAGGTCCGTGAGGTCGCTCGGATTAATCCACACCTCGACCGAACCGTCCGCCTCGCCGGAACCGGCATTGAGGATGCGTCCCACGACAAGGGCCGGGGTCACCCCGTCAGCCGGGTCGTCAAAGGGGTCGACCCCGTTGAGGACCTGGCTCGTCCCGTCCACATGAATCCTGAAAACACTGCTGGAACTGTAATTCTGCAGGGCGATCTGCTGACCCTGGGCGGCGTCTTCAAGCCCGATGGCCCAGTTCCAGTTGCTGTCCGTTGTCATCACGGTCAGGAAACTGAACCACACTTCGCCGCTTTGTTCAGGAAAGGTCCTCCGGAGCAGGGCCTTGCCCGAACCCCGCGCCACGAGACGAAGGGTGCCAAGGCTTGTCGCCAGGTCGTCACTGCCGTCGGAATAGTTCAGGGCCTCCCCGCTCGCGGTGTAACGCTCGTCGTTTTCCTCGTTGCTGCTGAGATCCACTTCCCATGGTCCGGTGAAGCCGCTGCCTCCGTCCAGGCCGTTGATTGTCTCCCCGTCCGTGTACGGGCCCGCGGTCGCAAATCCATCATAAATGGACTCCGGCTCAGGCTCGCCGCTGGTCACGACGTCAGCGTAGGAGGTCCCGACACGGACTTCATCCAGATAGCCTTCCGGTGCCGCGCCCTTGTCAAAAAACATCGAGGACAGGGCCGGGATCGATTCCCCCGCTACACTGCCGTTCGCCTCCGCCCCCGCGGTAAGGTCGGAAAGGTCCGCCGGGTTCAACCAGACTTCCACGGAGCCATTCGCTTCCCCCGATCCCGCACCGAGGATACGGCCCACCACCAGGACCGGTTCAAATCCGTCTGCCGGGTCGTCAAAGGGATCGACTCCGTCGAGGACCTGGCTCGTCCCGTCCACATGAATCCTGAAAACACTGCTGGAACTGTAATTCTGCAGGGCAATCTGTTCACCCTGGGTGGCATCCTCAAAGCCGATGGCCCAGTTCCAGTTGCTGTCCGTCGTCATCACGGTCAGGAAGCTGAACCAGATTTCCCCGCTCTGTTCCGGAAAGGAGCGCCGCAAAAGCGCTTTTCCCGATCCAACGGCTGCCAGTTGAAGGCTTCCCTCTTCCGCCTCAAGGTTCTCCGCTCCGTCAGAAAAGGCCATCCCCTCGGAACGGGCAAGGTACCGTCCCGTGTTTTCCTCGCCACTGGAAATGTCCACTTCCCACGGTCCGGTAAAACCGAATCCACCTTCCAGGCCGTCGATCGTTTCCCCCGCCGTGTACTCGGAGGGAACGGCAAAGCCGTCGTAGAGCAAAAGCTCGGCGTTCGCGGGAAGGGTTAACAGGCCGGGCGCCAGGGCGCTCAGGGCCATCCAGGAGAGTCGCTTCAGGTTTTTCATCTACAAGGGTCCTTTCTTTGGCGGTGGGTAAGACGCAACGAAGGGATCGTTTCCGTTATTTCCCTTCGAGATCCCGAGGTTCGGGTTTTCCCTTTTTCCTGTCAAAGTTAAATTTTGCTTTTTTTGGAATTTTTTAACTATTCCGATTGTCGGGCCGCCTCCCAGGTCCGCGGCTCCGGAAGGCGTTCCAGCCACGCACGGGCCGCATGGAGAAGCTTCTTGTCCTTGTTTCCGGAAATCCCTTCCGCCATGGGCCACCGGAAACGGGGAACCCACGCCCGGCCCTCATTTTTCTCCCATGCCACGAAGGTCTTTCCATCTGTCGCCGCAAGGGACAAAGGTGAATGAGCCTCGATGTACGCGCTTTGCGGAACATCCCCAAGGCGGCCTTCGCGCCCGCTGACGTAGGCGTGATAGTCCCTCCAGAATTGCCGGTTATCCGGACTCCAGTGAAGCGCATGCGGGCCGGCCCAGAAAAGGAACGGATGCGGGCTTTCCGTCCCGGTGGGATCCTCGAGAACGGGCAGGAGGCTGCGACCGTCGAGAGGAGGACCGTCACCGGCCTCAATCCCGGCGGCGTCCAGCGCTGTCGGAAGAATATCCATCCCGCTGGCCAGTTGGGAACGGACCGAACCGGGAATAAACCGGGATCCCCAAGACATGATGAGCGGGACCTGGAGCCCTCCGGGAAGAAGGGTTCCCTTGTTCCCTTGAAGGGATCCGTTCATGGGCTGGGGCGAGTCAATCACCGCCCCGTTGTCGCTGACAAAAACGATCAGCGTATTCGAGAGTTCATCCCGTTTCCCGAGCACCTCGAGGACACGCCCCACCCCGTCATCAACAGCCGCGAGGGAGGCATAATAATTGTCGACATGCCGGTTTCCCGTCTCAAACCGGTCGAGATAATGGTCCGGCGCCGGCTCGTGAAGGGGAATGTGGGGAGCGCTGTAGGAGAGGAAAATGAAGAAGGGAACCTCACCGCGGGTCTCGATAAAGCGCACCGCCTCACGGCTGAAGGCATCCGTCAGGTATCCCGGAACGTCCACGTTCTCGTGATTCCTGAAGATGCCGGGAGAATTGTAGTAGCTGGCCCCGGAACGGTTGAAACCGAAATAATAATCGAAACCGCGCTCGAGGGGATGGTGTTCGGGAACGGTCCCGATTATAGAGTTAAGGTGATAATCACGCGTTTTCACCGGGAGATCTTCGCGGGTTGTCTTTCCGAGGTGCCATTTTCCGATCATTGCCGTCCGGTAACCGGCTTCCTGGAAATGCCGGGAGAGAAAGGTCTCCTTCCGGGGCACGCCCTCCTTGGCGTCGTCATTGCTGTAGATTCCATAACGCTGGGGATAGCGGCCCGTCATCACCGCGGCGCGGGAGGGACTGCAGACCGGCGAGGCCACATAGGCCCTCGTGAAGCGAACGCCGTTGCCGGCAAGGCGGCTGATGTTCGGCATCGCCCTGGTGGCTGCCTCAAGGCCCTTTTCAGGATCAACGGCGTAACGCGCGGTTCCTTCCGGCATCCAGAAAGAGGCCGGATCCTGATGCGCCGCACTGTAGGCCAGCTGGCCGATTCCCTGGTCATCGGTCATGACCAGGAGCACATTGGGCCGGTCATCCGCTTCCGCCAGGGTTGAGAAGCTGGAGAGAACCATGGGAAACAGGGACAGAAGGGGTTTAAGGCGCATGGGATTTCCTCAGGTGAAGCGTTTGCTGCCTCGCGGCCGTGCTGGATATGGAAAGGAGAGTGGTCTTCCCGCCGGCAGGCTCAATCCGGATCCCCTCGCTGGGGCTGGCAAGGTCCCAGCGGCCTTTTAGCCGCACCTGGGTCACTGCCTCCCGGGAAGGCGCGTCCTGCCAGGGCCGGCTGTAGATGCTCACTTCCTGCTGGCGCCCGTCCCCGGTCCATTGGTCGCCGTCGTGCGTGTAGAGACGCAGGTCCGGATCCGTGAACTCAAGCCTCAGGAGGCTTGCTGATTCCTCCTCGGTCAAAAGGAGGCAGGGCCGATCCACCGCCAGGACCGGGGAAGGCGCACCCGCTCCGGCAACGTCCGCCTCAAAAAAGGTGTGGGCAACCCGCCCTGTGCCGGGAAAGGCAACCACATGGGCCCGTTTATCCTGGCGGATGACATCGAAAGGCAAGGCAGTCCCGCCGGGCTTTCCGGCCATGTGGATGGCATACCGGTAATGGGCTTGTTCCGGCAATTGCCCATGGTCGATCCAGGCCTTGGCAAAATGCCCGCTGCCGGGACGCTCCGTTTTCTGGTCGGGGGAACGGTGGATTTCTTCGCGAAGAACAAGTTCCTGCCCGGAGGGGACAAGGTAGGCAACACCGGTCGGGTCAAGGACCAGGCGTCCCTCGCCGGATCCAAAGCCGGGCATCCGGAAGGGCTGCTCGCTGATGCCCCCTCCGACCGCGTCAAGGGAGACCTGGAAAAGCGTTGTGTGAACGGGATAGGCCATCTCAACGGCCGTGATCCCGCTGCCGAGGCAAATGATCCAGTTCCCGGCAAAGGTGTAGGACTTGCGCGCCTCAAGATCATCGCCGTATTTTTCATGGCCTTTGAGGAGAAGGCCGTGCATCCCCCCGGCCTCACTCGCGACACCGCCATTGAAGGCCTCCGCTGAAAGAAGCATTTCCTCGAATCCGCTCACATCATCGAGGTTGAGGATGTCAGCACGCAGGTAGGCGTAGTCGGCAACGGGATTGGTGGCACCGGGCAGATGAAACCAGTCCCATCCATCCGGCCGGAAGCCGCTTGCCTCGGGCGTAACCGGATCGCCCCGGTGCAACAGTTCCAGCTGGCCATGGGAAAGGTAACGGCCAAAGAGGTTTGCCCCGCGGTAGGTTTCATGGCTCCAGAGGTAACGGCTGAATCCGCGGACAAGGGCCAGCCAGCCGTCCTGACGGTGCGCCGTCAGTCCCGCCCAGGGCATTATCAGCGTCCCGGCCGGGTCACCTTCCGCCACGAAACCCTTCCGCCGGAGAGCTTCAGCATGCCCGGGATGACGGCTGAGCCGAAGGTAGGCCCCGGCCAGTTCCTCGTCGATGCCCTCCTCGCCCGCCTGCGCGATCCAGAAGAAGGCCTCCTCGTTCAGTTCCCAGGTGCCGTTTGGATGGCGACCGGAGATGGAACGCGGCCAGTGATAGGTGTTACTGTTGAAACGATAAGCCAGAAGGGCCTTTTTGAGGATCGCGAAGGCTTCCCCGTCGAGGGCATAAGGGGTTCCTCCCAGCGCGTAGAGGACGGGCCCCAGCCCCCGGAGGCCTCCGTTGGCATAGGCCGGATAATGCCCCCGGTGATGGTAGATCGATCCGTCCTCCTTGAAGATGGGCCCGATGCCCGGATGAACCTTTATGGCTTTCCCGAGCCATGTACGGAGGGCCTGCAGGCGCTCTTGGCGCGCCGTTCCCGCCGGGTGCATGAGGATGCTGATGAGGATTCCCTCGAGTTGGGTGTTGAAGGTGTCGATACTGGGTGCAATCCCTTCCGTCTCATGGATGCGCCCGGTGCCGCTGTACCAGGAGACAAGGTCACGGGCGGCCCCGAGGCGGCCGCTCTCCTCAAGCAGCGGCCTCGCGAGGTAGAGTCCGCGGTACAGCTCGCGCATGGAATAACCGAGATGATGGAGAACGCCCTGGCCGCTTCCGTCGGCCCAACCTTGTTCAAGGAGGAAATCAAACATCAGAAGGAGGTCTGAGGCCCATTCACGCCGGGTCTCACCCCCGGCAAAGGTCCATCCAGTGGCTCCTTTGAAGAAGAGGCGTCCGTAGTCGCGCAGATAGCGGTCCGGTTCAATCCCGAAAACGGAAAGCAGCTTCCCCTGGCTTGGAAAAAATAGCGGCTTCCCCGTTATCCCCTTTTCTTCCCGGGAAAGTTCCCAATACGCCACGTCAGCTTTCCATGTCTCCCGATCCGGGGCTTTCCCCGGTTCGATCGCGTAAAGATCCATGAAGGCCTTCTTCCAGCGGCGCTCGACACCTTCGCCTTGCGCTCCCCCGACCGGATCTTCCCCGGTTTTCATTGCCTCCTCCAGGCGGCGGAAATCAACGAGACGGTTCCAGATGTCCCCGGGCCGCTTACCAAGGGAATGCCCGATGAAGGGAACACTTTGGTCCGGCACCGGGGAACGGGAATCCAGCACCGCCGCTGTGGCAAACAGATCCCAGTAAAGGGTTCCCGCCCGGTTCGGGGCCTCAATGACAAGGGAGTCTGGATCTTCCCGGATGCCGTCCCCGATATCCCACTCATAGCGTACCCAGGCCGCACGCCAGCCCTCGAAATCGAGGCCCATCTCAAAAGCCCCCAGCTCCTTTCCGTCTTTATGGAACCGGAAGGAAAGGACATCCTTCACCGGCTCGGGATTATAGACCCAGTAAGCCAGTGTCGAAAGGGCGTTGCCCGCAGCGCCCTCCGGACGGGCCTCCATTCCCATGGGGCCCTGAAGGCGGAGGACGCCCCCCGCCGGATATTCCCACTTCAGCGAGGCCAGGCCCTCCTTGACGATGCTCCGGGATACAGAAAGGTCACCATCCCGTGCCTTCCATGTCTCCGGAATTCCCTCCTCAAAACCATAAAAGGCAGGCCCGGCATACGCCGAAAGCATGGCCACCATGCCGGCCATGACGATGGGGATTCCTCTCATCAATTCGCCTTTCCTAACGGGAGTAACGTTTTTTAAAGGCCTCCACTGTCGCTTCCAGGGCCGTCGGGAAATCCCATTCCGGGCGCCAGCCAAGCCCCATCAACTGGTCCGCACAGGCGTAGGAATGCTTCACGTCCCCGGCGCGCTCGGATTCATGCCGGACCGCGGAGGACGAACCCGTAAGGCTGATAACCCGTTCCGCCAGGGTGTCGATCCGGGTCGAAAGGCCGTAACCGGCGTTGTGGATTCCATGGATCTCCCGGCGCAGGCCAAGGAAGGAAAGAGCCGAGACAATGTCCTTCACAAAAATGAAGTCGCGGGTCTGCGTGCCGTCGCCGAAAATGGTCAGGGTCTCATTCCGCAGGGCCCGGTCAATGAACACCGGGACCGCCGAGGCGTAGGGTCCTGAAGGATTCTGCCCCGGACCAAAGACATTGAAGAAGCGCAGTCCGGCACAGGAAAGGCCATGCTGGAGCCGGTAGGATTCAAGGTAGTATTCCCCGTCGAGCTTGGTGATGGCATATGGACTCTTCGGTTCCGGAAGCATGGTCTCCACCTTCGGAACTTCCGGATTATCCCCGTAGACCGCTGCTGAACTCGCAAAAACAACACGGGCCCCTGTTTCCACCGCCGCCTCAAGGACATTCAGGGTCCCCACCACATTGTCGAGGACACAGGCCTCGGGCCGTTCGACCGATTCCGGCACGCTGACCATGGCCGCAAGATGAAAAACAAGGTCGACGCCTTCCATCGACCGCCTTACTTCAGCCTTCTCACGAATGTCTGCCTGCACAAGCTTGACCGGCATCCCCTCCAGATTTGCCGTCTTCCCCGTGCGCAGGTTGTCGAGAACCACCACCGATGCCCCCTGGCCACACCAGTGCTCAGCCAGATGGCTCCCAATAAAGCCGGCTCCCCCGGTAATCAGGATGCGCATGCGGAGTACTTCTCCCGGATAAGGGTTTCCATCGTCGTCATCTGCGACTCAATCGATTCCGCCAATGCCATCTGGACACGGCAGCGGTCAAGGTTATGGCCTTCCCGGGCCACTTTGAAGTAGCGGTCACCCTCGAGATGGTCGGTCAGAAAGCGCATCCCGATTTCCGAGGTGATCAGCAGTCCCGAAAAGGCAAGAAGGTCGATTTCCCGTTCGCTCAGACACGGGCCGACAGCCGAAAGGTAACCGTCGACGAGGGCGTTGAAGCACTCCATGTCCATTCCGATCCGGCTCGTGTCCCGCTCATCTTCCTTCCCCGTTACCGTCGCTGTCCGGATCATGTCCCCGAAATCATAGAGCGCGCTTCCCGGCATGACGGTGTCGAGGTCAATGACACAGACGCCCTCCATCGTCGCGTCGTCGAGCATGACATTATTGAGCTTGGTGTCATTGTGGGTGATACGGACGGGAATTTCTCCCGCCTCCATCGAATCGAGAACAATGTCCACCAGATTCTCCCGGGCCCGGAACCACTCAATCTCCCTCGCCACCGACGAGGCGAGGTTCCGGGGATCAGCTTCCACCGCCGCCATAAGAGCGTCAAAGCGCGACCGGGTATGGTGGAAGCGTGGAATGGTCTCGTGAAACCCGTCCACCGGAATGTCATTCAGATAGGCTTGGAATTCTCCAAATGCCCGCGCCGCTTCCCGGGCCTGGAGGGTCGACTCAGCCCGGTCATAGGTCTGCGCATTCTCAATGAAAAGGTATGTGCGCCAGTAGTTCCCCGCCTCGTCGAGAACATAGGGCCTCTCCCCCGGCCCCGGCAGGAGCGTCAAGGCCCGGCGCGACCGGTCGAGAACCGCGGCACGGGCCAGCTTTTCCTGCAGGTGGTCCGTCACCCGGCGGATGTTCTCCATCAGGGCCGGGACATCCGTGAAAATACGGTTGTTGATCCGCTGGTGTATGTAGCGGACAGGAGTCCCCGCCTGCTCGTAGACGGCCGCGTAGGTGTCATTGATGTGCCCGGAACCGTAGGGTCCCGCTTTTACGAAGTCCCCCAGTATGCCGAAGGGTTGTTGTAGGTAGCTCAGGTCCATGATTAAACTTGTTTGGGGCTCCATAGCGGAGAGGGGTAAACGCCCGCCTCCGTGAGGTCGGCAAGGGCCTTCTGAACCCGCGGCCGGTCCTCCGGGTAGGTCATGCCGAACCACTGGCTTTCCGACGTGTGCACATCCACCCTCGCCCGGCCTTGCTGGATCAGCGTGTCCACCACGGTGGGAATGAAAAGCTCCGCTTTCGGGTCCGTCTCCGCCTCGAGAACAAACGTGTCCAGAGCCTCCTCCAGACGCGGGAAAATATCCGTCGTGAATCCCCAGAGATTCATCGAGACCCGCTCCCGCGGATCCATGATTTCCGCCTCCCCGGTCCCTGGATCACTGACCACCCCACTCGGACCGGGATACAGGTGCGTGTGCTCCTCAACGTTTTCCAGCAACCCATCGGGAGACACCCGGCAGACGCCCCGTGATACTCGCCCGTGCTCGGAAAGCGTCTTTTCCAGGGGATAGGCTACCATGCAGAAGTGATGTGGATCCATCCCCTCCGGCAGGACCGCCAGCGCCTCGGCCATTGTCCCTATCGCCTCCCTTCCATAGAAATCATCGGCGTTGATCACCGCAAAGGGTTCCTTCACAACCCCGTGCGCACACCAGATGGCGTGCCCCGTACCAAGGGGCTTTTCCCGGTCAGCCGGGACCGCGCAGCCTGGCGGAAGGACATCGTTCTCCTGACAGACCAGCTCATACGGTATGCCCGCCCGGAACCGGCTCTCCATCTCCCGGGCAAAGGCCTCCCGGAAGGATCGACGGACGACAAATACCACTTTTCCGAAACCACAGCGCGCCGCATCGTAGAGGGCATACTCCAGAAGCCACTCCCCGTCCGGCCCCATCGCATCGATTTGCTTCAGCCCACCATAACGGCTCCCCAGCCCGGCCGCAAGAATCAGCAGGCTCGGCTGCTTCGCCTTGCCTTCGGGTTTGTCTTCGGATTGCATAGCACAGATTGTTCAGGTAAAACCAATTTCGTTATAGTACTCCTTTTTTTAACTATAACGATTCAGGCCTGGCAACTAAAAATTCAACTTCCTTCGGGTTGTGCGCCTTCCCGGTCAGCCCTTGCGGTTGACCAGCTTGCTGTAGGCTTTCGGGGAAACACCGTAAGCGTTCTTGAACGCCCGGGAAAACGCAAAGAGGGAATCGAAACCCGTTTTCCCAGCCACCTCAGTGACACGCATTCGTCCGGACTGGAGAAGCTGGGCCGCCCGGCTCAGACGCGACTCACGGATGTATTTTCCAAGGCTCGCACCGAGGCGGTCACGGAAAATAGCCCGCAGGTAACTGACCGAATATCCCGTCTCCTCGGCAAGGTCGGCAATCGTGATCTGCCGGTCGAGGTTCTCCCGGACAATCGAATTGATCCGCTCGAGGATCACGTCCCGGACGTCGTCCGTGCCGTGGATGTTGCGCCGATTCCCGGGGATGACCGGCAACGAAACCATGTTCATGAGGATCCGTGAAAGATCGAAGCTGATTTCGAGGATGTGGTCCGCCCCTCCGTTTTCCATTCGCCCCTGGCAGCGGATAATGCTCTCCAGCAACTCCAGGGTTTCCTTGTCAAAAATCCGGGGCCGGTCCCGCAGGGTTTCAATCAGCTCCGCATTCCCAAGCTCAAAAGTGATAAAAAGCCACTCCAGATCCCCTTCCTCCACGTCCATGTAATGATGGAACTGGTTCGGAAAAATCAGAATTCCCTCGCCGGGTGTCAGGACATGCGAATGGTTGCCGATCCGGGCCGGCCCTTCCTTGCGGATGACAATCACCAGCTCGAAACGGTGATGGAAATTGTTGCTCACGCCCTCCGGGCGGAAATCACTGGTGTGCGTCCGGCGGAAAAAAAGAATATTGTCCGGGGCAAAGGCATTTTTCAGGGCGAGTCCGGAGAAGAGATCCTTCGGTGGTTCGAGTCCCCTCATGGCCTCGTGTATCTGATCAAGCGCCGACTCGGGGATGTTCGTGCAGGGAGCCATGTCTTGGCGGTACGGTACTTCTTGCAGAACCGCCTGCAATAACAATCTATTCCGCCAGCCTCAGGAATCAGGGACCCTCCTCCTTCAAGGCCGCTTCAAGGGCCACCTTCTCCCGGGCATGGGTCCGCTTTCCGAAATGGAGCAAGAGGAACCCGATCAGGATCACGCTTCCCGATACCGTGATGACACTTAAACGGGCCCAGAGCGGATTCGGAACAAACACCAGCAGGGTCAGGAAGACCCCGAGGGCAATTGCATAGCGCCCGATGATCAGCATCTGGATCCCGTCATTGGACAGGCCGACTTCCTTCTCGAAGTCCACCGGCGTATGCATTTTCCGGAAAAAGCCCTCCACGCGGGTTTTGTATTCCTCCGTCGAGCGCCTGTAGAACGGCATCGCAATGAAAAATCCAATCACGGCTCCGGCCGTGATCAGCCCGGTCCGCTGTTGATATGTCCAGTCAACTCCGGAGAGCAGATGGTACAGGGACGGCAGAAAGCCCAGCAGGATGCTGCTTGCCGCCGCCCATGGAGCCGTGCGCTTGACCAGAAAGGCCAGCAGCATCGGCACCGATGTCGGAATGAGGACAATCGCCATGAAATTGAGGGTGATCTCGAAGACGTCCGTCCCCTTCAACTGTGAATACAACAGGGCAAGGGTAATGATGGTCAGCCCCATGGTCATGGTTACCACCCGGCTGATGATGATTTCCGCCGTGTGCGGGATCTTCTTCATCTTCAGGACACGCAGGATTGCGGGAATGATGTCGCGCACGATCAGGGCCGCGTTGCGGTTCAGGCCCGTATCCATGGAGCTGATGGTGGCCGCAAACATCGCCACCACCATGACCCCGGTCAGGCCGAGGGGAAGGACATTGAAGCTGGTGATCGCATAGGCCGATTCCGCCGCCTTCGCCACGTCGTCAGTGGAGGCAAGGATCTGCTCGTTGTAAAGCAGCCGTCCCACCATCGGGGGAATGAACCAGACAAAACAGCCGATTCCCATCAGCAGGCCCGCCAGAAGCGAGGCCTTCTTGCCTTCCCAGCCATCCTTGACTGAAAAGAAGCGGATCGCCCCCTGTGTCATGTTCAGCTGGCCCAGCATCTGCCCCACAAAGACCGCCGCAATCCACCAGGGTCCGTACTTCCCCCCCGGGAAGTCGTCCGACGAATTCACGAGTTTGAAGTCGCTGGCAATTTCCGGGTCGGCCTGAATGAGGCTCTGGAAACCGTCCCATCCCCCCACTTGCCAGAGGCAGAGAACCGCGACCAGGATCGTGATCGGCATGAGGATCAGGCTCTGCACGAAATCGTTCGCCATCACCGCCCAGTTCCCCCCCAGCGTCGCGTACACCAGAACCACCCCGCCCACCAGCAGCACCACCCAGGTCGTGTTCAGGTCGCCCATGAGCATGCGGCTGAAGACCGCCAGTCCGTACAACTGGATCGCCGACCAGAAAAGGGCGTTCAGGACGAAGAGGTAGGCCACAAACTGCTCCGTGCGCGGCCCAAATCGTTCCCGCACCACTTCACCGACCGTCACCGCACGTAACTGCCGGAACCAGGCCGCGAAAATCAGAAAACTGAGGACAAAGACAATCGTGTTGGCCGCGTAGATAACCAGGGGACTCCAGCCCGATTGGTAAATCCCGGCCCCGTTTCCCACAAAGGTGTAGGAACTGATCCCGCTCATGAAGATACTCGAGCCCACAAGCCACCAGGTCCCCTTGGCCCCGGCACGGAAGTAATCACTGCTGTCCGCGTTGAATTTCCGGAAACTGAACCCGATCCCCATAAGGAAAAGCAGGTAGATTCCAACAATGAATAGTTCCAGGGTTCTCTCAGCCATCAATCTCTCAGGTTTCCGGTAATCGCTAGGTCCTCTTCAAGTTCTTTTTTCCTTCTCTTCAATCTTTTTAGTTAAAAATGGAAAATTTTTATCACATTCAATAAGTCAGCCCGACTCCCTTCCTAATCGGAAAAGTTAAATTTTAATATTTTTTAATTTTTCAAATTGACCGTCTCGAGGGGGAACCTAAGCTGTACGGCGATCTGATAAACCTGAACCCTGAATCCACGCACGTGAAACGAAAACAAACAAACCTGCTACTCGCAGCGGCCACAGTGGCCGGCTGCAGCCTTCTCCCTACTGCCCATGCCAACCTGATCGCCTACGAAGGCTTTCTCACAAGCGAAGGGAATGGCACCGATTTCAACGATATTGGAGCCACCGGCTCAGGATTTTCCAATCCTGATGCCAGCTCAACCAACTTCCGCATGGATATTGAGGACGGCCTGAGCTACACCGACAACTTCGGCAACGCTCTCCTCGTCAGCGGAAAATCAGCCGGCATGGAGGCATTTGAGAGTGGCACACAGAACCTCCAGCTCGGCCTCACGTCCCCCATCACCAATTCCGGTACTGTCTACATGAGTTTCCTCATGGATATCACCGCCGTCAGCTCATGGGGTATCCAGACCGGCCTGACCGACGGTCAAGTGGGGGATTCCTCCTCCCCTACCGGTATTCTCGAGGCCGCCCTGCGCTCGACTTCAACCAACTACGGGCTTTACTCCGACGGCCTCCTTGACGAGCGAACGGGCCTTTCAACCTCCACGGGGCTTTTCTTTTTCGTGGCTGAGATGAACTTGGACGCCGATACCATGACCGGATACCTCAATCCCGGGAACCTTCTTGATGTCGCCAACACCTCCACCGAAATGACAGGAACCCTCAGCGGCTCCTTCGCGTCCATGGACAGCTTCGTTTTCAGTCTCGGCGGGGACGAAGCCGGTACCATTGATGAGATCCGTATCGGGACCACGATGGCGGATGTCACGCCGGTCCCCGAGCCCGGCCATCTTGGCCTTGCTTTTGGATTGGCCAGCCTGGCCTTCATTGCCACACGGAGGCGCTTCTCACGAAAGTGAGGATCCCGCGCGCCTGGCCCGCTTGACGGGAGTCACACCTTTACTGCCAAGCGGCTGCCCTCAGGGCAGCCGCTTTTTTGCACCCTCTTACCGGAATCGCGCTTCCTGCTCCCCGCCCCAGGCCCGGGCCGCGGCCACGAGGGAACGCCCCTCCGCTGTGTCACGAATTTCCGGATACAGATCATGTTCCTCAAGGGGATCCTCCGCCACATTGTAAATCTCGATCGTGTCCCCTTCCGGACGGCGCAGGCGCACAACCTTCAGGTCACCGCGCCAGAAGCCCATGCTGTAGCGGTCCCGCTCCCGACCCCAGAAAAGGGCGGTCTCGTCTTTCCAGCGGGTCGCGTCACCCCGCACCAGCGGCAGGAGCGAACGGGTCTCAAGGCGGTTGTCTTCACGCCAGTCCGGAAGGCCGGCGGCATCCAGGATGGTTCCATGAAGGTCGATCCAGTTGACATTGGCCGTGGTGCTCCGTGAAGCCGTGCCGGTTCCGGGCTCGGCAACGGGCTTGATGATCAGAGGGATCCTCGCCGCCGTCTCATAGGGATCGGCTTTGCCGAGAAGACCCCAGTTGCCGAGGTGTTCACCATGATCCGAGGCGAAGATGATCCAGGTGTTATCCCAGTCGCCCCGCTCCTTCAAGGCGTTCATGATTTCCCCCACCGCCCGGTCAATCTGGCTCATATACCCGTAGTACTGGGCAATGAACTTCTGCCAGTATTCCGGTTCCCATGAACGCATGGCCGCCCGCATCGGACCTTTCAATTCCCGGAAGACAGGGTCGTCTTTTACCCTCATGAGGGTGCCGGGCAGGTCCATTTCCGCGGGATCATAAAGGTCCGTCCAGGGCCAGGCACTTGTATAGGGATGATGGGGACCGAAAAAGGAAACATTGAGGAAGTAGGGCTCGTCGCCGGATTGGCGGTCGATGAAATCACAGGCTTCCCGGGCGGTCCAGTTCGTCAGATGGTGCGGGTCCGTCTGCCATTCCTTGCCCAGCCAGAAAAGGGGGTCCTTCCAGCCGAGGGCCTCGGTTTCTCCACCGGCCGCGACGATCTCCTCCCGGGGGGGGCTTCCCGGGAGACCGGCAAGGTAATCGAAGTAAGCGTTCAGCCGACCCTCATCGGCATCATAGGTATCGTAGTGGGCATCGCAGAGTCTGATCTCGTCGAATCCATGATCCGCCTCGATGGGATGAAGGTGGCGCTTGCCGACCAGTGCGGTGCGGTATCCACCCGCGCGCAGCCGATCTGTGAAAAGCGGAAGGTCCGCGTGATGGGCGTCGGCGTTGCGCCGGTGTCCACTTGTCGCCGGGAAGACGCCCGTAAAAAGGCTTGCCCGGGAGGGCCCGCAGGCCGGTGAGGGGCAATAGGCCCGGGAAAAATGACAGCCACTCGCGGCAAGCTCGTCAATATGGGGTGTCCTCAGAGGACTCTGGCCGAGAAATCCAAGGCTGTCATGGCGCTGCTGGTCGGTCATGATGAAGATTATATTCGGCCGACCATCCAGCTCACGTTTGCCGCTCCCGCTGATTCCGGCCTTTGCCGGTGCAACCAGTCCCATCCCAGCGGTGGCGAGCATGCTTTGCTTCAAGAATTTCCGACGGTCCGTCATTCCCCAACTCCTTATCGTAAACGTTAAATTTATTAAATTCTTAACGTTTAATAAACACCCCATCCATCCGTTCAAGCACAATCCAGACAGCCTTCCACGTTCAGACCTTGACCCTGCCCAGTCATGTCCCCGCTCAACAGCCTCGAAAAGCCGGTCGAATGATAATGCGACCAATCGTACAACTCTCCAGCGCCGGTGGAGATAATCGGGTTAATTTATGGGTGTCCAAAACCTTAAACTCAACATAACACCCATGAAAAAACATATCCTTGCAACATTAAGCATTCTGGCATTGGCCGTTGGCCTCAGTGCCCAACCGCTGGCTCCCGCCATTTCCGACGCCACCGAAAACGAGGACGGAAGCTACTCGAACTGGTTCGGCACCTTCACGCCCGAGGACTCCAGTCTCTCCAATGAGGGTTGGATCGCTCACACTGAACACGGACGCCTCTACCTCAACGCGGTGGGCCAGAATCTCTGGCTCTATGATCCCAACGTGGCCGCCCTCGGGGAGCCCTTCAACGGTTGGATCTACACCAACCGTAACACCTTCCCCTACTTTTTCGTCCGCAACAGCCCGCCCACCTTCCTCCTATATATATCAGGCGTTGAAGGACCGGAACCGACCCCCCGGGTGTTCCTCAATACCCGGACTTTCGAAACGATTTTTCTGCCAAAGGTCACCCCGGAAACGGTCGTCGACATAGCGGCCGGCAACCCGGACTTCAGTTCTCTCGTCACGGCACTTACCACCGCCGGTCTGGTAGAGCCCCTCTCTGGTGAAGGCCCCTTCACGGTGTTCGCCCCCACCAACGAGGCCTTCGAACAACTGGATCCGGACACACTCAATGACCTTCTTACCAATGAGGAAAGCCTCCCGGCCCTGACCGATATCCTGACCTACCATGTCGTGCCGGGCCGGTTGACTTCGGGCGATCTCGGCCTTGACCTTGGATCCATCCTCAGGGGCGAATCCCTGAGCGGCTTTGCCACCACCCTCGGCGGCTCCGACCTCAGGATTGACGTTACGCCTTTCGGCATCCTCCTCGATGGCTCGACCATGGTCACCACCGCCGACATTGAGGGAAGCAACGGCGTCATCCACGTCATTGATTCCGTCCTCATGCCGCCGGCGGATATTGTTGATACAGCAACAGAGGCCGGGTTCTCCACCCTGGTCGCCGCGGTCCAGGCAGCCGGTCTGGAGGATGCCCTCAGGGGCGACGGTCCCTTCACCGTCTTTGCACCCACGGATGAGGCCTTTGCCGCGCTTGGAGAGGAAACGCTGAATTCCCTCCTCGATGATCCGGAGACCCTCGCCGACATCCTCCTCTATCATGTCGTGGACAGCGACATTTATGCCAGTGAGGTCGCTCCCGGCCAGGTCGAGATGTTCAATGGAGATCCGGCCACAATCGCTCTGACCGATACAGGTGTGCTGACGATTGAGGACGCGAATATTATCGCCACTGATGTGGTCTCGTCCAACGGGGTCATCCATGTCATCGATACCGTGATTCTTCCCCCCGCCGAGTAACCACACTCCCATAAGGCTATCAACCGGCAGCGCCGGGAGCCCCAAGGGTTCCCGGCGCTTTTTTATGTGTCTGCGCCAATCCGCATGGCGAGGAAGGCCTTTCACAAGAGGGGGCAATCCTGAAATGCAACAACCGAAGGCAAGGGTCCTGCAGGTATTTTTCCGACTACCCCCTTGCGGCAATCTCGCTGATCTGTTTCCCTCCGATTCTTTCAACCCGCCGGAAAGGCTTCCTGCGCAGCCCGAGCAAACCCTTCTTCAAATCATGCCCTCAAGAGGACGCCACCAGAGTACTTCCCCGGAGTGCCTCCGGATGCTCAAAAAAATCGAGGAAATCGATGAGGTTACCGGCGTTATCATTGGTCGCTCCTACGGGGGGAAATCCCTTGGCCGGCAGGACCGTACCGGAATGGTGAAAATACAGCGGCGCATTCCCGGCGGCTTCAAGGCTGTCACCCAGACCGCAAAAGGCCTTCAGGAAATCTTTATCCGCACACGGGACGGGAGCGAGGAGGCCGCCGCCCGGGCTATCGACCAGTTGCGGTGAAGGCGCACGGCCTGAACCACCGCAAATTCAAGGAACCCTCCTTAAGGGCCGGGTCTCACGCTTTACGCGCCAGCCAGTCGACGACTGCCGTTGTCGCCCTTTTCATGTGCTGCGGCTCGCTGAAGACGTGATTCGCACCCTCGACCAGAACGAGGTCCACCCGTTGTCCGAGCTGCTCCTTGACCAACTCGGAATCCCGGGGCAGGACCACGTCGTCTCCGGTACCGTGCACGAGGAGCCACGGGACGGCAATCCGCCCCGCCTGCGGTTCCACGCTGCGCACGGTTTCACAAAGGTCGGTCATGAAGGCCCGTGAAAGCGGGTATGCCTCTTCCTCCCACATGCAATCCTGGCCCGGGACAAGGTCCCCGAATTCTGTCTGGGCGAAGGTGCGCGTGTCCACCATCCCCGCAAGGGATATGAGATAGTGGATCCGTGAATCCTCCGCCGCCTTCAGGATCCCGACAGCCGCCCCCATGCTGTGGCCGACATACGCGATCCGCGGATATTCCCGGGAAACAGCCCCTAGGATGGCATCAAGGTCGGCTGCTTCCTTGGAAACGGTCGCCTCTTCAAACCTCCCTTCCGAATCCCCGTTCCCCGAAAACGAAAACCGCAGGGTGTCGAATCCGGCGCCGTTCAGGGCATTGGCAGTCTCAACAAGGATCGGGCGGTCCTTGTTGCCCGTAACCCCGTGCCCCAGCAGGACAAGGACATCCTCCCGGCGGTTGCTTTGCGTACCGGCGGCAAAGCGGTAGTCTATCCGCTCAGCCTCCCGGTTAAGTATCGGTTGATCCATCATGTGTTCAGGGTTCGGTCGGGAAAGGTCAGTTCAGCCACCGCGGATTTGTCGAGCTCGCCGAGTCCCAGATTCCGGAGCCGTTCATACTGCCGGCGGGTCGCCTCCGCAAGGGGGAGGACAAGCCCTTCCCGCCTTCCCAGTTCAAGGGCAATTCCCGCGTCCTTGGCCGCGTGAGAGGCTGAAAAGTAGCATTCGTGGTCGCGGGCAATCATGTCCCCGGCATCGGTCTCGAGGACCCGGGAACCAGCTCCCGTCTGGCCGAATATCCGGCACAGCATCTCAAGGTCAAGGCCGAGGGCCTTGCCAAGGCCAAGCCCCTCGGCAAGGGCCGCCGTATTGATGTTCATGACCATGTTCACCAGGGCTTTCACCTCGGCCCCGCGCCCGGTCTCCCCGGCATGGTGCAGGGCCACGCTCAAATCCTCCAGCAGGGGCCGGATCTCCTCAAATGCCTCTTTCTCACCGCCTACAATCAAAAACAGCTCCCCCTTACGGGCCTGTGGTATGCTCGATGCCATGCAGGCCTCAAGCGTTTTGGCTCCCGCCGCTTTTCCCGCCGCCTCCACTTTCGCGTGAATCCCCGGACTCAGGGTTGCGCAATTGATGAAGGTGCGGCCCTCCGCTCCCGTCAGGAGTGAATTCTCACCAAAATAAATGCTTTCCATGGCCGCATCGTCCGTCACCACCGTCAGAATGATGTCCGCCCCGGCGGTCAGGGCGGCAAGCGTTCCCGCCGCCTTCGCCCCGATCTCGGCCGCCAGCTCCGTGGCCACCTCGGGACGGATGTCATAGACGCTTGTCACCGCATAACCCTTGTCCTTGAGGCAACGGGCCATGTTTGCCCCCATTCGGCCCAGGCCGACAAATCCAATTCGTTTTTCCTTCATCTGTGTTGGGCAAACTTGCTAATGAGCAGGATCAGGACAAGGATTTATCGCGCCAGGGTCGAAAATCACAGCTTCCGGAGAGATCATGGCCCTTTGGAAATCACTCGGGTAGAATGTCAAGGGATGCAGGCTCCGCTGCTGTATCGAGTCCGGAAGGATCCTCGTTCATGGCGACCCCTCCCGCGAATGGCCTCCAACCAGACCGGGAGCCCCGTGTCCGGCGTCCAATCACCTCCCGCCATATGCCCATGACCTCTATCTTGTTTCGTGACCGGTCTTCAGGTTAGCGGGCAAGCCACCCCCCGTCGACCGGGAGGGTGATGCCGTTCACGTAGGCCGATGCCCCCGAGGCAAGAAAGACAACGGCCCCGCCAAGATCGTCGGGGCTCCCCCAGCGACCGGCCGGAATCCGGGCAAGGATCTCCGCATTCCGTTCCGCGTCCTCCCGGAGAGGGGCGGTATTTTCGGTCTCCATGTAGCCCGGGGCAATGGCGTTGACACAGATCCCCGCCGGTGCCAGCTCATTGGCCATGAGCCGGGTCAGCCCCACAAGGCCGGTTTTCGAGGCCGTGTAGGAGGGAACCCGGATGCCTCCCTGGAAGGATAGCATGCTTGCGATATTGATGATCCGGCCCGCCGTTGCCGTCTTCAGCCAGCGTCGCGCAACCCCCTGGCTGAGAAGGAATATCGAGGAAAGGTTGAGTTCAATGACCTCGTCCCAGTCCGCCTCCGTAAAATCCGGCAGGGGATTTCGCCGGATGGCTCCGGCATTGTTGACGAGTATCTCCGGATAGGTCTCAAGTCGGTCAAGGCTCTCCAGAAGCCCCTTGGTCTCATCCCGTTTTGAAAGGTCGGCTTGTAAGGCCATGGCGTTGCCGCCGGCGCTCCGCACGTCCTCCATGGTCGCCTCCATCGGTCCCCGTGCGACGAGGATGAGATTGGCTCCCGCTTCCGCAAGGGCACAGGCCATGCCTGCACCGAGTCCCTTGGAGGCGCCGGTGACGACAGCCCATTTCCCACTGAGTGAAAAGGTGTTGTTCATGTCTGCAGGCTTCCTTATCCGAGTAAATTCAGGTCGCAGTGGTCCATGTCCGTGAAGTCCTGGTTCTCCCCCCCCATGCCCCAGATAAAGGAATAGGCGGCTGTCCCGGCACCGGCGTGTATCGACCAGACCGGCGAGAAAACGATCTCCTCCTTCCGCATCATGAGATGGCGCGTCTGCGCGGGTTCCCCCATCAGGTGCACCACGAGGGCGTCCTCCGCCATCCCGAAATAGCAGTAGACTTCCGAACGCCGCTCATGGGTGTGCGGGGGCATCGTGTTCCAGACGCTCCCCGGGAGAATCTGCGTGTACCCCATCACCAGTTGACAACTTTCAAGACTGCCGGGATGAATCACCTTGTAAAGCTTGCGCTCGTTGGCCGTCTCCCCTGAACCAAGCTCGAGCGGCTCGACCGATTCACGGGGTACCTTCCTGACCGGAAAGGCGCTGTGCGCCGGATAACTCAAAAGGTAGAAGCGGGCCGGGTCGCTTCCGCTCTTACTCATAAATTCAATCTGCCCGCTTCCCTTGCCAATGTAGAGGCCGTCCAGAAGGGCCATTACATGCGTTTCCCCGTCCACCGTCACCGTGCCGGGTCCACCGATATTGAGAACCCCCAGTTCGCGGCGGTCACAAAAGGTTTCCGCTTTCATGAAATCAGGGGCCTTAAGGCTCAGGGGTCCGGCCACCGGAACCGCTGCACCGACAACCGTCCGGTCGACTTCCCACCAGGCAAGGTTGATCGCATCGGCTTCAAACAACCCCCCACACTGGAACCGCTCCCTTAACCGGGATGGCGTCGCGTGCAGGGTTTCTTCCGGTGAACAGGCTCTGTAGGTTCGTTCTTTCATCGTATCCGCTTTCAGCATTAAAGGTTCCATATGGGCGTCAAAGGCGACAACCGGAGCCCACCAGGGCAACGGTGCAACCCAGGCCAGTGTGGTCCGGATCACCGGCCAACCTCCAGCATAAAATAAACCGGGCTGCGAGGATCCGAGGCCATCCGGGTGAGCCCTCTCCCTGCCGACAGGTCTCCGAAAAGGGAGTCAATCTTCCGTCCCCAAGATTACTCCCCGCAAAAGGATCTGCAGGAAGGTTTTCCTGACTGCTGCATGACTCCTTTCTTGAGCTATCCTCGTCCAATCGGTTTCAATCCTCAGGCGGATCTTTCCAGATCAGGCCTTATGGGATGACAGGGTGAAATGAGGACTCCGCTTCCCGGCATGTCAGGAACGCCGGTAACGGTTATCGCTGATGACCTCACCGGTGCCCGTGAATTAGCCGCCATCGGGCCTAACCATGGTCTTCGTTGTTTCAGCGAATCTACAAAAGATCGGGCAGGATAAGGACCTCATTGTCTTCGACACTGATTCAAGGCTCGAAACCCCGGCCTTGGCCCTGGCCGGGCCGGCCTCGATCCTCCGCCTCCTCAGCGGGAAAAAACGACCCGAGCGCCTCTGAAAGAAAGGCGATTCAGCCTTGCGCAGCAACGGAACTTGCCCGGAAACATTGAACCCGAAAGGTGCCTTGCGCTCTCACCAGGGTTCCAGGAACGGTTTCGCCCGCTTGCACAACTGCAGGCTGACTCCCCAGGGATCGCGCATCATCACAAGGTGCGATCCCTCCGGAAGCCTGTCCTCCTCGAAAAAGGTTGCCCCGGCGGCCTCAAGACGGGCCCGGTCAGCGTCCGGGTCCTCAGAGACCAGAGCAAGGTGCAGGAGAAGCGGATGCTGGTTGCGGTAATCCGGGGTTTCCACTTTCGGGTTCCTGTAGATCTCGATGCAGACGGTGCCCGAGTCGTCGGCCAGAAAATGCATCTCCGCATTCTCGGGCACATGACGGACCACCCGCAGGCCGAGGTGCTCGCAGTACCAGGCGGCCATTTCCCGTGGCGCTTCCACATCCCATGCAACATGTTCAATCTTCATAAAGGCTTTCTTCTTTACCGGTGGTGGACCCGACCGTCCAGTCGGTTCATGCACCGAGTATCGACCGGGTGGCCGGCATACGTCGATTGTTTTCTCCTTTGGCGCCCGTCTCTCCCTCCTGCAAAAGGCTTGACCCAGACCGGTCCGGGTCCTCTCTTTCCCCGGAATCCTGCCTTAAGCCAGGCCCCTTTTAACCATGAATTTCCACAAATACCACGCCCTTGGGAACGATTACCTTGTCCTCGATCCCCGCGATGGTGATCTTCCGGACAGCGAGCGGATCCGGACGATCTGCCACCGCAATTTCGGTCTCGGATCCGACGGAATTCTCTTTGGTCCACTCCCGACCAGCGCGGCCGATTTTGGCCTCCGTATCCTCAATCCCGATGGCAGCGAGGCCGAAAAAAGCGGCAACGGTCTGCGTATCTTCGCCCGCTATCTGAGAGATGCCGGTCGCGTGGCAAGCGAGGCCTTCACCGTCGAGACGCCCGGCGGGGTGGTTTCCTGCCGCGTCAGTGCCGATGCCTCCTCCATCACGGTCGAGATGGGAACCGTCTCCTTTGATGCCGGGGTCATTCCCGTGGCCGGCATGAACGGCCCGGTCGTGGACAAGCGCATCGAAATTGCCGGAGAGGTCTACCCGATGTATGCCGCCACCATCGGTAATCCCCACTGTGTCCTTCCCATGGACTCCATCAGCGCCGATCTCGCCTGCCACCTCGGGCCGCTCATTGAAAACCACCCGCTTTTTCCAAACCGGACCAATGTCCAGTTCCTCAAGGTCATTGATGACCACACCATCCAGATTGAAATCTGGGAACGCGGCGCCGGCTACACCCTCGCCAGCGGAAGCAGTTCCAGCGCCGCCGGAGCGGTCGCCCGCCGCATGGGTGCCGTCGGTCCCGATATCACCGTCCTCATGCCCGGGGGACGCATCCAGCTTCATGTCTCCGATGACTATGACGTCCGCATGACCGGTCCCGCCACCCGCGTCGGCCGGATGGAACTCGATCCCGAAGCCTGTGCCCGTTGAAGGGAGTCCGCTTTATCCCCCGCCGCGGAGAAGGAGCCCCACGGCGAAAAGCAGTCCCGTCAGCAAGAGCAGGAGCGCCGTCATTCCCAGCACCCGCTGGTAGCTGTCACGGTCCTCAGCACGCATCAGATCCCGGGAGACAACCCCCATGAGAGGTGCGACAAGCAGCACCAGAAGGCACCACCACAGCCCACCCGCGGTCGCGAAATAAACCGGCACCAGAAGGGACAGCGCGTTCAACAAAATGAACTCCCCCACTCCCCAGGAGCGCCCGAAACGCACCGCGAGAGTGCGCTTGCCGGCCTCCCTGTCCAAAGGCTCGTCCCTCAGGTTGTTGACCACGAGTAGATTCGTGGAAAGGGCTCCCGGCACGATTCCGGCCAGCCAGACCCACCCCGCTCCGGTTCCACCGGGAGCCTCGAAAAGAAAACGGCCCGCCTGCACGTAATAGGTGAAGCCAGTCGCAATCCAGCCGAAGAAGACAAAGACAAAGACATCACCCCATCCGTTGTAGCCCAGTGGATAGGGTCCGCCAGTGTAGGCCACACCGGAGACCACCGAGGCCAGCCCCACCAGAAGAAGCCACCAGCCTCCCCAGGGAATGAGGAGAGAACCGGCGGCAAAGGCCAACGCGAAGACAAGGATCATTCCCGTTTTCATCGCCCCCGGGCTGACCCAACCGGAGGCGACTGCCCGTTCCGGGCCGATCCGCCGGTCATCGTCAGCCCCTTTCACGAAGTCATAATAGTCATTGGCGTAATTCGTTCCGACCTGGATCAGGAGCGCAAAGGAAAGACAGATGCTCCAGGGCAGGAAATCGAAGGCCTCTCCCGACCAGGCAAGGGCTCCGCCCAATATCACCGGTACCGCCGCCGCCGGCAGCGTCTTTGGCCGTGCCGCCTGTATCCATGGAACTACCACCTCAGTCATCCTTCCGGAAAAGCATTCACCAATACCCGCGAATGGCAAATCCGACCCGCACTTCCGGTCGGGCGGCATCCGGAAAGCGGAATTCCAGCCTCTCCGGAACAGTCCCTGGATTCCAATTCCCTCCATGCCCGTTGAGCAGAATCCGCCCTTCATAGGAGAGTTTCCGTTCCGTAACGGTTCCCATGCCGGCCTCGACTTCCCTGATCCGCCAGCCCCTGCCCAAGGCCGCCAACTGCCATTCCATGGCCCGTCCCTCTTGCCCCGATTTCCGGAAGGACAGCCTTTCCAGTTCCAGTTCCCCCTCAAAGGCTGTTCCCTCTATTGAAAGCCAGAATCCCTCCTGGAAACGATGCCCGATCCGCGCATCCCAGGCTCTCCCAATCTCCTGTTGAAGGCGGGCAATGTCCGTCGAAGCCGTCTCCGCCAGCGCCAGGCGGGCCTGCTGTTCCAGCAAAGCCGAAAGAAGACGCATCCCCGCCAGGATGAGGAATCCCGAGACCGTCACCGCGGTCAGGACCTCAAGCCAGATGAGTCCTTTCCTCCCTCTCATTGAGCTGCTCCCCTTTCCGGTTCCTCATTCCCCGCGGCAATCCGGATCCGCATCAGGATCATTCCCTCCGCAAAGGCCTCCCCATCGCCCCCGCAACGGCCCACCTCCCAGTAGGTCCCGCTCTCCTTGCGGACGCGACGCCGGCACAACGGGTAGGCAGGCTCCCGCAGCGCCACCGCGGCCGGCCCCGGCAGCCAGCTCCTGTCCGGAAAGACGGAAAGGCGCCAGCGCCCCCCTGTCCTTACCGCCAGCGCCGCCCGCCCCTCCCCCTCGGCCCATGCCTCCCATGCGTATTCCAGCGCCTGGACCAATTCCACCTTCTCCCGTCCCCGTCGCAGGCTTTCCCCCGTCATTACACCAAGGCTGCCCACCACCGTCATCAGCGCCAGTAAAAGCGCCAGTCCCGGCAGGAGTTCGAGAAGGGTAAAGCCCCTCCTTTCCCGTTGACCTCTCATCCCTCCGACCATCACCCCCATTCAAGCCACCCCTTGCCCGACCTCCAAGCTCCTTCCCTACCTGATTTTAATCGGCATTGACACACTCCACAAAATACCAGCTACTGGACATGTATTGCGCTTCCCATGCTTGTCTGGCCTTCACAACAAGGCCCTTTCCGGAAACGCGATTCCTCTCGCCCGAGTACCTCGGCGCGCTCACCGCCAGTCCGTCGACAGGCTTGTCCTAACCAGCAGCACCTCATTTTATTCATGGAATCCGAAAACGGTTCCCAGGCCGGAATCCCGGTCGAAGGGATATTCGAACCTCAGAACAACAAAGCCGGCGTCCTTCTTGACCCCGCCCACAACGGCAAGTCGCGCCCCACCGACCCCTTTGTCCCAAAGGAACTTGTCCGTCGCTTCAAGCTTCGCCGCGGCCAGTATGTCAAGGGGAATGGTCAGGGTGACGGGCGCCACCCCAATCCCAAACTGCGCTACATTGAATACCTCGACGGCCTGCCCCTCGAGGAACGCCGCCAGAAACTCACTTTCGAGCAGCTCACCACCGTCGCCCCCGATTCATGGCTCCAGCTTGAACGCAAGGGTTCCGGCAACATGACCTGCCGGGTCATCGATATTTTCTGCCCCATCGGAAAGGGCCAGCGCGGCCTCATCGTCGCCCCGCCCCGCACCGGTAAAACCACCCTTCTCCAGGACATCGCCATCGGCGTCCATGAAAACCACCCGGAATGCCACATCGTCATCCTCCTCGTCGATGAGCGCCCCGAGGAGGTCACCGAGATCAAGCGTAATTGCCCCGGCATCATCCTCGCCTCCTCCAACGACGAGGTCACCCGGAATCACCTCGATGTCGCCGAGATGGCCATTGACCACGCCCGGCGCCAGGTTGAAGCCGGTGTCGATGTCGTCCTTCTCATGGATTCCCTGACCCGCCTTTCCCGCGCCTACAACTCGTCCAAAGGTGGTAGCGGAAGAACCATGACAGGCGGTCTCGATATCCGCGCCCTCGAGAAGCCAAGGCAGCTTTTTTCCAGCGCCCGCAACACCGAGGAGGCCGGCAGCCTCACCCTCATCGCCTCCGCCCTCATCGAGACCGGAAGCAAAATGGACGACCTCATTTTCCAGGAATTCAAGGGTACCGGAAACATGGAAATGGTCCTCGATCGCAAGGTTGCCGAACTGCGTATCTGGCCAGCCATCAACATCGCCTCCTCCGGAACCCGACGCGAGGAACTGATCCTCCCCGATGAGCTCCTCCGCAAGTCCCACTTTTTCCGCCGCGCCCTCGCCTCCCAGAAGATCGAGGATGCCGCCGAAAGCGCTATTGAACGGCTCTCCAAAACCACCACCAACGAACAATTCTTCAAGTTAATCGACATTTGAGCCCTCCTCCCGCGGCCGGCCGGCAAATCCCTTTCCTTTTTGACTTGCCCGGGATTTTTCCCGCGCCTTAACTCCTGCCCTTTCCAGAATGCAAAATTTCGCAGACCAATGCCTAGACATGGCCCGGGCGATGCTCGGCCAGAATGTAAGCGCCATCCAAGCCGACGGTTTGATCGATCCGGTAACCGGTGAAGACAGCCGCTCCGATGAGCCCGGGCATGCCGCCCTCGCTATCGGGGAGTTCTACCGGGCCACCACCGAGAATCAGTTTGAGGGAACCGACCTCATTGATCTCGCCGCCCGCTGTATAACCGCCCAGGCCTTCAATGAGGAAGCCCTCGAAAACGGCATCGGCTACGCCGCCCTCGGCCTTCTCTCCTTCGGCCCCGCCAAGGAACGCAACCCGGTCTGGGAACGCCTCCTCGATCCAACCCGTGAATGCCTCGACCGGCGCCTCCTCTCGCGCTCCGACCACGACAACCATTTCCAGGCCTTCAATGTCGCCAAGGCCGTCACCCGCTACTCGATGGGGCTCTCCAAAAAGGACGAGACCGGCAAAATCATCGACCGCTTCATTGCCCGCGTCCAGCAACACAGCTCCGCCGGCTATATCGATGACGCTCCCGGAATAGGTGTCGGGGGCGTTTTTAATATCTATGGCCCGATGAGCCTCGTCTTCATGCGCCAGGCGCTCCAGCTCCACGCCAATATCCACCTCCGCGACCGCAAGCTGCCCAGCCTCCGCACCGTCGCCGAAAAATACCTCCGCCTCCTTCCCGATATCGTCCGTTCCGACGGGCAGGGCTGGATCTTCGGCAAGGCCATAGGCGTCTATGGCCAGATGCATTGCATCTCCCTCATCCTGCAGGCCCTCCGCGATGGCTGGATCGCCCCGGAAAAGGAGGCCCAGTACATCGATATCCTGCGCCGCCTCTTCCAGTTCTTCTTCCTCTCCTACCTCGACCAGGACCAGGGCTTCCTTGTCATTCGCGACGCCGAACGCGATACCCGGCCCGAGCATACCACGCGGATGGCCAACTTTGACGGGGTCCGCTACCTCAGCCAATGGGCACGCCTTGCCCGCTCCATCGGCAGGAAAATGGAAGCCACCGTCTCCGCGAAGAAAACCGGCGGTCGCTATGTCATCTTCGACAGGGGCAATAAAAAGGAACAGGGGCTCTTCATCTACCAGAATACCGAGAGTGGCCTCCATATCCAGCTGCCCCTCGTCGGCAGTGCCAAGAGCGGTACCGCCGACTATCTTCCCTTTCCCCACTGTCCGGGAATCTTTGACTGGCCCGCCAACACCTACCTTCCCATCATGCTCCCCGAGCTGACGATCAACGGGAAGGCCTTTATTCCCGCTTTCTACGGGAAGCGCTGCGTCACCGGCCTCGGCCTCCGCCGGAGTTTCTACTTCCGCTACGAGCAACCCGAGCTCATCACCCGCGACGAGGAAATCGTTTCCGGCATCGGATCCGTCAAGGTGGCATGGACCTTCTCCGGGGACAAAATCAGCAGCGAGTTTATTTTCACGGTCAAGCGGCAGATTCAGTGTGAGCATTTTCGCTACATGCTCGCAATTGGCTCGCCCCATTCGGAAAAGCACGCCCCGATGACCTTTGCCCTCGGCGAAAAGGGCCTCGGCTGCAACGTCGACAAGGATGATTTCCAGGCCGTCTGGCAGGAAACCGATGTCGTCACCAACGAGGGCGCCTACCGCGGATACTGGGGCAATATCCACTACATCCAGAGCCTCGTCCGCGACCATCCCCTTGTGATGCGTCCCGGCCAGCAGTACCGCCTCAGCCTCTCTTTCGAGCCGGACGTCGGGCTTCTCGATTCCTGAGCTTCCCCTCGCCCCACATGCTCTCCGTCCGCATTATTCCCTGTCTGGATGTCAATGCCGGACGCGTCGTCAAGGGCGTTCGCTTCGAGGAACTGAGGGACGCCGGTGACCCCGCCGAAAGCGCCGCCCTTTACGAGCAGCAGGGCGCCGACGAGCTTGTCTTTCTCGATATCACCGCCTCCTCGGGCGAGCGCGACATCATGCGCGACATTGTCGAGAAGACCGCCTCCCACTGCTTCATGCCCCTGACCGTCGGCGGTGGTCTCCGCTCCGTCACCAATATTCGCGACATGCTCAATGCCGGGGCCGACAAGGTCAGCCTCAATACCGCCGCGATTCTCAATCCCGATCTTGTCTCCGAGGCTGCCGGGCGCTTCGGCAACCAGTGTATCGTTGTCGCCATCGACGCCAAATGGGATCCCGAGGCGGGGACCTGGCGCGTCTACACCCACGGGGGCCGCAAACCCACTCCCTGGCTTGCCCTCGACTGGGCCCGGGAGGTCGTCCGCCGCGGAGCCGGTGAGATTCTCCTCACCAGCATGGATGCCGACGGGACAAAGGCCGGCTACGATGTGCCTCTCACCCGGGCCCTTTCGGAAGCTGTGGAAGTTCCCGTGATCGCCTCCGGGGGCGCCGGCAAACTGGAACATCTCGCCGAGGTTCTCAAGGAGGGGAAGGCTTCGGCCGTTCTCGCCGCGAGCATTTTCCACTTCGGGGAATTCACCATTGCCGAGACCAAGGCCTACCTTGCCTCACAGGGTCTTCCTGTTCGCTTGACCCCGGTCGGTGCGCAGAATACAGGAAGAGAATAATGATTCCCGCTCAACGAGCTTGCCGGTCGCCCCTCCGCCTTTTTGCCTGCCTCCTGAGCTTTCTCGCGACAGCAGAGGCCGGGGCGGGCATCGAGGCGACGGCCACCAGCCTGGTTGAGCGCTATATCGATGCGATGGGCGGCCGGGCCTCCCTTGAAAAGATCAACAGCCTCCGTCTCAGCGGGACGATCCGTCACGAGGACGGAACGAGCCAATCGATTACCCTTCTCAAGAAGAAGCCTGACCGGGTACGCCTTTCCATAAATGCCGGAACCCTCCGGCTCATCCAGGCCTATGACGGTGAAGTCGCCTGGTCCGCCACCCACTTCAGGGGTAATTCCGAGGTCCGTCGCATGGACCCGCCCGAAGCCGTCCGCTTTATCCGTGAGGCCCCCCTCGAAAACGCCCTCGTCAATCCTGCAGCTTCCGGAGCCAGTATCGTCCGCGGGCCAGACATCCTCCTTGCCGGAAAAACGGGATTCCAGCTCATCGCCATCTATCCCGACGGCTCGCGCTCCGCTTTCCATATCGAAAAGGAGACCTTCTTTGAGCGCCGGATCATCGAATACGATTCCGATGGCGCTTTTCTCTCGGAAATCATTCCCTCCAATTTTGAAAAGGTCCGTGGCGTTGTCTTTGCCCTCCAGATCATCCGCCGGGATGCCTCCGGAAACACCCTATCAACCCTCGTCATCGATGAGGTGGAAACAAACTTCGGTCTCCTCGACTCCGCTTTCACGCCGCCAGCGGACTTAGCCCCCGCGCCCGACCATGAATAGAAAGAGGGGACAACGGAGCATCCAGAGAACCGCGGCGTAGATCACGGCCAGGAGGGGAATCAGCACCGATACGCTGACAAGGTCGTGGACTTTTCCCTCAAGGCCGAGGAGGGTAAGCCCCTCTAGCCCCGCGACCGCTCCCGCACCCATGACCGCGAGGCCCGCCAACAGGGCCAGCGGGGTCCGGAGGCCTCCGCCAAGGAGCGACTTCCCGGGCAGGAAAAGCTGCAGGGTAAGGCAATGCACTGCCGCGCTCAGGGTGTTGGCAAGGGCAAGTCCCGGTGCCCCGAGGACCCGCATCAGGATCAGTCCGAGAATGAGGTTCAAAAGAAGGTTCCCCCCGGCCAGATAGACCGGAATCCGCATCTCCTGGCGCGCATACCAGGCTCGCGTCAACAGCGTCGACCACGCGAAAAAGGGCAATCCGGTCGCCGCCACCATCAGCACCGGGACTGCCTCCCGGACGTCCTTCTCGGCAAACAAACCCCATTCAAAGAGGAATCCCAGAACCGGTCCCGCCAGGAGGATAAGGCCAAGGGCCGCAGGAAGGGTGATCATCATGATCAGGCCCAGCCCCCTCGTGTAGATGGTGGCAAATTCTCTCTCCGACTTCAGCGCGCTGAGGCGCGAAAGCTCGGGGAAGACAACCGTCGTCACCGCTATCGCAAAAACCCCAAGAGGCAGTTCAACCAGCCGGCTCGCAAGGTAGAGGAGCCCGGTTGCGGTATCGTCAAGGGAGAAGGCAAGGAAACGGGAGACAAGAATGTTCAGCTGGAATATGGCCGCTCCCAGCAGACCCGGAAGAAAGAGTCGCATGACCTTTCCGAGGTCCCTGTGCGATGGCTCTCTCAGGTGCGGACGCCACCCTTCCCGGAAGAGCGCCCCCGCCGGCAGGACCAGTTGCAGCACACCTCCGGCAAGAACACCAAAGCATATCAGGAGAACCCGTGCCATCCCGTCGAGGGGAAATAAAAAAAGCCCCCCGACCATGGCCCCGATCATTGCCAGGTTCAGCCAGACCTGGTTGAAGGCCGCCACCCCGAATCGGCCAAGGACGTTCAGCATGCCACAGAACAGGGCCCCGAGGCAGATGAATACCATGTAGGGGAACAGGTATTGGGAAAGTTCCGCCCCGAGGTACCAGCGTCCGGAAAGCCCGGGAAGATCACGGACAAGGAAAAAAACCGGTATCCCGATTGCCTGGAGGATCAGCAGTCCCCCCGCAAGGCGGACAAGGATGCCGTTGAGCAGACGAAATGCCTCCCCGGGTCCGCCCTTCTCAAGGGAGGCCGCAAGGACCGGGATTGAGGACGAGGTCAGGGCGCCTTCCCCGAGCAGGCGGCGGAAGAGGTTTGGAAGGGTGAAGGCAAGGATGAAGGCCGAATTCAGCGGGCCGGTCCCAAGGGAGGCAAAAAGCAGGACATCCCGGACCAGTCCCAGCAGGCGCGAGGCAAGGGTCCAGCCAGCGACCTCGGATATCCGCCTTGAAAATGAGCTCATGATTGACCTTTTCTGGCCTCTCGGGAAAGGGAGGACGAGAAAAATAGCGTTTTCGCCCCTCGGGCCCCAATCCCCCGCTGGTTCCCTCTTTTCTCTTCACCTCCGGGAAATCTTCTCCCAACATGCAGTCCGGCCGGAACAGGCCTACGCCATGTCCTTACTGGAATCACTACAGGGAAAGCTTCAACGCCATCCAAAACGCATCGTCTTCCCGGAAGGGGGGGACCCACGCATTATCCAGACCGCGCGCCAGTTTGCCACAAGGCGCTGCGGCGTTCCTGTCCTTCTCGGGGACCGGGCCGAAATCAAGGAACGCGCCAGCCGGCTCGATGTCCGTCTCGATGGTATCCGTATCATGGAACCCTCCCGCAGCGACGACATGGATCTCTTCCTGCCCATGCTCGAGAGCCTCCCTTCCTACGCCGAACTCCCCCTTCCCGAAAAGAAGGACATCCTTCTCAACCGCCATAACTTCGCCGCCCTCATGCTCGCAACAGGTCGCGTAGACGCCCTTCTCGGCGGCGCCACGGTAACCACCTCAAGCGGCCTGCGCTCCCTCTTCCGCATCGTTCCCACCCAACCCACGGTCAAGACGGCATCCTCCATGCTTGTCCTTGATCAGGAAAACACCGCCTTCGGCAGCAAGGGCCTGCTTTTTCTCGCTGATTGTGGCGTCATTCCCGAGCCGTCCTCCGCCCAGCTTGCCGACATTGCGGTTTCCACCGCCGGAATCGCCTCCCACTTGACCCATGACCTGCCACGCGTCGCCTTTCTCAGCTTCGCCTCCCACAGCACCCGTCCCGTCCATCCCTCCATCCGGAGAATCCGGGAAGCCATCCCCATCGCCGAGGCCAAGGCCGCCGCCAGGGGTATGGCCGGCCATTTTGAGGGCGAACTTCAGCTCGATGCCGCCCTCGATCCTCTCGTCGCCGAACAGAAAGGCCTGCTCGGAAGCGAAGTTGCCGGCCGGGCCAACATCCTCATCTTTCCCGACCTCAATTCCGGTAACATCGCCTCCAAAATGCTTCAGGTCGTCGCCGGCGCGCGCACCTATGGCCAGATCATAGTCGGCCTCCAGAAACCCTGTGCCGAAATCAGCCGCGGAGCCCATGTCTATGATGTCTTCGGGACCGCCATGATCACCGCTTCCCAGGCAATTGACCGCCATCTCCTCTTCGGGAGCCATAAACCTTCCTCCCCTTCCGCCGAATGACCAAGAAACCTCTTCTGGTTAAACCGGAAAACACGACCACCCCGCGCCTCTTCATCGCCGCAACGCGCCAGAATGACGGCAAGACGACCACCTCCGTCGGCCTTTTCGCGGCCCTTAAACAGGTCCTCAACCGGGTCGGCTACATCAAGCCCATAGGGCAGCGGTTTGTCCGTTTCCAGGATCACCTCATCGACGAGGATACCGTTCTCCTCGGGAAGACCTACGACATCCATACCCCGATCGAGAGCATGAGTCCGGTCGCGATCGACAGCTCTTTCACCCGTCGCTTCCTCGACAACCCGCAAAAGGTCCACCCGGTCCTCGTCGACAAGGTCATCAGGGCCTTTGATCGTTCCGCCTACGAAAAGGATGCCATCATCATCGAGGGTTCCGGCCACGCCGGAGTGGGGTCCGTCTTCAATCTTTCCAATGCCGAAGTCGCCCGCCTCCTCAATGCCAAGGTCGTCATCATCTCAAAGGGCGGAATCGGAAAGCCCATCGATGAGATTGCCCTCAACAAAAGCCTCTTTGACCGTTTTGGCGTCGAGGTCATAGGCGTCATCCTCAACAAGGTCGATCCCGCCCGCATGGACACCGTCCGCCGCTACGCCGGCAAGGCTCTCCAGCATATGGGGATTCCCCTCCTGGGGGTGATCCCCGCGACCCGCACCCTCACCTATCCCAGCCTCGCCCAGGTCGTCGAGACCGTTAACGGGCGCTGGCTCAACGGCAAGGCATCCGGCGAGCGCAACCGCATCCTCAATGTGGTCGTCGGAGCCATGACCGCCAAAAGCCTCGTCGACTACATCAAACCCGGGGTTCTGGTCATCACTCCCGGTGACCGCGAGGATGTTCTCCTCCTTACCATCGCCGCCTGCAGCGTGGCCCATCAGCGCCCCCTCGCCGGCATCGTCCTCACCCGTAACATCCTTCCTTCCCCGCACGTCATGGAGATGATCGCCCAGACGCGGATCCCCGTCGTGATCAGTCGGGAGGAAAGCTATGCGGTGGCCTCGAAAATTCACTCCATGACCGTCAAGACACAGCCCCAGGACACCGACAAGATCCCGCTCATCAAGACCCTTATTGCCGAGAATGTCGATCTGAAGACCCTCCTCAAGGGCCTTGACGCCGGCACCGGTTGATCACCGGCCGCCCCTAGCGGGTCTGTTTCCGGCGGCGGAACTTCAGGGTGACCATTCGATCGAGTCCTGCGAATTCCATGACCCGGTTAATTGCCGGACTACTGATCCGGACCACCATATGCTTTCCCGCATCCTTCAGGCGGACAGTCTCCGCAAAAATCCAGTTAATCCCCATCGAATCGATCATCCGGGTACCCCGCATGTCGAGAAAGAGGGCATCCCAGGCCTCCTTGTCCGTACTCTCGAGAATATTTTTCAGCCCCTGCCTCAAGGCCGGGACCTGGGTACTTGTCACTTCGTCCCGGACCTCCACGTGAAGCCGCTTTTTCGCCGGGTCGAGACGCCCTGCGATAAGCGAGGAATGATCCGATTGAATGCGCACAGTTTCAGATGACATGGACGATCAGGCCTTAACGGGGTTAATTTCAAAGTCGAAGACAAGGGAGGTCCCCTTGTTCTCTATATGGAAGTCGTCACTGAGGTGCTGGATGATCCCCAGCCCCAGATGCTTGCCCGTGTGACCTTGAAGGTCTTCAAGGCGCTTCTTCAGGTCGAACTCATGTCCCCTTCCCGGATCATCGATGACAACCCTAAGCGCCGATTTATCTTCGCTGATACTGATCTGGAGATGAGCGAACTTTTCCGGTGATCGTTCGCATCCATGGATAAGCGCATTAAGCATGCCTTCACGGATGCAGATCAGCAGGTCGTAGAGCCGGTCGCCCATGAGGTCGTCAAGGGCGAAGGTCAGGCTCCGGCGCCAGTTGTCCTGGAGGTTGTCGATGTGGTCGACCTCCGTACCGGCGTAATGTTCACTCAGTAATGGATTGAATTGAGTCTTCAAGGGTAAGCTGGGATTGATAGTATACTCGACGATCAATATGTCGTCTCTGGCGTAAATAGGCAAGCTTTCGATCGCATTTCGGTCCTCCATAAGGCGATTGAGGATGGCGAAGGGATCCATCTCGAGGTCCCCCGCCAGCTCCACCAGACCATCCGTAAAGGCGTAAAGCCGGTACGCGTTTTCCCGGGAAATGGGAAACGGCTCAAGATTGATGGTATTGTCCCAACCAAGGGGAAAATTCCCGAAGGGACATTCGCGGATAAACCCGTCGCGGAGAACGAGGATACAGGGAGTGAACCCGAAGTTCCAGTGCTCGATCCGCGGTGACGCGGCATCAATGCTGAAGGCGGAAACAGAGAGGCTGATAAGGTCCTCCTCGCGGGAATCAATATCGCTTTGCCGCCGCAGGGTCTGGTTGAAGAGTTCGATGAAATCCCCGGGCCGGGACCCGTTTTCCACGCAACCACGGAACATTCCCTGAAAGTAGGTCGAGACATATCCGGACTTGATATCGTGTCCCGAAACATCGCCGACGAAGAGAATCCACTCCTCAGGTGAATAGGCATGGCACATGAACAAGTCCCCACCAACTTCATGCAGGGGCTGATAGAAAAGCCGCACCCGGTCTTTCAGGCCGGGAGGGAGTTTACCACTCATGCGCTGGTCAAACTGCTCAAGGTGTTCAAGTTCGCGCCGATCCTCCTCGGACTGCCTCTGCCGCTTTGTCTCCGCCACCGCCTTCGTGATCACCTTTGCCAGCTCCTGATGAGTCACCGGCTTTTCGAGGTAATGGAAGACCCCGATATTCAGTGAAGCCTCGAGAATCGATTTTTCCCCCTGCCCGGTTATGACAAGACGGGCGAGATTCTGGTCCTGCTCCCGGATCCACTTCAGCAGCGAGATCCCGGTGTCCCCCGGCAAACGGTAGTCCGCAAGGACGGCCCATATAGTGGGCAGGCCCTCCCGATCACAGTGCCTGCGAGCCTCTTCCGCCGTCTGCGCCGTTATCACCCGGAACCCGGACACGGTCAGGCTGGATTCAAGGAAACTGAGGACGTGGGGATCATCCTCAACGACAAGAATACTGCGGATCCCTCTGTAGCTTTCAACCATCGGCGTCTCAGTTTTGTTGTCACAGGCCCACTCCATTGGCAACGTGAATTCTTGTGCAGCCCCTCATTCCCACCATTCATGCCCGGCATTGGACATTTCTGCGCTCGATTGCCGAGGCCTGCGCCCGGGAAGGCGGCAGGGCCTTTCTCGTCGGTGGCTGTGTCCGCTCGGCCCTCATGGGGGAACCGCCTGTCGACTTCGACATCGAGGTCTTCAATCTCTCGCCCGGGGCCCTCGAGGCCGCCCTCCAGGGCCTTGCCCCGGTCATAAGGGTCGGCAGGGCCTTCGGCATCTATAAACTGGCCGGCTGGCCGGTAGACATTGGCCTGCCGCGGCGGGAACGGAAAACAGGACCCGGGCATTGCGGCTTTGAAGTCAGGACCGATCCGTCCATGTCGCTCGCTGAAGCGGCCCGACGACGCGATTTCACCCTCAACGCCATCTATTTCAATCTCCTCGAGGAACGTCTCGAGGATCCCCTCGGGGGCTTTGATGACCTCGAAAAGGGCATCCTCCGGCACTGCTCCGACCGTTTTCCTGAAGATCCCCTCCGTGTCCTGAGGGCAATGCAGTTTGCGGCCCGCATCCCAGCCTCCGTGGCCTCGGAAACCGTCGCCATGTGCCGGAACCTGACTCCCGAAGGGCTTTCCCCCGAACGTTTTTTCGCCGAGTGGGAAAAGCTCCTCTTAAAGGGGAAGAGGCCCTCGCGCGGCCTTGCCTTTCTCAAGGCCTCCGGCTGGCTGCGCTATTTCCCGGAACTGGAGGCCCTCTCAGGCTGCCCGCAGGATCCTGAATGGCATCCCGAAGGGGACGTCTGGGAACACACCCTGCACTGTATGGATGCCTTTGCCAAAAGGCGTTCCGGCAGACGCGATGATGACCTTGTGACCGGATTTGCCGTCCTCTGCCACGATATGGGAAAACCGGCGACAACCGAATTCATCGACGGTCGTTTCCGCTCCTACGGTCACGAGGCCGCCGGTATCAAGCCGGCCCAAAGCTTTCTTCAACGCCTCAATGTCTCCCAGCGTCTCATTGACCGGACTCTTCCTCTCATCAAGTGCCATATGCGCCCGTCTGTTCTTTACCGGAAAGGTTGCTCGCCCTCCGCCCTCAGGCGCCTCGCCCGGGATTGCGGTCGCCTCGACCTGCTTGTCCGGGTCTTCCAGGCCGATTCCGCCGGGCGCCCTCCGCTTCCGGACGATTCCCCGGAAGCCGCGGAATGGCTTCTCGGACAGGCCCGCCGCCTCGATATTGAATCGCAGAAGCCGAGGCCGCTCCTCAATGGCCATGACCTCATGGAACGCGGATGGGAAGCCGGCCCGGAGATGGGCCGTTTCCTTGCCAGGGCCTATGAGCAGCAACTGGACGGCTGCTTCAGCACCCGCGGGGAGGCCCTTGCCTGGCTGGACCGTCAGTTGAGTGGAAACGGGCGCTCACCCGAAAACCAGTCAAATCCCTGAGCGTAGAACCATCCGGGGTCGCTTGAGTCCTCAAGGTACCAGATCCAGTCTCCGGAAGCGTGGTGCAGGAACCACGGATACAGGCGCGAATCGGTCCGGAGCCAGCCCCAATTCTCTTCACTCCGGTAGAGTTCGTACGGGTCCCCCGACGATTCATGTCCCGTGAAGACCCAGTCCAGCCCGGGAATGAAGACCCAGGGAAAAAAGTCCCCGTAGAGCCAGCCCAGCGTGCGTTCCTCCCACCAGCCGTTGCCGGCATCGGCGATGAAGGCATACCGCTCCTCCAGCGCCTCCCAGGGAAGGTCCAGCGGAATTCTCCGGGCCTCGAAAATAATCCCCTCCATTGGCAGGCTTCCCCTCGAAACCACCATCGGATCAAGGGTCTGGCTCAGGGGCAGGTAGAGGTCAAGGCCCTCCTCGCTTCCCTCCAGTCGCCGGTCGTGCCGGTCCCGGATGGATTCGGCGGAGAGCACCCTGTCCCAGATCCGGAACTCGGTCATCCGGCCCTCAAAGGCCCGTGCCCCGGAGGCCGCTTCCCCCATGTAGAGGGCCCAGTTGCGGTTGTCGCTGAGCGGCCGCCGCGGAGTCGAGGTTTCAGGAAGGGGAATACTGATGGGGACCGGTTCACCGTCAATATAGATGGCGACCGGATCTTCCGCCGAGCTGTCAAAGGAAATGGCCACATGTTGCCAGGTGTCCAGGGCCAGGCTTCCCGGATTGGTGTTGATGGCCACCGAACTCCCGTCATCCAGGACAAGGAAAGCCACCAGGCTCTGGTCGTTGTATAAGGAATGGTCAAAACCGTTCAGGAAGAGGACAAAGGTCTCACGGTCGAAGATCCGCCCGAATCCAGTCACATATTCTCCCCAGTCCTCCGCGTAAATCCATGCCTCGGCCGTGAAACGGTCTGTCATGTCCAGGGAAGGCGTCGGGTCGAAACGGAGGTAGTCATCCACCCCGTCAAACTGGAGGGCGATGTCCGGGGACTCCTGGACGATCACTGTCACCCAGCCGGAGGACTCCCCGTCGGAATCATCGCTGAGGGTGTAACGGATCCGTTCAACCCCTGAGAAGCCCGATGGTGACTGGTAGAGCAGCGTACCATCCTCCCCGATGCGGACCGATCCGGTGAAGGAACCGGAAATATCGGTGATCCGCAGCGGATCGTCGTCAGGATCAACGTCGTTGCGGAGGACAGGCAGGCTGACCGACGTCCCGGCCTCGACGGGAAAGAGGTCGTTCTGGGCCACTGGCCGGGGATCGAGCACCTCAACAAGCCGTCGCCTGACAGCCCCGCGACCATCCGAGATGAGGCCACTGAAAACCTCGACCCCGTTCTTCGTATCGCCCATTGTGAAAAGAAACCGGCCTTCCCCGATTTCCTCGAGTTTGCCCGCACGCGGATGTTGCAGACTGATCAGGGAAACCTCGTCTCCATCCGGATCCTCCACTCCTTCCAGCAGGTCCACTTCGATCGGAAAGGTTGTGCTTTCGACAAAGAGGTTTTCCCCCTCTGGAGGACGGTTCTCCACCTCCCCCGGATGTGTCCCCCGGATTTCCAGGTTCCAGCTCTGCAGGGAACCTTCGCCCCCACTGGCCTCATCAGTAACCTCCAGCGTCCAGAGCCCCGATGAGCCTTCGCCGAGATAATGGGTCGAGAGGTAGGTCCAGTCTCCCGGGCTTCCGGGATTATTGGCGTTCGCGTGCGATTCCGCGAGGATGCTCCGGGTCCCCGCCGGGGAAACCAGCTCGATTCGCAGGTCCCCCCAGTCATCATGATTGATGCGTGCCCGGACCTGTACATGCTGGACGCTGATGTCCTCGGCCACCGTGACCGTCCTCCGCAGGGTCTCGTTTTCATTCAGTTGGAGCGGCAGGCCGGTGACGCTGCTGTCTGCCCCCGTCACCGTCTGCATCGGACCCAGCAAAGGCCAGTTCGCGGCCAGGGAGACGGCGGCCGAGGCATCAACCCGCCCGAATCCGTATTCATGGCTCACCCAGTGGCCCACGCCGTTCCGGCTCCACTTCGCGGGATCGAAATCCACGGGCGAGGCCGAAAGGGCGAGAATCTGCTGCACATCGCGCCAGCCCAGTTCCGGGCGCTGCTCCAGCATGAGGGCCACCACGCCCGAGACAATCGGCGCCGCGGCCGAGGTCCCCCCGAAGTTGGTGTAGACATCACCAGCGGCATAGCCGGAGGGTCCGGTGTTGTCCGTTGTCAGGATCCCGCCGCCGCGTCCCCCGCTCGGGGCCGCCACAAGCAGGTTCGCCCCCGGTTCGCTGTAACCGGGACGAATGCCGTCGTCCCCTACGGCCCCCACCGAAATGGTGTAGGGCGAGGTGTTGTAGCCGTCGTAATTGGAGTTGTCCCCATTGAGCCCCCCGTTTCCGGCCGCCCAGACATAGATGTTCCCCCGGCCGCCGCGGCCTGTGCGTACATTGTCGGCAAGGGCGTTTTTCAGGACGGAGGAGGTGTTCACATAGCGCACGCCTCCCTCGCTTGATGGACCCCAGCTGTTGTTGTAGATGTCCACTTCCTGCTTCCGATGGGAAAGGGCCTCCGCCTCGTCTCCCGTCTGGAAACGTCCCGCAATCAAGCGCAGGGGAACCATCCGGGCCCGGTGGGCCACCCCGAGTCCGCCGATAGTGTTCGAGGCCGCGAGGGTGATCCCCGCCACCGCGGTTCCATGCCGGTCCTCCACTCCCTCCGGCGAGGGATCGGAATCGTCATCATTGAAATCAAACCCGCTCCCGGGGAGCCAGTTATCGATCAGGTCCGGGTGGCGGAACTCGGTTCCTTCATCGACGATCGCAACGGTCACCCCGCTTCCACTCAAACCGGCATCCCATGCCGGACGAACCCGGATGTCGGCAAAGGGCACGCCGCCCGATTGCCCCACGTTTTCCCAGTGCCACTGCTCCGGAAAACGCGGGTCCCGCGGGACAAATTCAAACGGAACGCGCTCCAGCCAGCGTTCTTCCTCAAAGGTCCGCACGGTCGTCTCCTCCTCCAGCCGGCGCACCACCCGCTCCTGAAAAGCTTCCTTCTCCTTCCGGCTTTCCAGCGTTCCCTGAAAACGCAGCCGGTGGTAGCCCTCCACGCCCTTTAACGGTTCCACATAAACGGCCCCGAGCCGCCGGGCCACGTCCGGGCCGGAGGCGTCCTCCTCAATTCGAACCAGCCAGGTGCCTCCACTTCCGGTACCGGCATCTTCGGCCCTTGCTCCAGGCAGTGCGGCCAGCAGGAGGATAAACAGAGACGTCAATCGGTGGAGGCGGTTCATAATGAGGGGGGGAGGGAATATACCCTTTCCCGACCCACCGACAACCCTCCATGGATTTTGTTTCCCATAAAAATCCCCCCGGATGCAGGAAAATGCAGATACCTGCCACCTATTCCACATTCTGGATCTGTTCACGGATCCGCTCCAGCTCGTTCTTCGCCTCGATGACGATCCGGCTGATCTCTATATGACTGGCCTTTGACCCAACGGTGTTGAATTCCCGGTTGATCTCCTGAAGGATAAATTCAAGTTTCCTCCCGGCGGGACTCCCCCCCTGGAGGCATTCACGGAACTGCTCAAAATGGCTCTCCAGACGCGTGCATTCCTCGCTCGTGTCACATTTGTCCGCAAAGAGGGCGATTTCCCTTAAAACCCGCTCATCCGAAAGGTCGAGTTCAAGGCCAGCCTGCTGCAGGCGGGTGAAGAGCAATTCCCGGTAGCGGGGCACCGTCTCCACCGAGAGGCTCCGGATCGATTCAAGGCCCTCGGCAAGGAATGCGAGGCGCTGCCCGAGATCCGCTTCAAGGGCTGCCCCTTCATGGGAGCGCATGCGCGCCAGCTCCGATACCGCCTCACCAACCACCGTTTCCAGGGTCCCGGCAATCTGCGCGCTCTCTGGAAGGAGAAAGTCGACTTTGTTCAGGGCCGCTATCCGGACAAGGGCCTCCGCGTCCGGCGGCCAGTCGATCCGGTGCCTCCAGGCCACCTCGCCCAGCCGTCGCAGGCTCGATTCAAGGCCCTCCTCGTCCCAGTGAAAGCCCCTTTCCGCCTCCTGAGGTGTGGCCTGCACCGTCACATGCAACTTGCCCCGGTGGAACCGGTTGCGGAGAATCCCGTGGATGGATCGCTCAAGTACCTGCCATTCCCGCGGCAGGGAAATCGAAATTTCGAGGTTTCTCCGGTTGACGGAATTGATTTCCACTGAGAGGTCCAGGCCCTCCCCCATCCACTGGGAGCGGCCGAACCCCGTCATTGAGACAATCATTCCGCACCACCTTCCGTTTCCTTCAAAACACGTTCCACTTCCGTCACGTCCTTGTCCCCGCGACCGCTCAGGTTGGCACAGAGGATCGCGCCTGAATCCATTTCGGGCGCACGCTTCATCAGGTAGGCGATGGCATGCGTGCTCTCAAGGGCGGGCAGGATCCCTTCCGTGCGACTGAGATACTTGAAGGCCTCCAGCACCTCGGCATCCGATGCATGGGCATATTCGATGCGCTTCGCGTCCCGGTAATAGGCGTGCTCGGGACCGATGGCAGCATAATCCAATCCGGCGGAAACCGAATGCGTGCTTTCAATCTGCCCGTCGGTGTTCTGCAGGATGTAGGTTTTGCATCCCTGCAATACCCCTATTTTTCCCCCTTGGAAGCGGGCCGCATGCTGCCCCCGGGACATGCCGCTTCCACCGGCTTCCACCCCGACCAGTCGCACCGACGGTTCATCCAGGAATTCATGGAAAAAGCCAATGGCGTTACTCCCCCCTCCGACACAGGCGACCATCTCGTCCGGAAGCCGGCCCTCGGCCTCAAGGATCTGGCCGCGCGTCTCCTCTCCGATGACACTGTGGAAATCACGGACGATCATCGGGAAAGGATGCGCCCCGAGCGCCGAACCAAGGATGTAATGGGTCGTTCCGGAACTTGCCACCCAGTCGCGCATGGCCTCGTTGACCGCATCCTTGAGCGTGCGCTGGCCCGTCTTCACGGGGCGCACGTCAGCCCCGCACAGACGCATCCGGAAAACATTCAGGGCCTGGCGCTCCATGTCCACCTCCCCCATGTAAATGACACAGTCCAGCCCGAATTTGGCGCAGACGGTGGCCGTCGCTACCCCGTGCTGCCCCGCCCCGGTCTCCGCAATGATCCGCTGTTTCCCAAGTCGCTTTGCCAGAAGGACCTGCCCAAGGACATTGTTGATCTTGTGCGCTCCGGTATGGAGAAGATCCTCGCGTTTCAGGTAAATCCGGGCACCACCCAGCTTACGGGTCATGTTCTCAGCAAAGTAAAGCCCTGTCGGCCGCCCCGCGTAAACCTTCAGGTAATGCCGCCACTCCTCCATGAAGGCGGGCTCGTTTCGCGCCTTCCGGTAGGCGGTCTCGAGTTCCTGCAGGCAGGTCATCAGGGTTTCCGGAACGTAGCACCCGCCATAGGGTCCGAAGTGGCCCCCTCTGTCCGGCAGGTTTTCCTTGGGTAGGGTTTGCAATGTCGACATGGGTGATTCTCGAAATATGGGGAACGCAAGGGTTAGAGCAAAAGGACCTCCCCTTGACAACCAAAACATCCCTGCCAATCCATAACCCCGTCAGAGGTGTTTGGCAACCAGTACCGTGAGGTCGTCCATCTGGCCGACTTCGCCGGAAAAAAGCGTGATGCGATCAAGAATCCCCTCCACCAGTTCCTCCGATTTCCGCCCACTGAGGGTTTTCAAGACATCCGCCAGCCGCATTTTCCCGAATTCAATGCCATCGGTGTTGGTCGTCTCGGTCAACCCGTCAGTGTAGAGGATAACGATGTCCCCCCGCTTGAAGGGAACCGGGCAGTCAACCACGGCGTCTTCAAAAATTTCGTTCGGCACCATTCCCAGGGCCATGCCCTCGCTTTGCAGGAAATCGTGTGAGGGGGGCTCATTCCTGCCCGGTCCATGCACCACTATCGGGAGTTCGTGCCCGCCCCGGGCAAAGGTGAAAAGCCCTTCCTTCATGTCGAGAACCCCGTATATGATCGTCACAAACATCTCCGGGCGCATTTCCCCGACCATCACTTCATTCAATTCACTGAGGACTTTCGCCGGCGACGCATAGTGGCGCGCAAAATGCCGCAGATTGCTCTGGCAAATGGCCATCAGGAGGCTCGCAGGTATGCCTTTTCCCGAAACATCCGCGATCGCGACCCCTATCCGGTTCTCATCAAGGCGGAAAACGTCGTAGAGATCCCCGCCGACTTTCTGGGCCGGCTTGTAGATCGAGGCAATCTGCAGGCTCGCCATCTCCGGAAAGGCGTTCGGCAGAAGCATGCTCTGGATCTCGTGGGCCAGACCAAGGTCGGAATCAAGCTTGTTCTTCTCGATCTGGGAGGCCATCAGGTCGAGGTTGTGAATCGCCAATCCCGCCTGCTCGGCAAGACTGGTGGCCAGCGAAAAGTCCGTTTCCCCGAAGGATCCGCCATCGGAGGGATTCACAATCGCCAGAACACCGAGGCTCCGGTTCCGGAAATGGATCGGGACGACAATCACGCTGCGAACCTCCAGCGCCGGGTCGTCATGCTTGATCACCCGCGGATCATCAAGGGCATTCTCAATCAGGATCCCTTGCCCGCTCTGGGCCGTCTTCCCCACCAGGCCTTCCCCCACTTTGAAGACCTCCGTCTTCAGAATCTGCTCTATGAACTTGGCCCGGGTGGTGATCTTTGCTTTGGAACTTGGCGGCAACGGCCGATGCGGCGGAAAAAGGCCCTCCACCGCAACCCCGCGGATGTGGTCATCCTCGCGCTCGAAAATACAGGCACTGAGCGCGCCCGTGCTCAGGATGGCCGCATGCACAACCCGCTCAAACAGTTCTTCCCGGGTCACCCCTTCCCCGATTGCCTCCACCATGTTATGGACAAAATCGAAGACAATCAGCTTCTCCTGGGCCAGCATCTGCCTCTGCTCATCAAGGCGGATGATCTCCCGCCGCGCCGTCCACCAGAAAAACCAGCCAATGACTGCTCCCGATGCAAGGCCGACCAAGAATACAAGCAGCATCCTTTTACTTCCTACTTGTCTTCCACCTGGTTCTTCAGAAAAGCAATGACATCCTGAAACTTCGTTTTGTTGGAAGCGTCAATTTCAACAAGGTTCTCGTGCGCCTGTAGCACCATGCGCGCGTTCTCGACCTCCGAAAGACGGGTCTCCCTGTCCACTGCCTCAAGTTTGTCCCCCTCCATGATCATTCCCGGCGTATCTGCTTCGTCCAGGATGAGCAGGCGGTGCAATCCAAGGTTTTTCACCAGTTCGCGGTTGCGTTCCCCAAGCCGACAGAGCACCACCGACCCTTTGGGGCTCAGTTTCATCAAGCGGATGCCCAGACCGGCAAGAATCCCGAGAAAGGTGCTGTCCATCCCCGAACAGTTCTGGAAATCCACCACGAAGCGCTTCTTTCCCTGCTCGACAAGGCGGTCAAAGAGATCCTTCACCGGGCTGCTGTTGAGAAAGGAGGCCTTCCCGTTGATTTTGACCACGACAGGATCGTCATAGGGATTAACCAGAAAAGTGGGGTCGTCTTGGGACATCGGTTCGTGCAAGGGTGTCGGGACCGCTGCTGGTCAGCTCTCTGCGGTCCGGATCAAATGTCTGAGGACATAGGGAAGAATCCCGCCGTGTCGATAATATTCAACCTCGATCCCGGTATCGATGCGGACTTTCACCTCCGTCCGGTCCCGCTTTCCATCGGCCCGGACGATCTCCAGTTCCAGCATCTGACCCGGTTTCAGGTTTTCATCAAGGCCTTGCAGGCTGAAGGTCTCGGAACCATCCAGTTGCAGGGAATCGATGCCTTCGCCTTCGGCAAACTGAAGGGGAAGAACCCCCATTCCGATCAGGTTTGACCGGTGGATGCGTTCGAAGCTCTTCGCCACGACCGCTTTAACACCCAGCAGATTTGTCCCTTTGGCCGCCCAGTCGCGGCTCGATCCCATTCCGTAGTCGTCGCCCCCGAAGACAATCAACGGTGTCCCGCGGCGGGCATAGGTGACGGCGGCATCATGAATATCAACAACCTCGCCCTCCGGCATCAGGCGCGTGTAGCCGCCCTCCTTGCCGTCTGCCATGAGGTTTTTGATACGCACATTGGCAAAGGTCCCGCGGGTCATGATGCGGTCGTTGCCGCGTCGGGATCCAAAGGAATTGAAGTCCTTTTTCTCCACTCCGTGCTCCTTCAGGTAGCGCCCCGCCGGGCCGTTTTCCGGGATGGCCCCGGCCGGGGAAATGTGGTCTGTCGTCACCGAGTCCCCGAGCAGCGCAAGGGGCCGCATCTCACTGAAGGAACGGATGGTTCCCGGTTCGAGACTGAAACCGTCAAAAAAGGGCGGCTTCTGGATGTAGGTGCTGTCGTCCTTCCATTCGTAGAGGTTTCCCGTGGAGGACTCGATTTCCCGCCATTCCGGATTGGCGTTCAAAATATCGCTGTACTGGCTCGAATACATTTGCGGCCGGATGCCTTCGGCAATGCAGGCCTCGATCTCCTCCTGGGTCGGCCAGATGTCTTTCAGGTACACGGGCTGCCCCGAGGCATCCTCGCCAAGTGAATCGGAATCGAGATCAATGTCCACCCGTCCGGCAAGGGCAAAGGCCACCACCAGCGGGGGCGACATCAGAAAATTGGCTTTGACCGAGCTGTGTACCCGGGCTTCAAAATTCCGGTTCCCGCTCAGGACCGACGCCGTGACCAGATTGCCTTCGGAAATGGCCGCCTCAAGCGCTTCGTCAAGAGGCCCACTGTTGCCGATGCAGGTCGTGCAGCCATAGCCGACAAGGTTGAAGCCAAGCTCGTTGAGGTAGGACTGCAGGCCGGTCTTGTTCAAGTAGTCGGTCACCACCCGGGAGCCGGGGGCAAGGGATGTCTTCACCTGCGGGTCGACCCGCAGCCCGCGCTCAACCGCCTTTTTAGCGACCAGCCCGGCCCCCACCATCACCGAGGGATTGGAGGTGTTGGTGCAGGACGTGATCGCGGCGATCACGACCGATCCATGCTCCAGCGTGGAGGCCGTCGCGGTGGCGGTGCCGCCTCCCTCGCTTGCTTCGGCCACCACGTCAACCTCTTTCCTGCGCTCGGAGGCCGGGATTCCATAACCGCCTTCGGAAGCCGGCATGTCCATCAGGGCGTTGAAGCTTTCCTTGAGGTCGGGAATGTCTATCCGGTCCTGGGGCCGCTTGGGTCCAGCCACGCTCGGGACGATGGAGTCAAGGTCGAGGTCGATGACCTTGCTGTAGTCAACGTCCCCTTTCCTCGGAACCCCGAACATGCCCTGGGCACTGAAATAATTGCGCACCAGATCAATGCTTTCCTCGCTGCGCCCGGTCATCCGCAGGTAGTCCAGCGTCTTTTCATCAATCGGGAAAAAGCCCATTGTCGCACCGTATTCCGGAGCCATGTTGGCGATCGTTGCCCGGTCCGGCAAGGCAAGGCTCTCGGTCCCTTCCCCGAAGAATTCAACAAATTTCCCGACCACCTTCTCCTCCCGCAGGAGTTGGGTGATCCGCAGGGTGAGGTCAGTCGCGGTGACCCCTTCACGCATCGCTCCGGTAAGGTTGACCCCGATTACCTCAGGGGTCTGGAAGGCAATCGGCTGGCCCAGCATGCCCGCCTCCGCCTCAATCCCACCAACGCCCCAGCCCACGATTCCAAGGCCGTTGATCATGGTCGTGTGAGAGTCCGTCCCCACAAGGGTGTCCGGATAGAAAACCCCGTCTTTTTCGAAAACCACCTTCGCGAGGTACTCGAGGTTCACCTGGTGAACAATCCCTATCGCCGGGGGGACAACCGAAAAGGTCTCAAAGGCCTGCTGGCCCCACTTCAGGAATTCATAGCGTTCCCGGTTGCGCCCGAATTCAATCTTCAGGTTTTCCAGAAAAGAGGCCGGCGTCCCGGCACGATCCACCTGCACCGAGTGGTCCACCACAAGATCAACCGGGACAAGGGGCTCAATGACGGCAGGATCGCCCCCGACATCGCCCACCGCGTCCCGCATCGCCGCAAGGTCAACCAGAAGGGGGACCCCCGTGAAATCCTGCAGGACGATCCGGCTCACCACAAAAGGTATTTCATCGCTTCCAGGACGGGCCGGGTCGTAGGCCGCGAGGGCGCGCACGTCCTCCTCGCTCACCCGCTTGCCATCGCAGTTCCTCAGGACGGATTCCAGGACAATGCGAATGCTGACAGGAAGCCGGGAAATCTTTCCAAGGCCCTGCTCCTCAAGGGCCGGTAGGCTGTAGAGTTCCCCGTTGTGGAAGGGCCTGCGTGCGGAAAATGGATCTTTCATATCACTCATTTAGTCTTTTGGATGGGTCTTTCAGTAAAGGAAAGTCAGGTCTCCCTTGTCTATCATAAAGACATGAAGAGAAGCCCGGTTCAGTGCCGGGCTTCTCAGGGGTGGAAAGGTTCCTTATTTCAAGGCTTCCTGTATCTCGTCGAAGTCCGGCAGTTGCTTTGGATCGTCGCTCGACCAGCTGTAGGTGATAATCCCTTCCTTGTTGATGACAAAGGCACTCCGCTTGGCCACCCCCCGCAGGCCGAGCAGGTCGTAGAGGACGTCGTAGGCGGTCGCCACGTCCTTGTTGAAATCCGAAAGGAGCGGCATGTCGATCCCGGCGCTGTTGGCAAAAGCTTCCTGGGCAAAGGGGCTGTCGACGCTGATCCCCCAGACCACGGCGTCGAGGTCGCTGTAGGCCTCAAGACCTCCCGAGACGGAACAGAGCTCATTCTGGCAGACGCTGGTAAAGGAAAGGGGAAAGAACAGTAAGACGGTTTGCTTCTCTCCGAAATTATCGCTCAGGGACACGTCCTCAAGCCCCTCCGGGGTCTTGCGTTTCAGGGTAAAGGTCGGTGCTTTGGTATCTTTTGCTAAGGCCATGGTGGATTGGGTTTCTTGTCGTTTACACGTGGTTGAAGAATAAGAGGAACGTGGATCCGGAACGGCTTCAAGGCAAATCTCCGGCACCTTTTTGCAAGGCGAACGCGATCCCAAGGTTGCGTTGTGGCAAAGCTGTCTACACTGTCCGGTTGATGCCTAACATGTCCTTTCGCGAAGCCAACCCGGTCGTTCCGCCAGTGATCATGAATCTCCTGATCGCCAACGGCATGCTCTTTTTCCTCCAGACGTTCTTCCGGTCGGGCACAGACGGTCTCCTTGAGCGCTATTTCGCTCTCTGGCCCCTGGGCATCGACGCCTGGGCACAGAATCAGGGCTTTCTCGCCGGAGCCGACGTCAGTTTCTATCCCTGGCAGATCCTTTCCTACGGGTTCCTTCACGGCAACCTGGCCCATATCTTCTTCAATATGCTGGCCCTCTGGATGTTCGGCCGGGAAATAGAAATCCGCTGGGGTTCCAGACGGTTCGGCATCTATTACTTCACCTGCCTCGCCGGGGCCGGGATCATCCAGCTCATCGTCGGCACCTTTTCCCTCCTTGGCGGGGGCTCGCCCTACCCCACCATCGGCGCCTCGGGCGGCACGTTCGGAATCCTCCTCGCCTTCGGCATGCTCTTCCCCTACCGCCGGGTCATGCTGCTCTTCCCGCCCATTCCAATGGAGGCGCGCTATTTCGTGATCATCTTCGGCGGCCTCGAACTTTTCCTCGGGGTTTCCGGCCTTCGCACCGGGATTGCCCACTTTGCCCACCTCGGAGGCATGCTTTTCGGCTTCCTTCTCATCCTTTTCTGGCGCGGGCGGCTGCCCATCAAACCCAGGGAAAGGATGTACTGGTAGGCCCCGGGTCGTTCCTCCCCCTCCTAGATGTGGCGGGAATCAGCCTCGTCCTTCCGCGTGTAACCGCTCTCCTGCCGGGTATGGTTGACAGCGTTTTTTTTCAGGTAGGCCGCATAGACATCCTCCGCCGACATGCCCAGGACCTGCGCCAGGGAGACCAGGAAATGAAAGAGGTCCACCACTTCAACACGCGCATTCTGTTCGTCCAGGGTCTGGTACCTGGCCCACCACTTCCAGGGAACCGAGTCCACCAGTTCCGAAAGCTCCTGCTGCATGGCCCGGGTATAGTTGAGAACCCATTCCGTCTTTCCCGCTTCGTCCAGATCTTCAAGATCCACGCCGATGCGCTCGTTAAGGGCCTTCTGCATTGAGAATATTTCCTCCAGCTTGTCCATTCCACCGTCATGCTCCGATGCCTTCCCGAGGGCAAGATCATATCCCTTTTATCTTGCTGGCCCGGTCGCTTTTGACCTTCAATCCAACGTAGACGGGAGTCCCTAATGCCAGATTTTGAAAATATCGACCAGTACGAAACCGTGAACCCCCGATCCGGTAAAGCACGGATAGTCCCCATTGCCCCCCATTCCATGCAGGCCCTGGATTATCGGCCCCACCAGCGCAAGGAACACCTGAAACCGCTCCGCGAACCGGAATCGGAATTCAAGTCAGTCGAGATTGAACCGGTTTCCATCAAGCAGATGGAAAAGGAATTCCGGCAGGCTACCCGCTCGGAAGCCCGCCGGCGTCCGGACCGCGGCTTCTCGGGATGGCTCCGGCGGCTCCGCCAGTTCCTCCTTTCCCTCCTCAAGCCGGCGAAAAAGAAACCCCGGAAGGGAGCGCCACCGAAGTCCCGCAATCGCAATTCCGGCCAGAAGGGCCGTGGTTCCGGACCACGGGATAAGGGCGACGGCTCCCAGCAGGGTGGTCAGGGGCAGCGTCGCGGGCGGCGCCGCCGCGCCCCGCGCTCCGGGAACAATCAACGCCAGGATAACCGTAAAGGGTCTCCCAGGGGAGCACGCTCCGAGAAAGCGGAGGCCCCCCGTAAAACGCCTGAGAACCGGAACCGCCCCGAGGGTGGCCAGCGAGGGAACGCCCCCCAGAAAGGGGATAAACCGCCTTCCCGTAAATCCCGTTCCGGCCGAGGGCGCCGCAACCGCCGCTCCCAGGGATCCAATCCCGGCCGGCAAGGTCCCGGTGAATCCGGTTCCGGCAAGCCTTCAGGAAAGTCCGAATAGTCTGCCGATATGGACGTATTCAGAATTGAAGGCGGAATCCCGCTCCAGGGAACAGTCTCCGCCGGCGGTTCCAAGAATGCCGCCCTCCCGATCTTTGCCGCCACTCTCCTGACGGGCGAATCCTGTGTCCTTGAAGGGGTCCCGGACCTTACCGATATCCGCTTCATGGCCAGGATCCTCCGCCACCTCGGGGCCCGTGTTGAACAGAAGGGCCCGCATTCATGGGAGATTGAAGCCGCCGATATCGATCACCGGGCTCCCTATGAGCTCGTCCGCCGGATGAGGGCCTCCGTCTGCCTCCTCGGTCCCCTTACAGGACGTCTTCGCAAAGCCGAGGTCTCTCTCCCCGGCGGTTGCGTCATCGGTCCCCGTCCCATCGACCTCCATCTCAAGGGGCTCCAGCGTCTCGGCTGTGATATTTCCATCCGCAACGGCTACGTTGAGGTTGATGGAAGCGGCCTTCGCGGGGATTATCTCTTTCTTGGCGGGCGCCAGGGTCCGACCGTCACCGGCACCGCCAACATGATCATGGCCGCTGTCCTCGCCCCCGGCACAACCCGGATTGAAAGCGCCGCCTGCGAGCCCGAAGTCGTCGACCTCTGCCAGATGCTGGTCGCCATGGGAGCCCGTATTCACGGCATCGGGAGCCATTACCTCAAAATCGAGGGTGTCCCCCGATTGAAGGGATGTCGCCATTGCGTTGTTCCCGACCGGATAGAAGGCGGTTCCCTGCTCCTCGCCGGAGCGATCACAAAGGGGAATGTGACTGTCGAGAATCTTGTCCCGGGCCATATGCGGGCCCTCCTCGACAGCATGGAATCCGCCGGCATAGCCTGTCATGTCGAACCCGATCACCGACGCATCTCGGTCTTGTCCAGCGACAAACCACACCTTCCGGTGGAGATCATCACCCTCCCCCATCCGGGCTTTCCCACGGATCTTCAGGCCCAGATGCTCGCCCTCATGACCCTCACCCCCGGTCTCAGCTTTATCACCGAGCGGATCTATCCCAACCGCTTTATGCACGTTCCCGAACTTCTCCGGATGGGCGCCGGGATTTCCATGGAAGGGGCCTCCGCAGTGGTCCGGGGTGTCGACCGACTCTACGGCGCCCCCATCATGGCCTCCGACCTGCGCGCCAGCGCAGCCCTTGTTCTTGCAGGTCTCGCCGCCGAGGGCACCACCTGGATCCAGCGGATCTATCACCTCGACCGTGGTTACGAAAACCTTGAACTGAAACTCCAGCAACTGGGTGCCCGGGTCGATCGCCTCGACGAAAAGAACCTCCCCAGCGACTTTGCCGAAGATGCCTGAACAACCCGATCCCCCCATCGGCAAGGACTTCCTCGCCGAAGCGCTCGAAAGCGAGGACCGGCGCGACTCAGCGCTCCGGCCTCTCTCCTTTGAGGACTTCACGGGCCAGGCCCGGACCATCGAGAAACTGATGATTATGACCGGCGCCTGCCGCAAAAGGCAGGATGTCATGAGCCACGTCCTTCTCAGCGGCCCCCCGGGTCTCGGGAAAACAACCCTTGCCCACATTATCGGCAATGTCATGGGAACCCGCGTCCATGTCACCGCGGGCCCCGTCATTGAGCGGCCCGGGGACCTCGCCGGAATGCTCACCAACCTGGGCGAGGGCGATATCCTCTTTATCGACGAAATGCACCGGGTCCCGAAAACAGTCGAGGAATACCTCTACAGCGCGATGGAGGACTTCCGGATAGACATCATGATCGACCAGGGCCCCAATGCCCGCTCCGTGCGCCTCGACCTCCCCCGGTTCACCCTCGTCGCCGCCACCACCCGTATGGGTCTCCTCACCGCTCCTCTCAGGAGCCGTTTTACCCTCAAGACCCGTCTCGACTACTACCCCCGCGAAGAACTGGTCAAAATCATCCGGCGCAGCTGTGACCTCCTCAACGTCCCCATCCGGGAAGACGGAGCCTCCGAAATTGCCGGACGGGCCCGCGGAACCCCCCGTATCGCCAACAATCTCATTCACTTCATCCGGGACTACGCCGAGGAGCGCGCCGATGGCACGATCACCTCCGATGTCGCTTCTAGGGCCCTCACCCTTCTTGAAATAGATGAGCGGGGGCTGGACGAAATGGACAAACGGATCATCCGGACCATGGCCCGCAACTACAAGGGGGGACCGGTCGGACTCGGGACAATCGCTGTCGCCGTCGGGGAGGAGCAACATACCCTCGAGGAAGTCCACGAACCGTACCTTATTCAGGAGGGATACCTCCAGCGTACCCCCCAGGGGCGCATCCTTACCCATCACGGCTGGAAGGTCGCCGGCCTCGAACCCGATCCCTCAGCCTCCCAGCTTGACCTCCTCGACGAGGATGCCGTCAATGGCTGATTCCTCCCAGCCCTCCCGTCCCCTGATTACCGTTTCCGGCCTCACGGTCTCCCTCGGTCGCCCGTCCACAACCGTTGTCGGGAATGTCGGGTTCGCCATCCACGACCGGGAAATTATCGGGATTGCCGGGGAAAGCGGAAGTGGCAAATCCGTCACCGCCCTCTCCCTCGCCCGCCTCCTCCCACCCGGCGCAAGGGCCCGCTATGCGGGCGATGTCCGTCTGCGTGGGATTTCCGGCAACCTTCTTCAGGCCAGCGAGCAGGCTTTGCGCCGGATTCGGGGAAACCGCCTCGGATACATCTTCCAGGAACCCTCGACCAGCTTTAATCCCGTTTTCACCATCCTCGACCACCTCACTGAAATCCTCCACTGCGCCGGGATCCCTCCAGACCGCCGGCGGGAACGGGTTTCCCGCGCCATGCGTGAGGTCGGACTCCCTTCGGACGAGGCCACCCTCCGCGCCTATCCGGGGGATTTCAGCGGCGGCATGCTCCAGCGCGCCGCCATCGCCTGCGCCCTTCTCGGCGCCCCGGAACTGCTTATCGCCGACGAACCGACCACCGCCCTCGATACCTCAACCCAGAGGACGATCGTCGATCTTCTTGTGCGTCTCAATCACGACAGGGGGATGGCCGTCCTTTTCATTTCCCACGACCTCGGGCTTCTCAAGGAAATCTGTACCCGCCTTCTCGTTATGCGGAAGGGCGCTGTGGTCGAATCCGGAAAGACCGCTGAGGTCCTCGCCCGCCCCCATCATCCGTATACCCGGAATCTTCTGCAGGATCTGCCCAAGCTACGCCTGCGCCCCGGCCGGCCCGCCTGATTTTACCTTGCCGGAAGGATTTCTTGCGATAAGCTGTGGAGTTAAGGAGTCCATCCATATGAAAAAACCAGCACCCCTCATCACGATTCTGGCCGCCCTTGCGATTATCGGCTTTGTCCTCTTCTTTTTGTACCGAGGCCGCCTCTCGGAGGAAAAATCCGCCCTGCAGCAACAGCTGGAAGCCCTCGAGGTGGAACAGCAGCGCCTCAGCGAAGAGGAAGCACGTCTCCGGGAGGAGAAGGAAAGAAGCGATCAACTCACTGAGGAAGCACGGGAGGCCCGTCTCATGGCCGAGGCCCAGGCCGAGGAGGAAACCAAGGAACGTGAGCGCATCGTCGCCGAATTGAATGAGCGGCTTGCCGAGGAAGCCCGTGAGCGGCGCCTGGCCGAGGAAACCATGCGTGAACTCGAGCAACGTATCGAGGCCCTCAACGAGGCCCAGAAGGAAGCCGAGGAGGCTCTGGCCTCTCTTGCCGAAGCCCGCCAGGAGGCCTTGGCTGAAGAAGAAGAAGAATCCCCCGAGGAAGCGGAGGCCTCCGAGGAGGAAGCGGTTGCGCTGCGGGAAACGATTGAACAGCAGCGGTCCGAACTGGTCCAGCTCAAGCAGGAAAACCTTTCCCTCCAGCAACGCCAGGAAACGCTCGAGGAACGTCAGATCCGTACCGAGGAAGCAATCCTTTCCGCCGGCGGCCAAATAACGATTCCCTTTCCCGAAATCCGATCCCCGAATGTCCGGCGACGCCAGGCCATCCTCTTCAAGCAACGCCTCGGCGATCCGGATCTTTCAGACGAGGGCAACGACGACTGAGGCCTGGCCCGTTTCCCTCAGCCTGGATTGCGGGCCAACCAGAAACGACACTCGTCCGAGAATTCCCGCGTGGGCAGGGTCTCGCTGCAGATGGCCGAGCGCGGCTTGTCCCATTCACATTTCCATCCCGCTTCCTGAAGGTCCTCCCGCACTTCCCCGGGGGTCGGGACATGGATGAAGAGACGCCCGAGATCCGTCTCTTCACACCGGTCCCCGAATTCAAGGAGCTCCTTCTGCTGGGTCCCCTTACGCCAGCGGGCTTCCTCAGCCCGCCAGAATTTCTTGAAACGAGGCGAATGCCGGTCGTGGGTCGTAAAGACAAAAGCCCCACCGGACCGGACAACCCGCCTGGTCTCCTTCAAAGCCCGCAGGCGCGCTTCCCGCCCGGGGATCTGCATCAGGCCGTTGAAACCGAAAATAGCCCCGTCAAAAAGGTTGTCCTCGAAGGTCAGGGCGGTCGCATCCCCCTGGACAAAGGACACCGAGGACTCGAGGATTTTCCCGATCCGCCGCGCCTCGCGCACCATTCCCCGCGACAGGTCCAGTCCCATGATGTGCCGGTATCCCGCTTCCTCCAGTCCAAGGGCAATGCGACCCGTGCCCGTGCCTAGCTCAAGAAGGCGGTCGTCCTCCCCGAAGACGCTCCGGAAGACCCTCTCCTCCGAGCGCCAGAGTCCGATGTTGGCGGTGGCCTGACGGTAATGGTCAACCACCCGGTCGGCGTCATAGAAATCACGAACCCAGCTGCTCTGCACTTTGTCACTGTTCATTGACCTGCACGTCCCTTTCCTCCTTCGTCTTCAGCAAATGGCCGTTGGCGATACTGATTCCGCTCAGCATCGCCCCGATTATGCCGAGAAAACCCTGGTCCGTTCCCGCGAGATAAAGGTTTTCCCAACGAGTCTTCCCGTTGCGTGATTTTTCGCTCGCTCCGTAGACGGCGCCCCCGAGATGGGACGTGAACTTTTCCACCGTGCGCGGGGTAAACATATCCGTGTAGACGGTATGCCGCGCGACCGCCGCCGGTTCCACTTCCGGGAGGAAGCGCAAAGCGCTTTCAAGGATACGCGGGAACCAGCGCTCCTTTTCGGCACGGTAGCGTTCGTCCGCGAATGCGGTCCATTTTTCGTGACTGGCCAGTGCGGTAACCCGCAGGAGGCCCTCTTCCAGGCCTGCTCCCTGGTCATACTGGTAATTATTGGGCATGCAGATGACCCCGCTCCGGAGATCAACCGGTCCAGCGGCCTGTTCGTAGTGGAAGCGGTCACTGTCGTTGAAAAAGACGATCGTCTCCCCGGCCCCCAGTTCCGCCGGGGAGCGGTCCAGGACGCTGATGGTCTCCGCAAAGCTGAGGCGGCCCACCTGATTCCTAAGGTCCGGATCCGTCGCCTTCATCCCGCATAGGACCTCCGTTTCCGGACGACCCGCAGTTGATAAAACACGCCCCGCGGTCAGGATTTCCCCGGATTCCACCTCAACCCCGTGGACAACCCCCTTCTCCGCAAGGATCCGGCGTACGCCGCAGCGCATGCGCCGCTTGCCACCGAGTTCCCGGTACCGGTCAAGGAGGGCCCGGATAATCACCCGGACCCCTTCCAGGGGGCGACCGAATCCCTCCTCGAAAAGAGCCCGCCAGAGGATCACAAACTGGTCGAAGTCGATGTCGTTTTCACGTGCGCTGCCATAGTACATGAGCGGGCAGAGGATCATATCCTCAAGGAGGCGGTCCCCGATATGCCGGCGCACAACCTCCCGTGCCGGGATCACGGGAGCTTCCAGGTCAAAGGGATCAAAGGCCTGCACGGCCGCCCTCAATTCCCGGAAGCCGTCAATTTCTCCCGGAAAGGCCTGCGCCACATCCTCCTCCAGGAGGGCAAAGGCGTTGTTGAAACGCAGGTCCACTCCCGGAAAAGCAATCCGGCTCCCCACCTGGGGACTGAGTTCAAAGGCATCCCGCGGAATGCGCAGTTGACGGAAGATTTTTGCCAGCGGCGTCCCCCGAACCCCCGCTTCAACGTAGTTCGTGACGGCATGAAGCCCCACGTCGAATTTGCGTCCTTCCTGAAAATAGAAACTGTTCAGCCCGCCGGGGGCATTGTGCTTCTCCAGGATAAGGACACGCTGGTCAAACATCGCCAGACGGATGCCGGCGGCGAGGCCTGCCATGCCGCAGCCAATGATTATGGTGTCGTAATCCGGGCGGGCTTCCGGAACTTCCATCCCTGCGGCCATTATCAGCCGCGTCCTAGGCCTTTACTGCCTTGAACTTCGGCGTCAGGTACTCCGCGCAACTATCCAGACTGGCCAACTTTGGGTAGTCCTCCTCGGGGACCTCGATCCCGTGCTGCTTGCGCAACTCCATCACGATATCGAGGAAATCCATCGAATCGAGGTCCAGTTGGTCACGCAGTCGCACATCACTCTTGATGTCGTTTAAATCCTCATCAGGGGCGATTTCGGCAATGATTTCCAAAACCACCTGCTTGCACTCTTCCTTGGTCATAATTGGCGCGGTTGTAGATAAATAGGGTTATTCTGCAAACTTTTTAACGATCAGGCAGGAATTAATTCCCATCATCCCGAAACTGTTGTTCAGGATGACTGATACTTCCGGCAATTCCTCCGGCTTGTCGAGGACAAGGTTCGGCAAGGCACATTCCGGGTCAAGGTTTTCCACGTTAATCGTCGGATGCACCATCCTGTCCTCAAAGGCTGGAAGGTTGCCCGCAAGCTCGAGTGCCCCGGCCGCCCCCATCGCGTGCCCGATGAAACTTTTGGTGTTGTTCACCCGCGTCCCCGGACAGCTTTCCTCCGGAAAGGCCTCCCGGATGGCCTTGCACTCCTGCGCATCCCCCTGCGGGGTCGAGGTCGCATGGGTATTGACAATATCGATCTCTCCGGGCTCGAGGCCCGCTCGCGCGAGGGCCGCCTGGATGCATTCCCTCTGGCGCTCGCTGTTCGGAAGGACCGCATCAGTGGCATCGGAGTTCATCTTGTGGCCGATGATCTCGCCATAGATCTTCGCTCCCCGCCTGAGGGCATCCTCAAGCCGTTCCAGCGTGTACAGCGCCCCGCCTTCACTGACAACAATCCCGTTGCGTCCCTTGTCAAAGGGCCGGCTTGCCCGGTTGGGGTCCTCGTGAACCGCAAGCGCCCCCTGACTCTTGAATCCCGCAAAGATCCCGAAGGTGTGGATCGATTCACTGACTCCTCCCGCAAGGGCAAAATCGACCTCGCCGAGCTGGAGCATCTGGGAGGCCTGGATAAGCCCCGCGTTTCCCGCCGCACAGGCCGCCCCGATCGTGTAGTGCGGCCCGTGAATGCCCAGGTTCAGGGTCACCTCTCCAGCCGGATTATTGGCCACTGTCCGCGGATTGTGGTGGTGGGACCAGTACCGCACATCGTAGTCAAACTGCGAGATGTTGTAGACTTCATTCTCCGTCTCGACGTTCCCGTGCTCCGTCGTCCCGACGTAGACGCCCACCCGTGAGCTGTCCACCGATTCCCAGTTTACCCCGGAATCCGTGATCGCCTCCCGGCTGCAGTAAATGGCGATGCTCCCCGCACGGGTACTGTTGCGCAGTTCCCGCCGGGTCTGGTATTTCCGTGCCTCAAAATCGCAGACTCCGGCATGCACGGTCCCGATGTAACGCATCTCAAGGTTCGCGATACGCCGCACCCCGGACAGCAGGTTGCTTCGGAACTCCCCGAGGGAATTCCCGTTCGGCGCGGTCAACCCGACTCCGGTGATAACAATTCGACTGTTTGCCATGGGCGTGATTCAAAACGTTGTGAGCCCCAATCCGGACCCTGAGATACAGGAAAGCCAAGTCTCAAAGGCTCTTCTTAAGGCTGTCAATGCTAAGGCTGGCCCTCCTCCGGCGAAAGAGGGTACCGTCCTGAAAATCCATGTAAAAAGACTTTCCATCCGCTTGTCCCCTCCTTTAGCCTCCAATCATGAACGTACTCGTCGTAGGAGGTGCCGGCTACATAGGAAGCCACTGTGTTCGCCAACTCGCCGCGGCCGGCCACCATCCGGTCGTTCTTGATAACCTTGTCTTCGGTCACCGGGAAGCGGTCGATCCTTCCGTGAGTCTCCACGAGGTTGACCTCGGTGACCGGGAGGCCGTTTCCGGCATCCTCCGCAGGGAAGCCATTGATCTCGTCATGCACTTTGCCGCCTTTGCCTATGTCGGCGAGTCCGTGCAGGATCCCCTCAAATACTACGACAACAATGTCGCCCGGACAGTGAGCCTCCTCCAGGCCATGCGCGATGCCGGGGTCGAACGCTTTGTCTTCTCTTCCAGTTGCGCCAGCTACGGCATTCCCGAGTCGGTCCCCATGACCGAGGACCTTCCCCAGAAACCGATCAACCCCTATGGGCAGACAAAGCTCGATGTGGAGAAACTCCTGCAGTCCTGCGCCTCCGCCTATGGCTTGAGCTCCGCCTCCTTCCGGTATTTCAACGCCGCCGGAGCCGCTGAAGACGGTTCCATCGGCGAGGACCATGATCCCGAAACCCACCTCATCCCGCTCGCTATCTGGGCCGCCCAGGGCCGGCGTGACCGGTTGACGGTCTTCGGGGACGACTATGAAACCCCCGACGGAACCTGCCTGCGCGACTATATCCATGTCGATGACCTCGCCCGCGCCCACATCGCCGTCTTTGACAAACTCGCCCAGCCCGGCCAGTGCCTCTTCTACAACCTCGGTACCGGAAAACCCGTCAGTGTCATGGAAATCATCCGTTCCGTCGAAAAAATCACCGGCCTCAAGGTCCCCTTCTCCATCGGTCCCAGACGACCCGGTGATCCGCCCGCCCTTTTCGCCGACAGCTCCAGGGCCCAGGCCGACCTTGCATGGTCCCCGCACTACACCCGCATAGATGAAATTATTTCCACCGCGTGGGCCTGGCACCGATCCCATCCCGACGGCTACGCCAATTGAATCCTCGGCATGCTCAAGTCGATTTCCCCGCTCCTTTCCCCCGAGTTGCTCGCGACCCTCTATCGCATGGGTCACGGGGATGAGATTGTCCTCGCGGATGCCCACTTCCCCGGTGAAAGCTGCAATGCGCGGGTTCTGCGGGCTGACGGACTCCCCGTCGACGCCCTCCTCGGGGCCATCCTCCCGCTTTTTGAACTCGACGCCTACGTCGAATCCCCGGTCATCATGATGCAGGCCGTCGAGGGCGACACCCTCGTGCCCGCCGTCGAGGAACGGTACCGCTCAGCCATGAGGCGCCACCTCCCCCGCGATCCCCGCATCGAGCGTATCGGGCGCTACGCCTTTTATGAACGGGCACGGGGAGCCTTTGCCGTCGTCATGACCGGGGAGACCGCAAAATACGGGAACATCATCCTCAGGAAGGGTGTCACCCCCACCGGATAGCATTTATTCGCTACGCTCTTCCAACCCGTCCGGACACTTCGGACGCGACTTCAACTCCTCCAGTTGCGGCTTGATGACCCGTTCGTAATACTCCGGCTCAATGCCGTGGGAAAGGGTCAGCCCGAGGTGATTGCGCATGAAATCCTCTATCGTCTGCCAGCCCTCCTCCGGAAGGTTGATCTTCTTCGTGTAGGCACAGATGGTGAGGACGCTCTCCAGCGACTCGATATGCGAACTCGCCTTGAGGATCCTTTCCGCCACCTGTAGCCGGATTTCAAGCTCAAGCCTGTCGAGTGGCTTTGTCAGGAAGTCATCCACTCCCGCCTTCATCGCCTTGAAGTAATTCTCGCGCTGGCCGATGTTCGCCGTGAGGAGGATCACGTAGGTGTAATCCGACTGGTCGTCGGCTCGGATCCGCTGGACCAGCTCGACACCGTCGAGGCGGGGCATCAGCCAGTCCGTGATGACAAGCCGAGACGGTTGCGCCTTGTAGGCGTTCCAGGCCTCTTCGCCGTCGGAGGTGACGGTGACCACGTGCCCGAGCTCTTCCAGTATGTTGATCAAGAGCTTGCGGGAGATGAAATCGTCTTCAGCAATTAAAATATCCATGAGGCCAGCACCTACAGAATTATTTATGTAAAGGAGTGGCAAGGCCTTCTGCAACCCCAAAGGGCTAGGGAATAAATCCTTGCCGGAATAGGGAAAAGCACTCATCCCGTTCATCCTTGTAAAGGCGCCCCCTTCCGTTTCCATGTCTGTCCTGTCATGAGAGCAGTAGTACAACGGGTCAGCCGCGCCGCGGTCAGCGTAAACGGAGCATCAACCGGGTCCATCGGGCCGGGCCTGCTCGTCTTCCTCGGCGTTGAAAAACTGGATGCGGAGGATGACAGGAAATGGCTCGCCGGGAAATTGCCCCGCATCCGCTGCTTCGGGGACAGCGCCGGGCGCATGAACCGCAACCTCGGCGATATCAACGGAGGTATCCTCGTCATCAGCCAGTTCACCTTGTACGGAAGCCTCCGCAAGGGATCGCGTCCCTCGTTCAACCGGGCCGCGGAACCGGAAATGGCCCATTCCTTTTACAGGGCTTTTCTCGAGGAACTGGCCACAAACCTCGGAAAGCCTGTCGCCAGCGGCGTTTTCGGGGCGGAGATGACGATCAATGCCCTCCATGACGGCCCCGTGACCCTCGTCATCGACACCAGGATACGGGATTTCTGACACTTCCGGTTTGTCCTCGCCCGTATTTTAAGTCTACTCGGCAACATGCTGAACCGCTTCTACGGCGAATTTGATTGCGATCACCTCCCGGGCAAGCGCCCCGAGAACGACCACCGCACCCCTTTCCAGATAGATCGCGACCGTGTCCTCTTCTCCTCCGCCTTCCGGCAGCTTCAATCCAAGACCCAGGTCTTCCAGTCAGGGGAGTATGATTTTTATCGCACCCGCCTCACCCACACCATTGAGGTCGCCCGCATCGCCCGCTCCATCGCTGAATACCTCAACCAGACCAGCGACCGGCTCCGCCATGACTTCTTCATTGACCCTGATCTCGTCGAGGCCGTCGGCCTCGCCCATGACCTCGGTCACCCCCCCTTCGGCCACATCGGGGAACGCAAGCTCAACGAGCTCATGGGTCCGTTTGGCGGCTTTGAGGGAAATGCGCAGACCCTCCGCATCCTCACCCGGCTCATATATGCCCGCCCGGAACGTCCCTCCGGCATGAAGCCGACACGGGCTTTCCTCGACGGTATCCTCAAGTACAAGGCCCTCCATCACGAATGCCGGCGGAACGACCACCGGGACAGCTTCCCCGAAAATCACTTTCTTTACGATGACCAGGCCGCGATCCGGCGCTTTGTCTTTCCCGACTGGCCGGGGGACGGGGACTCCGGCACCCTCCAGTCCCTCAAGAGCATCGAATGCCAGATCATGGACTGGGCAGACGACACCGCCTATTCCCTCCACGATATCGTTGACGGGATCAAGGCCCGCTTCATCACCCCCGAGACGCTCCGTGTCTGGAGTGAAACCCAGCCCGACCTCTCCGGATTCCAGCTCCAGACCCTCGATGACCTCATCGCCGAAATTCGCTCCGGCGGCTATGAACCCCGGACCAGTGTCTGGATCGGCCAGTTTATCCAGGCCTGCCGGATCGAACCAACGGACTCGCCGCTGGCCGCACAAACCAATCGCCACCGCTTCCGGCTGGAGGTCGATCCACGCGTCCGCGAAGTCTGCTCCCTCCACAAGCGGATTGCCTTCGACCTCATTTTCAAGTCTCCCCCCCTGCAACAGATCGAATTCAAGGGCGGACACCTCCTCACACGGCTTTTCAACGCCTACGTCGATCACCACCTCGGAAAGGTCTCCCGCCCGCTCCGCCTCCTCCCCGAACCCGTCTGCCTCTGGATTGCCAATGAACCCGATCCGGCCGCCGGACGTCGCCTTCTCTGCGACCACCTCTCCTCCCTCACCGACGGCCAGGCCATCCGGGCCTATAAACGTCTCTTTGAACCCGGCTTCGGAAGCCTCATGGACCTTGCCTGATTGAAGCCATGCTGCAGATCCTCCTGATCGGTGTCTCCGGGTCCGGCAAATCCAGCGTCGGGCAACGCCTCGCCGATCAACTCGACGGCGAATTCCTCGATGCCGATGCCTTTCATCCGTCCGAGAATCGCCGGAAAATGGCCGCCGGCATCCCCCTCACCGACGCCGACCGCATCCCATGGCTCGAGATCCTCGGGACTGAACTCAAGATACGACGCGGAAGACCGCGCCCCCTCGTCCTTGCCTGTTCCGCTCTCAAAAGGTCCTACCGGGAACGTCTCCGGAAAGCGAGCCCGGGCCTCGTTACCGTCTACCTCCAGGGCAGCAGGGAGCTCATCCACGAACGCATGCAACGACGCAGGGGACATTTCATGAAGGCCGGTATGCTTGAAAGCCAGTTCGCCGACCTCGAGGAACCCGTCAACGCCATCCGCGTCGATATCAGCCAGCCCCTCCCCGGCCTTGTCAGGGAAATCATCAGGGCGCTGCCAAAGGATTGACAGGGATCACGGGTCGCGTAGTGCTCACTCCCCCCTGCCCCAGTCAGCCGGTTTGCGAAAATGACCTACCTCCTCCTTATCTCGATCGTCTTTTTTATTTTCATCTACCGCTCCTTCGGGGCCTTTCTCGACCGTCGCTGCGGTATCGACAACGCCCGCCCGACCCCCGCCCATACGCTTGAGGATGGTGTGGATTACGTTCCCACACGCGCTTCCATTCTCTTCGGTCATCATTTTTCCTCCATCGCCGGTGCCGGTCCCATCGTCGGCCCCGTCCTTGCGGCCATGTACTTCGGCTGGGGCCCCACCTGGATCTGGATCCTTGTCGGGGCCGCCTTCGTCGGCGGTATCCATGACTACGGGGCGGCCTACATTTCCACCCGGACCGGAGGAAAATCCATCGCCGAGGCCATGCGCTCCATTGTCGGGCAGCAGACCGGAAGGCTCTTCGCCCTCTTTGTCCTCCTCGCCCTCATCTATGTCATCATTGTCTTCCTCGACCTTACCGCGACCACCTTCAGCAGCGCGCCCGAAGTTGCCACCTCCTCGGGCTGGTTCATCATTGCCGCCCTTCTCTTTGGTCAGGCACTCCTTCGCAGCCGCCTCTCCTTTGCCCTTGTCGTCGCTTTCTTTGTCCCCCTGACATTTGCCGGACTCGCCGTCGGCCACTTCTTTCCCGCCCCCGAAATCAGCAGCAACCTCTGGGCTCTCCTTATCCTCGCCTACTGCTTTGTCGCTGCCATCCTGCCGGTCCAGGTGCTCCTCCAGCCAAGGGATTTCCTCTCCTCCTCCTTTCTCTATGTCCTCATGTTAGCCGGCCTCGCCGGTGTTTTTTTCTACGGGGATGCCATTGAAATCAAGGCCTTCACAGGCTGGAACCATCCCCAGGCGGGAATGCTCGTCCCCATCCTCTTCATCACCGTCGCCTGCGGTGCCTGCAGCGGTTTCCACAGCATCGTCAGCAGCGGGACCACCTCCAAGCAGCTTTCCTGCGAAAACGATATCCGCCGCATCAATTACGGGGCCATGCTCGTCGAGGGCCTCCTCGCCGTCTTTGCCCTCGGAACCATCGCCGTCCTCTCCCAGGCTGAACGGGAGGCCGCCGGGACCCCGGTTGCCATCTTCGCCGCCGGCGCCGGCAAATTCATGGGCTCCATCGGACTTCCCCGCGAACTCGCGATCGAATTCACCCTCCTCGCAGTGAGCACCTTCCTCCTCACAACCCTCGATACCTGCACCCGCCTGAGCCGTTTTATCCTCGAGGAATTCATTCACCTCCGTTCATCCCGGACACGCTACCTCGGCACGGCCGCCGTCCTTGTCCTGCCGGCCGTCGCCGTCTTCCTCTCCCTCAACGGTCAGCCCCTCTGGAAGGTCGTCTGGCCCCTCTTCGGGGCAACCAACCAGCTCATGGCCGCCCTCGCCCTCCTCACCTTCATGGTCTACCTCAAATCCGCCCGGATCCGCTACGGCTTTATTATTCCCGCCGTCGTCGTCATGGTCCTCATGCCCCTCTCCGCCCTTTTCCTCATGACCCTTCATAATGGCCTCTTTTCCCTCCTCGGCGGCATCGCCGCCGTGATGTTCCTTCTCGGTGGCTTTGTCACCATCGTCTCCGTCCGCTATGTCAGGGGTTCGTCTCCGGGGGAAATCATGTAGCCCCCAGACCTCTCTCCTTCCTTCGACCGGTCGCAGTTTAAGCTGGCATTTTTCGCCTTCCCCCGCTCAACATCCCACTATGTTCACCGGAATTATTGAAGAAACCGGCACCGTTATCGAGTTTGCCGAATCCGAGGCCGCCTACCGCCTCAAACTCTCCGCCAACACCGTCCTCCAGGACCTCCAGATGGGTGACTCCATCGCCGTCAATGGCTGCTGCCTCACCGCCATCGCCTTTGATCATCAATCCGTTTCCTTCGACCTCCTCCACGAATCCGTCCGCCTCACTTCCTTCCAGTCCATCCAGCCCGGCGACCCCGTCAATCTCGAGCGCTCCCTCCGCTTCAATGGCAAGATCGGCGGCCACTTCGTCACCGGCCATATCGACGCCACCGGTTCCGTCTCCCATGCCGAACGACGCGGCAAGGACCTCTATCTCCGCGTCGAACCACCCCCGGAATTCCTCAAATACGTCGTCTACAAGGGCTCCATCGCCATCGACGGGGTCTCCCTCACCGTCGCCGAGGTGGACGATTCCGGCTTGGCCGTCTGGCTCATCCCCCATACCCTCGAGGTCACCAACCTCCACGCCCACCACCCCGGGTCCCTCGTCAACCTCGAGTTTGATCTCCTCGCCAAAACCCTCGAACGCCTCTTCCCCGGCAACCGTCCCATTGAACGCAGTTGAGACCCCTTTCACCCTCTTAACTTTACTTTTTTGCCTGATTGACCTTATTTACTACTATGAAGGAAAGCGGAAGTGCTGAAAACACCAGGAAATTGCACAAGAACGAAGGTATCAAGGCCTCCAGCCGGCTACTCCGCGGTACCCTTGAAGAGAGCCTCGACGATCCTCTGACCGGAAATGTCAGCGCCGAGGATGCGCAACTGACCAAATTCCATGGAATCTACCTTCAGGACGACCGTGACGAGCGCTCGGAACGCCGCAAAAAGAAACTGGACAAGGCCTACAGCTTCATGATCCGGGTCCGGGTGCCGGGAGGGGTCGCGACCCCGCAACAATGGCTCCGGATGGATGAACTCAGTGAGCGCTATGGGAACGCGACAATGAAGCTGACCACCCGCCAGGCCTTCCAGCTGCACGGCGTCCTCAAGGCCAACCTGAAAAAGACCATCCAGGAGATCAACGCCGCTTTGATGGACACGATTGCCGCCTGCGGGGATGTCAACCGCAACGTGATGTGCAACCCGAATCCCCACCAGAGCGAGGCCCATGGGGAAGTCCTCGAGCTTTCACGCGCCATTTCCGAGCACCTCACGCCCCGCACCCGGGCCTACCATGAAATCTGGCTCGACGGGGAAAAAGTCGCCGGCGGGGAGGACGAGGAGGAACCGATTTACGGAAAAACCTACCTCCCGCGGAAATTCAAGATTGTCGTCGCCGTGCCGCCGAGCAACGACGTCGATGTCTACGCCCATGATTTGGGCTTTGTCGCTGTGCTCGAAGATAACCGCATTGTCGGCTACAACGTCATGGTCGGGGGCGGCATGGGCATGACCCACGGCAATGCGGCCACCCACCCTCGTCTCGCCGAATTGATGGCCTTCTGTAAGCCCGGACAGGTTCTTGAGGTCGCCGAGGCCGTGGTCAAGGTGCAGCGGGACTTCGGGGACCGCGAAAACCGAGCCCACGCCCGCTTGAAATACACCATTGAGGACCGGGGGCTTCCCTGGTTCCGGTCGGAGGTCGAAAAACGCCTTGGCTACGCCCTTGAGGAGGGCCGTCCGGTCACCTTCGAGGACAACGGTGACCGCTACGGATGGACGCGCGGCGTCGATGACAAGTGGCACCTCACGCTCTTTATCCAGAACGGGCGCATCCGGGATGAAGAGGGGCTTGCCCTGAAATCCGGACTCCGGGCGATTGCCCGCGTCCACAAGGGCGATTTCCGGCTCACCTGCAACCAGAATCTCATCATCGGTTCCATCGCCGACGAGGACCGCCCGGACATCGAGGCCCTCGTTGCCCAATACGGGCTTGATGCCGGGCTTGGCAGTTCGGCCCTGCGCCTGAATTCGATGGCCTGCGTTGCCCTGCCCACCTGCGGTCTCGCCCTGGCCGAGTCGGAACGCTACCTCCCCGACCTCGTTACGGAGATCGAGGCCCTTGTTGAAGAGGCCGGGTTGCGCGAGGATGCCATCACCATCCGCATGACAGGCTGCCCCAATGGGTGCGCCCGACCCTACCTTGCGGAAATCGGCCTCGTCGGCAAAGCGCCGGGCAAGTACAACCTTTATCTCGGGGCCGCCTTTGACGGGTCACGTCTCAACCGGCTCTACAAGGCCTCCGTCAAGTCGGAGGAGATCGTCTCCGAGCTCAGGCCCCTCATCACCCGCTACACCCGCGAACGGGAAACCGGCGAACGGTTCGGCGACTTCTGCATCCGTAGCGGTATCGTTGCTCCCTTTGAACCCGGGAACAATTACCACGAGCCGATGGTCGTCTAGGATACCGCGGATCCCAGCCGGACGAAAGATCCTCCCTCTACCGCCAGGTTGGTCGCAACCCAGATGTCCGCTTCCCCGGATCCAGTCGAACTTCCTCCCGACGGGAGCCTCCTTTTCGTCTACGGCACCCTTCAACGGGGAGGCTGCTTTCATTCCCTGCTCCAATCCAGCCGGCCCGCCTTCCTCGGTTCCGGTCGTCTCTGCACCCGTTATCCGCTTCTCCTTGCCCGTTATCCCTGCCTCCTCGACCTGCCGGACCGCGGTCACCGCGTCCTCGGGGAAGTCTATCGCCTCCCCCGTTCGCGTGACTGGCTCGCCATCGACCAGCTTGAGGACCATCCCCGGGAATACCGGCGGCGCCTCGAACCGGTGGAGGTGGAGGCCCGCCGCCTTGAGGCGTGGACCTACTTCTACATCCGTGACGACGTCCGGCCCGGAAGCCTGCCCATGGTTGAAAGGTTTCCGCTCGGCCCCCCAGGGTGAACCGGTTCCTCCTAGATCAGGCCATGGGAAAGGGTCGCTTGCGCCATGCGGAGGAAGCCTCCGATGTTTGCCCCGTCAACATAATGTCCCCGACGGCTGTATTTGGTCGCATGATGGAGGCAGTTTTCATGGATGCCCGACATGGTTTGCTTCAGGCGCTTGTCAACTTCGGCAAAGGTCCAGCTCGACAGGGCCGCGTTCTGCTGCATTTCCAGGGCCGAGACGGCAACGCCCCCGGCGTTGGCGGCTTTTCCAGGGCCAAAAAGGATATCCTTCTCAAGGAACAGCTTCACCGCTTCCGGGGTGGAGGGCATGTTCGCACCCTCGCTCACCGCGATGCAGCCGTTTTCGAGCAGACACCGGGCGTCCTCCTCCTGCACTTCATTCTGTGTCGCACAGGGAAGGGCCACGTCACAGGGGATCGACCAGATGGAGGCCTCCCCGGCCGGCGAAAAGGTCGCCTTGGGACGCCGCTCGGCATAGGCCTGAATCCGGCCACGCTCGATCTCCTTGATTTCGCGCAGTTGCTCCCAGTCCAGTCCACCCGGCTCGTGCACGACTCCCCCGGAGTCCGAGCAGGCCACCACGCGGGCGCCAAGGTCAGTCAGCTTGCGGATCGCATACAGGGCCACGTTTCCCGAGCCCGAGACCACCGCGACTTTTCCCTCGAGGCTCTCCCCCCGGGTCTTCAGCATTTCCTCAAGAAAATAGACGGCCCCAAAGCCGGTCGCCTCCTTCCGGACCAGCGACCCTCCCCACGAGGTGTCCTTGCCGGTGATCACGCCGAGATCGAAGCGGTTCGTCAAGCGCTTGTACTGACCGAAAAGATACCCGATTTCGCGGCTCCCGACCCCGATGTCCCCCGCGGGGACATCTTCGCTCGGACCAATGTGCCGGTACAGTTCCGTCATGAAGGCCTGGCAGAACCGCATCACTTCATTTTCGCTTCGTCCCTTGGGATCAAAATCGCTCCCGCCTTTTCCTCCCCCGATCGACAAGCCCGTGAGGCTGTTCTTGAACACCTGCTCGAATCCGAGAAACTTGATCGTCCCCAGATTCACCGAGGGGTGGAACCGAAGTCCCCCCTTGAAGGGCCCGAGGGCACTGCTGAAACGCACCCGGAAGCCCCGGTTGACGCGCGCCATGCCGGTGTCGTCCTGCCAGACAACCCGGAACATGAGCTGCCGCTCGGGCTCGCAGATGCGCTGGAGCAGATTCTCCTCCTCAATACGCGGAAAGGCGTCGAGGACGGGGGCAAGGGAATGCAGGACTTCATCCACGGCCTGGATGAAAACAGGCTCACTGTGGTTGCGCTCGTGAACCCAGGCAAGGGTGTCCTCGATGGCCTTTGGAAGGGATTGCTTCTTTCCCATAAGCCTGTTTTCAGGAGTTTCCACCTTCATGGCAACTTCCAAAGCAGGAACCACTTCCCCGGATTGCTAATTTTCCTGAATGCCCTATATGCTCATAACTGAACGCATGGATATAGAACACCATCTCCGTGACCCCGTCTTCCGGGCCCTGTTCGAACAGACGCATGAGGCCGTCATGATCGCCGGGACGGATTCCCCGGGCATCCTCGAAGCCAATCCCCGTGCCCTGCAGATCCTTGGCTACTCTCTCGATGAGCTTCGTACGCTTGCTGTGACCGACCTCAGCCCCGATTCCCAGCGCGCCTTCCTCCATGACTTCATCAGGGCCACTTCCGGAGACGGCTCGGAGAGGACCCTCACCACCCGTCTCCGGAGCAAGTACGGGGAGGCTGTGCCCTGCGAACTTAATCTCCGGCCCCTCGCCCTGGGCGAAACCGGTCTTCTCCTCTTCACCTTCCAGGATATTTCCGAACGTCTCCAGGCCCTTCACGACATCGAGCTCCGCAATGTCGCCATCGCCAATGTCACCTCCGGGGTCACCATCGCCGACGCCCGCCAGCCGGATCTCCCGCTCATCTACGTCAATCAGGGATTCCAGAACGTTACAGGCTATTCCGCACGGGAGGCCGTCGGCCGCAGTTGCCGTTTCCTCCAGGGGAACGATCGCGACCAGCCCCCCCTTGATGAACTGCGCTCAGCCCTCAAGGAGGCCCGTCCCTGCGTTGTCCAGCTCAGGAACTACCGTAAGGATGGCACCCTCTTTCACAATGAACTGCACATTTCCCCCGTTCACAATGAGGAGGGCGAACTGACCCACTTTGTCGGCATCCAGCTCGACGTGACCGAGCAGGTCAAGGCCCGTGAATCCCTCCAGCGCAGCGAAAAGCGCTCCCGCGAGGCCCTCGCACGGGAAAAGGAACTCAACGAGATCAAAACCCGCTTCATCTCCATGGTCAGCCATGAATTCCGTACTCCCATGACCGGAATCCAGGCTTCGGCCGCCCTCGTGCGCCGCTTCGGCGACAAGCTCGGGCCCGAAAAGCGGGTCCGCCATCTGGAAAATATCGAAATCTCCCTCCAGCGCATGAACCGCCTGCTCGACGACGTCCTCTTTTTCAGTCGCGCCGAGGCCGACAAACTCACCGTGGAGCGCACCGATCTCTGTCTCCACGATTACTTCAGCCGGCTCATGGAATCCCTTGCCCCCATCCATCCCGGTCGTGACATCCACTTCCACTGCACCCTCGGCAAAAGCGAATCCTTCCCCCTCGACGAACACCTGATGGACCACATCTTCCAGAACCTCATCAGCAATGCCCTCAAGTATTCTCCTCCCGGGAGCCCCGTTTCCTGCTCCGTCTCCCGGAAAAACGGTGATCTCGTCTTTTCCGTGAGAGACCAAGGTATCGGCATTCCCGCTACGGACCAGAAACGGCTCTTTGACGCCTTTCACCGGGCTGACAACGTGGGCGCCCGCCAGGGCACCGGTCTCGGCCTCAACATCGCCCGCCGGGCCACCGAGCTCCTCGGCGGCTCAATTACCTTCGATTCCCAACAGGACAAGGGGTCCACCTTCTTTGTCCACCTGCCTGAATCACCACCAGAACCATCCGACCAATGACCCGTATCCTCATTCTAGAAGACGACGAAAATGTCCGCCTCCCCCTCATCGACCTCCTCGAGGCTGAAAACTACGAGGTCCTCTCCGCCGCCGATGGCCGGCGCGGGGTCGAGCTTGCACGCCGGGAAAAGCCCGATCTCGTCCTCTCCGACATCATGATGCCCGAACTTGACGGGTATGGCGTCTTCGAGGCCCTCCAGAAGGATCCCCTCACGGCCATCATCCCCTTCATCTTCCTCACCGCGAAAACCGACCAGTCCGATATCCGGGAAGGGCTCGGCCTCGGCGCCGACGACTACATCACCAAGCCCTTTGACCAGGAGGATCTCCTCGACTCCATCCAGACCCGCCTCCAGAAGTATCAACGTATCTCGGAAGCCGCCGTCAAGGCCGACAATCATCCCGAATACGACCAGATTTTCATCAAGGACGGCGAAAGCTGCTGGTTCGTCGAATATGAGAAAATCCGCCTCCTTGAATCCGAGGACAACTACGTGCGCGTCTTCTTCGATTCGGAAAAGCCCCTTGTCAGCCGCACCCTCAATTACCTCGAGGAACGGCTCCCTTCCCGCCTCTTCTTCCGGGCCAACCGGAAACAGATCATCAACCTCAAGTGGATCCGCAATATCCAGCCATGGTTCAATGGTGGTCTTCTCGTCACCCTCAAGGACGACAACAAGGTCCAGATGTCCCGCCGTGCCGCCCAGTCCTTCAAGGCCATCATGGGCATCTGATGCCTGTTTTCCTCCCGTCGACAAAAAAAACCGCCGGCACTCAGTCCGGCGGTTTTTTGATACCCGGTCTTCGGGCAGGATTTCCTCAACCCTTTTCCTGGTAAAGATGGACGTCCCGCTGGGGGAAGGGAATCGAGACTCCCTCCGCGTCAAAACGCTTCTTGACGGTTTCATGCACGTCAAAGAGGACCCCCCAGTAGTCGGTTCCCTTGACCCAGGGCCGGACGACAAAGTTCACGCTGCTGTCCCCCAGCTCCGCGATGGCAATGGTTGGGGCCGGATCCTTGAGGCAACGCTCGTCACTCTCGATGATGTCTGTGAGGATCGCCTTCGCCTTGTCGATGTCATCGCCGTAGCTGATCCCGAACGTCATATCGAGGCGGCGCGTATCCCGGGCGTTAAAGTTCACAATGTGACCGTTCATGATCTCCGCGTTCGGCATCACGATACCCTTGTTGTCCACCGTGTGCATCTCCGTCATGAGAATCCCAATCTCGTCAACCACGCCCATGACACCCCCGACTTCCACGAAGTCACCGATCTTGAAGGGCCTGAAGAGGATGATCAGGATGCCGCTGGCAAAGTTCGAGAGGGACCCCTGCAGGGCCAGACCAACGGCCAGACCGGCGGCCCCCAGGACGGCGATGAAGGAGGTCGTCTTGATCCCCAGCTGCCCGACCGCCGAAATCACCACCGCCACCATGAGCAGGTAGTAGGCGATGCTCGAGAGAAACCCCACAATGACGGGATCCACATTCTGGCGTTCCATGCCCCCCCGAAGCGCCTTGCGGATCACGCCCGCAATCCATTTCCCGATCACGAGAATCACAAGGGCAACGAGGATCCTCGTCCCGTACTGGGTCACGTAGTTGATGACGGTGTCTATTTGTTCCTGACTTAACATGTCGTTTCCTGTCCTTTTGGATGATGGTTGATGCGTGCCTGCCGTGCGACCGGAACTCAGTCCCAGGTCAGCATGAGGCGGGCGAAATAGCTCGTATCCAGGCTGTCACGACCCGGCGCAGGGCTGCTGTTGTAGTCGTGCTGGATCCCGAAGCGCATCACCCAGGAGTCCGAGGTGCCCAGGGGGATGTTGACGCCCGACTCGTGGGTAAGAAGGTAATCCCCGAAGTCGTCCACGCTCGGGAGGTAGTCCAGCGAGCTCACCAACCGGCCCCAGTCCGCGAACTGCCAGTTCAGGTTCAAGCCGAAATCAAGCCCGGGAAAACCATCCGATTCCAGTGCCGGGTCGATATAGCTCTCGTAGCGGTAGCTGACACCGGCGTTACCCTCAAGGGAAAGGCGCTCCTCCTCGATAAAGCGGTAGGACAGGCCGGCCCCGCTGGTCGAACGGAAATCCACACCTTCAAAGGTGTCGCGCTCCAGTTCCTCGCGCACATACCAACCCATTTTTTCCGAGAAGAAATTCGTGTAGGTCATCCCCACTTTCTGCTCATCCTTGGTACGCACCCCGTTTGCCTCCTCATAGGCGTAGTTCCCGTAGAGAAGAAGGCGGTCCTCCGGCCCTTCCAGCCTGGCCTGACCCGATAACGCGAAACCGGACTCGTCCGTATTCCCGCTGCTGCCCGAGATATCCACCGCGGCAGTGTAGGTCCAGCGGCGGATCTGCGACTCGAGGGCCGCCTCCCGGTCCGCCACGAGCGGGTCCACTCCACCCGGCTGCCAGGCCGACACCAATTCCGTGACGCCGGTCTCAACCGTCCCCGACGAGGAGGCAATCGTCAACCGCCCGTCGTCCTCGGACACCTGACCCCGGAAGACTTCGCCGCCTTCCGTGCGCAGGTTCACCTCCCCGTCGCTCTCAAGCCCGCTGACATCCGCCTGCGGGATCTCAAGGACTCCGGCAAAACCGGTTTCAAAATACACCGTCCCCTCGTGGATTTCCTGAAGGGTTCCCTCCAGACGGGATCCGTCCTTCAAGGTCAGCGTCGCCGCCGATCCTGTACCTGCCATCACTATCCACGCACATCCGAGGACCAGTCCTGTTTTCAGTTCACTCATTTTCTTATTTTTAGCTTGGTTGTCTTTTCTAAAGAAGAGTCTCCGTTACAGGCCTTTCTTTCCCAAGGGCAATGCTTTTTTTACAGAGAAATCCCAACCCCCAAAAAAAGCCGATATAATTTTCATGAATCCTTTTTCCTCGTTTGTGTTGACAGGCCTTTGAGCCGGCGCACCTTGCGCGAAAACCGAGATGCAAACAGCGAGATGGATCTAGAGAATACGTTATTGGTCGGGGCCCTGGTTTTGCCATGGCTGGCAATCGCCCTCGTCCAGATGGGCGGAAAATGGTCGCGTGGCCACGGTCCTGGACGCTGGCTCTGGCTGGTCCCGGCGGTCATATCAGCGGTTATCATCGGTCTGGTGGCCGGGCAGGGTCCCGGAAACGCTGAAATCATTCCTCTTTTCACCTGGGTTGCCTCCCAGGGGATCGGGTTCTCCCTTCAGGTTGACGGGCTGAGTCTATTCTTTGGACTTGTCGTCAGCGGGATGGGGACCCTGATCTTCCTCTACACGGCCGGCTACTTCGCCGACAAGCCGGAGGAGTTTAAGAAGTTTTACACCTACCTCCTCTTCTTCCTCGCGGCGATGCTGGGAACGGTTTTTTCGGGCAATCTCATCATGCTCTACATCTGGTGGGAGATGACCGGGCTCGCCTCCTTCTTCCTCATCGGCTACCTCCACCATGACAAGACGGCCCGTGAAGGGGCCCGGATGGCCCTCATCACGACCGTCAGCACGGGAATGGCCCTGCTCGCGGGGATCCTCCTCGTCGGGCTCAGCGCGGGAACCTTTGAGATCGCCGAGCTGGTTGTCCTCGCCCCCGAGCATGCCGGTTCCACCCAATGGACGGTCGGCTTCATCCTTATTCTTGTCGGGGCCTTTGGAAAGTCGGCTCAATTCCCCTTCCACTACTGGCTGCCCAACGCCATGTCCGCCCCGACCCCGGTCTCCGCCTACTTGCACAGTGCCACCATGGTCAAGCTGGGGATCTTCCTCATCGGGCGTGTTTTCCCGATTTTCCGGCCCCTCGAGGCCTGGGAACCGATCCTTATCCTGATCGGCTTCACAACCTTCCTCCTCGGGGCCTGTTTTTCCCTTCTGTCCAACCAGCTGAAGGCCATCCTCGCCTATTCCACGGTGAGCCAGCTGGGGTTTCTCGTCGGCTTCTACGGGCTCTCCCCGGCCGTGGGAACCCACTGGGACCTCCTTCACATCATGAACCATGTGCTCTACAAGGGCGCCCTTTTCATGGTTGTGGGGATCATTGACCACTCGACCGGGATCAAGGATATCCGCGAGCTCGGGGGGCTGCGCAGGCGCATGCCGCTCCTTTTCTGGATCACCGCCATATCCGCGGCTTCCATGGCCGGAGTGATTGGAACAACCGGCTTCCTGAGCAAGGAATACATGCTCAAGGAAAAGCTGAGTTACCTTTCCGATGGACTATTCCTCAATGCCTTCCCCCTAACCCTCGTCATTATCGGATCCATCATCAAAATGGCTTTCTCGGTCCGCTTTGTCTTTCATGTCTTTCTCGGCCCGGAATCCCGCAAGGCAGTCGCGCACTTTCATCCTCCATCCTTCCTGATCCAGTTCCCGCCGCTCCTTCTCACTTCCCTGACCCTCCTCCTTGGCCTCTTCCCGGCCATCACGACAAAGGTTCTTCAAGCCTTTCACGTCACCGGTCTCCACGCATCCGGCTCCCCGCCCCTTAAAATCTGGCACGGCCTCCTCAGCCCGGCCTTCCTGATAAGCATCAGTATAATTCTCGCCGGGATTGTCCTCTACCGCCTCGGCCAGGCCACCCGATGGAAGTGGGCGGAAATCCCCCCCTGGGCCCGCCTCGACCTGGCCTTCAGCCACGCCATGGACAAGCTTCCCGCCTTTGGCGGCCTGATTACCCGCCTTCTGGGGGTGGAACATCCCCGTTACCACGCCCCGGTTATCCTCTCCGTGGGTCTCCTCTGGATCGGGACCCCCTTCCTCCTTCATTCAGGTGCATTCCCGTTACCCCCCTTCGGAGGCGGAGAACTCCTCATTGCTTCCCTTGCGGCGGCCCTTCTCGCGAGTGCAGGGGCCTGCCTGGTCCTGGTCCGGTCATGGCAGGCCCAGGTTATCCTCACCGGGGTCATCGGTTTTCTCGTCACCTTTTACTTCGTCCTCTACCGGGCCCCCGATCTGGCTTTGACCCAGGTCCTTGTGGAGGCCGCCACCCTCATCCTCCTCCTTGTCCTCATTCTGCGATTCCCCCACCTGCGCCGGCCTCCGCGGGCCCTTCCCGGGAGAGTCAAGTTCATCAACGGCTTCATAGCCACCGCCTTCGGGCTTCTGATGGCGGCCCTGACCCTCGTCTTTGCCGGCCAGCCCCCGGCGACCCGCCTCGGGGAAGCCTACCTCGTGGCCAGCCTCCCCGAAGCCAAGGGAACCAACGCGGTCAACACCATCCTCGTCGATTTCCGCGGATTTGACACCCTGCTCGAGATCGGCGTCCTCGTCATTGCCACCCTCGGCATCCTGGGCCTCCTCCTGCGCCGTAAACGCCTTCGCACCCATGCTTAGCAACGATTCCTTCATCCTTCGCAAAAGCGCCATAATGATCGCCATCATTGTGCAGATCTTTGCCGTCTATCTCTTTTTCCGGGGCCATAATCAGCCGGGCGGCGGCTTTATTGCCGGAGTCGCCAGCGCGATCGGCATGCTCCTGCTTTTCTTTGCCAACGACCGGTCCATCATTCCCCGGATCTGCCCCTTTGACCCTCTCCGGCTCGCCGCATGGGGGCTGGCCGTCGCGACTGCTTCCGGTCTCCTCGGCCTCCTCCTCTCAGGTGCTTTCATGACCCAGTATCACTACAAGGACTCCAACTTCCCCGTTCTCGGGTCGGTGTATGCCGGGACCCCCCTTCTTTTCGATCTCGGGGTGTTCATGGTGGTCGTCGGGGTCATCCTGAAAATCGCCCTTGTACTCCTCGATGCCCTGCAGGGCCAGGAGGATGTTGCCGAGACGGCTTTTGCCCTCCCCACCGGCTCCTCCGAGGAACCCCTCGAGGGAGCCGCTCCCGGAAAGGGGGAGAGGTCGTCATGATCTGGATAACCGCCCTTCTTACCGGATTCCTCTTTGCCCTCGCGCTCTGGCTCATCCTGCAACGCAACTGGCTGCACATCCTCTTCGGCGTCATGATCCTCGGGCATGCCGCCAACCTCGTCATCCTCAGTTCCTCCGGGAATCCAAATGGCAAACTCCCGCCAATCACCGACCAGGCGGCTCCCATGGCCGATCCCCTTCCCCAGGCCCTCCTCCTGACGGCCATCGTTATCGGCTTTGCCGTAATTGCCTATTTCCTGACTCTCCTCTACCGCATGCTTTCCAGCAACGAGACCTCGGACCTCGACAGCCTTTTTGATCCGGAAAAAGACGCCTAGATCATGACCGTTTCCCTTCCAGTGCTGCTTCCCTTCATAACGGGAATCCTCCTTCTCCTCCTGCGGGAGAACCGTTCCCTCCGACGGACGATCGCGGTCCTCTCCCTTCTTCTCCAGCTCGGTGCCGCCCTGATGCTGGCCGGGACGGCCTTCACCTCCGGCATGGAGGTCATGCATCTGGGTTCCTGGAAGGACCCCATAGGCATCGTCCTCGTCGGCGACCGCACAGCCTCCATCCTCGTCATCCTCGCCCTCCTCGTAACCCTTTCCTCAACCCTTGCCGGTTTTTCCGAACGCGGTTCCGCCCATGGCAATCCCATGCGGCTCCCCCTCATCCAGTTCCTCCTTACCGGGATTCAACTGAGTTTCCTCACCGGTGACCTCTTCAACCTCTTTGTCGCCTTTGAGGTCATGCTCCTTTCCTCCTACGGATTAATGACCCTCGAGGCCGAGGAAAGCAGACTCAAGCAGGCCTATCCCTATGTCCTTCTCAACCTGATCGCCTCGGCCCTCTTCCTCGCCGCCTGCGGCTACACCTACGCCCTCTTCGGAACGCTCAACTTCGCCGGCATCGCCGAGGCCGCCGCGACCCTTCAATCCTCCGCCGATGGCCCTGCCCGGATCTCCCTTCTGACCGCCATCCTCGCTTTTGTCTTTTCCATCAAGGCAGGGATGTTCCCCCTCTACTACTGGCTTCCCAATAGCTACCCGACGCTCCCTCCCTCCCTCGGGGCCCTTTATTCCGGGCTCCTCACCAAGGTCGGGATCTACCTCCTCCTCCGTCTTCTCGGCACCGTCATGCCTCCCGGCCAGGAGGGCCTCTACCTCCTCATTGCCTGGCTCGGGGGCGGAACGATGCTTTTCGGCGTCCTCGGGGCCGTTTCCCGGATGGGCATCCGGGAAATCCTCGCCTTTCATGTCCTCAGTCAGGTTGGCTTCATGATCCTTGCCATCGGTTTTTTCACCCCCTTTGCCTTTGCCGCCGCCATTTTCTACATGATCCACCACATCATCGTAAAGTCGGCCCTCTTTCTCATCGCCAGCGGTGTGATGCTGCACCAGCATACCGACCACCTCGCCCGCACGGGAGGTCTCTGGCGCTCCCGGCCATGGCTCGGTATTGCCTTCCTCATCATGGCTCTCTCCCTCGCCGGGCTGCCACCCCTCTCCGGTTTCTGGGCAAAGTTGTGGATTCTCCTCGAAGGTCTCTCCGAAGGCTATTACATCCTTGTCGCGGTCAGCCTTGTCGCCTCCATTCTCACCCTCGCTTCCATGGTCAAAATCTGGTTCGGGGCCTTCTGGCAGCCCCTGCCCGCCGGAGCGGTCGACCAACCCGCGAAAACCAGTCTTCTCTGGACCGCCCTCGCCCTCATGATTGTCATCTCCCTCGGGGTCTCCGCCGGGGTACAGCCGCTCTGGGAAGCCTCCCGCGCGGCCGCTGACGAACTCCTCAATCCCTCCCTCTATATCGAAGCCATCCTCCACACCACCCCCGAAGCACCATGAAGACCGCCATCCTCCATGTCAGCATCGCCATCATCTGGCTCTTCCTCAGTCCGACCCGCGACCTTCCGCGCTTCTTTATCGGCCTTCTCCTCGGTTACCCCCTGATCCTCCTCTTCCGGCCCCTGCTCCCAAAGGATGCCTACCTCAAGGCAAACTGGGGCTTCATCCGCTGGCTCGGTGCCTTTGCCCGTGCCCTCATCCTGTCCCAGGTCCGCGTTGGCACCATCATCCTCTTTCCCGGACGGAACCCCATTCATCCGGGTTTCCTCGAATTTTCGACCGGTGACCTCAGTGACCTCGAGGTCCTCATCCTCAGCCATACCATCACCCTCACTCCCGGTACCGCCAGCGTGGATATCGACCGTGAAGGTAAACGCCTTCTCATTCACGCCCTCGAGGCAGGCGATCCGGAACGAACCCGGGCCGAGATTGAGAAAAATCTCCTGAAACCGCTTCTCGCCTTCACCCGCCCATGATCCTGACCATCGCTATCCAGATTTCTGAGCTGATGCTCTCCCTCGCCGTCCTGATCGGGTTCTTCCGCCTCGTCAAAGGCCCGACTGCGGTCGACCGTATCATCGCCTTTGACCTCGTGGTCCTCACGATTGTCGCCTTCACCGCCCTCCTCTCCATCGAGGAACAAACCCCGCATTTCGTCGAGCTGATCCTCGTGATCTCCCTTCTCGGCTTTTTCGGAACGGTGGCCCTCGTCAAGGCCCTTTCCTCAACCTTGCCTACCACGGAAGACACATGATTGTCGATAGCCTCATAGCCCTGACGCTTCTCCTCGGCAGCTCCATTATCCTCCTCTCCGCCATGGGGATCCTGAGGCTGCCCGACGCCATTTGCCGGGGGCATGCCCTCGGAAAGGGAATGACCCTCGGGCTCATCCTCGTCCTTGTCGGCCTCTGGGTCTATCTCGGTCTCGAAACCGCCGGGATCAAACTTCCCCTCGCCGTCGCCTTCCAGTTCCTCACCATCCCTATTGCCAGCCATCTCCTCGTCCGCCTCGCCTACCGGTCCAACGAGCATAGCTCCGCCCCCCCTCCCAAACCCAGCAAACCGCTCAACCCGGATTTGTAGCTTCCACCTTTCTGCTGTGCTGCTCATCCTCTGAGCCTTGCATCCCCTTTCAGGCCTGACAGGATAAGAGAGCATCATGAAAGCCGTTGCCATCATCGGAACAGGGATTGCAGGTATGGCCTGCGCCCATCGCATCCATCCCTATACGGATTTGACGCTGTATGAGTCCGAACCCCGTCCGGGCGGGCATACGCACACCGTCGACGTCCCTGAAGGCGACCGCTCCGTCCCCGTCGATACCGGCTTCATGGTCTATAATGAGGTCACCTATCCGCTCCTGACCCAGCTCTTCAGCGAGCTGGGGGTCGAGACCATGGAGACCGACATGTCCTTCGGGGTCCAGTATGTCCCGGATGGAATTGAGTTTTGTGGTTCCGGCCTGAACCGTATTTTCAGTCAGCGCGGCAACCTCCTCAGACCCCGCTTCCTCGGCATGCTGCGCGACATCCTGCGCTTCAATAAACAGGCCCTCGCCGCCCTCGCGGATCCCGCCGTCCTCGACCTCACGCTTGAGGGGTTTGTCCAGAGGGAAGGCTTCGGAAAGGCTTTCCTGAATTACTACCTGGTGCCCATGACCTCCGCCATCTGGTCCACTCCACCGGACGAAATGCTCCGCTTCCCGGCCCACACCCTCATCCGCTTCATGTACAATCATGGTCTCCTCGGGGTGCGCAGCCAACACCAGTGGCGCACCGTCAAAGGGGGCTCCCGGCAGTACCGGGACAAGTTGATCGCCCCCTTCAGGGAGCGCGTTCTCTGCAACCGCCCCGCAGCTTCCGTCCTCCAGCACGAAAAGGGGGTCACCGTGCGTGACGCATCCGGGGCTTCCCGCGTCTTTGACGAGGTCGTTATTGCCACCCATGCCGATACCGCCCTGAGCCTTCTCGAAAATCCACATGATGACCAGCAACGGCTGCTCGCCTCTTTCCCCTATGCCGCCAACAGGATCACCCTCCACAGTGACGCTTCCGTCATGCCCGCCCGCAAGCTTGCCTGGGCCTCCTGGAATTACCGTATTGATCCCTCTCAGGATGGCCTCCCCCACGCCAGTACCCATTACTGGATGAACCGGCTCCAGGGGGTTTCCGACCAGCGTGATTATTTTGTCTCCGTCAATGAACCGGGCCTTGTCGACCCCCGGAAGGTCCATCAGGCTTTCACCTTTGACCACCCCATGTTCAATAAAGCCGCTGCCGAGGCGCAAAAGGAATTGCCCCGGCTCAATGAAAACCGAAAGCTCTATTTCTGCGGCAGCTACTTCCGCTACGGATTTCACGAAGATGGAATCCTCTCCGGCTATTCGGCCGCGGAGCGTTTGCTGACGCACAAGGCCGCCGATGAAAAGCTCGCTATTTAACTGCCGGGTCTTCCATAAACGGTTTTCCCCGAAAACCTATGGATTCTCCACCCGCCTCTTCATGTGGCACCTCGATCTCGACGGGATTGAAGCTGTCTGCCGCGCCAGTCCGTTGGTCAGCCACAACCGCTTCAATGTCTATTCCTTCCGGGATGATGACCATCTCTACCTTGGCAAACCGACCCTGCGGGAAAACATTGAGGCCTACCTCGCCGATAAGGGAATCCCCGAAAAACCCGCCCGGATCACCCTCCTGACCAACCTCAGGACCTTCGGCTATGTCTTCAATCCGGTCAGCTTCTTCTTCTGCTACGATTCCGGCCACAATCCCCTCGCCGTTGTCGTCGAGGTCCACAACACCTTCGGCGAACTCAAGCCCTTCCTCCTCGACCCATCCCAACTCGCCGGCAACCGCTTCCAGGCCACCCATCCCAAACTATTTTATATCTCACCCTTTTCCGGCCTCGATGAACGCCTTGAGATCAAGGTTGAACTGCCCCACAACCGCCTCGCCCTCCATGTCAATACCTGGCGCAATGGTGAGGCTGGAGCGGAAGAAGGGTTTATCCTCCC
>JAWLGH010000077.1:0-10878 GCA_041685165.1 Oceanipulchritudo sp. | reverse complement strand
CAACACAAAGCCGGCTGTTTATCGGCATCGAGACCCGATTTCGATAGCGATCCCGATTCCGATGAATATCCGAATATCCCGCTTAACTTAGTGCCATTGACCCCTCACTCCCGGCTGTTGACAGATCCGGAGGCACCGCCTAACGGTGGAAAATCCGTTAAAATAATATGAAGAAAAACAAGGCCGATGAAGAAAATGCGGCATTAAGCAGGATTGAGGAATGTGTCGGCCAGATGCGTTTGCAGGAAGCCGCCTCGGCATTGGCCGAACTTGAGGGGCGGGAGGCATCCCTTACCGAGTCGGGACGCCTTGAACTGCGGCTGCTGCGGGCCATTTGTTCGGGACGGTCGGGGGACAATGGCATCGCCCTGAAGGCGGCCCGGGAAGCGGCCGAAATTGCCGGTGACCTTGGGCATGAGGGTTCCCTGATGACGGCGCTTCGTTACCAGGGAAATTGCCTGCTTGCCATGGACGAACACGCAGAGGCCATCGAAGCCTTTCGGGGTGCTTTGAAACGCGCCCGTGCTGCGGATGATAAGCGGGAAATCGCGGCTGCCTACAACAACCTCGGGGCGGTATACCGGAGCATTGATGATTACGATGAGGCGGTGGCCTGCTTCAACCTCGCTCTTCGGATTCATGAGGAAAATCAAAATCAGGAGGAAATCCACATTGCTCGCCTGAACCTTGCCGTTGCGCAGTTCATGAACGGACAGATTGATGAGGCGGAATCATCCTTTTGGGAGCTTTTGAAAAGCGGGGAAGGCTATGCCGACAGCGACCATACGACCATTCCTTTGTGGGGACTGGCTGGCGTGGCCGCTCAACGAGGCGACCTTGCCGCGGCGAGGGAGCAGTTTGAAACGGTGATCAGCCAGCTCCTTGAATCGGGTCAGGCCATGATTCTGATCGAGGCCCGTCTTGATTGGGCTGAAGTATTGGCTGACAACGGATATCCGGAAGAGGCCCATGAGCTTCTTGCTTTGGTTCGCAGCGAAGAGCGGCTTGCGGAGAGACCGGAACTCCTTGCCCGGTCCACTGAATTGCTGGCGAAAGTCCTTGAAGAACAGCACCGGTTTGATGAGGCCCTTGAGCAAATGAAGGCCTTGCGGGAGATCGAACGGCAGCGGGCCAAAAAACGAGCGGATTCGCGAACGGATGCCCTGCGGATCATCCATGAGACCGAACGCGCGCAGCATCTTGCGGAAATGGAACAACTCAAAAACGAGGATCTCGCCAAAGCTCTCAGCGAGGCCGAACGGCAACGCCAGTTGGCCGAGGAGGCCAATCGCCTCAAAAGTGAAATCCTTAGAATGGTCGCCCACGACCTGCGTAATCCGATTGGGAATGTCCTCAGCTTGCTGGAATTGGCTATAACGGAGAAAAATACGGAGTTGGCCGATGAATTATTCGAACTGGCGCGCGACAAAACGCAGGCCAGTCTTCAATTGCTGGAGCGACTGATGGATGCGGCCGCCGTGGAGGAAGGCAGGGTTACGATCCAAGCCGAACCCATTCCCTTTGACGCCTTTCTTGCGGAACTCATCGAGTCCGATTCACAGCCTGAGGCGGCGGAAAAGAAACAGCAGATTATCCCGCGGGGGAGCGATCGCGGTCGAACGCTGTATGCGGATCCGGCCCGCTGTCGGCAGATCCTCGGCAATCTTTTTTCCAATGCCATAAAATACTCTCCTATCGGGGGTATTATTCTCTATGATTATCGGCTGGAGGGGGATTGTTTGGTATTTGAAATCATGGATCAGGGTCCCGGCATACCACCTGACCAATTGGAACGCATTTTTCTTCCCTTTAACCGCTTGGCCAGTTCCGTACCGACCGGCGGTGAATCCTCCATGGGGCTTGGACTCTCGATTGCGAAACGGCTGGCCATGGCGCACGGGGGCGATCTTGAAGCCTTCAGCGATGGGCTTGGCCACGGTAGCCGCTTCCGTCTGAGCTTACCGCATTGCCGGTAGAAACTCGACCGGGCTGGCGGTGCTTTGGATGGGAATCGCGTGGAATGTCTCGGGGGAATAGGTGGGTGGAACAGTGAGAGTGTATGTTCTGCGAACAGGAATTTAGGGACTTGATTTGTGCATGGAGTTTCCTCTTGTTGTTAATATATGAAAACTCCCTTATACTTACTTCCCTTTGTTTTATTGTTATTTACCCCGCTGAGCCAGTTGTCTGCGTCCTCCGATTTGAAGGGAGCGCCGGATCCATCTGTGTTTGTTATTGGTGACAGTATTTCCATCGGATATCATGACGGGCTCTACGAGCTGGCCGATGGCCATTATGCTTATAGCCGGAAAGGCGGGCTGGAGGCGGCTGGCCGGAATCTTGACGATCCCCGAGGGGCCAATGGAGGCGATTCGGCAAGGGTGCTGCGCTATCTCCGGGAGAAGCTGGGGGAAGAGAGCCTTGAGGCGGAGGTTATCCTTGTTAACGCGGGATTGCATGACATCAAAACGGATCCGAGGAACGGTCAGCGGCAGGTGCCGTTGCCCGCGTACCGGGAAAATCTTGAGGCGATCGAGCGCGTCGTCCGAGATGCGGAAAAGAGACTGGTCTGGATCACGACCACCCCGGTTGACGAAGACCGGCACCAGCGCCACTCAAATTCCTTTCACCGTTACGAAGCGGACCATGCTGCCTACGATGCGGTTGCGCGCGAGATCATGGCCAGCCGGGACGTTCCGGTGATCGACCTCTATGCCTTCACGGTCAAACTGGGGAAAGATGGCGGGGATCCCTTTCGGGACCATGTTCATTTTTATCCGGAAGTGAGTGCTCAGCAGGCGCGCTTCGTTCATGAATGGCTCTTGGAATACCTTGGGGTCAGGGAGGTCGACCCGGCACCGCTGCCTCCGGGTGAAGCGATCAGGGGTTGGAACATTCTCTCGGACAGCCTTCCCGACGGTCTTCGGGTCATCGACCGTGCGGGTGCCTACGGGATCAACCACTTGCAGCTGTCACACGATATTGTCCACGACTTGTGGCACGTCCAGGAAGAGGAACGGCTTCTGGTGGCGGAGGCTTTGACCCGCGCGGCCCATGCGGCCGGGATTGAGGAAGTGGTCCTCTGGGACCGGGTTTTTTATCACCTGAGTTACTATCCGGAGGAATTCCGGACGGGTCCCGGTGGAACCATTGACCTTGATAACCCCGAATTCTGGGAGTGGTTCAAGGAGGATTACCGGCGTCTTCTGGATCATGCCCCGAATATTCAGGGTTTAATCCTTACTTTCATTGAGACGAGGACCCGGGTCGAGCGGCAATATTCGGAAGTGCTTACGACCGACGCGGAGAAACTGGCTGCGGCCGTCGACGCGGTAGCCGACGTTGTCATTGGCGAGCGGGGTCTGAATCTTTATGCGCGGACCTTTTCCTACGATGAGGCTGAGTACGAAAATATCACTACGGCCATCGAACTGTTTGATCGTCCGGAGATCCGTCTGATGATGAAGGAGGCGCCGCATGATTTCTTACTGACGCATCCCAACAGTTTTTTCCCCGGCAAGCTTGCCCGTCCGACGATGGTCGAGTTTGACGCTGCGAGTGAATTCAACGGGCAAGGACTTATCGCCAATACCTGGCCGGAACACATGCTGCGGCGCTGGAGCGACTTTATGGAACGGGATCACGTCATTGGCTACGTGGCCCGGACGGACCGGTACGGCAAAACGCGCATGATTGATCGTCCGTCGGAAATCAATCTCCTTGCCCTGAAGCGCTATGCCGAAGACCCAACCGTCGATGCGGAACAGATCTACCAGGAGTTCATTGAGGAACGTTATGGGCAGGCGGCCTATCCGTATTTGCGGTCCGCTTTTGGCAAGGCTTACGACATTGTCACCGCGACTCTCTATACCCTTGGGACCAATACGGCCAATCATTCCAGACTGAACCTCGACCCCTACACCTCCAGTTATGCCCGCCATGTATCGGGAAAATGGATCGATCCACCCGTGGTGCGGATTGGTTACGGAATTGATGAGGAATTTCATTACTGGAAAGACATTATCAACCACATTGCCCCGGCATGGATGAAGGCGGGCGGGACCCAGCTTCATGAGGTCCCGGATGTCGTCGAGGCCGGCTGGCTGACCCCGGATGAGCGGATGAATGAAACGTGGCTGCGGAAAATTCTCATCCAGAAAGATCACGGTCTCCGTCTGGCCGAAGAGGCCATGGCGGAAGTAGTGGCTGCTCAACCCTATCTCAGTGAAACGGACTATGAGGAATTATACCACCATTTCCAGCACACCCTTTTGACGGCGCGGCTTTATCGGGCCACAGCGGCAGCTTACTGGGGCTTCCGGGTCTGGGCGCGGGGAGATGACTTCCGATCGCCCTTTGTTGTCCGGGAGACGGCATCCGGCCTTCTGGAAATGCGGGAAGTGGCGAACGCGATCCGCAATTACCCCGTGAAACCCCCTTCCGGTGGTCAGTGGAATTGGGTGAATGACTACCGGATGGCCAACCGCTATTGGGAGTGGATTGTCGAGGAAGGCTGGCCGGAATCCTTTCGCAGGGAATTTCCCACCGCCATGGGCGGTCAGCGTTTCACGGATCTTCCCGAGCGCTGAGGGGAACTCCATTGGGAGGAAATCGCTTCTTCCTTGCCGAACTGGCCGACATGGATGACGAAGACGGCAAGGATCGCTGATATTGTCCCGAACCGCGTGATGCGTAATTTATTTTGAATGAAAAGCTATACAGCGGTAATCAAAGAGACCGATGAATGGTGGATTGGCTGGATCCAGGAGCTTCCGGGAATCAACTGCCAAGGAAGAACCCGTGAAGAGTCGACCGAGAACTTGTCCAGCGCCTTGCGTGAGGCGATAGAGATGTATCGTGAAGAGGCCATTGCTGCGGCGGAAGGTGATTACCAGAAGCAAACACTTGTGCTGTGAGCTATAAGCGCCGTGATTTTATCCGGTATCTGAGCAATCGAGGTTGCTGTGGAAAGGACCCCGTCGGTCATTGGCCGAAGGCACGCTGCAATTGCTGCAGGCGGGGATGGCCGGGCAAATGTTCCTGAGCTTGCTCCAGTAAGCGGAGCGCCTCGGTACGGTTATTGTTCTGCCATTGCAGGACGATCAGGTTGTACCATGCATCGGCGGAGCGCGGGTCGGCCTGTACGGCGGCATGGAGCCGCTCCAGAGCAGCCGGGACATCACCGGATTCCACATGCAAAAGGCCCAGATTGAACAGGATGCGCGCATTGTCCGGATCCAGTTTCAGGGCGTGCTCCAATTCTTCTTTGGCTTCTGTACTTTTCCCCAACCGATGTAATTCAATGGCCGCGAGGCGACGTGCCTCCGGGTTGCGGGGTTCAAACCCGATGGCCCGGCGTGCGAGCCGAGCAGCCTTTTCGGAATCGTCGCGACTTTGCCAATACCGGGAAAGGCGCAGGGAACCCGAGACCGTATCGGCTGTGTGTTGCAGGTAATCGAGTAATTCCCGCCTTGCCGCATCATCGAGCGCCGGCATGCCGGGCAGGACGAGGGAAGCGGACAAGCGGACGCTGCGGGATTGGTCGGTGAGTAAATCGCGGCGCAGGGCATCGTCGGCCCATGCGAGGCCATTGGCGCGGATGGCGGCGGAGCGGACCATGGGATCGTCCTCTCCGACCGCCTCCCGTAAAACCGCCTCTGTTTCAACCTGGGGCGGAAGATAAGGCAGTAAGCCGACAAAGCTCGCACGCCAGAAGCGATTCTCCTCTGAACGGATGGCCTCCAGCAGACGTTTTGCCAAGCTATCGGTCGTTTCGCCCTCCTCTATGGCGTGGAGCAAGCGGGCTTTCCGGCGCCTGTCCTCATTCATGCCGGTTCCATACCACTCCTCGGCCCACTCCCTTGCCCATTCCACCGACTCTTCCTGATGGCATTGGGTGCAGGCGTTGGGAATGCCCATTTCCAGAGTGAGACGCGGATCGGGCGTGCTGAAGGAATGGTCTCTCCGGGCATCGCGAGCCATGAAATAAGTCTCCGGCATGTGGCACTCGATACACTGGTTGCCGGTCGATCCCGCCGGATGCCGGCTGTGCTGCATCGGCTCGATAACCGGTGCCCCGTCCAAGCCCCCGCCATGGCAGCGCTGGCAGAGGGCATTGTTCTGGGTGGGCAGGGTCAACTGATGGCTGTGTGGATCATGACAGTCCATACAGCTAACTCCTGCATGTCCCATCTTGCTCATCATGAGGGAGCCATAGACGTAGTTCTCTCCGATCACCTGCCCGTCCGGATGATAGATGCCCAGCTGGCTGGCCAGCGAGAGGAGGAAATGATCCTCAAAATCATCCCCCGGCCGGAATTGATGAGGGGTTATCTCCTCTCTCCGCGAATGGCAGGCGGCACAGCTCTCCATCATTTGTTCGGTGCTGAGTGTTTCCGTCCATGCTTCATTGTCGTTCCGAACCTGGGAAAGATGGGTTTTCATACCGGGATGGCATTGCGCACAGGTGATACCCATGTGGGCCCATTGGCGGTTGTAGCGATCATTCGCGACATCATATCCTTTTTCGTATTCCGTCATGTGGCAATAGGCGCAATTGGCATCCCAATTCATACCCTGGCCGGTCCAATGCCCCCACTCGCCGGGATGCCGCGGTCCTTCTTCCTCCTGATCCTCAAAGATGGAAAACCATTCTTCCCGTGAGGTATCCCATGCCACATCATGCGCCTGCAGTCGTCCATCCGGTGCCAGATGCAGGTATTGAACCAGTGGGGTCAGCCCAATGGATCCGATGACCGGATAGGCCGGCCGATCGTCCTCCGACTGCAAGACAGGGGCGCCTTCCCCCCGCTTCCACTCCAGTTTTCGCTGGTAGGTCAGTTCACCCCGCGCCTTCAGCAACCGTTCCCAATCCGCCTGCTGCAGAGGGGCATTGGCCATGTGGTGGTGGGATCCCCGCCATTTTTCCGTGGCATCGGCATGACAATCCACACAATAGGACGGATCGGCATAATCTTTTCCCTCGGCGGCAAACAGGGCCAGTAAACGCTCCGCTTCGGCCCCCACAGTCTGTGGCTGCATGGGGCCTTGTATCAGCCATGTGACTACACCCGCTAACGTCACTGCCAGAACGCTCAAGGGGATCAAAATGAACCGGGGCCACCGTCGCATTCCGGGGCTTATGGGCAGACAAGCCCTCCTTGGCAAGCTCAGCCGGTTGGGGGACTTGTTTGGGGGGGGCAGGCTTTATTTAGTCATTGGTTTTCTCTTCGCTGACTACTATTCTATAAAAGGGGTTGTTGGGATCGGCGGGGACATGGATTGCTTCTCGAAACGGGTCGACTGTCTCGATTTGAGAGGAGGGCGGATCCCATGAAATCCAATTTTGTAGATTGCCGGATGCCTGAAGTTCCATGGAAACATCCCCGCGTCGGATGTCCCGGAGGTAGCTGACTTCAGTTTGACCATTCGGGAGAAGGGTGATGTGGAGCGGCAAGTCGGGGTCACCCGGGTGCAGCCCCATCGCGTATTGGGCGAGGAGGGAAAGGCGGGAACCCGGGGGGACATAATCGGGGGAAAGCAGGGGCGTATTGACCGGGAGGTAGCGATTCTGCCAGCCAGCGAAGTAGGTTTCGAAGTTGGGCAGATTGATGGCTTCAATCCCGTTGGTCGGGATGGGTCCGCTGGCATCGTGGCTCATGGTCCCGGCCAGCGGCAGGTCACCGTCCCCGATGGAAACCTCAAACCTCAAAGCCCGGGGCGAGTCGTCGAAAAAAGGGCCCCATTTAACCTTATTGGTGTGGGGGTCAAAGAACCCGTTGTGACTGATTCGTCGCGGAAAAGCGCCGGAAGGAAGCGTTTCTTCGACGGCGTAGACAGTGGTGCCGGCAGGCGGTGCGGTCTGGATGGAAATACCGCCCTGGATGTTGCCAAGCTCACTGCGAACGCTTTCGGCGAACAAAGTTGCCGATTGGGAGAGCGTTGCGATGAGAAGGAGAATGGCGGTCTTTTTGAAGACCTTGTTATGACTAATGGTATTCATAGCGCTCAATTGGCGAATGGATGGTATCGGACCTGGAAGCGGTAGAGATCAAGGACCTGGCCGGTGGAAACACCGATGTGGGCTCCGTGAGCAAAACTCCCCGAAAAATCCCCCGTTGAGGTGGCTTCGAGAAAATTGCCGGGAAGATGGCCGTCCGGCGGTGGATCGGTGGCGATTCCCCGATCATCGGAAAAGGAGAAAGAAAAGCGGCCTTCTATCTCGACGAGGGTAAACCTTTGCAGCTGCCGCGCTGTATTACCGGCGGAGTCGGTCACGACCAGTTCCACCCAGCAGTCACCGGCGGAGGCGGGGAAGGTCAGGGCGACCGTTTCTCCGGTCCCGCTGCTTCCGGAACTCGCATTCCATTGATAGGAGACGATGTCCTCTCTCGATGCACTCAGGCGCTCTCCATTAAAACGGATTGCAAAATCCCCGGCATCGGTGATTTGCATGCTTCTTGATTCGCCCTGTTCCAAGTCAATACCTGCTCCCACGGTGTAGGTGCGAGTCGGTGAATCCGGGCGCTGATATTCGACCAGTTCATCGGAACTATCGATCTCATAAGCAAAGTTGAATGATATGGGCGAGTTTCCCGGTCCGTAAACGACGCCAATGCCGACAAAGGATCCCATGGCGCGGGACCGGTTTTCTCCGATCCTTACGATGTCCTCAAAATCCATTTCAACGGCACCGGGAATCCAATCGTCATAAAAGCCGGTAAAGGTGCCTTGGAAAAAAAGTAAGTTGAAGCGGTCGGGTTGCGCGGGGCCGACGCTGGGGAGGTAGGGCTGCTCTCTCAGGAAGGTAAAGTCGGCGGAGAAATTGCAGTTGACGGTGAAGGAGCGGGTGGAGGCGTTGCTTGCGTCGTCCTCGACTTCAGCACGCAGGACAACCAGACCGGAGGAGGCCGGTGCCGTGTAGAGGACAGAGAAGGGTCCGGTTGGGGTGAGTTCGCCGCCGCCCTCATCAAGGGACCAGACAACCGCCTTGATGTTTTCCGGAATCTCGTCGTCCGGCCATTCCGCGAGAAACTCAATCTGTTCGCCACTGGTCAGGCAATTGGTGGCCGGCGTGATCTGGAACCCGCTATCGGCCCGTATGAAGACCCTTGATTCACGGGGAGGCGCCTGGTCGCTCCCCCGCAGGCATTCCGTGGTTTTGCTGCGAAAGACGACCTGGAGGGGATAATCTTCTTCCTCAAGGGGCGTTTCATAGAAGTCGAGCAGGTAAACCTCCCCGGATTCCTCGACCTCGATGAACGTATTCACCTCATCCCCGTTCTTGTTGGTGACTTTCCATTCGATCAGCTCATTGGCGAAGGACCGGGCATTGGCGATTTCCGCACGCAATTGCGTTGCTTCCCCGGGGGCAATTCTGGACGGATGTTCGAAAATGATCGGGTTCAAGGCACGCAATCCATAGGTACCGGTTTGTTGGATGGTTTTGCCTCCGAAGAAGGCGCGTTTTGCGCTCACATTGATCGTGCCCGATCCAATTTCTCCGGTGTAGCGATCGGGATCCGGGTGAAGTTCGCTGCCGGTGATCCTTCCGGAAGTGCCCGGGCCGTCGGTTTTCGGTTCATGCCTGAAGGGAAAATCAGGCTCAATGACGGCGACTGAGACCAGGAGCTCGGTGTTGTCCAGATTGCCGATCGCGAGTTCAATCCCGGTCCAGACAAATTCCGGAACCAGTTCGCCCTCAATGCTGACGCCGGTGGGGGTAAAGGTCACCTGACCGGTAGGAACATCGACCGCATAGGAGGGCAGGATGTCGGGCAGGTTAATTCCCTGAAGGCTGTCGGGTAGAATGGACGATTCGGTCCCGTAGGTAAGTGGCTGGCTCGCCACATTGACACGGGCGCTGATGACAGCTGGTGAGCAAGTATCCTCAACGGAAAACAGTTGGGAGTCCGGGCCGGTCACACTGACCGTCATGGAGAGAAAGCGGTTCGGGAGGATTCCATTGTTATAGTAATTGATCAACTTGACCGCCTCTGTGAACCACCCGACGTAGGAGGTGGCGGTCTTGGCGGACCGGACGCCTCTCAGTTTCTCTGTGACGTGGGCTTTATCGACAGAGCCAAGATTGATCACGCCTCGGTTATCGAGGCCCTGCAGATCTCCCAGCGCACTTTCGGCGCTGTCCAGATTGCCCGAAAGATCAGAGAGCACCTCCTCTGTCTTGGATATCGCGTCAAGGGTGGCCTCCGCGGTGGCCTGCTGCTGCATGAGCTCCGCCAGATCGACGCCATCGGCGATTTCCACCTTGTGATAAGAATCTCCCGTGTCCGCCGGTTCCCTTGTCATGGTACGGGGGTATGCTATGGCCTGATTGGTGGTAGGTAGCGCGGGAGGGATTAAAGCGATTGCATTCTGCTTCGCCAGGATGCGCTCATAGAGATCCAGCTCGATGTTTTCCCCCTGGAGGGAAGGTGCTGAGCCGTTGAGGACCGCGTCGAGGTTTTCCGCTACATCGGGACCCTTGATCTCATGCAGCAGGGCGACTACGGGAAACAGCTCGGGCGGGACTTCATTAATCGGGTTGTTCAGCAATGCAGGGATATCGGCTCCCACCGAGGAACCAAACTCTTCAATCCATGCAACCACCGCATTGCGGGTGCGGAGGATTTCCCCAGTTGCCGGGGGCAAGGGCTGGAGCTCGATCGGGCCGACCATCCATGTACTTTCCCCGTCGGTTAAGGTGAAGGTCAACTGACCGCTGCCATGGGGATCGTAAGGATTAAAGGGAATAGCAAGGGCGGGATCCCCCTCCCCGGTACTGCCAAGGCGGGCGGGGAATTCCCCCTTTTCTCCGAAAACGGTGAAAACGCCCGAGACCGTGGCGACATCGACCGGAAGTCCGAAGAGCTCGACAAC
>JAWLGH010000022.1:0-40390 GCA_041685165.1 Oceanipulchritudo sp. | reverse complement strand
TTGAACACCCCCTCCATATCGAGCCGCTTTCCCCCGTTGAAACCCTTGGGGAGGCGATGTTCTTCGATTGACGCTTAATGATGACTGAAACCACGACCGTATATGGGACCCTGTCCACGGGTCCGATTGAGACCGTCTTTGAACGGCTTGCTGAAATCATGAAGGAAACCGCCTCCCAGTGCGGCGATCCCTTCACCCTGGGCCTGACGGGAGGATCCACACCCAAGGCCTTCTACGCCTGGGCGCTGAAGCATTCCGCGATTCATCAATCCGTCCGCGAGAGCGCTGTCTGGAGTGTCAGTGACGAGCGCATGGTCCCGCTCGACGACAACGAGAGCAATTTCGGCAACGCCGACCGGCAGCTCCTTGAGCCGCTGGGAATCCCTCCTGAACGCAAATTCCCGTGGCCGGTTACCGTGGATCCGCATTCCGCCGCGCGGGCCTTTGACATGCGCTTTCATGAGCGCTTCGGGGAGGACCGTGCCTTTGACCTCTGCCTCCTCGGAATGGGGGATGACGGCCATACCGCCTCCATCTTCCCGGAGAGCCCCCTGCTCGCGATCGATTCGCCCGGGACGCATTTTTCGTCGGTGGACGTCCCCGGCAAGGGCTGGCGCCTGAGCATCACACCACAGGGACTGGCTGCCTGTGGGCGTATTGTCGTTCTGGTGACCGGGACGGGTAAGGCGGAACGCCTCGCCGCGGTCATGCGGGAACCGCGCGGTTCCTATCCCATCCAGATCCTCGCGGAGGCGGCGGAACGGGTCGAATGGCTCGTGGACGACGCCGCCAGTTCCGCTTTGTAAGTGATTTCCCAGGCAGGTGGGAGGCTAGGGCTCCACCTTGAAGAAAATCCGCTTGCCGGCCTGGACAACAAGGGGGGAGGCGGGCCGCTCAATCATCAGAAAGGGATCCTCCCGGCGCGCGTCATTGACCTTCACGGATCCCTGCTGGATGAGGCGACGAGCCTCCTTCTTGCTCTGGATAAGGCCGGAACCGGCGAGGAGGTTGAGGAGTGACTGGGAGTCCTCGCTGGCAAGGTCGTCCCAATTGAAGGTTGGCATTTCATCCGGCTGCTGGTTCCTCGAAAAGACCTTTTCGAACTGTTCCCGTTCACGTTCCCCGGTTCCCTCCCCGTGTATCCGTGAAGTGAGGACAGTGGCCAGTGTCTTCTTGGCTTCCATGGGGTGCCCCGCCTTGAGCGCGGCAAGCCCGCTTTCGGGCTTGAGGAGGAGAAGGCGGTAGTAGTCCCACATCACCTCGTCACTGATGGACATGATCTTGCCGAACATCTCCTTTGGCGGGTCATTAAAGGCGATGTAGTTGTCCTGCGACTTGGACATCTTCTTCACGCCGTCCGTCCCCACGAGGAGAGGCAGGGTGAGGACCGCCTGCTCGGAGGTGCCGGCCTCCTTCTGGAGTTGACGCCCGACAAGGCAGTTGAATGTCTGGTCGGTTCCCCCCAGTTCGACATCGGACTCAATGACGACGGAGTCATAGCCCTGGACGAGGGGATAGAGAAATTCGATGATGGAGATCGGCGTGTTGGACTTGTGGCGCTTGCTGAAGTCGTCGCGTTCGAGCATCCGGGCCACGGTCATTTTCCGGGCCAGGGCGAGGCAGTCCTTGAAGGACATGTCGTTAAACCACTCGGAATTGAAGCGCACGGAGGTCTTTCCCGGATCAAGGACCCGGTAGGCCTGCTCGACATAGGTGCGTGCGTTTTCGCGAATTTCCTCCTCGGTGAGGACCGGACGGGTTGAAGAACGACCGGAGGGATCGCCGATAAGGGTCGTGAAGTCGCCGATAATGAGGATGGCCTCGTGCCCGAGGTCCTGGAACTGGCGCAGCTTGTTGAAGACGACCATGTGCCCGAAAGTGAGGTCGGGCCGGGTGGGGTCTACCCCAAGCTTGACCTTAAGAGGCCGTCCGGCAGCAAGTTTCTCGAGCAGGAGTTCCTCGCCGTGGAGAGCCTCCGCATTCTGCTTGATGACATCAATGGGCTTCATGAATGGGCATTGATCTTCGAACGACGGACCACAAAGTCAATAATGGCGTCGTCGTCATCGATATGCTGCATCACGAAGGTAAGGAACTCGGCTGGATGGATGTTGTTTGTCCGGAAAAACTTCCGGTCCCCCCCGCAGCCGAACATGAGGTCGTCGGACATCTCACCACGCAGCTTGGCCCGGGCCTTGGGAATGATCCGGGGTAGCCACTCGATGCCCCTTGCGGAGGCGTCCTTTGGCGGAAGATCACCCGTGTCAACCATGTTCCCGGTACGCTCGCCCTTCATGTCGTGAAGGAAGTAGTGACGCCGGATGGCGGCCACGAGCAGAAAGGTCTCAAAGTCGGGGTCCTCACCGTTGACGTAGTCCTCGGCAAAGTCGAAGACCTCCTGGGGGCTGTGGCCAATGGATGCGAGAAAGGCGCTTTCGTCGGCGTCGAAGAAGGTCGAGCTGTCGCGGTTCCCTTCGCGGTAGAGGCGGACAGCCTTTTCCCAGAGGGCCTTCAAGGGTTTTTGAAAGGTGGTATGGTCGGACATGGGCAGAAGGTATGATCAGGGGGGCGGTAATTGCAACCGGCGGACCTAATTCCCGGAGGTCTGGAGCAGGTCCCCGAGGCGATCAAGGAGGGGAACGTCCGCGGGGGCCCAGTCGAGGGAACGGGCCGCTTCGGGAGTCACCCAACGCAGTTCCTCGTGCTCATGGGGTACCGGGGCCGCTTCCTGGTCGGGAACGCAGTGGAAAGGAATCAGGCGGATGCTTCCGGATGCATCCGTGAAAGTGACTGCTTCCAGTTCGCGGAGAATCCGTATCCTGAGGGAAAGCTCCTCCTTCAGTTCGCGTTCGAGGGCTGCGGTATGGCTTTCCCCCGCTTCAACCTTTCCGCCCGGAAATTCCCACAGGAGGGGAAGCCGGCGCGAGGCCCCCCGGCGTGCGGCAAGGAAGCGTTCGTCCATTGTGATGAGACCGCAGACCACGGTGAGGATGGGCGTATCGGAGGAATTCATGCGATGACATCTTCACGATTGCGGGGGGGGTTGCCAAGACCTGAGCCCGGCTTTTCCGGCTTATGTGCGCCTTGCCGGGAAAGCGTTTTGCCGGGAAGGGCCTTGCCCTGGAAAATCCGGACCTGTTACCGTTTACGGATGGCAGCGGACAGATTGACGGGGGCATCGTTTGCGACACGAAGCGAAGTTCTTGCGCAGGAGGGCATGGTGGCCTCGAGCCAGCCCCTGGCGACGCAGGCGGGTCTGCGTATCCTTGAGGCGGGAGGGAATGCCGTTGACGCGGCTATCGCCGTCAACGCCTGTCTCGGGTTGATGGAGCCGACCGGCTGCGGTATTGGCGGGGATCTCTTTGCCATCGGCTGGGATGCCTCCGGCGGCGCTCTCTACGGGTTGAACGCAAGTGGACCGAGTGCGTATGGGGCCGGCCTTGACGATATGTTGAGGGTCCTTGGACGCTCGGGGGAAGTGGCCATCCCGACCCTTGGACCCCTTTCGATTTCCCTTCCCGGTTGTGTGGCGGGCTGGGCCGCCCTGCATGCGCGGTATGGCCGGATGTCCTTCAGGGAAATACTTGATCCGGCCATTGCGTACGCCGAAAACGGTTTTCCTGTCTCCGAACTGATCGCTTTCCATTGGAAGGCCAGCATGCCGGCGCGGAAGGCCTTTCCCGGTTTTCTGGAAACCTTTACTGTGGACGGCGAGCGCCCTCCGGAGAAGGGAGAACGCTGGCGCAACCGGGACCTTGCGCAGACCTACCGGCGCCTTGCCGTGGAGGGCGCGGAGGCCTTTTACCGGGGAGGCATGGCGGGGACCATGGCCACATTTCTTGAGGAAAACGGATCCTTCCTGCGCCTTTCCGATTTTGAAGCCTTTGCCCCGGAATGGGTGGATCCGGTTTCCACCCGCTATCGCGACCATGAAATCTGGGAATTGCCCCCGAACGGGCAGGGTCTCGCAGCCCTCCAGATTCTCGCTATCCTTGAGGGGTTTGACCTTTCCGGGATGGGCTTTGCCTCCGCCGACTACATCCATGTCTTCGCGGAAGCCAAGAAACTGGCCTTTGCCGACCGGGCCCGCTGCTATGCCGATCCGGCTTTTCATGACGTCCCCGTCGAAACCCTCCTTTCTCCGGCCTACACGCAGCGCCAGCGCGGGCGCCTGTCGATGGAGAAGGCGGCCCGGTCGATCCGCCCCGACCCGGAGATCCTGCGCCGGGGGGATACGGTCTACCTCTGTACCGCAGACCGGGACGGGAACATGGTTTCCCTCATACAGAGCAACTTCTGGGGAATGGGATCCGGCCTCTGCCCGCCCGGACTGGGCTTCGGGTTCCAGAATCGCGGCACGGCCTTTGCGGTCAAGGAGGACCACGCCAACGTCTACGCTCCGGGCAAGCGGCCCTTCCATACCATCATCCCCGCCTTTATCACCCGGGCGGGAGAACCGCTCTGCGCCTTCGGGGTCATGGGCGGCGATACCCAGCCGCAGGCCCATGCCCAGGTGGTCTGCAACCTCCTTGATTTCGGGATGAATCTCCAGGAAGCCGGTGATGCACCGCGCATGCTCCATGCCGGGGACTCCGAACCGACCGGGAAGCACCGTATGGTCGATGGTGGCAGCCTTGCCCTTGAAAACGGGTTTTCCTGGCCCGTGGTCCGGGAACTCATGCGCCGGGGACACCGCATATCCTGGGATTTCGGGGGATATGGAGGCTATCAGGCAATCTGGCGGGATCCAGGCCGCGGGACTTATGCCGGGGCCAGCGAAAGCCGCAAGGACGGTCAGGCCGCCGGTTATTGAATTTATCTTCTTAATAGGATTGCAGAGCCTTCCGAATCCTGCATGACTGGCCTTGTTTTCCGGAATGCGGTCTCCTTCCCTGGAACTGCCTCTTGAAGATACAGTCGATGATCCGGATGCTCGGTAACCCCTCCGGGGTGTCCTTCAGCCGGAGTATCGAATTCCTAGTGGCTTGCTTCAGGATGTGCACCTCCTGAAGGAAGCCGGTTTACAGGTGCGCAGTTTAGTTAGTAAAGATTCAATGGATATATATGTAGGAAATCTGGCCTATGAAGTTCAAGACGATGAACTGAGAGAGGCCTTTGCGCAATATGGTGAAGTCGAGTCGGCTCGCGTTCTTCTTGATCGCGACACCGGTCGTTCACGTGGGTTTGGGTTTGTTAAAATGCCAAATCGGGAAGAAGCCGAAAGTGCCATCGAGGCCCTGAATGAAAGTGATTTTCAGGGTCGTCCCCTGCGCGTCCGTGAAGCTGAGGAGCGGAAGCCCCGCACCGGCGGCTTTGGCGGCGGCGGCGGAGGCGGCGGCGGTGGCGGCTTCAAGCGCGGCGGCGGAGGCGGCGGCGGTCGTGGAGGCCGCGGTGGCTTCGGCGGCGGCGGGCGCGACGGTGGCCGTCAGCGGTATCGCTAAGTCCCGAATTGAGCTGATTACAGCCTTTTCACATCATGGGAGCGTCCGGTCAGTCCGGACGCTCCCTTCGTTTAGGCTCCCGGGGAACGGCCTCGTGCGGGAGAATGGCATAATAGATCCCGACCCAGAGGGCCTTGGAGAAACGGTAGGTCAGGAAGGGGAGGATCACGGCCCCGGATCCCGCAAGAAAGAGGGCGACCCCGAGGGATAGCCCGTCGATCAGGAAGAGGAGAGCAATGGGCAGGATCCAGAAAACGCAGGCGATACTGTAGTTCAGGGGAATGGCTCCCAGGCCCCAGCCATCCTCATGCTCGAGGGCAAGCCCGCAGGCCGGGCACCATTCGTGAAGCCTGTAGTGGGATTTAAAGACAGGATGGTGCCCACACCGGGGACAGCTGCCCCGGATTCCGCGGCGAAGGCAAAGCCTGCGTTGCCGTCCGATGTTCATGACCAGAGAGGCGAGGAATAGGTTCCGGCCTCAATGTGTTCACGGATCTGTTCCTGGACAACAGCCTTGTCTTCCGGAAAGGTGACCCCGAACCAGCGCGCCTGTGTCCTGAGTAGGGCACAGGTATGGGAGCCGGAACGGATCAGGGTGTCGACAAACCCGGGAATATAGAATTCAGATTTGAGGCTGGCTCCTTCCTCCTCGAGAAAGGCCCTGAACTGAGTCTCGAGGGCTTGAAAAAGGGTTGCGGGGAAACCCCAGAAGTTCATCGAGACGGGTGAGGCGGAATCCAGCTGTACCGGTTGTCCGGAAGCGACCTTTCCCTGGACGACCCCATCCTGTCGGCGGGCGATCGATTCCACTTCCTCAATTCCGGTGAGGATGCCGCCGCTTTCGCGACAGACTCCCCTGTTGACCGCTCCATGGGAGGAAAGGGTATTTTCAAGCCGGTAAGCCACCATGGCGAGGGGCGGATGTCCCGGGACAGGATCCCGGACAAGGTACCGGTAAAGGACCGCATAGGCCTCAGGGCCGTAGAAATCATCGGCATTGATGACGGCAAAGGGACCGTTTATCAGGTCCCGTGCTGCCCGCACGGCATGGCCCGTTCCCCAGGGACGGGTTCTTCCGGGAGGAACGGTGAATCCCGCGGGCAGGTCATCCAGCTCCTGAAAGGCATAGGCAATCGGAATACGGTCGGCGTAACGATCCCCGACAGAACGCCGGAAAGCCGCTTCAATATCCCGCCGGATGACAAAGACAACTTTGCCAAAGCCGGCCCGCATGGCGTCGAAAACGGCATAATCGAGGACCGTTTCGCCGGCCGGCCCCATCGGATCCAGCTGCTTCAATCCGCCGTATCGGCTACCCATCCCAGCGGCGAGGATGAGGAGGGTCGGGCGCTCCCCGTTGCAAGGCACAGGCTCTGTAGAAACCATAGGATAGCGGAGTTTCAGCAGTTTCCTCCCGCTGGCAAACAGATTACTCGGGCCGCTTCCCCCAAGGGGGCCGGCCTCAACAAAATCCAGGGGCCGGTCCCTTCGGGCGGATCCGGGCTTGAAAATCCGCCTGGAAGCGTCTCCCTTAAGGGGATGAGTGTCTATCCCTTCAGGAACCCGGACCTTGAGACTGGGGAGCGCATTACGGACCTGCTTGGCCGACTTACCCTTGAGGAGAAGTGCAGCCTTTTGCGTTATGATGCCCCGGCGGTGGAGCGGCTTGGGATACCTGCCTACAACTGGTGGAACGAGGCCCTGCACGGGGTCGGGCGGGCAGGACGGGCGACTGTCTTTCCCCAGGCGATCGGCATGGCGGCGACCTTCAACCTCCGACTGGTGGAGACCGTTGCCTCCGCAATTGGGGATGAAGCGCGGGCGAAGCATCATGCTGCGGCTGCGGAGGGCAGTCGCCAACAGTATCAGGGACTGACCTTCTGGACCCCGAACATCAATATTTTCCGGGATCCCCGTTGGGGCCGGGGGCAGGAGACCTGGGGTGAGGATCCCTGGTTTACCGGCGAGATGGGAGCAGCCTTTGTCCGTGGACTTCAGGGCACTGATCGGAAATACCTGAAGACGGCAGCCTGCGCCAAGCACTACGCGGTGCACAGCGGGCCGGAAAAAGACCGGCACACCTTTGACGCCCGACCGCCGCTCAAGGACTTTGAAGAGACCTACCTGCCAGCCTTCAGGAGGCTGGTCAAGGAAGGCGTGGAGAGTGTAATGGGGGCCTATAACCGCGTTTACGGAGAACCCTGTTGCGGAAGCGAGCTGCTGCTGAAAACAATCCTCCGGGAACGCTGGGGTTTTGAGGGACACGTGGTATCCGACTGCTGGGCCATCCGGGATTTTCATGTCCATCACAAAGTGACGGAGACGATTGAGGAATCCGCGGCTCTGGCGCTGAAGAACGGATGTGACCTGAATTGTGGTTCCGTCTACTGCGATGCCCTCCTGGACGCAGTCAATCTGGGTTACTGCAGCGAGGAAGACGTCGACACAAGCCTGAGGCGCCTGTTGCGGACCCAGTTCAAGCTGGGCCTGTACGATCCCCGGGAAAGGGTTCCCTACAGTGATATCCCGCTGAGCGTCGTCAATTCGGAGGCCCACCGGAAGCTTGCCCTTGAGACGGCGATCGAGTCGATCGTCCTTCTGAAAAACCGGGAAGCGGCCTTGCCGGTGCGCGATAGCGACCGCTACATGGTGGTTGTCGGGCCCCATGCGGCGAGCGTGGAGGTCCTGATGGGCAATTACTTTGGCCTCGGTTCCTGCATGACGACCCTTTTGGAGGGGATAGCCGCGGAGGCTCCCCCGCACCTGCGGATTGATTACCGGAAAGGTTGCCAGGCGGACCGGTTCAACGCCAATGACATGGACTGGTCGACGGGCGAGGCGAAGAACGCCGACATCATCATCGCCGCGATGGGAATCGACGCCAATATCGAGGGCGAGGAGGGGGATGCCATCCAGTCCGAGTACCGCGGAGACCGGATCGACTGCAGCCTGCCGGAGAGTCAGCTTTCATACCTTCGTGCCCTTGCGGAAAGCATTGAAAAGCGTCAGCCGAAGGCGCGCCTGGTGGTCCTTCTGTTCGGCGGTTCCCATCTCTCGATCCCCGAAATCCATGCCTTCGCGGACGCGGTCCTCCAGGTCTGGTATCCTGGAGAAGCAGGCGGGACGGCGATTGCCCGGGTCCTCTTCGGGAAGGCCTGCCCGGGCGGTCGGATGCCGATAACGGTACCCCGTTCCGTCGACGACCTGCCGGACTACGAAGACTACAGAATGGCTGGTCGCACCTACCGGTTCATGGAGGAGGAGAAAATGCTCTATCCCTTCGGATTCGGGCTCAGCTACACCCGGTTCGACTACGGTGACCTGACGGTGGAGGCCCCGGATTCCTCCGGTGAGGGGAAGGACGGTAGGGTGCGGATACCGGTAAGCAACACTGGCGGGATGGCGGGTCATGAAGTGGTCCAGGTCTACCTTGAGCGCAAAGACCGCGAGCCCACAGATCCACACCTGACATTTGTCGGGCATGAAAAGGTCTTTCTTCAGCCGGGACAGACGATGGAGGTGGTGATTCCGCTTCCGGGGGAAGCCTTTTCCTGCTACACGGAAGAGGGAATGCGGCTTCGGGCGCCGGGGACCTACCTTGTCCATGTGGGCGGGAGCCTGCCCGGGAAACGCAGCCGGGACCTGGGGGCCTCCCTGTTGAGTGAGGCTTCCCTGACCATTACCTGAGCCCGGATCAGGTACGCAGCAGGTAAAGGCGGTCAAGATCGAGGAATTGTCCCAGTACGCGGTCGGGCGGGACTCCCTGAGGCTCCCCTGCCGGGGCCTCAAGGAGAGCCTTGTAGGCGGAGAGGAGCTTTTCCCGGTAGGGCGCGAGGCCGTAAATTTGGCGGATGCGACGGGCATTTGTTTCCACCGTTCCGGCGGGGGTAGCGACGGGTTCCGGGGAGGTTTCGGGGAGGCAAATTTCCCGTGACTGGTGAAGGGCCTCCAGGCATTGCATCTGGGCGATTTCATCCAGGCGGGCAAAATCGATCCTGCCGTCTGCGGTCAGCCGCTCCCATGCCTCGTCAAGGTCGCCCTGCGGAAGCGGAAGACCATAGTCAGCATAGACCTGCCTGGCGGTCGTTTTAAACCGGTTCTGCAATCCGGAGGCATCAATGAGGGAGAGGGCGACCGGCCATTCCCTGTAGAGGCCGGGAAATGAAATTCCATTGTCCTTGAAATCGCGCGTGATATCGGGAAGGTCGCGCCCGGTCACGGGCTTGCCGAAGAGCCAGGGCTCAAGGAAGGCCAGGCCGAAACCCTCGGCAACACTTGTCGTGATCATGGAATCGGCTTCCCGGACAAGCTCCTCAAAGCGGATCCCCGAAGCCTGCGCAAGTCCGAGACGGACCGCAAGTCCGAGACGGGAGGCGAGCTCCGCCCACTGCGCATGGACTGCCTTCCATTGCGGATTCTCTGGAGCGAGGGTGGTCGCATAGCGGTGATCGGGGGAGGCCATGGCTTGGAGAAGGAGTTCCCCGATGTTTTTCCGCCGGATTCCCCGGGTCGGATAGAGAACGAGGGGACGGTCTCCGGTGCGGGCAGTGGGACCCCCGCTTTCAAGGGGAGGCGTGGTGACGGCGTTCGGGAGCCAGAAAAGGTTGGAAGCGGGGATGCCAGCGGCCCGCAGAATATCCCGGTCGCGACCATTCAGGACAGCGTAGCCGATCTGGGGAGCGACCGGGTAAAAGGCGGTTTCCGGATTTTCGAGGATACCTTTCTCATAAGGGTCCCGCTGCCGACGGTAATTACCGGGGCGTCCGTCCTCGGCGAAATCGTGAATCTGCAGCAGCAGAGGGGTTCCTTGGTCGGCAAGCTGCTTCAAGGCTTCCGGGAAGGAGGCATTTTTGCCGAGGCTGTGGTTGTGGACATGCCAGAGGTCGGGAATGCCGCCGAGATGCTCCCGGGCGGCCGCCTGCATGGCCTTGCTGATCCTCAGGGCAAGGGCGGGAGAGGCCCTGTCTGTATAGGCAAGTTCCGGGATCACGGCAACCGGCCAGGGAAGCGGCTCGGCGGGTTCCGTGGAGGAGAGAACGACTGCTTTTTCGATCGATGGTCCCAGGGCCTCAAGGGCCGTCGCAATGACACGCGTGACCCCGCCTCTCTGCAAATGGTAGTGGACAATTGCGAGCCGCATGATCCCGCTTCAGGATTGCTCATCGGGAAGGCCGAATTTCCGCCGGTATTCGGGAATCGTGATCATGGGCGGCCGTTCCTCTTCGACAATCTCCTTCAGGACCTGCTCATACCGGTTTCCCTCGGCCTGGAACTGGCGGAAAATGTTCGATACCTCGGGAAGCTTGTCCACGAGTCCGTAGGCTTCCATGCGGTTGAGAAAACTCTGGAGGATGCCAAAGGACATCCGGCCAAGGTCGAGGGTCGACTGGTTCCGGTGCACGCGCTGGTCGAGATCGGTCTGCCCGAAAGCCTCAATGCCAAATTTCATGTAGACATCGATGATGTGCGAGGTCTCGACCCCGTATCCGATGGGAAATGGTATTGATTCAAGGACCTTGCGCCGGACCGCGTACTCTCCGGAAAGGGGCTGGATGAGGGAAGTCAGTTCCGGAAAGAAGAGCGAGAAGAGTGGTCGGACCAGGATTTCCGTGACCCGGCCCCCGCCTGAGGGACGGACCCCCTGGGAAAAGGCCAGTGGACGGTCATAGAAGGCCTTCACGTAGTGGATTTCATCATCATGTATGAGCGGGGCAACGAGACCGGTGGCAAAGCGGGGATGAATGTTTTTGATGTCGGCGTCTACATAGCAGATGATATCGCCTTCCAGCTGGTGGATGGCTTTCCAGAGGTTTTCCCCCTTTCCCCGTTTGAACCCCTGTTCGGGAAGAATCTCCTCGGAGAGGTAGACATCGGCTCCGAAAGAGGCTGCCACCTCGCGTGTCTTGTCGGTGGATCCGGAATCGATGACGGCAATCTCATCAATGATGGGGTAGCGGTCGACCAGCTCGCTCTTGAAAATGATGATCTCCTTCCCGATCGTCTTTTCCTCATTGAGGGTCGGGATGCAGAGGGAAATGCGCAGGCCCTTCTTTTCCTTGAGTCGGACCAGCTGCAGGAGGTCCCAGAACTCGCCGTGATGGAAGGTGTTGGACTGGAGCCACTTTTCAATCTTACTCATCGTTCAGGTGCAGGTCGATGGTTTGCAGGAGGCCGATCATCTGGGCCAGACCGCTGAAAATCGGTTCGATATGGATCGTTTCATCAACCTGGTGCTTGTTGTCCCCTTCCGTGATTCCAAGGGTGAGGGAAGGAATCCCGTTTTCCAGGAGTACGGAAAGCTCGCTTGCCGAGGGGGCGACCTGCGGCTCAATGCCGAGGCGCTTCATGATTTCGCGTACCGAGCGCACATAAGGATGACTGAACCCGATGCTGCCCGGACGGCGACTGGCGATGACTTCGAGGTCGGCGCGGATGCGGTTTTCGGCCACCGACTGGGCGATGATTTCCTGGATCTGTTCGCGAATCCGGGTGACCATGCCCGGTTCCTCGCTCCGGACCTCGAACCGCAGGAGGGCCTGCGTCGGGGGAACGTTGTAGGAGCTGCCGGAACTCAGCGACCCGAGAATGATGGAGGTCTTCGGCGATTCGGGGGTCTCAATGGCGAGAATCCGCTGTACGATCTGGTTGAGGGCAATGATGGCCCCGGAAAGGCTCCAGGATTCCCAGTTCCGTTCCTCCGGGGTGGTCACCGAAATCTCGCAGCGGTTCATGCCAAGGGAGGAATAACTCAGCCGGCCGAGTTGAATGCCCTCGAGACAGACCGCGGCCCCGATGGGGACCTTGCTGTTGTTCGTGAAAAACCGGAGTCCCGCGAGATCACCCCGGCCCATGCTCCGGCTTGATCCAAGGAGGATCAGGTTCGACTTCAACTTGACCCCGACCGCATTGAGAAGGCTGGGCAGGGTGGTCAGGACCGCCGCCCCGAGGCCGTTGTCGGCAATCCCAGGCCCGATCATGCTTTCCGCGGTAACCGTGATGGAATGGTCTATGGATGCATTCCAGAGCCGGTCGGTGTGGGCGGCGACAAGGATGTTCTTTTTCCCGTCAGTTCCGTTGATGATAGCGGTGGCGTTGTGCACCTCATCGACGGAGATCTGGTCCAGTCCCTCTTCCGTGAAGCGGTTACGCATGAACTCAACCAGTTTTTGCTCGTGGAAAGTCGGGGAGGGAATCTCGCCAATCATGACCGCGTCGGCGAGCAAGCGTTCGCGCAACCCGCGGAGCTTGCTTCGATAATCCAAGATGGTATCGAGAATGGAAGCCTGCTTTTCCTCTAGTGTCATCCTTGTCGTCTATCTGAACAGATTCCCCGCGGGAAAAGAAGCATAATTAGCCCTTCCCGGCCAAAGGGCCTTTCAGAAAATCCCGGAAGGCCCCGGAGGATTCCCTACTGGAGACCTTTGCGAAGCTCCGCGTAGTTTTCAACCGTTCCGGGATGGACCTCGACCCAGTGGCCGGGACGGACCTCCAGGAATTCCCCGGGTTGCTCCATTTCCTCCTCTGAACAGGGAATCCATGAACGGCGCGCGAAGGCGCATCCTGGCGGCGGATCGATGGGGGAGGGGACATCTCCCTTGAGAAGGATCCGTTCCTGTTTGCCGCCGGGCCGGGGGACCGGGATTGCCGAAATGAGGGCCTTGGTATAGGCATGGATGGGATTGCGGAAAATCTCCTCCGCCGGGCCGAGCTCGACAATCTTCCCGAGGTACATGATGGCTATCCGGTCGGAGATATGTTTCACGACCGCGAGGTCGTGGGCAATGAAAAGATAGGAGAGGTGGAATTCCCTTTGCAGGTCAAGCATCAGGTTGAGGATCTGGCTCTGTACCGAGACATCGAGGGCCGAGACCGGTTCGTCGCAGACAACAAGTTCCGGATTCAGGGAAATGGCCCGGGCGATGCCGATGCGCTGCCGTTGACCCCCGGAAAATTCGAAGGGAAAGCGGTCCACCGAGCTCAAGGGAAGCCCGACCGTATCAAGGATTTTTGCCACCCGGCGCCGGCGCTCGGCGCTCTCACGCACCCCATGGATGAGGAGCGGTTCCTCGAGGATGTTGCCGATGGAGTGTCGTGAATTGAGGGACTCGGCCGGATCCTGAAAAATCATCTGGATATTCCGGCGGTACGGTTTCAGGGCCTTGCGCTTGAGCGTGGAAATGTCGGTTCCCTTGAAACGGATGCTGCCGGAAGTGGGGTCATGGAGTCGGCAGACACATTTTCCGAGGGTTGACTTCCCGCAACCGGATTCGCCGACGAGGCCGAGGGTCTCGCCCGGCTTGATAAAGAGGGTGACATCGTCAACGGCCTTGAGCTGGGCCTGGGTGCGCATAAGGACGCCTCCCTTGACCGGGAAATATTTGCGGAGACCCCTGACTTCAAGAATGGCTTCCGTTCGGGACGGGGAAGAATCGAATGATGCGGTCGGGGCGCTCATGTTCAGGCGGGCATTTGGTCAACACGGACAACAGGATGGTCCTCAACCCAGTGACCGGGCTCCAGCTCGACAAGGCCGGGACGCTCGGTCCGGTAGGCCTTCGATTCGAGGTAGGCGGGGACGTCAGGGTGCGGGGAGCGGGGGGCAAAACGGGCTCCGGCGGGAAGGTCCATGAGGCCGGGGACATAGCCCCTGATGGTCTTGAGCCGGGACTTCCGCTCAATATCAAGGCGGGGAATGGATTCAAGGAGACCCTTTGTGTAGAGGTGTGCGGGGCGGTTGAAGATGACCTCGACGCTGCCCCGTTCGGCTACCCGCCCGGCATACATGACAACCACGTCGTCACAGGTTTCGGCAATGACGCCCAGGTCGTGGGTGATCATGATGATGGACATCCCCATTTCCGCCTGCAGTTCCTTCATGAGCTCAAGAATCTGGGCCTGAATGGTGACATCAAGGGCTGTCGTGGGCTCATCCGCGATAAGGAGACCCGGCTTGCAGGCGAGGGCCATGGCGATGACCACCCGCTGCCGCATGCCCCCGGAGAGCTGGTGGGGGTATTCCAAGACGCGTACTTCGGGAGAGGGAATACCGACCTTTTTCAGGATTTCGATGGATCGGTCCCATGCCTCGGCCTTGGAGATCTCCAGATGGAGGAGAAAGACCTCGCTGAGTTGGCGACCGATGCGGTGCACCGGGTTAAGGGCGGTCAACGGTTCCTGGAACACCATGCCGATGCGTCCTCCCCGGATCCGGTGCATTTCCGGGGCAGCGACGGTCCGCAGGTCGACCCCGTCAAAGAGAATCTGCCCATCGAGGATCTTTCCCATCGGCTGGGGAAGGAGCCGGATGATGGAGAGGGCGGTCACGCTCTTGCCGCAGCCGGATTCACCGACCAGCCCGAGGGTACGGCCCTTGCCGACGGTGAAGTCGACCCCGTCCACGGCAGTCATCTGGCCGGCATCGGTATCAAACGCCGTTACCAGATTGCGAACATCAAGGAGTGTTTCCGGCAAGGTCGAGGATTCCTTTCACGCTTTCGGGTGCATACCGGTCATAGACGCGGATCACGGGTTCAAAAGTCTCGTCGTTGTCGCGGGCCTCAAGGGTCTCCTTTTTCAGGTCCTGGTCGATCCAGGAGAGGTACCATTCGCCGGCACCGCGACTCAGCTTGACATTGAAATCATCGGGGTAGCGCAGCCAGCGCCAGAAGGCGGCCCGGTAGAAGGGCTGGACGAACCCGGGTACAAAGGAGGCGTGTTCGTGAAGGATCTCCTCCATTTGAAAGGCCAGCTGCTTCATTTCCTCCGCGTCATCGGAACGCCGGTAGGCCTCAATAAGCCTGTCCAGTTCAGGGATGGCGACCGACTGGAGGTTGTTTGTCTGGGTCTTGATCGTGCGCTCCGGGTTCGGCGTGACATCATCGGCGAGCCAGGGATCGGAATAGGCGTTGTCGGCGTGATAGGTTTCCCAGTAACGGGGGTACATTTCCGGGGACACACTGAGGGCCGAGAAGGTGATGTCGTGCTTTTTCTCCTGCGCTTTTTTCCATCCGGCGGTTCCGTCGAGGACTTCGAGCCGGAACTCGAGACCGGCCTTGGCGGCTTCCTCCTTGAGGATCGTCAGCATGTCCTGGAAGGTTCTGTAGCCGGTGCTGAGGGTAAAGGAAAGCCGCCTGCCCTCCTCGTTGACGAGAATACCGTCGGACCCGCGTTCACGGTAACCGGCGCGGGCAAAGGCCTCGAGGGCCTTGTCGACATCAAAGGGACGGGCCTCGAGAGTGGGATGGGTGAACTCGCCGTAACCGTCGGCCGTCGTCCTCATACGCACGTAGTCACCACGGAAATACTCATCGATAATGCGCTCCCAGTTGGTCGCGTAGTTGATGCCGACACGGACATCGCGGTTGTCGAGCTGGGACTTGGCGCTGTTGATCCAGAGCCCGTAGGTGGGACGCGGGATCTCATTGTAGAAGGTAACCTTATGAATGTATCCATTCTGTACCTCGGAGGCGTCGTCGGGCAGCTTTTCATACCAGTACTCGGGAAGGTTGACGAGGCCTGTGGCGTCGAGGTCCCCGCGCTTGAAGGACTCAAACATCTTGGGGATGTCGCGGATCACGCTCAGATGGATACGGTCGTAGTTGAAGCGGTGCTGGAGGAACTTCTTGTCTTTCGCCCACCAGTCCTTTTGCCGGCGGAGGGTAATGGACCGGCCCTTCTTGATGTCGTCCTCCCTGATGACATAGGCGCCCGTGGTGGGCTGGAAGCGCCACTGGTAGCGCTGGACGAAATCGTCCCCCAGTTCCCGGTAGAAGTGGCGGGGAATGGGGATCAGGTCGAGGACGCGGGAATTCATGTCCGGCTTGGCCTCGGGGACGCTGATGGCGAGGGTATGGTCATCGAACTTGGTGATGCCGGTATAGGATTCCTTGTACCAGTTATTGTACCAGGGAGCCCGGATATAGTTCGAATGGTAGAAGAAGAACATGAACATGTAATCGTCCGCGGTAACCGGTTCCCCGTCGGACCAGCGGGCATCGGGATCCAGGCGGACGTAGACGGTCTTGTTCTCCTTGTCCACGGCCCACTCCTCGGCAAGTTCGGGATAGAAAAAATGACCGTGGGGTCCGATGTCGGTTTCGTTGGGATGGCGGCGGGCCAGGCGGAGGGCGACATCATCGAGAAGGTAGGGCCGGAAGGAGCCATTGGCGTCGGGCCCGACGCGGCGGAGCGTCCGCGGGAAATCCTGCAGGGCCCCGTAGCGGGTGCCGCCCTTGGTTGCCTCGGGCGACCCGAATTCAGGGAGGTCCATTCCGTTTTCCCAGACAAGGTCACCGGGCAGGTCGGCGAGGGTCTTTGTCTGGAAGAAAAAGGGAACGGATTCCATCTCCAGGTTGAATTCCTCCTGGCTGATTTCGCCAAGGGTCAACCGGGCCTGCAATTCCGGGGGGACCCGTTTGAAGGTGGCATAGTATTCCTCGACTTCGGCGGTGTTGTCAACGGCCGGTCCGGCGCTGCTGTCGGCATCACCGCCCCCGCATCCGGAGAGGATGAGCGCGAGAGGGAGGAGAAGGGCGTTTCTGGTCAGTGGCAGTTTCATTGGACAAATGGACAAGGTGTTTAACGATAGGTGGTGAATTTCTTCGGATCAAAGGCCTCCCGCACAGCTTCCCCGATAAAGGTCACCAGCGTAAGGATAAAGACAAGGGCGATGAAGGCACTGGTGACGATCCAGGGGGCGTCGAGGCGCGAAGTGCCCTGTTTGAGGATTTCCCCGATACTCGGGGTGGGCGGGGGAAGACCGAAGCCGAGAAAATCGAGGGCGGTAACCGCGGTGATGGCGGCGGCCATGGTGAAGGGCATAAAGGTGACGATGGTGCTGATGGTGTTCGGGAGGATGTGATGGAAGATGATCCGTCCGGTCCCGGCACCGATGACCTGGGCTGCGGCCGTGTAGTCGCGGGCCTTTTCCTTGTAGGTCGCGGTGCGCATATAGTAGGTCATGCCGGCCCAGGAAAAGAGCACCATTATGGAGAGGAGGATGAGGATGCGGGTCGAAATGGAGAAACTCGTCGGGATGACCGAAAAGATGATGATGACCATGTAGATGAAGGGAATCATCGACCAAATTTCAATGAGACGCTGGACAAAAAGGTCGAACCAGCCGCCGAAATAGCCCATCAGGCTGCCGATGGTGATCCCGATGAGGTAAACCAGTGACATGAAGGCAAGGGAGAAAAAGACCGCAATGCGGAAGCCGTGGACGAGCCGGGAAAGGATATCCCGTCCGGTGCTGTCGGTCCCGAGGTAGTGCTTCGCGGAAAAGTCCGGAGGTCGTGGTTTCAGGGAGCCTTGGTAGAGATTGTTTTCATTGGGGTTGAAGGGAACCGGAGGCATCAGGACCCAGCTGCCGGAATCCGCGTTGGCAAACTGCTCCTGGAGGTTCCGGTAGTTGACGGGGACGTTCGCTTCCGTCCCCGTCAGGCCGAAGGTATGGCCCAGCTTGACATCGCTGAACATCGGGAAATAGGTCTGGCCATCGTGGTGGACAATGAGGGCCCGGTTGTTGACAAAGAATTCAGCGAAGAGGGAGAGGATGGAAAGGGATAGGAGAATGAGGAAGGAATAGTAACCGCGCTTGATCTCCTTGAAACGCCTCAGCTTCCTCGCCGTGAGGGGATTCATCCGGATGGGAATGGAGATCAGGGCCCCGGTAACGGCAATGAGGATGAGGCCGAGGCCGACCCGCCAGTGGAGGGCAAAGAAGGCGATCAGCCCGGCAAAGGCAATAATCCCGAATAGAATGAGGCGTTTGGCGGGCAGGGGACGGGAGGCCTGGGAATCGTTACTCAGCATCGGGGGGAATCAATTGAAGCGCACGCGGGGATCAATGAGGGCAACCAGGAAATCGCTGATGATATTGCCGATGAGGAGAAGGACACTTGTCAGGAGGAGGACACCCATGACAATCGGGTAGTCACGATCGAGGATCGCGGTAAAGCCAAGGAGCCCGAAACCGTTGATGTCGAATATGGTCTCGATGAGGAAGGACCCGGTCACAATGAGGATGATGTTCTGCCCGAAGGTGGTGGCAATGGGAATGAGGGAATTGCGGAGGGCGTGACCGATGACGGCATTCCTGAAGGAGACGCCCTTGGCGACGGCCGTCCGGATGTAGTCCGCCGCGAGGTTGTCCATGAGGTGGTTTTTCATCAGGAGGGTGACGAGGGCAAAGCTTCCGATCAGGTAGGAGCAGAGCGGGAGAATGGCGTGCCAGGCAATGTCCTTTACCTTTCCCCAGAAGGTAAGGTCCTCGAAATAGATACTGGTGAAGCCCCCCATGGGAAACCATTCAAGCCGGGCGGCAAAGAAGACGACAAGAAGGGCCCCGAGGACATAGCCCGGAATGGCGTAGCCGGTGAAGATCACCACCGAGGACACATTATCGACAAAGGTCCGGTGTTTGATCGCCTTGAGGACCCCGAGGGGGATGCAGACGGTATAGGTGATGATGAGGGTCCAGACCCCGTAAAAAATGGAAATGGGAAAGCGTTCCCGGATAATGCCCCAGACCGGTTCGTTATAGCGGTAGGAGTCACCAAGGTCCCCCCGGAGGACATTGCCCACCCAGTGAAAGTAGCTGATGATGGCCGGTTTGTCGAAGCCGTAATATTCCTTGAGCTGCTCCATCTGCTCCTCGGAGAGGGCCTGCTGGCGGTTCCCGAAACTGCTGCTGGCCGCTCCGGCGCTGGCATTGACGGCCTGCATCTCCATGATGGCCCGTTCAATCGGGCCTCCGGGGACCACGCGGGTAATCAGGAAGACAATGACGGTAATGCCGAAAAGCGTCGGCGGAATGAGAAGAAGTCTGCGGAGAAAATAGGAACGCATGAGGGAAACTCAGGAAAGTCCTCAAATTGGCGGCAATTTCAACTCTAAACAGAGCAGGATGGCTATCGCGACTCAATCCCGGAAATTCCGGCGGTCTTCCTCCCGGCAGTCCTGCATCACGCGCAGGAAAACCTCGCGCAGGTCGAAAAGCCGGTCCAGGAGGCCCTGCTGAAGCGCCGCCGTTCCGTCCGCGAGGCGAATGAGCTCGGGGAGGAGGCTCATGGAGAGGTTGATGCCCCGGAGAGCCCTCTTCATATGGACAACACAGAGGAGGAAGTCACCCATGTCCATGCATTGGAGGGCCATCAGGCAGTGCTTTTCAGCTTCGTTGAGGCTTTCTGCAAAATCCCATGAAAGGAGGCCGTCGACGGCGTCCTTTTTCTCGCTGAGAACCCTTCTCCAAGTGTAGCGGAGATAGAGAAAAAGGCCGGTCCCGACGACATAGACAGGATGCCGGTGGAGCGTGTAGGGATCGTAGTCGAGGGTGCCGGAGTCTTCGTCCCCGGTCTCCTGCCAGTCATCCCCCGTATCCTCTTCGGCTTCCTCGTCGGCGAAGTCTGAAACCGACCAGTCGTCGGTGTCCCATCCCATCTGTCTGGCGACCCAGTCGAGGCGCTCGGGAGCGGGGGTCGGGCACTGGTCGTAAAGCTGCAGGAAACGGGCAATTTCCTTTTCGCGCCGGTGGAGGAATTTCTGCCAGTTGAGTTCACTCCAGGAGAGGTTACCGCGATCATCCCAATCTCCCTCGGGCTGACCTTCTTGATTAAAATTTGTCATTTAAAGCGTTCCTCAAGATTTCCCTCCAGTGTGGGACGACTTGAAGCCATGGCAATGATGAAGTCCTGAATGGCAATGATTTGGAGGCAATTCCGCTAAGGGCTTGCGGGATCCGGGAGATCGGGCATTCTGCAGGAGTTGCCCCCGGAGGGGACAGACGACAAACTGGGTAGAATCATGAACAAGGATGAGGTTTTTCACTGCAGTGTTTTTTTCAGCGGCCATGTCCAGGGTGTGGGGTTCCGCTTTCAGACCCGTCAGGTTGCGAGGGAATTCGAGGTAAGCGGATTTGTCCGCAACCTCATGGACGGCCGGGTCCAGCTGGAAGTCGAGGGAGAAAAGGCGGAGGTGGAGGGCTTTCTCCGGGAAGTCATGGACCGCCTGGACGTCTATATCCGGAAGACGGAACGCTCAGAGGAGATCCGTGCAGGACGCTACTCGGGATTCGGGATCGAGTAGGCTTCAAGGGTTCTCTGTGCGGGGGGCTAGAACTGGGGCTTGAGGATCACCATGAGGAGGGCGATTACGCCGAGAAGTATGGTGGTCCACCAACTGAGCTGGGTATATTCGGGTTTGCGGTTTATGAGGGCAATCATCCCCCCGAGGGCAAACCAGATGACGGCCTTGATGATGATCCAGAGGGGCCAGCCGTAATCGAGCACGGCGAGGAGGCCGAACCCGCCCAGAAGAATGAGAAAGAGCCCGATTCCGCTTGTCAAGGCGCCCAGACGTCGGATTCCCTTGTCATTGGAACCGATGGCACTGCGGACAATGAGTCCACCGTAGGCAAGGAAGACCATGAGGATCCCGGTCAGGTGAATGATCTGGTATATCTGGTTTTTCATGGGTCCCGAGTGAGATGAAATTTGACTGAAAGGAAAGGATAAAGCGACGCAATGAAAGCGGAAACAGAAGCGGAAATACGCTGTTGCCTGGGAGTCATTCTCGGGCGCGAGGAGGGGAACCTCAGTCATTCCATCCGGCGACTGGACAGCCTCCGGGCAGAGGCCGGGGGGCATCTTCGGCATTATCTGGGTAAACGCAGTTATGAAAAGGCATGGATCCTCCTGGAGGGGGGTGATCCGGAAAAGGGGATTTGTTCCTGATGGCGAGGCAAGGGAAAAAGGACCGCATCGGGACCGGAGGGGGCGACCCCCTGACCCAGGAAAACCCCTTTGCTTCCCTGTCCGGCGAGGGACTGAAACGGAACCCGGAAAAGAAGGCCACTGAAGCCGGGGGGCCCTCCCCGGAGAAGGCGGGAAAGCGGCGCGAGACCCTCCTTTTGCGGCGCCTGAAGTCTGGCCGCGGGGGCAAGGTGGTGACAGAGGTTTCCGGTTTCAAGCAGAACCCCGCCGACCTGGAGGCGCTTCTGAAGCGCCTCCAGACCCGACTGGGATCGGGAGGGACGCGCCGGGGCGCCGTCCTTGAGCTCCAGGGCGAGCGCCGGGCCGAGCTTCGGGAGCAGCTTGAGACGGAGGGCTACCGGGTGAAAGGGATTTAGGACCTCCGGAAAGGCTTCCATTCTGCATTCTGCGTTTGACCCCCGGGAGGAGGCCCTCGAATCTGGATTTTCCATGAATCGCGTCTACATAAAGACCTACGGATGCCAGATGAATGAGCGTGACTCGGAAGCGGTTGCTGTCCAGTTGCGGGACCGTGGCTACACCGTGGTCGACGACGAATCGCTCGCCGACATTGTGTTGCTGAACACCTGTGCGGTTCGTGACCAGGCTGAGCAGAAGGCCATCGGGAAGACAGGCCACCTCGCCAAGCGGAAGCGGGATAACCCGGATTTCATTCTCGGAATTATGGGCTGCATGGCCCAGAACCGGGGGACCGGCCTGCTGGATCGATTGCCGGATCTCGACCTCCTGGTCGGAACCCAGAAATTTCACCGCGTCCCGGAGATGCTCGACCAGCTGATCCGGCGGGAAAAGGCTCTTGGTCCGCGTCCGAGCACCCTTGTTGACCTGGACGAGGAGGCCGGCTCGGAGGAGACCATCCGGGAACATTCCGGAGAGGAAAGGCAGGTCAGCGCCTTTGTGAGCATCATGCAGGGCTGCAACATGCATTGCACCTTCTGTATCGTCCCCAAGACACGGGGGGCTGAGCGCTACCGTGAAATGGATTCGATCTGCACGGAGATCGAGGAACTGGTGGCCCGGGGAACACGGGAAGTCACCCTGCTGGGGCAGATTGTGAACAGTTACGGGATGCGCAAAATTCCCTACCGGAACGGAATCAGTCCCTTTGTACAGCTGCTGGAACGGGTGAACGCGATTGAGGGCCTGGAACGAATCCGTTTCACCTCGCCCCATCCACGGGGATTCCAGAAGGACCTTGTGCAGGCCTACGGACGCCTCGAGAAATTGATGCCTTACGTCCATCTGCCCCTGCAGAGCGGATCCGACCGCATCCTGAAGAAGATGCGCCGTCCCTACACGCGTCGGCGTTTCCTTGAGATCGTTGCGCAATTGCGTGAAGTGCAGCCTGATATCAGCCTTTCCACGGATATCATTGTCGGGTTTCCGGGGGAGACCGGGGAGGACTTCCGCGTGACCCGGGATCTCTTCGAGGAAGTCGGTTTTGATATGGCTTTTATTTTCAAGTATTCCGAGCGCTCGGGGACACCTGCTGCGGAGATGGAGGATGATGTCCCGGCCGAGGTGAAGGATGCGCGCAACAAAGCCCTTCTGGAAATACTTGGGGACAGTTCCCTCGAGCGCAACAAGGCCCTTGTGGGCACGGAACAGGAGGTCCTGCTGGAGGGACCGGCACGGAAAGGGAACGGGCTTTTCATGGGCCGCAACCCCGGCAACCGCAAAGTGCTGGTGCCGGCAAACCCCCGCCTTGTCGGCCAGTGTGTCCCGGTCCGGATCACGGGTACGACCGTGACAACCCTTTCCGGTCATCTGTGCCTCGCGGGTGTTGACGAAAGCGGTGCGGGGATGCTTGCTCGATAGCCTTCAACCCTTAACGCATGATCCCGAGCCTTTTCACTTTCACCCTTCTGGCTTCCGCCGTTCTTTTGCTCCCGGGCCTGGCCCTGGTGGCCCGTCCCCAGGCGGCGGAACCCGTTTTGCGCGCTTTTCCCCGTCACCGCGCCACGGGAGTAGCGACCATGCTTGCCGGGGGAGGGTGGTTTCTCTGGAAAATCCTCCAGCTCGGGCAATCCGATTTTGGCGACTACAAGCACCTCCTTTTCCTGCTTTTTGCGGGCACCCTCATAGGTTCGATCCTCTACGTGCGGGATTTCCTGGCGGTCCGCGGAGTGGCGATCCTCATTCTCCTGAGCGCGAATACGGGCCTGAAGACGGCCTTTGGGTTGTACGATATCCCCGAGCGTCTGGTCCTTGTGGGCTTCCTCTATCTTTTTATTGTCCTCGCGCTATATTACGGGGTGCTTCCTTTCAAGATGCGGGAGACCATGAATGCCATTTGCGCCTCACCGGCACGGATCCGCCTGAGTGGCGGCGTGCTGGCCCTGATGGGAATGCTGCTCGGGATCATGGCCTTTCTCTATTAAAGCTCCTTAAAGACGACTGATCAGATTATGGAAAACGTGATAATTCTCGGAACCGGATGTGCCGGCCTGACGGCGGCGATTTACGCCGCCCGGGCCAACCTTGAACCTCTCGTACTCGAGGGGACCCAGCCCGGTGGTCAATTAACGACGACCAGCGAGGTGGAAAACTTTCCCGGATGGCCGGAGGGCATCGACGGGTTCGACCTGATGGATAAACTGCGGGCCCAGGCCAAACGCTTCGGGGCGCGGGTGGCTTTCGCCTCTGTCGAGTCGGTGGTTTTTCAAAAGGACCGGAAGGTTCTCAAGACTGCTGACGGGAAAAGCCATGAGGCGAGGGCCGTTATCATCGCCACGGGCGCGCGGCCGAGGCTTCTCGATATCCCGGGGGAAAAGGAACTTTGGGGCGGAAAAGGGGTGACCACCTGTGCCACCTGTGACGGAGCCTTTTACCGCGACATGGACGTGATCGTCGTCGGGGGCGGCGACAGCGCCTGTGAGGAGGCGCTTTTCCTGACCCGCTTCTGCAGTCGGGTCCACATGCTCCACCGGCGGGAGGAGTTGCGGGCCTCTTCCATCATGGCGAACCGGGTCAAGGAACATCCCAAAATTGAAATTCACTGGAATACGCGTCCCCTGAGTGTGCTTGCCGGTGACGATGGCCAGATGCGCGCGGCCCGCGTTCACAACGTCGTCAGCGGGGAGGAATCGGAACTGGAAGCAAAGGGTTTCTTTATCGCCATCGGTCACATTCCGAACACGGCTCCCTTTGCAAAGGAACTGGAAACGGACCACAACGGTTACTTCATCCCCGTCGACAACAGCCAGGTGAAAACCCACATCCCCGGGGTCTATGTGGCCGGTGACTGTGCCGACCACGTTTTCCGGCAGGCCGTGACGGCAGCCGGAATGGGTTGCCAGGCCGCCATGGAGGCGGAACGCTGGTTGGCGGAACAGGAATGACGGAACCGCCGGATTTCGACAAAGGGCCCCTGGAGGCCTTTTACCCCGAGCTAGGCCCTGTGCGCGGCGAGCGCGTGAAGGCCTTCGAGCAGGCCTTCCGGGAATGGAACAAGCGCATCAATCTTGTTTCGCGGAAGGACATGGACGCCTTTGTCCTGCATCACCTGGTCCATTCGCTCGCCCTGACAAAGTGGATACAGTTCAGCCGGGGGACCCGCGTCCTCGATGTCGGGACCGGCGGCGGCCTGCCGGGATTGCCCCTCGCCCTTGTCTTTCCGGAAGCCGATTTCTTCCTCTGTGATTCCATCACCAAGAAAGCAAAGGCTGTCCAGGACATGGTGGAAAGCCTCGGGATCAGCAACGCGACCGTCATCAACAAGCGCGCCGAGACACTGGAATCCAAATGGGATTTCATCCTTGGGCGGGCGGTGGCCTCGCTTCCTAAATTCCTCCGCTGGATCCGCCTGAATATCCGTTCCGGGGGGGCGCCGGGCCAGCCAAACGGGCTCCTCTACTGGAAGGGAAGCCTGTACCTTGACGAATTGAGGGCCCTCGAGGTGGAACCCTTCGCGGTGTACCCGATTGAGGAGATGATCCCGGACCCGTATTTTGCGGACAAATACATCATCCACCTGAGCCGTGAACAAGTCCTGGCGGCACGGTTGCCGGAGGAAGCGTAGGCCGCCGGTAAGGGGGCTACTCGACGACCGTGCGCCCGACCCCGGACTGCCCCGGCCTGAAGGACTGGTCGCCCTTTTCAATGACAAGGGCTGAACCGTTGGTGAAGCGGATGGAGACCGGCCCTTCCTTCTCGAGGGAAATGGTTTCCCCGGCGTTGAGGGAACCGCTGTAAAGGCGCTCGCTGTCAAGGGTCTGCTCGACAATGAGGGTGACGTTGTCGGAGGCCGTTATCTGGATGAAATCCTCGCTCGCCGCCGTTGCCGTCTCGGCCTCCGGGGCGGCCGGTGGTGTTACCGTCTGCTCGGGACTCGTTTCGGCCAGTTCGGGGTTGATTTCGGGGGTCTCGCGGTCCCCACTCAAGAGCTGGATGAGGACCACAAGGATGATGGAGACCAGGAGAATGCCGGCAAAGACGACTCCGATCTTCAGGTAGAGGGCTTTGTTCTCGTTCCAGGATTCCTGGTCGTGATAGGTGCCCGTCCGTTCGAGGGAGGGCGGTGTCGGTGGCCTTTCCCGTGCGGGCGCTTCGCGATCGAGGTCCAGATGGAGCTCCGGTTCGGGGCCCTCGCTTTCCGGGGCCTCGGTGACCACGAAAGGGTCGTCGTCGGCGGATGGCTTCCGGGTTGATTCCGGGGGTTCCTCGGGGTTGATTTCGACCCGTCCGAGGGATTCCTGCTCATTTCCGGCGCGGGCCTGGATCCCGTGTCCGGGATGGCTGGAGCGACCGAGCAGATGGGCATCGTAGTCGGTGAGGATCCTTGCCGGATCCAGCTTGAGGAAGGAGGCGTAATTCTTGAGAAAGCCGCGGATGTAGATTTGCGGAAGATCGATGTCGAAGGAATTGTCCTCCATGGACAGGAGATAATCCCCACGGATCTTGGTGGCCTCAGCGGCTTCACGAATGGTAACGCTTTTGCGTTTGCGGGCCTCTTCTAGACGTTCACCGATCATCTTTTAATCAGAATGCTAAATTGAGATCCCTTTCAAATCAAAAACATCATCCCTTTCACGGTTGAACTTCCCCAAGAGTATGGTCTCTTGAAGCGTCATGTTGATCGATACCCACTGCCATCTCGAAAAGGCCTTCAGGAAAGGGGAGGGGGCAGCCCTTCTCGAGCGGATGGAATCGGCCGGGGTACACCGATGCATCGCAATCGGGACCGGCCCCGCGGACTGGGAATTCTATTACCGTCTTGCCGGCCGGGAAAAAGGCCGGGTGGATTGGACGGTCGGGATTCATCCCTGTGACATTGAGGACGGCTGGCAGGACCAGCTCAAGACCATCACGACCTACTTTGGAACGGAGCCGTGCCCGGTCGCCCTCGGGGAGATAGGACTCGATTTTTTTCATCTGCCAACCTATCCGGACGAGGCCGCGGAGGTCCGCCGGAACCAGGAACGGGTTTTTGCCGCGCAGCTTGAGATGGCCTTCCAGCTGGATTGCCCGATCGTGGTTCATTCCCGCGACGCTGTCGATGCCTGTGTCCGGATGATTGACCAGAGCGGCCTCGACTGGCGCAAAGTGGTCTTTCACTGCTTTTCGGACGGACCGGAGGCCCTGCAGCCGATTCTTGAGCGGGGGGGACGGGCTTCCTTCACCGGCATCCTGACCTACAAGAACGCCGAACCGGTACGGGAGGCGGCCCGGCTGCAGGGGCTGGAGCGCCTCATGCTTGAGACCGACGCTCCCTTTCTGGCACCGGAACCGCTCCGCGGGAAGCCCAACGAGCCTGCGCATGTGCGCCATATCGCCGAGTATGCGGCGGAGCTTTTCGGGGTCACGCTCGAGGAGCTGGGGGAAACGACCAGTAGCAACGCCCGGGCCTTTTTCCAGTTGCGGCCATGACGCGCCTCATCCTCGCGTTCGGGATTCTTTGTCTGGGCGGGTTCTATTTCCTGCTCACCGGCTGGTATCCCGATGTCGCATGGTTGCAGCGGCCCCTGTTGAGTCAGGTTTGGCCGTTGGCAGCGATCCTCCTTGCCGGGGGCGTTCTTCTGGCTGGACCGCGTCTGGGCTTCCGCGATACCGCGCTTGCCGGGTGGGCGGCCTTCAGCCTTGCGGGCTGCCTTCTGGTCCTGCCCCTGGCGTTTGCGAAGCGCGAGCAGGTGATCCTCGATGACAGGGCGGAGAAAGCGATCGTGGACCTGCGTCAGGAGGTTCGCCTGGAGGTTCGCCGCCGCGAGGCGGAAGCCGCTGAAGCGGAACGGAAAGAACGGGCCTCCCGTCCGAAGGACCGCTATACGCAGTACGAGGGACAGATCGATTTCCAGAGTCTGGAGGCCATTCGCGAACTCGATGAACGCATGCAGGCCCGGATGAAGGAACGCGCGGATGCCTACAGGAAGGCCATGGATGAAAATCCGGTTCTTGGACCAAGCGCGTGGCTGACCTTCCGTTCCCTTGAGCAGCTGGAACAGGAACAGCGGCATCACCAGCGCCTCTACGAGACGGCCCGGACCTTTACCCGCTTTGTCGAAACCTTCGAGGATACCTACAACGAGGCGATTGAGGAGCTTGCTCTTGAGCCTTCGGCGAAGCGGATCGCCGTTGCGGAAATGGAGCGCGTCCTCCAGTCATGGGAACAGGGGCATACCTACACGATTCGCAAGCTTGACCTCGAGCTGCTTTCGTCGGCCCTTGCCGCCCTCGAGGTCCTTATCTCGGAATGGGGCGCATGGACCTACAGTCCCCGCGATTCGAATCTGTCCTTTGAGGATTCCGGGCGGGAGGCGGCTTTCATTGAAGCCATGGGCCGATTTCGGCGCGCGGCGGAGGCGGTTTCTGAAATTTCCTCCGAGCAGCCCCCTTCATAAGAGCATTTCGCGGATGAGCCCGGAAAGAACCGGACGAATGCGGCTGGCAATAGCTTCGTTGGCATATCCCGCCCAGGCGACCGGGGAAACGGTGTCGAGGGGCACGGAAAGGGGCGTGCCGTCAAGGGGATCCTCAATGATGACGCCGGCCTCCTCGGCGATGCAGGCGCCCGCAAGGTCGTAGGGGTGGGCGCTGAGGCTGCCTTGGAGGCCGCATTTCCGGAAGACGAGGGGACGCAGGTCGGCTATGAAGCGGTCATGGCCGACCATGAGTTCATAGAGTTGCCCCCCGGTGGTGAGGTACTGGTCATTGAAGATAATCGGGGAACCCCCGGGGGACCCGGGATAGAGTGCCTTCCAGAGCCGTTCTTCCAGCTGCCCGAGGAGGCCGAGACCATCCGGGAAAAAGCGGGTCACGGAGGCGAAGGCATGGAGGCAGTCGACGGCCCGGCTCGGGCGGACGGAAAGGGGGGCGGTGTCACCGGTCCGGAGATCGTGGGCGACGGCGTTGAGGCCCTCGCCGCGGATCGCACTGAGCTGGTCGCTGCGCCAGGCCTTGGAGGACGGAAACTCGGTCATGGCGGCAACCACGATATCCCCGATCCGGTTTTGCTCACCGCGCTGGGGAGCAATGCCGGCAAGGGCCCATGCGGAGCGCTTGTCGTACATCATGTTGCGGGTCCCGTCGATGGGATCGAGGAGGCATTTCCAGGCGGTTTCCCCAAGGGGGATGCCCTCTGGGAAGAGGAGCGGGGGGGATCCCTCCATGACCACCTCGACGGGAAGGTCGGGGGGCCAGTTGGCGTTGAACCAGGCGGTGATACAGGCTTCGCTGACGCGGTCAATCCGGTAGATCGTGTCGGCCTCGGTGACCCTGTCGACACGCGCGAGGCGCTGATCAGCATCGGCATCGCGGGCGCCGCAGACGGTTTCGCGGAGGTGGTCCTGGAGCTTGCAGAGGAGGCTCTGGAGACGGTTATGGGGATGCGGAGTGTCCATGGCTGGTATCGGTAAGCGCTTCCCAAAGGAGGCCGATGCGTGGGCAAAGGCAAAACAAATTGGCCCCCTCCGGGCGGGTGATCCGGGGCTGGGGCAAGCGGGATCCGGTGGCGCTTTCGATGACGCTGGTCGACGCAGGCCGGGGTATCAGGCTTTCCCGGATTCCGGTAGGGTGGCGGATCCATGGACCTTAATCCTTCACGCGGAGAAGCGATATGAACCTTGATTGCGGAAACTACACTGAAAGCGGGCGGGAATATGTGATCACCAATCCGGAGACCCCGCGCCCGTGGCACAATTACCTCTTTAATGAGACGTACCTCGTCAACCTGACCCAGCAGGGTACCGGATCCAGCTTCTGGCAACCGGGGGAGAAGGGCCTGCGGGTCAACCTCACCGAGGACCGGGACGGCTCGGGCGGGCCACGCTTTGTCTATCTCCGCGACCGGGATTCCGGGAGGCACTGGAGCCTGACGGGAGCCCCGGGACTGCCGGAGTCGGAGGAATGGGAATGCCGTATTGGTCCGGGATATCAGGTCATGAGCTCGCTTAAATACGGGATTGAAGCACGTTGGCGCGTCTTTGTCCCGGATACGGGGGAACGGGCCGAGATCTGGTCCCTGACTGTTCTCAACCGGTCGGAGACGGAGCGGCGGATCAGCCTCTTTCCCTATCTGGAAATGCACCTTACCGGGGGCAATACCCTGATGGATTTTATCGCCGTTCTCGGGGGACGCTACGATGCCGGGGCGCAGGCGGTTTTCGGGATCAACAGCTGTGTGAAGTTCCCACCCGACTTCAAGGCATTCCTTGCCTCGGACCGGAAGCCGGAGGCTGCAACTGTCAGCCGGGATGCTTTTCTCGGGCATTACCGCGACTATACCTGCCCGCAAGCCGTCACCCGGGGGGACCTCCATAATCCGGAGGCCGGGACGGAATGGCTCGGAGCCTCCCTGCGGCATGATCTTGTCCTCAAGCCCGGCGGGGAGCAGACCCTTCATTGTGCGGTCGGCATCATGCGCGACGAGGAAGAGGGCAAAGCCCTTATCAGGACCCTGCTGGCTCGGGGGGTTCCGGAAGCCCGCTTTGAGCGGATTCTCCTCTCCGGGGAGGCCCGGGCCGGACGAATTGTCTCGCGGAGCCCGGAAGCCCGTTTTGACCGCTGGGTCAATATCTGGCTGAAGCATCAGCTGTCCTTTGTGCGGCACTGGGGACGTGTCATCGGGCGGGGTTTCCGGGATATCCTGCAGGACACCTTCGGACATCGGTTAACTGATCCCGAAGGCGCCCGGGCCTGCCTCCTTGAGGTTTTTTCAAAGCAGTATCCGGATGGTCGCGGGATCCGTGCCTGGCGCTTGCCGACGGGGGAACTGGATCTGCAGAACTATGCCGACAGCCCGAGCTGGCTCATCATGGCGGTGTCCTTCTACCTCAAGGAAACGGGCGATTTCGCGGTGCTTGAGGAAAAGGTTCCCTACCTTAATGATGAAGATCCCCATGCCGCCCCGGTGCGGACGGGGACGGTCTGGGAACACCTCCTCGCGGCGCAGCGCCACCTCATAGCGGATGTGGGGTCCCATGGCCTGAACCGGATCCATTACGGGGACTGGTGTGACACCATGAACGGTGTCGGCGCGGCCGGGCGTGGGGAGAGCGTGATGCTCTCGATGCAAGTCAAATGGGGCTGCGATCTCTTCGCGGAACTGGCCGCCCAGGTGGACCAGAAGGAAATTGAAGAAGAGATGAAAGCGGCCTCCTCAACCCTTGAGGAAGCAATCAATGAACATGGATGGGACGGGAAATGGTACCGGCGGGCCTTTGATGATGCCGGCATTCCGGTGGGCTCGGCGAAGCTTCCCCGGGAAGACCGCGGCGAAGGACGCATCTTCCTCAATCCCCAGAGCTGGGCCCTGATCAGCGGGGTTGCGGATGGGGCGCGGGGGACGACCGCCGTGGAATCGGCCCTCGAGCACCTTGATGTCGGCTACGGGATGGTCCTCAATGCCCCGTCCTTTACCCGGCTGATTCCCCGGATTGGGCAGATAACCGCCATGACGCCCGGCTTCTACGAAAACGGGTCGGTCTATGTCCACGGGAACTGCTTCTGGATCCATGCCCTTGCGGGCGCCGGGATGGCTGATGCCGCCTGGAAAGCCTTCCAGTCCATCCTGCCGGATACCGACAACAAGCCGAACACCGATACCGAACCCTTCACCATTCCCAACTATTACATCGGTCCGGATGTCGAGCGACGCCGGGAACGCAACCTCTATCTCTCCGGTTGGCGAACGGGGTCGGCGGCCTGGCTGTTCATGACCGCTGTGGAGGGAATCTACGGGGCCGTGGCTGAATACGAGGGTCTGCGCCTGCAGCCATCCCTTCCCGAGGGCTGGAAAGGCGCCGTCCTTGAACGCCCGTTCCGCGGGGATCTGTTCGAGATCCATTACGAGCGTCCATCGGGGACGGGGAACACGGTCCAGTCAGTTATCGTAGATGGAAAGACGGTCGAGAGCAACCTCGTGCCTCCGGTCGGCGATGGAGCGGTCCACAAGGTTCAGGTACGGCTCGTCCAGGCACGGCGGCGGAGCCCGTGACGGGCAGGATTTCCTGGACTGACCTGACAAGGCGCAGGGACTGAAGTATAGTGGGAACATGCGTTTATTCAACCTCTTCCCATGGCGGTTCATCGTGCGCCGCATTGCGCACCGTCAGGGGTTTCTCGACCCTCTGGAACTGCTGGCCCGCCTGAGACGCTTTTCCCAGCCCTCCGAAGTCCAGGAACCCATTGAGTTGATCCGTGCCGGGATGCTCTTCCATGCCCGCGGCCTGCTGAACACGAAAGTCATCCAGCACAACCTTGACTGGATCTGGCCCTACTGGATCGTACGTCAGTTCAGTCCCGAAGACAGATCCTTTATTCCCCGGGCTTTTTCCTTCAGCCATGTCAACCTGACGCACCGTAACTGGACCGCTCTCGGCGTGCCGGGTTGCCTGGAAATGCCCATTGTCGACCCGCGGGGGATGGTCACTCCGCATCATGACGACTGGTCGGTGGACCACTGGTTTGTCGCTGACGAGGGCGAATCCCTCTTTCCCTCCACGCTTGTCGAGGCGGACCAGGCGCTCATTGCCGGAGGCCGCCACTGCGTGGAAACCCGCTGCGCCAATAAGGCCGCCCGGCTGGATATCTCGAGCGAGGTCCTCTGGTCCGACGGGGAGGCTGTGCTGGAAACACGGATACAGGTCAAGGCGGCCACCCCGGGACGCTTCGTGGTCGCGATACGGCCCTGCAACCCCGAGGGCATCCAGTTTGTCGAGAAGGTCGCCTTCAGTGAGGAGGGCTGTCTCCTCGAGGTGGACAAGGGAACACCGGTGCGCTTTTCATCATGCCCCGACACCACCTACACCTCCAATTACGAGCACGGGGACGTTCTCAGCCTTGTCCGGGGCGGCGTTCCGTCGGACGTGATTTCCTGTGACGTGGGGCTCGCCACGGCGGGCGCGGGGTACCGGGTGGAGGCTGGTGAAACGCTCAACCTGACCTACCGGATTCCGGTCGTCGAGGACGCCCCCATCCTGAACCTGAAGGAGGGACCGGAACGTCCCGCGGCGGCCGGATGGGACGCGCACATGCGTGACTGGGCTCGTATCCGCATTCCCAATACGCAATTCCGGGAAATCCATGAAAGCAGCCTGCAGACCCTTGCCCTCCTCAGCCAGACGGACATCCTTCCCGGACCGTACACCTACCGACGATTCTGGTTCCGCGATGCCTGCATCATCGGGAACGCCCTTCTCGGGCTGGGGCAGGAGGCGATTGTCCGGAAGTCGCTGAAGGCCTTCCATAAGCGGCAACGGGTTGACGGCTATTTCCATTCCCAGGAAGGGGAATGGGATTCCAACGGCCAGGTCCTCTGGCTGGCCGACCGCTATGAGCGGGTCACGGGCCGAACCGGGGATTCCCTTGAGACAAAGGCCCTCTACCGGGCAGCCCGCTGGATCGAGCGCAAGCGCCGCCGGACGCGGGCGGAGAAGGAACCGCTCCGGGGATTGCTCCCGGCGGGATTCAGTGCCGAGCACCTCGGACCGAATGACTTTTACTACTGGGACGATTTCTGGGGAGCCGCCGGGTTGCGGGCCGCCGAGGCCCTCCTGCAGCGCCGCGGGGAAAAGGATAAGGCTCTCGAGGTCGGGCGGATGGCGGAATCCTTTGAGACCGCGATCAAGGCCAGCCTCGCGACCCTCAAGGAGTCCCGGGTCGGGCAGGGCATCCCCGCCGCTCCGCTGCGGCGGATGGATTCCGGGGCCATCGGGTCGATGGTGGCCGACTATCCCCTCAAACTCGACTGGGTTTCGTCCGACAGACTGCTCGCAACGGCGGACTGGCTCATGAGGGAATCCTTCCATAAGGGGGGCTTTTTCCAGAACATGATTCATTCCGGGATCAACGCCTACCTGACCCTTGACCTTGCCCAGACCCTTCTCAGCTACGGCGATTCCCGTTACATGGACCTCGTGCAGGCCACGGCCGACATTGCCTCGCCCACCGGCAAGTGGCCCGAGGCGGTCCACCCGCAGACGGAGGGCGGCTGTATGGGAGACGGGGAGCACGCCTGGGCCGCGGCCGAGTGGTGCCAGATGATGCGGGCCCTCTTTATCGAGGAAGGGGAGGAAGAACTGCGCATCGGAAAGGGCCTTCCCTCGGCCTGGCTTGAACAGGCTGAACCGATGGCCTTTGGCCCGACGCTCACTTCCTGGGGCCGGGTGTCGATTGAAATGGTCAAGGAGGACAATACCTGGAGGGTTTCGGTGGAGTCCGACTGGCACCGGTCAGCGCCCGTTGTTAAGGTTTGCCTGCGCGATGACGCTGCCTCATCCTTGAATCTTAACTGACCGCCTTCATCCATGAAACTAGCCGTATTCACCAATACCTATCTCCCGCATGTCGGTGGCGTGGCCAACTCGGTCGGGGCCCTTGTCGAGGGCATGCGCGAGCGTGGCCACCGCTGCCTTGTCATCGCCCCGGATTTTCCGGATCAGCCGGAGGAGGAAAAGGATGTCATCCGCATACCCTCCATCCGGAATTTCAACGGGACCGACTTTTCCTATCGCCTGCCCTCAGGGAACCGTATCGGGGAGGCCATCAAGGACTTTCAACCGGACATCATCCACAGCCATCACCCGTTTCTTCTCGGGGACGCCGCCATGCGCATGGCCAACCAGTGGAGCGTTCCCCTCGTCTTTACCCATCACACCCGCTACGAGGACTATGTCCATTACGTCCTTGAGGATTCGGATTATCTCGAGCGTCTCGCAATCGAGCTTGCGAGCGAGTATGCAAATCTCTGTGACCGGGTCATTGCCCCCAGCGGAAGCATCGCCGGTCTCATACGCGAGCGCGGGGTGAAGACGCCCGTCTCGGTCATTCCGACGGGGATTGACACGAAAACCTTCACGTCCGGGTCCTCGACCGAGGCCCGCAAGCAGCTCGGGATACCCGCCGGGGCCTTTGTCATCGGGCACGTCGGTCGTCTCGCGGAGGAGAAGAACCTGACCTTCCTCGTCGAGGCGGCCTGCCACTTCCTCAGGGAAAACGCGGATGCCGTTTTCCTGCTGGTGGGATCGGGCGACCTTGAGGAGGCCATCGCGGAGACGGTCGAGGAGGCCGGTCTCACGGATCGGGTCCACCGGGCCGGCAAGTTGAAGGGAGAGGCCCTTGTCGATGCCTACCGGGCCATGGATGTCTTCATTTTCTCCTCGAAATCGGAGACCCAGGGGATGGTCCTTGCCGAAGCCATGGCTGCCGGGGTCCCGGTCGCCGCCCTCGATGCCTCGGGCGTACGTGACATTGTCGAGGACGGGTCCAACGGGCGCCTTCTCGAAGATGATATCGGGCCGGAAGGCTTTGCCCGTGGTATCGGCGATGTGCGGAACTGGCTTCAGGATCGACCGGAGGCCCTCCAGAAAGCCCTTGCCGAGACAGCGCGGGCCTTTTCCTCGGAGGTCTGCATGGATGCGCTGGATTCGCTCTACGGAAAACTCCATCGGGAGATGGGTGGCAAGCGCAGTGCCAGTGGCTGGGATCGCTTCATAAACCGGGTCGAGGCGGAATGGGAAATCACCATCGGACGGGCCCGCGCCGTCGGGGCGGCTTTCAAAACAGGTGGTTGACGGCGTATTCTTGATGGGCAGGGAAGGTGAGTCGGAATTGCTTGTCAGGACTATTATTTCTTCTCACGGTTTTGCAGTATCTTATTAAATTAGCTTATGGAAGACAGCGGCAATGACGCAACACCCCCGCCCGAGGCGACCCGGCGCCTCAGGGAAACCAAGGCCTCCATGAAGCTGGGGGGCGGAGAAGCCCGGATTCAGGCTCAGCATGAGCGCGGCAAACTTGGCGTCTGGGAACGGATTGAACATTTTTTCGATGAAGGCACCTTTGTCGAGGTGGGGGGCTTCGTCGAATTACGAAGCACCCATTTTGGTCTCGGGAAGAAAAAGACGCCCGGTGACGGGGTCGTGACCGGCTTCGGCCGGGTGAACGGGGAACTGGTCTATATGGCGGCCCAGGATTTCACTGTGCTTGGAGGTTCCCTCGGGGAGATGCACGGCAAGAAGGTGGCCGCCATCATGGACATGGCGATCCAGAACGGGGCCCCGATGGTGACCCTCAACGACAGCGGGGGCGCCCGTATCCAGGAGGGCATCGGCGCCCTTTGTGGATACGGGGATATTTTCTTCCGCAACACGCGGGCCAGTGGCGTCATTCCCCAGATCAGCGTGATCATGGGACCTTGTGCCGGTGGCGCGGTTTATTCCCCGGGAATCACGGATTTTGTCGCCATGGTGAAGGGAACCTCCAACATGTTCATCACCGGGCCCGACGTCATCAAGACGGTTACCGGGGAGACGGTGACCAAGGAGACCCTCGGTGGACCGGAAATCCACATGGGCCGCTCCGGGGTGGCCAGTTATGTCGGCGAGGATGATGAATCGACCCTTAACTGGGTTGCACGCCTGATCTCCTATATTCCCCCGAACAACCAGGAAACGCCCCCGGTCGTTCCGCCGGTGACGGGCCTTTCGAGCCGGCCCGGCATCCTTGAGGAAACCGTTCCCGCAAGCCCGAACAAGGCCTATGACATCCACGAGGTTATCGAACAGCTTGTCGACGCGCACACCTTCTTCGAGCTCCAGGAGGGGTATGCGACGAACATCGTGACCGGCTTTGCCCGTATTGACGGAATCAGTACGGGAATTGTCGCCAACAACCCGAAGCACCTTGCCGGCTGCGTCGATGTCAATGCCTCCGGGAAGGCGGCCCGTTTTGTCCGCTTCTGCGACGCCTTCAACATCCCGCTCCTGACCCTGGTCGATGTCCCGGGCTTCCTTCCGGGGGTAGACCAGGAGTATTCGGGGATCATCCGCCACGGGGCCAAGTTGCTCTACGCCTACAGCGAGGCGACGGTCCCGAAGCTGACCGTTATCTTGCGCAAGGCTTATGGGGGCGCCTACATCTGCATGTGTTCAAAGCACCTCGGGGCGGACATGGTGGTTTCCTGGCCGGGGGCCGAGATTGCGGTCATGGGGCCGAAAGGTGCCGTCAACGTCATCTTCCGCCGCGACATAGCCGGCAGCGATGATCCGGAGCAGAAGGCGCGGGACAAGGAGACCGAATACATCGAGACCTTCGCCAATCCGCGCATGGCGGCCTCACTCGGATACCTTGACGACGTCATTGAACCGGGCGATACGCCGGCTATCATCCGGCAGTTCCTCTGGTCGCTCAGCGACAAGCAGGTGGATCGTCCGCACCGCAAACACGGCAACATTCCCCTCTGAGGATGAAAGGAAGAAAGGAACTGATGTTCGAGCGTGTCCTGATAGCCAACCGCGGACTCATCCAGGCCAACGGGGTCAGGGCCGTGAAGGAACTGGGCGCTACCGCCGTGACTTTCTTTGAGGAGGAGGACCGCGACAGCGCGGGCGTCCGCAACGCGGACGAGGCTTATGAGTTGAAACAGAGTGACAGGCAGGTCCGGCCCTACCTGGATATCGCCCAGATTGTCGCCCTTGCGCGGGAACTCAAGATTGACGCGGTCCATCCGGGATACGGCTTCCTCGCCCAGAACGAGGCCTTTGCCCGGGAACTGGAGGAGCAGGGCATCGTCCTCATTGCCCCCCGGGCCAGGGGGGCCCATGCCCTTTCGGACAAAAGCGCGGTCAAGGAGGCGGCGCGCAAGGCGGGTTTGCCGGTTCTTCCGGGCTCATCCCCCTGCAGCGACGCCGAGTCCCTTCTCGCGGCGTCGCGTGAGTTGACCTTTCCCCTCATGGTGAAACCCGTTCACGGTTTTGGGGGGATCGGGATCAGCCGGGTGGAGAATGAGGAGCAGCTTCAGGCAGCGTTCCAGAATATCAAGGCCGCGAGTACCAAGTTCCTTCTCAATTCGTCGGAGGCCTACCTTGAGAAAGACTTTGCCGGTGCGCGGCATGTGGAGTTCCCCATTCTCCGGGATGAGAGCGGACGGACGATTGTTTTTCCGGAGATGGACTGCTCCCTCCAGCGTCGTTTCCAGAAGCTCCTCGTCGAGACGCCCTCGCCGGACTTCGACGCGGACATGCGTGCGCGACTGATGTCGGAGATCCGCGTCCTCTGTGAACGGCTGGAGATTTTCGGCTTTGCCTCGGTGGAGTTTCTCGTCCGGGACGGCGAGGTCTCCTTTCTCGAGATCAACGGGTACATCCAGCCCTCCCACACGGCGACAACCCTGCTTGCGGGGGTGGACCTCATCAAGGAACAGATTCGCCTCCATGCCGGGCAACGGCTCAGCCTGCCGGTTGATGAGACCCCGGTCCCGCGGCGCCACGTCATTGCCTCCTACCTTGTTGCCGAGGACCCCCTGAACAATTTCGCCCCGTCACCCGGACAGGTGGACCGGCTTTATCTTCCTTTCGGGGAGGAGGTCTTCATGCAGACCTCGATCTTCAGCGGGGCGAGCATCTCCCCGTTCTACGATCCCATGGTAGCGAAACTTCTCGTACGTGGACAGAATCGCGACGAGGCCCTCCTTAAGCTGGAAATCGCCCTCGAGGAGTTTTTCGTGGAGGGGGTGAAGACGAACATTCCCCTGATGCGGGCCGTCCTCAAGTCGGAGGCCTTCCGGGCCTGTGAAGTCACGCCCGGGTTTATCAGCCGGGCGGAGGACCGGCAGGCCCTCATCGACACCCTTAAATCGGACAAGGACCACGAGCTGGCAGCCCTTGTCGCGGCCCTTTCCCTGCACCGGGACGGGGACACCCTGAAACGGATGGAGGCGGTTGTCGCCGAGGAGGGGGAGCAATCCGTCCTCAGCGCCGCCACGCGCTGGCTCCGTCCCCGCAAACCCCGGAGGCCCTTATGAACTACAGTGTACGCTGCGGACGGAAACATTCCGTTGTCATTGACCGGAAGGCCGACTTTGGACGGCCCTTCGAGGTGAACGTCGGCAAGACCCGCCACACGATCCAGATCCGCAAGGTCCAGGAGGACGGGACGCTGAAGACGCTCATGATCGACCACCGGGTCTGTCCGGTGGAGATTGAACGCCGCGGTGACGGGATGCCGGTACGGGTCTTTCTCAAGGGAGTGCCTTTTGATGTGGATATTTCGCGGATGGCCTCGACCCGTTTCCGTCCGCCGCTTCCGAGGGCGGAGGTCAGCGGGGAGGTACGGGCCAGCCTCCCGGGACAGATTGTCGGGATCCTTGTCGAGGAGGGCCAGCGGGTCGCCGCCGGGGATCCCCTCATGATTCTCGACGCCATGAAAATGGAAAACGAAATCACGGCCCCGATGGAGGGGGTCGTCAAATCGGTCCATATCGAGCCGGGCCAGGTCCTCGCCAAGGGGGACCTGATGCTTGAGATTGAGGCCGGGGCCGGCTGACACGGGGAGGCGCGGCTTCAGTAGCAGCGCATCTCAACGAGGCCGGCGGACCGGCCGCCGTGGGTTTCCCCGATCGTGAGCCGGAGGGACCGGGTCCTGACGGGTGTATCCAGTTTGTGGACACATTTTGTATTTGAATTGTCATCCTTCCGGATGAGTGTCCGCTCCCCCTCTGTGCCGGGGACGCTGAGGCTGTAGCGCCGGGCCACCTGCGGGGGGACGTAGAAGGGGTTTTCCCAGTGCGTCTCGAGGATCAGCTGGGCCGGGAAGGTGAGTTCGATGGTCCGAAGGGAAACGGCCTCCGGCCAGGTCAGCTCGATCCATTGGGGAAGGCCCTGGGACGGGTCGCTGAACCAGGTGTTGGTGGCGTCAACGGGCCGGGTGAGGCCGCTGATGACCATCGCGGGCGAATAGACCTTCTGGGGCGGTTCCATGCGCAGGGCCATTTCGCCGTGGAGGCGGTTCCAGTGGTAACGGCCGGATCCGATGATGGAGCCCCCGGCAAGGCCGAGGGCCCGGTTGGAGGAGCAGCGCCATGCCGCTTCCGCGGATCCTTCCAGCTCGAGGCGGCAGGTGCCCGCCGGGGAATGGGGGAGGGCGGTCTCGGCCCAGATCACCTCATCGGCTTGCGCGGGCAGATCAAGAACGCCCGACCAGAGGACGGGCCCGCCCCCGGCGTCGTAATCCCAGAGTGAATCCACTTTGCGCAGGGTTGCTTTTACCGCCTGGGTTTCGCGGGTCCGGTTCAGGAGGTGGACACCGAGGCGGTCGAGGGGGCCCCCGTCGATTTGAAACCACTGGCAGGGCCGCTTGGAGAGGGCAACAACCTTGCCCGTGCCGGAGGTCCAGACGCGTTCCCGCAGGCCGGTATCCTCGACGCGGTCCCAGGTCCCGAGGCCGGAAAAGGCGTATTCGGAACTGGCCCTCACGCTTGCACGCCGGGCCTGGTCGGCCGGATCGGAATTGGCAAAGCCGGGCAGGTAACAGCCATTGCGGAGGAGGACCTGCTGGATTTCGTGAATCGCGTTTTCCGCGGCGTGGGCGAGGCTGGCCCCGTTCCGGGAGGCGGTAGCGGCAAGGGTGCCGACCGCTTCGCCCATGAGGCCACAGGTGGCCATGACGCGGACGGTCCCGAGGGCGGCGTGGGTGACGGAAATATTGCGCCCGGCCATGGCGAGGTTGCTCACATCCCGGCTGACGAGGGAGCGGAGGGGAATACCGTAGGGTCCGATGTACTTCAGGGCCACTGATTCAAGGTCCGCGTTGTAGCCAATCGCACTGTCGGGCTCACTCGTCGGGGCGAGCAGGCCACCCGGGGTATGGAGGTCGATGAACCAGCCCCCGAAGGCGCAGGTGTCGGCAAAGCGCTCCCGGCGCTGGAGTTCGTTTTCATTGAGAAAGTGCAGACCCATGACCCGCCGG
>JAWLGH010000004.1:0-94810 GCA_041685165.1 Oceanipulchritudo sp. | reverse complement strand
GAGGCTTTTTCACGCAGCCCCCACGCGGTCAGGTTGATCGGGGTGGGGGTCCGCTTTCCGGAACCGCAGGACCGGAATCAACTGGAGTTTCTTTTCCCCGGGGCGAGCGGACCAGGTGATGCTCCGGCACCGTCCACTCAAAGCGGATAACCTCTAAACGGGGTTGTTCCCCGGAGATCTGATACTCAAGGAGCCAGACCCGGGCGCTTTTCCAGAGAGAGGGATGACCTTCGAGACGGACAGCGAGATGGAGGACCCAGGCAGCTCCGCGGGGGCGAGGCGCGGGGGCTTTCCGCAACCATCCACGAAGGGGCATTAACGCGGTTTTTTGCGGGGAAGAGGTCCTTGCCGGAAAAGCATCCCCGAGAAGGCCCCGGGAAAAGAATCGACCGACCGACCGGCTTGGGACAGAGGCTGCCTTGGCGCTGAGAAAGGCAGCCGCGGTGCTGATCGCGGCCTGCTCCCATTCCAGGAAGTCGGATTCCCGCCCGGGCACGGGATGTGGATAGGCAGGGAACCGGGCCCTGGGCGGGGAGGAGGTTTGAGAGGAGGATTTCCGCAGGAGATCCTCCCATGCCTTGGGGGCTCGAAGGTTGACCGGGAAAACCGGCCTGTAGGGAAGGACATGTTTCCCCTCTGTGCCGGGGCTCCGTGGCAGGGAGGCAGGGGCATCAGTTTCCCATGGAGAGCCCTGGTCCAATGCGGCGTTTACCCGCCAGGCCGCGCTGGACCCGAGGCGGAAACCCTCCTCAAAGACGGGAAGGTCCATAGCCTGAAGCATTGACTGCGGGGGATTGGCCGGCCACGAAAAGAGGGGTTCACGGATTGAGCCCAGAGCTGGCTGGTCCGGCCTGGGGGGTCTCGGGGAAGCTGTCATGTGAAAGACCTCATGAGGCTGTCGGCGGTTGCCGGCGGCATCCTCGAGGGCGGCATCGCCGAGGATGCGCCGCCGGCGGGGATCAAGAGAAAGGTCGAGGAGGGCGGGACCCTGTTTGAGCGAAAGGGCAAGGTGGGCGTTATCGATCCGGTAGGAAAGGCTTCCTCCGGCGAGGTAAAAGGGCTTTGGGCCGTCATCGGCGCGGAAAAAGAGCTCTTCCGGAAGATCGGGATAGAAGGCCTCTGCCCGGAACCAGCCCGCCCCCGCAATTGCCCGGTCAAGCGGAGAACCCCGGGCAAGGTCGAGACAGGCGGCATGGAGCCCGCCGTCCGGTTGGCGCCATTCCATGCGGATGCGATCGGCCGGCCCGGTCATGAAGGCAGGATGCAGGGTGCGGGCAAGGCCTTCGGGCTGCGAGGACGGATCCGGCTCGAGGAAGCGAAGGATTTCGCCGGGACGAAGAAGACCGGGCAGTTCAATCCAGGCACTCATGCCCTCGGCCCCGCTGGCCGAATTGGCGGCTGCGTCAAGGGAGAGCCAGCCCGATGAGAGGCCCCTGCTGAGATTGGTGAGACGTACTTGGGGAAGGTTCCAGAAAATGACCCGGAAGGAGGGGGAGAACCCGTCTCCAGGATGAATTTCCATGGAACGGTTGTAGGGGTTCCAGATCTCCCCGGCGATGTGGTAGCGGACACGGACTGTTTTTTCGCGTGTCCGTGTGGCCCCGCTGGCAAAGACGCCAAGATGCAGCTCGAGATTCCGGACGACGGGAACGAGGGCCGGGCTGGCCTCGACCATCAGCGGGAGGGGATCGTTGACGGGAACCGGGGGCGCGATGGAGAGGCCCGTCTCAAGAGACGGCTGCCGGAAATCCGTGAGACTGGATTCGCCTTCCGGCAGGGGTGCCCAAGCCCATCCTTCGAGGGGCCAGGTTTCGGGGGGAGGGGAGGAAATGCCGAAGAGGGAGATATCCTCCGCGGCCCAGGCAAGGTCCATGGTGGAAGAGGATGCGGAGGGCTTCCCCGGGACCATTTCGGCGTAAAGGGAATGGGGACCCAGACTGGAAGTGAAGGAAAGCCCTTCCACAGGCCGGGCCTCCCCACGGCTGTGGAGGGGAACTTCGACCCCCGTGGAGGCATGGAGCGCGACCGGCCGGGCGGGGTCGCCGGTGGCTGCGCTGGCTGCCGGGGACCGGAGAAGACGGGCTTCAAGGACTTCCTTGAGGGGATTGACATTGAGTTCAAGGGTCAGGCGGGCCCTCTGGTGAAGGGCGCGGATGGAGGCCCGCCTGGCGCTGTCGAGGGAGCGCTCAAGGGCGAGGACGGCAAGGAGGAGCATGCCAGTACTGAGGAGAAGGATAAAGGGAACAACAAAGGCCCCGCGCTGCCTGGGATCCATGGTGCGGGGATTTTCCACCTTCGGGTGGAGGCGGCGCAAGCGGACCCTCTAGTCAAATTCAGGTCCCACGGTCAGGCGCAGGGCGGTCTCGGGGGAGAGGTGTTGACGGGTGAATGCCGCGATATCCTCGACCGTCACGACTTTAAGCCGGTTCTCGTAGTTGAGCCAGTCCATGACCGGTTTGCCATAGAGGGCATTCAGGGAGGCGCGGGCGGCGCGGGTGGCCGGATTCTGGAGGGAAAAGCGGTTCTGGACGACGAGGCGGGTCCGGGCGGCGTCGAGTTCCTCCTGCCCGAGGCCGCCGGTGCGGATGCGTTCAAGTTCGGCGGCGAAGAACCCGTAGATTTCCCCGGCCTTTCCGGGCTGCGTTCCGGCGTACAAATAGAAGACCCCATGACGGGGGGCGAGGATGCGGGCGGCCCCGACGAAGTAGGCGAGGGAATGTTCCTCGCGGACGGAACGGAAGAGGGGTCCGGACATGTCCGAGAGAATCTCGTCGAGAAGCTGGGCGACACAGTCGTTTTCGGCGGTGATGCCGACATCCGGATAAGCTTCGAAAACGACGGATTGCTCACGGTTGAGGGTCCGGGAATGGAGTCCTGTGGCTGCTGGCCCGGTGAAGGGACGCTGGAGGGAGCGGAAGCTCCAGCCCGGCAGTTGTTCCATGAAGGCCCGGGCATGCGGAATGAGTTTCTCCGGGTCGAAGTCGCCGGCGATGACAAGAAGGCTGTTGGGGGCGACAATGAGCCGGTTGTAGAGGGAATTCAGGCAGGGCTTGTCGATACGGGCGCAGCTTTCAAGGCTTCCGGCGGGATCGGAGGCAAAGGGATGACTGCCAAAAAAGAGAGCCCGCATGGCGAGGCGGCCATGGTCGAGGATCTCATCATTGAGGATGTGGAGGTGGGCGAGCTGGGCCTCGCGCTCGCGGTTGAGGGTCGCCTCCTTGAAGGCCGGGTAAAGGACGGCCTCCTCGAGGGCGCGCAGGCCCTGCCGGGCCATTTCCGGCATGACCTCGGTGGCGAGCGAGAAGGAATTGTTCCCGGAAGCGTCGATGAGGAAGCCGCCATCGCTCTCGAGGTTACGCGCGACCTGGTAAGCGGTGTTGAAGCGGGTGTCGCGGGCGAGAAGGGTGGTGAGAAGGGACGTCGCACCCCGGTGGGATGGATCCTCGAAGAGGGATCCGCCGAGACCGGAAAAGCGCATGCAGGTACGGGGGAGACGGTGATCGGCCTGCCAGAGGATGCGGGCGCCGTTGGGGAGGGCGACTTCCTCGAAAGGGGGAAGATCCCTGTTTTCCCGGGCCGGGCGTGTGCGGGCCGCGGGGGCGGGCGGGCGGAGGGAAACGAGAGAGAGCTGGTCGTTCCGGAAAGTCTTTCCGGCAAGGGACTGAAGATCCTCGAGGGAGAGGGCATGGATTCTGCGAAAAAACTGCTCCGGATAATGGAGGTCTCCGACAAGCGCGCTGATCAGGCCGTTGCGCGAGGCAAGCCCGGAAATGGTCTGCCGGGCGTGGACTTCGCTGACGGAGGCAAAGCGCCTTGCCTTTTCGAGTTCCTGGGCGGTGAAGCCGTGTTCCCTGTAGGCCTCGAAAGTGGCCCGCACCGCTTCCTCGGCCCGGTCGGCCTTGTCGGGGTCGCACTGGTACTGGACGACGAAGAGGCCCGGCTGGCCGGGATTCCATGCGGAAGCGGATATATCGTGGACGAGTCCCATGTCCTCGCGCAGTTTCTGACGCAGACGGCCGCTCTGGCCGGAACCCACGATGGCGGCAAGGACATCCAGGGCGGGAGCCTCGGGATGGCGCATGGAGGGAATCTTGAAGGCGAGCATGCCCCGGGCGGTCTGGTAGTCGCCTTCGAGGCGGTTTTCCCGTATGGCCAACTGGGAGGATTCGGAGGGGATGACAATGGGCCGGACCGGTGTTCTCGGGACGGCGCCGAAGGTTCGTCCGACGGTCTCGAGGAGGCCATTCCGGTCAATGTCGCCAACCACGGAAAGGACCATGTTTTCGGGGACGTAGCGCGCCTCATAGTAGGCGGAAAGGACATCCCGGTCGACCTGTTCAAAAAGGGGGCGCAACCCGATGACGGGGTAGCGGAAGGGATGTTCGCGGAAGGCGGTGGCAAAGAGGCTGCGGAGGAGAATCCGGTCGGGATCGTCGAGGGTCATGTCGATTTCGCGCAGGATGACATCCTTCTCCTTGATGACTTCCTCCGCGGGGAGGCGCGCGTGGAGGGTCATGTCGCAGAGGAGGTCGAGGGATTGGTCGAGCCCCTCGGAAGGGCCGTCGATGTAGTAGACGGTGCGGTCAAAGGCGGTGTAGGCGTTGATGGAGCCGCCGAAGGCCTGGACCTCCCTTGCTATCTCTCCGGGGCGGCGCCTTTCCGAGCCCTTGAAGAGCATGTGCTCGAGAAAGTGACTGAGTCCGGAGCCGAGGGCGCCCTCCTCGTGGATGCTGCCGGTCCGTATCCAGACCTGGGTACTGACCACGGGATGCTCGGGGACCTCCTGAAAGACGAGCTGAAGGCCGTTGTCGAGAACGATGGATTCGGGGGTTTCTGCGAGAAGGCTCTGCAGGGAGGGGGGAAGCGGGGAAGGTCCGGGGGGGGAGTCGGGGGTCATGAGGAAAGTCAGTCGGGATGGCGGCCGACATGCTGGCTGGCTTCCTGCTGATACACAGGGGATGGCTGGAAGGGCCTGGAAAAGGCAGACTCAAAATCATAGACCTCATCGAAGTCTTCCAGGCTGTCGGTTTCCGTTTTACCGAAGACCCCGTATTCGACGAGGTTGAAGACGATCTGGCCGAAATCCGCGGTGGAATGGATTCCCCAGGTTTCGAGAAGGGTGCGGGTCATGGGGCCGTATTGATCGAGAGCGTACTCGCGGATACCCTCGCAGAGTTCGCCGCCGGTGACGTGGCGTTGTCGGCCACCCTCCTCCTTGCGGCGAATTGTCGAGAGGGTATGATCGAGGGCCTGCCTTATGAAGAAGTAGGCGCCGATCTCGTAGCGGGGATCGTCCTTGCGGATCAGACGGATGACCTCATGGAAGTTCTTGGCAGTCATTATATTAAAGGGAAATGCGAAGTCTCCTTGATGCAACCCGCGGGAGGCATCTTCGTTCAGGTATTAGAAAAGTTCGAGCTGGGGAACGGCCTCATCACGGGAATCACCGCCTCGGGCCCGCATCCGTTTGCGGAGGATATTGTGGCTTGAATCGTCCGCCTCGAGGCGATGGAGGATGACCTTGGCCCGCTCGATGACGGAGGGGGGGAGGCCGGCGAGGCGGGCGACCTGGATCCCGTAGCTGCGGTCGGCGGCCCCGCGCTGGACCTGGCGGACAAAGATGATGCGGTCGTTCCATTCCTTGACCGCGACGCAATAGTTACGGATCCGATCAAGTTCGCCCTCAATCTGGGTGAGCTCGTGGTAGTGGGTCGCGAAAAGGGTCCGGGGACCAGCCTCCTGGTCGCCATGGAGGTGCTCGACAACGGCCCATGCGATACTGAGCCCGTCGTAGGTACTCGTCCCCCGGCCGATTTCGTCGAGGATGATGAGGCTGCGCCCGCTGGCATTGTTGAGGATGTTGGCGGTCTCGTTCATCTCGACCATGAAGGTTGAGTTGCCTTGCGCCAGTTCATCGCTGGCCCCGACGCGCGAGAAGATGCGGTCGACAAGGCCGATGCGGCAGTTTGCCGCGGGAACCCATGCCCCGACCTGGGCCATGAGGGTGATGAGGGCAACCTGGCGGATGTAGGTGCTTTTGCCGGCCATGTTGGGACCGGTGAGGATGGCGATCTGGGCCTCGTCGGCGGAGAGGACGGTGTCGTTGGGCACAAAATCGTGCTCGCCGGGGATGCCCTTCAGGCGCTGCTCGCGCATCATCTGCTCAACGACGGGATGGCGGCCGGCCTCGATCTCGATTGCGTTGGAGGCGTTGAGGTCGGGGCGGGTATAGTTCCATTCGCGGGCCAGCTGGGCCCAGCCGACAAAGAGGTCCACTTCGGCAAGGCAGCGGGCGGTCTGCTCGAGGGGATCGGCCTCCTCGAGGATGGCGGCGACAATTTCCCCGAAGAGGGTTTCCTCGCGGGCGACAGCCTTTTCCTCGGCGCTGAGGATTTCGCGTTCCTTTTCCTTGAGGGCGGGGGTGTAGAAGCGTTCCGCGTTGGTGACCGTCTGGCGACGGATGTAGTCTTCGGGAACGCTGTCGAGGTTGGCCTTGCGGACCTCGATGAAATAGCCGAAGGCGTTGTTGAACTTGACCTTGAGGGACTTGATGCCGGTACGCCCGATTTCGGCGGCCTCAAAGTCGGCGATCCACTGGCGGGAATTGCGGGTGAGGTCGCGGAGGTGGTCGAGTTCGGCGTCGAAGCCATCCGTAATGAAGCCGCCGTCCTGGATCTGGCTTGGAAGGGTGTCATTGAGGGCGCGGTCCATGAGATCGCGGAGGTCCTCAAAGAGGTGGAGTCGTGCCGCGAGGGCATTCAGGGGGCCGCTCTCGAACTTTTCGATCACGGCGTGGATGTGAGGGAGCTGGTGAAGGGTCTGGCGGATGGCGCCGGGTTCGCGGGGATTGCGGAGGCCATTGCGGAGGCGACCGATGATCCGCGGAAGGTCGCGGACCCCGCGGAGGTATTCCTGGAGCTCGGAGGCGAGGCCGGGCGCGCTGAGGAATTCGCCGACGCAGGATTGCCGGTGGCGGAGAACCTCGAGATCGAGAGGTGGTTCCGTTAAGTACTGTTCGAGGAGGCGGGCTCCGGGGGCGGTGGTGGTGGCGTCCATGGCCTCGAGGAGGGAACCCCTGCGCCGGCCCTGGCTGGAGCGGAAAATCTCAAGATTGCGCAGCGTGGCTGCATCCATCTGGAGGGAAACGCTGGAACGGTATTCACGGATCCGGCGGATATTGGCGGGGGTGGCGCAGAGATTTTCGGTGGCGTAGGCGAGGAGGGCGCCGGCGGGGCCGAGGGCGGGGTGCTCAAGGGGGATGCCGAAGCCCTCGAGATTCATGACCCCGAGGACCTGCATGACCGTGCGGGCGCCCTCGCGGGGATCAAACTGCCAGGGGGAGAGGCTGGAGTGCGTCCGGCCCTCGAGGAGGCGGTTGACTTCCAAGGACCATTCGGCGGCCTCCGCCTCGTTTTGCCAGGATTCAAGGGCCTCCCCGGGAAGGATCACTTCCCGTGGATCGAGGGCGTGGAAGAGATTGACCAGGGAGGCCGGACCGGGGCTGGAAGCGATCTGGAACTCCCCGGTCGTGAGGTCGAGCCAGGCTGCCTGAAGACCCTGCGGGGTCCAGTCGCAGGCGAGGAGGTATTGATTGCGCCCGGCTTCGAGGTGCTGGTCCTCAAGGGTCGTTCCGGGAGTCAGGATCCGGCTGAGGGAGCGCTTGACGAGCTGGCCGGGACGCGGGGTTTCCATCTGTTCGCAGATGGCCACCTTGCGCCCGGCGCGCAGGCATTTCTGGATGTAGCCATCGGCGGCATGGTAGGGGATGCCGGCCATGGGCTGGCCGTTGCGCTGGGTGAGGGTGATGCCGAGAATTTCCGACCCCTCGCGGGCATCATCGTCAAACATCTCATAAAAATCCCCAAGGCGGAAGAGGAGTAGGGTGTTGGGAGGGAGCTTCGCCTTCACCTCCGTGTACTGCTGCATCATCGGGGTTGTTTTTCGGGAAGAGGATGCCATCGGAAAAGAAGGAGTGTTCAGGATGCCGGAGGGGAATCAATGCAAAATCCCTCCCGGAATTTTTCACGGTTTTCAGATTGAGGGAAGACCGCGGAGGGGCTCACTCTAGGAGGATGGAAACAGTCGAATTGGCGGAACGGGAATTTGGCGGATCCCCGTCGGCCCCGGTGCTGGTGGTGTTGCACGGGATGCTCGGAAGCAGCCGCAACTGGCAGAGTGCGGCGAGGCGCCTGACCGATGCCTTCCGGGTGATCGGGCTGGACCTGCGCAATCACGGTGAGAGCCCGCATCATCCGCGGATGGATTACCCGGCGATGGCCGCGGACGTCTGCGCCTGGATGGAACGATCGTCGCTTGAGACGATCCATCTTCTCGGCCACAGCATGGGAGGAAAGGCGTCGATGTACCTTGCCTGTGAAGCGCCTGAGCGGGTTCGCACCCTGACAGTGGTGGACATTGCCCCGAGGGCCTACCCACCCCGCTGGGAACGCGAATTCGCACTCATGAAGCGGATGCCGGTGGGGCAATTCAGCCGTCGCTCGGAGGCCGAGGAATGGCTGGAGGAGGAAATCCGTGACGGGGCCTTCCGCAAGTTTCTCGTGACGAACCTTGAGCGTGCCCCGGGAGGCGGCTTCCGCTGGATACTCAATCTCGACGTGCTTGAGGGGGCCCTGCCGAATCTCTTTCGACAGGTCCCGGAAGGGGAGGCGCGCTATGAAGGGCCGACGCTGTTTCTCCGGGGAAGCGAGTCGCGTTTTGTCGCGGATACGGACCGCCCGATGATGGAGGCGCATTTTCCGCAAAGCAGGCTGGAGACCGTGTCCGGGGCCGGACACAATGTGCATTTCGACAAGCCGGACCCCTTTGCCGCCGCGGTCCGGGAGCATCTTTCAGGTGGCGATGCCCGATGATCATCGGGATTGAAAGTTCGTGTGACGAATCGGCCCTGGCCCTCTTTGACCCTTCCCGGGGAATACGCGGGGAGTGGGTCCATTCGCAGATTTTGAAGCATCAGTCCTTCGGGGGGATCGTCCCCGACCTTGCGAGTCGGGAACATCTGGAGAATTTCCCGGTCCTGCTGAAGCAACTCCTGCAGGAATACGAACCGGAAACGGGGGATCTGCTGGCGGTGACGGCGGGTCCCGGGCTGGCGGGTTGCCTTGCCCTTGGGATTTCCCTTGGCCAGGCCCTTTCACTGGCCTACGGAATTCCGCTGAGGGGGGTGAATCACTTGCGGGGGCATGCCTTTTCCCCCTTCATCGGGCAGCATGCGGAGGATCCCTCGAGCTTCCCGGAACGCTTTGAGGCGCAGTTGCCCCACCTTGGTCTCATTGTCTCGGGCGGCAACACGGTCCTCTTCGGGATCGGGCGCGACCGGGGGATCAGGGTTCTGGCGGGGACGGTCGACGATGCCGCCGGCGAGGCCCTCGACAAGGGAGCCAAACTCCTTGGGATGCCTTATCCCGGGGGCCCATTGATTGAAGAAAGGGCACGGGAAGGGGACCCGGCGGCCTTTTCTTTTCCGGTGGCCTTCCCAAAAGCGACAGAACACCGCTTTTCCTTTTCCGGCCTCAAGACAAGCCTGCGTTATGCCCTCGAGAAACTGGATGAGAAGGCCTTTGAGCGGGTCAAGGCGGACCTCTGCGCGAGTTACCAGGAGGCGGTCATCGTTGCCCTGAGCCGGAAAGTGCGGCAATTTGTGGAAGGAGGCGGATGGGCGAGTATCGGCCTCTCGGGCGGTGTGGCCAACAACCGGCGCCTCAGGGAGGCCATCCGGATGACGGGGGAGGGGGCCGGCCTGCCGGTGCACATTGCGGAACCGCGCCATACGGGTGACAACGCGGCCATGATTGCCTTTGCCGCGTACCTTGACCCATCCGGGATGAGAGAGGAGGCCGAGACCTTTGATCCCGCATGGGAACTTGCTTGATCGGCTGGAACAGTTGGACATCCTGCAGGTGATGAGCGAGGAACGTGAAGAAGGATGCCGACTGGAGCTTGATTTTGACAAGCTTTCGAAGGTGGTTTCGGCGGCCCCCGGGGTGATTCCGGCAGTGGCTCAGGACCTTGAAACGGGACTGGTCCTGATGCTCGGATATGTCAACCAGGAGGCCCTCGAGACGGCGCGCAGGGAAGGGGTTGCGGTTTTCTGGAGCACGAGCCGGAATGAGCTTTGGATCAAGGGAAAGACGAGCGGGGACGTACTCGAGCTGGAGGCGATCCGGGTCAATTGCGAACAGAACTCGCTCCTGTACCTTGTACGGCGCAGAGGCCGGGGCGCCTGCCATACCCGGGAGGAATGCGGGCGACACCGGACCAGTTGTTATTACCGGGTAATAGATGGAGAAGGGATCAGGCATGCCCCGTACCAGCCGGTCTGGAAGTGAAGCGATAGCGGGTCGGGTGGACTGGGCAGACCCCGGTTATTTTTCGGGGCAGTCGGCGGCCGGCAACGCCCTGAGGGTCCTTGTCCAGCTGGTGCGCCCGCCGCGGGGTCACCGGACGCTCCCGACGAGGACCGGGGTGATGCTCATCATCCTGACCATCGGGGTGGGGACGGCGGCATTCAACACGGGGCAAAACATCCTCTACCTCGCCCTCGCGCTCTTCCTGAGCACCTTGCTTGTCAGCGGGATGCTCAGCTGGCTCAATTTCAAGGGCTGCCGCTGGCGCATGGAAACCGGACGGCATTTCCGCGCCGGGGCGGCCAGTCCGGTTTATCTGAGGGCGGAAAACACGAAGAAGCGGCTTCCGAGCTACGACCTGACCTTTCAACTCAGCGCGGAATTGAGCGAAGCGGTGCGGGAGCTTGTCCTTTCCTCGGCCCTCGGGCCGGGGGAGAAAACCCAACTCCTGTGGGAGTTTGTTCCGGAACGCCGCGGGCGCGAGACCCTCCGGGTGGGCGGGCTGGTCTCGCGCTATCCCTTTGGCTTTCTCAAAAAGAGCATTCGTGACAGCCTTGAGCACGAGGTCACTGTCTGGCCGCCCCGGATTCCCTACCAGTTCACGGGGGGGCGTCCCGGCCAGCGCTGGCTGCATGGGGAACACCGGCGCCGGGGCGAGGGGGTGGAACTGATTCAACTGCGGGAATACCGGGGAGGCGATTCCCTGAAGCGCATTCACTGGAAGGCCTCGGCCCGGATGGGCCGCCTGCAGGTGCGGGAAACCCTCCAGGAGGACCATCAGGCCTTTGCCCTGCTCGTTGATCCATCGAGCAGGGTCTGGAGCGGTGCGGAGCAGTTTGAGCGCATGTGCGCCTTTGCCGGGAGCCTTGCTGAGGACCTGTTCCAGCGCGACCAGCTGAAAGCCGTGCATATTGCCGGGGTCCTGAGCCGCTCGGTGGGGGCCATCGGCGACCTCTATCAATTCATGGACAGCCTTGCCGAACTGGAGCGGGGAGAACCGGCCAGTGTTTCCCTGCCGAGGCGTCAGGGGCGTGACACGATACGGTTTCTGCCGGGCCCGGATGGTTCGGTGGTGGCCCAACTGGAGGAGGCGCATGTCGGCCAGGCTTGAATCTCACGAGCTGGATGGCATCCGCTGGCTGCTGGGGCAGATCCTTGTCTTCATCAGCCTGCTTGGAAGCTACACGATTGACCTGGGCGCGGCGGTCCTGGTAACCGGCGGGCTTTTCCTTGTCCTTGTGATAACCGCTTTTCCTTTCCTGGCCCAGGCCTTTCCGGTTTTTTTCCGTTCAGTGGGCCCGTGGTTGCTGCTGCTTGTCATTGGAGGAGACTTTCTTGCCAGTGGCGGGGATCTCCTTCCCCCGCTCTTCCGGATGGTGGTTCTCCTGACGCTCTTCCGGGCGATCCGCATACGGACCCCGCGCGAGGATCTGCAACTGCTCCTGCTGACCCTTTTCCTCCTCCTTCTCACGGGTGTCCTGAGCCTCGAACTCACTTTCGGGATCCAGCTCCTGGCCTACGCCCCGACGGCCATGGGACTGCTCTTTGTCATCAATCTGAGAAGCAGTCTCGAGGCCGCCGACGGGGAGGCCTCAGGGGGGGGCGACTTTTACGGGAATGGGTGGCTTTGGCTCTTGAGACGATTGCGGGAGCGGATCGACCGGGCGACCATCCTTGCGGGAGCCGGCCTGTTCGGGATGACAATGCTCTTCACCCTTCTCCTTTTCATGCTCCTTCCCCGCTTTGACATTGGTGCCGCGCTTCCCTTTCCGCGCCTCCAGACGGGAATGAGCCTGACGGGCTTCACGGACCACGTGCAGTACGGTGATGTGGTCAGCATCCTCAATGACGACAGCATGGCGATGCGCGTTGATGTCCGCATGGACGAGACACCGGCCCGGCCCTACTGGCGGATGGTCGTCCTTGACGCCTATTATGATGGAGGATTCCGGGTCTCGCCGGAAGTGGCACGGGACTACCGGAGCATAAACCATTACCGCTTCGATTTCGATTCCGGCGAGAAGGAGCGAGGGGAGGGAACCTCGATCTGGACGCTTTACCTGGAGGGTGGAATCAGTGCCTACCTGCCGGCCGGTGACACCTTTGACTCCCTTCGTTTCAAGAACCGCTTTGATCTCCAGCTGCACGACCTGACGCGGGTCCTGAAGGGCCGTGAAACCAACGCCACGACCCTCTCCCTTCGCTACGAAGGCCTGCGTTTCGGAGGCATCCTGCCGGTCTCCGACGAGGACCTCCTTCTTACCGGGGCGGAGCCGGTGCCGGTCGACACCTCGGGAAGCGGCTACCTTGACGAGGTTGGATACCCGGAGACCCTGCTGGCCTATCCGGAAGGAACGGAAAACCGGCGCATTCTCGAGGCCGCCCTGGAGGCTCTCGGAGCGGTTAAGGGGGGATCGGCGACGGCCTTTGCGCAGGGCCTTTCGGACTACCTGAGGGAAGACCGGGGCTACAGCCTTGAGAGCCGGATCCCGGGGGGGGAGGCGGACGCCCTCCTGCGCTGGGTGGAGTCCGGAGAGCCCGGCCACTGTGAATTGTACGCAGGGGCCTTTGTCCTTATTTCCCGCTACGCGGGATTTCCGGCCCGCCTGGTGACGGGTTATTCGGGGGGTGACTGGAACGGTTATGAGAACTATTTCATGGTGCGCAACCGGCACGCCCATGCCTGGTGTGAAATTTTCGACCCGGAGAGGGGATGGGTCCGTGCCGACCCGACCCCCGGTTATGAGACCGATCCGGGAACAGTGGGCACAGCGCTTGCGGGTGGCGGGCTGCAGCTTGACCGCACCTGGAAGGCCTACCTTGACAGCCTGCGTATCCTCTGGTTCCGGCGGGTCATCCAGTTTGACCGGGAGGACCAGACGGCGATGGGGGAAACCTTCCGCGGAATCGGGCAGGAAGGTGTTGCCTGGTTCAAGACCCGTGCCGAAAACTGGCTGAGCGGCTGGAAGGAGGGCTGGAAAACGGTCTCCCGTGAAGGGGACTGGCGGGGCCTTCTCTCCCAACTGGGCTGGGGCATTGCCATCCTGCTCCTGCCGGCCGCGCTCCTGTTCCTCGGGAAGCGCCTCCGGGGCCGGCTTGCACGGGAAAGCCTCATGCGCCGGAAAGCGGGACGCCTCCTTGCCCGGCAGGAGGAGGCGCCGCATTTTCTTCGCGAGCCCCTGCAGCGCATCCGCTTCGGGCCGGTTGAATCGTGGCCGGAGGATACGGAAAGGTTCCTGCGGGGCTTTACGGCCCGGGTGCGGAAAGCGTCGCGGGGAAGGAGGCCGGCTTGAGCCTCCCCTTGACGATCCGCTATCCTGAAGAGCTTCCGATTGCCGCTCACCGGGAGGAGATTTTCAGGCTGCTGGAGGCCAACCAGGTGGTTGTCCTTGCCGGGGAGACGGGTTCCGGCAAGACCACCCAGATCCCGAAGATGTGCCTTGATGCCGGTTTTGCGGAACGGGGCAAAATTGCCTGCACGCAACCCCGGCGGGTGGCGGCCCTGTCAATATCAAGGCGGATCGCCGAGGAACTGGGTGTGGTCTGGGGCGAGGAAGTGGGGGCAAAGATCCGTTTCACGGACCGGACGCGACGCGACACCCTCGTCAAGGTGATGACCGACGGGATGCTCCTGACGGAAATCCAGAGTGACCCGGACCTCAGGGCCTACAGTGTCATCATTGTCGACGAGGCCCATGAGCGCAGCCTCAATATCGATTTCCTGCTCGGTTACCTGAAGCTGCTCCTGAAACGGCGGAGAGACCTGAAGGTGATCATCACGTCGGCCACGATTGACACGAAGGCCTTTTCGGCCGCCTTCGGCAATGCCCCCATTCTGGAGGTCAGCGGGCGGGTCTATCCGGTGGAGACACGCTATGTGCCGGTGGACGAGCTTCTCGAGGAGAGCGGTGAGATGACCTACATCGACGCCGTCGGGCGTTCCATCCGGATGATCCTCGACTGGAATATTCCCGGAGATATCCTCGTTTTCCTTCCGGGAGAAAAGGACATCCGCGAAGTGCGCGACATCCTCGAGGGAAAGGGCTTCAGCCGGCTTGAGGTGCTTCCCCTTTTCGGGCGACTGACAGCTTCGGAACAGGAACGTATTTTCCGCAGCAGCCGGCAGCGGAAGGTCATCCTAGCGACCAACATCGCGGAGACGTCAATCACCATTCCGGGCATCCGGTTTGTCGTCGACAGCGGGCTGGCGCGCATCAGCCGCTACAGCGCGCACACCCATACCCGTCGCCTCCCGATCGAGAAGATCTCCCGGAGCTCCGCCAACCAGCGGAAAGGGCGCGCCGGCCGGATGAGCGACGGCGTCTGCCTGCGCCTGTACAGCGAGGAGGATTTCCGGGCCCGCGACGCCTACTCGACTCCCGAAATCCTGCGCTGTAACCTTGCCGACGTGATCCTGCGGATGATCGCCTTCCGCATTGGCGACATCCGTACCTTTCCCTTCCTCGATCCCCCGACTGAACGGGCCATCCGCTCGGGATTTGAGCTTCTGGTCCAGCTGGGTGCCCTGGACGCGGCGAACAATCTCACACCGCTGGGGCGCAAGCTGGCCCATCTCCCGGTTGACCCGACAGTCGCCCGCATGCTCCTTGAGGCGAGCCGCGAGGGTTGCCTGCGCGAAGTCCTTGTCATCGCCGCGGGATTGAGCATCCAGGATCCGCGGGAACGTCCGATGGACCTTGCCCGGGAGGCCGACGAAATGCACCGCCGCTTCCGTCATCCCGATTCGGACTTCCTGACGCTCCTGAACATCTGGAACACCTACCATGATGAAATGGAGCGCCTGAGCCAGAACCAGCTGCGGAAGTTCTGCAAGTCGCATTTTCTCTCCTACCTGAGGATGCGGGAATGGCGGGACATCCATACCCAGCTCACCCGCAGCCTCAAGGAACTGAAGTCCTTCCGGGAGAACCCTGAACCGGCGGAATATGACCAGATCCACCGTGCCCTCCTGAGCGGCCTTCTGAGCGGTGTGGCCCACCTTGAGGAAGGGAACCTCTATCGCGCGACGCGCAACCGGAAGGTGATGATCTTTCCCGGATCGGGCCTTTTCCGCAAAGGGGAACGGAAAAAGGGCCCGAAAAAAGGGAAGGCCCCGGTTGGTCCGAAGACCGGGGGACCCAAGTGGATCCTCGCGGGGGAATTCATGGAGACGACCCGCCTCTATGCCCGCACCGTGGCGCGGATCGAGCCGGCCTGGATTCTCAAGGCGGCCGAGCATGTCCTGACGCGCCGGCACACGGATCCGGTTTATGATGAAAAAGGGGAGCGGGTCCTGGTAAGGGAACGGATGCTCCTGTACGGACTGGAAATCGGTGCCCGCAAAATTCCCTTTGTCCGGATTGATCCCGGGGCGGCGACGGAGATTTTCATCCGGGAGGCCCTTGTGGAGGGCCGCCTGCGGACCCGGGCCGCCTTCCACGAGGCAAACCGGGAACTCCTGGAGACGATCATGGAGCAGCAGACCCGTCTCCGGGTGGGATCAGAATGGGCCCTCGAGGAACGGATGTATCGATTTTATGCCGACAGGCTGGAGAATGTCGGTTCCTACGCGGACCTCCGGGGCTTCCTTCGCGACCGGCACGGTGGACGGGACACGGTGCTCCACATGGCGGAGACCGATCTACTGGGGGATGCGGAAGGCAGCCTTGCGGGAGACCAGTTCCCGGATGCGGCGGATTTGCAGGGAATCCATCTCGATCTTGAATATGCCTACCGTCCCGGCGATGAGGAGGACGGGGCCACCCTGAAAGTCCCGGTGGAGGCGTTTGAGAGCGTTGATCCTGAACGGATTGACTGGGTCGTGCCCGGATACATCCGTCAGCGCATCGAATATCTCCTCCGCGGGTTGCCGAAGACGGTGCGCAAACAGCTTTTCCCCCTTGCCGACCTGGCCCAGGAACTGGCTCTCAAGGTGTCTCCGGAAAAGGGCGCCCTGCTGGATCAACTGAGCCGTCTCATTGAGGAACAACGGGGAATCCGGATTCAGCCGCGCGACTGGCCCCGGGAGGCGGTTCCGGATCACCTGCAGCCGAGGATCGAGGTTGTCGACCGCAGGAGCCAGACCATTGCGGCCGGACGGGACTGGGAGAAAGTGCGCCAGCAGTACGGGGAGGCAGTCCGGAGCGGCTTCTCCAAAGGCGAAGGCCGGGAGCGTCTCGACATCTGGAAGGCGGCCTGCGCCCGCCATGAAAGGGAAAAGCTGAGACCGGGCGACCTGCCCGCCCTTCCGCGGGAATTGCATCTGGGAGATCTTGCCGGCCTGCCGGTCAAGGCCTGGCCCGGTTTGAAAAAGGATTCCGCGGGGGTCCATCTGCGCCTTTTCACGGATCCGGAGACCGCCGTGGCCGAGACCCGGAAAGGCTTTCCGGCCCTCTGCGGGGAGGCCCTCGGACGTGATCTGGGCTGGCTTGAGCGCGACCTCGGAAAGGAGCTGAAACGGGTTGCTCTCGGTTTTGCCTTCCTGATGGACTCCGGGACCCTGTCCGGTGACGCCTTCGACCTGCTCCGGAGGGACCTTCTGGCCTGTCCGGATCCCCTTCGCCTTGAGCCGTCCGCGATGGAAGCGGCAGTCGGCCGGGCCCGTGAAAAAATGCGCGGCCTGGCCCCGCGATTTGTCGACCTGCTGGAGGATATCCTCAAGGAACGGGACCGGGTCCTTCAGTCGGCCGGCAGGGTCCGGGCCTGGCAGCTTGAGTTGCAGGCCCTCGTGCACAGGCGCTTCCTGCGCGAGCTCGAGCTTGCCAACCTGTATCAGTACCCGCGCTACCTGAAGGCCCTTTCCCTGAGGATCGAGCGTGCGAGGCGCGATCCCGCAAAGGATGCCCAGAAGGCGGAAAAACTGATGGAATTTGTCCTGCGTTTCCAGAAAGAGAAGGCACCTCCCGCTCTCAAGCGCCGTCTGCGGTGGCTCCTTGAGGAATACAAGGTGCAGGTCTTTGCGCAGGAACTGGGCACCCCGGTGAAGGTCTCACCCCGGGTCATTGAAAAGGCCTTCGAGGAGACCGCTGCTCAGTCCGGCCGGAGGGCGTAAAGCGTGAGCGAGGCGGCGACGGAGGCATTGAGGGAATTGATGCGCCCCTTCTGGGGAATGGCGAGGGTCAGGGTGGCGTGGTTGAGGATGAACTGGCCGACCCCCTTGTCCTCACCGCCGATGACCACGAGCAGGCGGGGGGGGAGCTCGCGGGCAAAGGAATCGAGAGGGACATCCCCCCGGGAATCGAGGGCGGCCACGGTGTAGCCGGCATCAAGGGCCTTCTGGACGTAGGTGACGGCATTGCAGTCCCGGGCGATGTTGAGGAACTCGACCGCTCCCGCGGAAACCTTGCTCACCGAGGGGTAGACCTCGGGCACGCCCCGGGTGGGGAGAAGAATGTGATGAAAACCGAATACCTCCGAGGAGCGGAGGATGGCCCCGACATTGTGGGGGTCCTCGACATTGTCGAGGAGAAGGACCCGGCCCGCCTCAAGGCAGGTTGCATGAGGAACATAAGGATAGCGGGAGGTTTTGAGGACGACATTCTGGTGTTCCGTGGAGCCGGAAAGCTGGTGCAGCCGACCCTTGTCGGTGAGATGCACGGGGATCCCGGCCTCATCAAGAAGGCGGCGGAGGGTCTTGAGGCGGGAACTGGCGGCCCGCTGCTCGTTGAGGTGGGCCTCGAGGACGCGTCTGCGCCGGGCCCGAAGGCATTCAAAGGCGGGATTGAGACCGTAAAGGAATTCGGTGGAGGCGGACTTCTGCACCCCTTCTTTGTGGGATCAAGGACGCCTGGCGGCAAGGAGAACTTTGCCCCTTTCCGGGATCAAACGTTGCGCTTTGGTTTAACTTTCCTAAGGTAACGATTTCTATAATGACTGAAAATGCAACAAGCTCAGAAGGAAGGCGTTCCCGTCGCCGGATGCGTATCCGCGAACGCATCGCAATGATTTCCACACACGGATACGTGGCCGCGGAGCCGCCATTGGGCATGCCGGATACCGGCGGCCAGGTCGTCTATGTACTCGAGCTTTCCAAGAAGCTGGCCCAACTGGGGTACAAAGTCGATATCTGGACGCGCCGATTCGAGGACCAGGAGGAAGTTGAGGAAGTGGAGGATAACGTCCGCATTATCCGCATGAAGTGCGGAGGGCCGGATTTCATTCCCAAGGAATACCTCTACAAGAAACTGCCGGAATGGACGGAAAACGCCCTTCGCTTCATCAAGAAGCGTCGGCTGCAGTACCAGTTTATCAACAGCCACTACTGGGACGCCGGCCTGGCGGGGCAGCATCTGGCGGAAGTCCTCAGCCTCCCGCATATCCACACCCCCCACAGCATTGGAGTCTGGAAACAGAGCCAGATGCGGACCGATTTTCCGGACGATGTGGAGAAGCTCGAGAAAACCTACAATTTCAGCCGGCGCATCCATCACGAGACAACCCTCTACCGGGAAGCGGACATGGTCATTGCGACATCCCCGATGCAGCTGGACATGTTCTACAAGGATTATGCCCTTCCCCGTAATAAAGTGCGCATGATTCCACCTGGATACGACGACAACCGTTTCTTCCCGGTGAGTGATGCCACCAAGGAGGCGATTCGGGAGGATTTCAATCTCCCGAAGGAGCTGAAAATCGTCTCCTCGATCGGGCGGCTGAGCCGGAACAAGGGTTTTGACCTGCTGGTGGAAGCTTTTTCCGTGGTCGCGGAGCGTGCTGACGATGTCATTCTCCGGCTTGCGGTCGGGTCTGAATCGGAGGGCAACACGGAAGATCCCATGCGGGCTGAACTGGAGGAGAAAATCGCCGAACTCGGCCTGCAGGACAAGGTGATCCTCTCTGATTCCCTGCCCGACGAGGAAATGCCTGATTTCTACCGGGCCGCGGACGTCTTCTGTCTTCCGAGCCGCTACGAGCCCTTTGGGATGACCGCAATTGAAGCGATGGCCTGTGGCACGCCGGCGGTGGTGACGACCCACGGGGGACTTTACCGGACGCTGACCTACGGGACGGATGCCCTTTTCGCCGACACTTTCGACAAGGTTGATTTCGGGATCACGATCCTGAAGGCGATCCGCTACAAGAAAATCCGGGACCGGATGGCGGAGGAAGGGGCGCACACCGTCCGGAGCCTCTTTACCTGGACGGGGATCGCGCAGCAGTTGCTGAAGCTTGTCGAGGGAAGGCACACCCCTTCCATTGTCGTCAGTGAGGAATAGCGTGGGAAGACAAGCTCCATCTCCGGTCCGGTTCTTTGCCTCGGATCTCGACGGAACCCTGCTCGGGAAACTGGATGCCACCCTTGCCTTCCGTGAAACGTGGCTCTCCCTCCCCAAGGCGGACCGTCCGATTCTCTGTTATAACACGGGGCGTCTCCTCGATGACACCTGTTCGCTGATCGACGAGGAGATCCTGCCGTCGCCGGACTACCTCATCTGTGGAGTCGGGACCCTCATTTACGACTATGGCCGGAAACAGGAACTGAAGTCCTTCCAGACAATTCTGGAGGAGGGCTGGAACCTGAAACAGGTGGAGGCAATTGTCCGCGAAGCCTTTCCCCGGGCGGAAAAGCAACCGACGCATTTCCAGACTGCCTTCAAGTCGAGCTGGTTCCTGCAGGATGCCTCTGAAGAGGACATCCATGTCCTCGACAGCGCCCTTGAGAGCGCCGGCCTGGCCATCAATATCGTCTACTCGAGCAACCGCGACCTCGATGTCCTGCCCAAGTTCGCGAACAAGGGCAATTCACTCGCCTGGCTCCTGAAGCACCTTGGAATAGACCGCGGGAGCAGCGTGGCGGCCGGGGACACCGGAAACGACTCGGCGATGATCATTAAACGGGGCATCCGCGGCATCGTCGTCGGGAATGCCCAGCCGGAACTTCTGGGAGCGGTCATCGGGCACGATGCCTACATGGCTCGTGAATGCTTTGCCGACGGCGTCCTGGAAGGGCTGCAACATTACGGGGTGGTCAAGGAGATCATCTGTCCGGAAGGACCCATCGAGCAGCATTTTGTCGAAGTGGGGGAACACGAGAGCCTGCAGCATTTCATGGAGGAGGAAGGCCCGGAGGAAATCAGTGCCGCCGACCGGGCTTTTCTGGCGACTGCCTACGAGCGGGCGATTGACGGATTGCGACGCAACATCACCCCCGTTGGATTTTCGGCCTGTTCACTCGCGGACAACGATACCCGGGGAACGGATGCCAATTACCGCAGCGTCTGGGCACGGGACGGATCGATCACCGTTATCGGTTCCCTGAGCCTGAAGAGCGATGAATTCAGGGACTGTGCGCGGCGGACCCTGACAACGCTCCTTGATCATGTTGCTCCGACGGGACAGATCCCGGCCAATGTGAGCATAGACAACGGCACGCCGGACTACTCCGGGGTTGGCGGTATCTCCTCGATTGACAGTGGCCTCTGGGTGATCATCGCCTTTCAGGAATACATACAGGCGACGGAAGACCTCGACTTTCTCCGCCACTACCTGCCTGTCCTGCAGAAGGCGATGAACTGGTTGAGCGCCCATGACAGCAATAACGACGCCCTGCTCGAGATACCGGAGGCGGGAGACTGGACGGACCTTTTCGGGCGCAGCTACAATATTCTTTACGACGAGATTCTCTGGTTCCGGGCCAATGTGTGTTTTGGAAGGCTGCTGGAGATGATCGGGGAGTGGCAACGGGCGGGAGACTATATCCGCTGGTCGAGCTCGATCAAGGCGGCGATCCTGCACAAATTCTGGCCGTCGACCTCCCCGTCCCCGGAAAGTACCTACAGTTTTGCGGACAAGCAACTGAGCCTCGGGGACACCAATTACCTCATAGCCCAGGTGACTCCCTTCGACTTCGACTGGCGTTGCGACGTCTACGGCAACATCCTTGCGTTTCTCCATAATGTTCTCGATGCCGACCGGGCGAAGACCGCCTTTCGGTTCATGTGGGGGGTCGGGGTGAACGAACCCCTGCCGGTGGTCAACCTCTATCCGGTTGTGAACTCGGGTGATCCCGGCTGGCGCAATTACTACACCGTCAACCTGCTCAACCTTCCCGACCATTACCACAACGGGGGCATCTGGCCCTTTATAGGCGCGCAATGGGTCCGCTTCACCAACCGCCTCGGGCTCCGTGACGTCGCCCTGAACGAGCTCGTGCGGCTGGCCCGCCTCAACCACAGTGGGATCCATCACGAATGGGAATTCAACGAGTGGGCCCATGGACGGACCGGAAAACCAATGGGGAAAGCCTACCAGGCGTGGTCCTGCAGCGAGTTTATCGCGGCCTGTGCGGACTTGAAAATCGCGCCCGTCAACGGGCGCCGGAAACGGAGAAAATCATGAAGCTGAAACCGGTTCTCTGCTTTGGCGAAATTGTCTGGGACGCGCTTCCCGCCGGGATATTCCTGGGCGGGGCCCCGCTCAATGTGGCCTACCATCTCAATTGCCTCGGTCGGCCCGGGCTGCCGGTGTCGAGGGTGGGGGATGATTTTCTCGGGGAGGAAACCCTGCGCAGGCTGCACGGCAAGGGTGTATCTGATGAATTAATACAAACCGATGACGACCTTCCCACGGGGGCCGTCGTAGTGGACCTGGACCCCGCGGGGGACGCCCGCTATGACATCCGGGAACCGGCGGCATGGGATGCCATCGAAGCCACGGAAAAGCTCCTGCATGCCGGTGGAAAAGCGGCTGCCCTTGTATATGGATCGCTGGCCTTGCGCAAGGATGTCAACCGGGTGGCCCTTTCGGCCCTGCTGGAAGCGGCTCCGGTCCGCCTCTGTGACGTCAACCTCCGCGCCCCTTTTGACGACCGGGAACGGGTTCTCGAATGGGCCGCGAAGGCGACCCATGTCAAGTTGAACGGGGAGGAGCTGGACCGACTTTCCCCGGTCTCCACCGGGGAAGGTCTGGAGAAGGCCCTTGCGGCCCTTGCCGAGACCACGGGCGTGGGGCACTTCATCCTGACCCGCGGGGGGGAGGGGGCCCACGTCTGGAAGGAAGGGAGGTTCCTGTCCGCTCCCGTCCCGGAGGTTGAGGTGGCGGATACAGTGGGGGCCGGCGACGCGTTTACGGCGGCCTATCTGGATGCGTTCCTGAAAGGCGAGGAGGCATCGGATTGCCTGGAAAGGGCGGTCGAACTCGGGGCCTATGTGGCTGGCCGCAACGGCGCCCAGCCGGACTACGATAAAAAGGCACCGGCAAAGCCATAGGTTTTTTCCGCCCGGAGACGCCGGCCCCGGCAGGGGCTGCTCCAGGCGCGGTCAGCGCTCGAGGGTGACGGAACGGTTCCCCCTGGAGACGCGTCCGATGGGGAGGGCTTTGTGGCCGCAGTCGGCCGCGCATGAAGCGATCTCGTCGACCTTCGCGGGGGCCACGGCAAGAACGAGGCCGATGCCCATGTTGAAGACCTCGTAGGCTTCATCGAAGGGAATCCGGCCGTGGGCGGTGAGGGCCCTGAAGACCGGCGGGGGCGTCCAGCTGTTTGTGTTGACGACGGCGCCACATCCCTCGGGAAGGACGCGGGGGATATTCCCGGTGAAACCGCCACCCGTGATATGGGCGGCACCGAAAATGGCGTTGCCACGCCGGACAGAGGCTCGAGAGGCCTTGTTGAAGCGGGGAAGGGCCTTGCGAAGGAAGCTGCTGTAGTTGAGGTGGGGCTTGAGAAGGGCATTGCCGATCTTCTGCCGGAAGCCGGGAAGGGGGTCCTCCGGGCCGAGCCCGTGTTCGTTGAAGAACGTTTTCCGGGCGAGGGAGAACCCGTTTGTATGGAGGCCACTGGAGGCCAGCCCGAGGAGGACATCGCCGGGACGGATGGCGGCACCGGTGAGGATATGGGCCTTTTCGACAACCCCGACAATGGTACCCACGAGGTCGCATTCCCCTTCCCGGTAGACGCCGGGGAGCTCGGCGGTTTCCCCGCCGACGAGGGCGATTCCAGCTGTTTCGCAGGCGCGGGCAAGGCCCTTCATGAGGACGACGTAGTCACGGTTGAGGCTGCCGGTGGCGTAGTAGTCGAGAAAATACAGTGGTTCCGCCCCGCAGACGGCGATATCGTTGGCGCAATGGTTTACGATATCGGCACCGAGGTGGCGGTAATTCCCGGCGAGGCGGGCGGCACTGACCTTGGTCCCGACGCTGTCCGTGCTGCTGACAAGGACGGGGTGGCGCATCCGGAGTCGGGAGATATCGAAGAAGCCGCCGAAGCCCCCGATGGACCCGAGGGATTCGGGGCGGGAGGCCCGCTTGAGGGCGGGTTTGACCTCGTCGAGGAGTTGATCCGCAAGGTCGATATCGACACCCGCCCTGGTGTAGGCCTTGGACCGGGAAGAGGATTCAGAGGTCATAGCTGCGGCCGCTGCGGTTTTCATAGTAATGGATGAAGGCTTTGTTGACGACCTGGTTTCCTCCTGGCGTGGGGTAGTTGCCGGTGAAATACCAGTCACCGGTATGCTCGGGAATGGCGGCGTGGAGGCTTCCGATTGACTGGTAGATGATGGTCAGGCTGCCGTTCCAGGCGATGTCGCGGGGATAGAGAAGGTTTGCGATCCGTGAGGAAATGGCTTCCGCGGTAAAGGGGGCATAGATTTGCTTGACGCGGTTTATCTGGGATTCCTTCGGTTTTTCAACTTCCTCGAGGCAGGCTTCGTAGACGGCCTTGATGCGGTCCCCGGCCCCCTTTTCGTGGAGGAGGGCGATGGCGGCCTGAAAGGCGATGAACTTGCCGAGTTCACTCATGTCGATCCCATAGCAGTCCGGGTAACGGATCTGGGGGGCGGTGGAGGCAACGATGATCTTTCTTGGTTTGGTACGGCTGAGGATCTTGATGATGGATTCGCGAAGGGTGGTTCCGCGGACAATGGAATCATCGAGAACAACGAGGCTGTCCGTCTCGCGGACGACCCCGTAGGTGACGTCGTAGATGTGTGAGACCATCTTGCTGCGTCCCTGTTCCTGGGAAATGAAGGTCCGGAGCTTGATGTCCTTGTGGGCGATTTTTTCGGCACTGGGCCAGTTCCTGAGAATGAGGTCGTCGAGGAGCGCCTCATTGAGGGTACCCGTTTCATGGGCCTTGAGGATCGCTTCCTTGACGGCGTACCGGCGATGTTTCCGCAGGCTGTGAAGGAGACCATAGCTGGCGGTTTCGGCGGTGTTGGGAATGTAGGAAAAGACGGCATTCTCGAGGTCGCCGTCAATTTCCCTGAGGATGCGGGGACAGAGGGCGCCGCCGAGACGCTTGCGTTCCTCGTAGATGTCGGGATCGTTCCCGCGGGAGAAATAAATACGTTCGAAGGTGCAGGAGGCACGGGTCGAGGGAGGGGCGAAGGGATCGACGCGGAGGTCACCGGTATTCTTGATGGAGACGACATGTCCGGGAGGGACCTCGGAAATATCCTCCTTTTCCTTGTCGAAGGCGGTCATGAGAGGGACGCGCTCGGAGGCGAAGGCGATGATGTCCTCGTCCTCGAAGTAGTAGGCGGGCCGGATACCGTGGGGATCACGCATGACGAAGCAGTCGCCGTTGCCGACAAGACCGGCGATGGTGTAGCCGCCGTCCCAGACGCTGGCGCTCTTGCGGAGGATGCGGACAATATCCAGCTCGCTGGAAATAACTTCCGGGATTTCGTGGCCGGGGAGGCTTGAACGGTCGCGCATCCGGCGGTAGATGGCGTCATGGGCCTCATCGAGGTGAAAGCCGATTTCCTCAAGGATGGTCTGGGTATCGGTATCGAAGATCGGGTGCTGGCCGCGCCGGATGAGAATATCGTTCAACTCGGCGGTGTTGGTCATGTTGAAGTTGCCGCAGACCATGAGGTTCCGGGTGGGCCAGTTGCTGCGGCGGAAATAGGGATGGCAGGAACTCTCGGTGAAATTCCCGGAAGTCCCGTAACGGAGGTGGCCGATCAGGACCTCTCCCCCGAATTCGAACTGGGATTTGACCGAGTCGGCAAACTCGGGGATGATCCGTCCTTCGCGGACTGCCTTATCATAGCGCTTGAGGGGCTTTTTGAAGAGCTGACCGAGGGAATTTTCCTTGAGGACCCGTTCCCGGTGCATGAACTTCTGGCCGAGAGGCATATCCAGCTTGACGCATCCGATGCCGGCGCCGTCCTGGCCGCGGTTGTGCTGTTTTTCCATGAGGAGGAACAGCTTGTTGAAGCCGTAAAGGGGGGACCCGTATTTCTGCTGGTAGCTGCCGAGGGGCTTTTTGAGCCGGACGAGGGCAATACCGCATTCATGCTTGATCAATTCGCTCATCGAGTGTGCCGGAAATATGGAGGGACGGTGCAGGAGGGATAACCTGAGGGCAAATCTTTTGTCGGTCGCGGAGGTGGTTTGAGGGTTGCAGTCGGGGAACGGCCTCATCATTTCAAAGATATGATCAGGCGAGTGTACGTGGAAAGGCGGAGTAGCTTCCGCGAGGAGGCGAAGCGGCTGGAAGAAGCCATCCGGCGGGATCTGCGTGTCGGCGGCCTGCGCTCCATCCGCCACCTGCAGCGCTATGATGTGGAAGGGGTCGACGAGGCGACCTGGGAGCGGGCAAAGGCTTCCCTTTTCTGCGAACCGGCGGTGGAGACCCTGAGCGAGGAGCGGACCTGGGAGGAGGACCGGATTGCCTTTGCCGTTGAATACCTGCCCGGGCAGTTTGACCAGCGGGCGGATTCGGCGGAACAGTGCCTGCGCCTGCTGGCCGATTGCGAGCCGGTGGTCCGCTGTGCGGAGGTCCTTGTTCTGGAGGGAAACCTGGATGCGGAAGAAGTCGGGCGGATCAAGGCCTACCGGATCAATCCGGTGGATTCGCGCGAGGCCGGGCTTGCCCTGCCCGGGACCCTGCGACCGGAAGCGCCGGAGCCCGTGGCGGTCCCGGTACTGGAAGGGTTCTGTGGCGGCGACGGGGCCTTTCTCGATGGACTGCACCGCGAGCTGGGCCTGGCGATGTCGAAAGAGGATCTTGTCTTCTGCCAGACCTGGTTCCGGGAGAATGAAGGGAGAGACCCGAGCCTGACTGAAATCAAGCTGCTGGACACCTATTGGTCGGACCACTGCCGGCATACGACCTTTTTGACGGAGATCACCTCGGTGGAGATTGATCCGGGCCCGTTTACAGGGCCTGTGTCCGCCGCCTGGGAGGATTACCAAAAGGCCCGCGGGAAGGTTTATGGAGAGCAGGCGGCAGGACACCCGGTCTGTCTCATGGACATTGCCCTCATGGGGATGAAAGCCCTGCGGGCGGAGGGCCGTCTCGCCGCCCTGGAGGTTTCGGAGGAAGTGAACGCAGCGAGCATTGTGGTGCCGGTCGACCGTGACGGGGAGGAGGAGGAATGGCTGGTCATGTTCAAGAACGAGACCCACAACCACCCCACGGAAATCGAGCCCTTCGGGGGCGCCGCGACCTGCCTTGGAGGGGCCATCCGGGATCCGCTATCGGGGCGCAGTTACGTCTACCAGGCGATGCGGGTTACGGGCAGCGGTGATCCGCGTGAGGAAGTTTCGGAAACCCTGCCCGGAAAACTGCCCCAGCGCAAAATCACCCTTGAGGCGGCCCACGGTTACAGCAGTTACGGGAACCAGATCGGCCTGGCGACGGGCATGGTGACGGAGATCTATCATCCGGGCTACCTTGCCAAGCGGATGGAAATCGGGGCCGTCATTGCGGCGGCGCCGCGCTCCCAGGTGATCCGGGGGACACCGGAGCCGGGGGACGTGATTGTCCTTGTAGGCGGGCGCACGGGCCGGGACGGAATCGGGGGAGCGACAGGCTCCTCAAAGGCGCACACGGCACGGGCCCTCGAGAACGCTGCGGAGGTGCAAAAGGGGGACCCTCCGATGGAACGGAGGCTGCAGCGCCTTTTCCGCAATCCCGCAGTCAGCCGGCGGATCAAGCGCTGCAACGACTTTGGCGCCGGGGGAATCTCGGTGGCAGTGGGGGAGCTTGCGGACGGCTTAACCATTGACCTCGACGCGGTACCGCTGAAATACGAGGGACTGGACGGGACGGAGATTGCTCTTTCAGAGTCCCAGGAGCGGATGGCGGTGGTCCTTGATCCGGATGATCTGGAGGCCTTCCTTGAGGAGGCCGGAGCCGAGAACCTTGAAGCGGTAAAGGTGGCGGAAGTGACAGCGGAGGCCCGTCTGCAGATGAGGTGGCGCGGGCACGTCATTGTCGACCTGGCGCGATCCTTCCTCGACACCAACGGGGTGCGCCAGGAGGCCCGGGTCCGGGTCCTTCATCCGGACGAGGGCGGCCCCCTGGATCCGGTTCCGGAGGCGGGGACGCTCAAGCTGCTCTGGGAGGAGCGCCTCGCGGAACTGAATGCCTGCTCGCAGAAAGGCCTCGCAGAGCGTTTTGACAGCTCGATTGGCGCCGGATCGGTCCTCCATCCCTTTGGCGGTGCTGAACGCATCACGCCGACGGAGGCCATGGCGGCGAAAATTCCGGTTCCCGACGGGGGAACACGCAGCGCCACCCTCATGAGTTTCGGATTCCATCCTGAGCTGAGCACCTGGAGTCCCTTCCACGGAGCCATGTTCGCGGTCGTGGAGTCCCTTGCCCGGGTTGTTGCAAGCGGGGGACGCCTTGAGGACAGCTGGCTGACCCTGCAGGAATACTTCGAGAAACTGCGTGGGGAACCGATTCGCTGGGGCAAACCCTTTGCGGCCCTCCTGGGGGCGTGGAAGGCCCAGCGGGAACTCGGGGTGGCGGCGATCGGGGGGAAGGATTCAATGTCGGGAACCTTCGGGGATCTTGATGTCCCCCCGACCCTTGTCTCCTTCGCGGTCTGCCCCGTCGAGGCCGAGCGGGTGATTTCCCCGGAGTTCAAGGGAGCGGATCATGCCGTTCTGCTGGTGGAAGCCGGCAGGGATGACGCTGGAATGCCTGACTGGAAATTTCTCCGGAATGCCTACGGCATGGTTTCCGCGGCGATTGCGCGGGGGGACATCCTTGCGGTCTCGGTCATCCGGGAAGGGGGGATGGCGGCGGCCCTGAGCAGGATGACCTTCGGAAACCGGATCGGCTTTGAATTTTCCGGCCTGATGGAACCGGGCTTCCTCTTCAGGTATGCCCCGGGGTCCCTGCTTCTGGAAATCAGTCCGGAAGCGGATCCGGATACCCTTCCCGGTTCCTCCCTCGGGCGAACCATGGCGGATCCCTTCATTTCCGTGAATGATGAGAAGCTGCCCCTCGACCGGCTCCGGGAAGTCTGGGAAGGGACCCTTGAGAGCATTTTTCCAACGCGGATGGAGAGCCTCCATAGCGCCATCCAGACGCAGCGCTTTGAGCCGCACACGGTCCGCAAATCGGTCTGCCGGATGGCCCGGCCGCGGGTCTTGATCCCCGTGTTTCCGGGGACCAATTGTGAATACGACTCCGCGCGGGCCTTTGAGGCAGCAGGGGCAGAAGCGGACATCCTGGTATTGCGCAACCGCCATCATGACGAAATCGTGCAGAGCCTTGCCGAGTTGGCGGCCCGTCTCGAGACCTGCCAGATCCTCATGCTTGCGGGCGGCTTCAGCGCGGGAGACGAACCAGCCGGATCCGGGAAATTCATCGCCTCCGTTTTCCGCAACGAGCGGGTGGCGGAAGCCACGCGCCGCCTCTACAAGGAGCGCGACGGCCTTGTCCTTGGCATCTGCAACGGGTTCCAGGCCCTTGTGAAACTGGGCCTGCTGCCCTACGGGCGCATCCAGCCGATGGCGGCCCATCACCCGAGCCTGACCGTGAATCACCTCGGACGACATGTGTCCTGCTACGTCCGGACGAAAGTCGTTTCGCGTCTTTCCCCGTGGCTGAGTGCCTGTCCCCTGGGCGCGGAATACATGATTCCGGTCTCGCATGGAGAGGGGCGTTTTGTGGGGCCGGAGGATGAAATCAGCACGTTGTTCCAGTATGATCAGGTGGCGACCCAGTATGTGGATGGAAACAGCCGTCCGACCGGGTCCCTTCCGGATAACCCCAACGGTTCGATGCAGGCCATCGAGGGGATCACGAGCCCCTGTGGCCGGATTTTCGGGAAGATGGGCCATAGCGAGCGAACGGGAAGGCATGTCGGGGTGAATATTCCCGGGGAGAAGGAACAGCCGATTTTCGCTTCCGGGGTGGCCTATTTCCAGGATTGAAGCGCGGGGGGCGGAGGCCTCTGTGAAAGGCAGGGCGAACTGTGGGGAAAGGAACTTTGCCGGCCTTTCCGGTTTTTGCGTGCAAAGCGCGGATAAAGCGGATTGGGTCATCGGTTTTTCCGCATGAAACCAAAGAACATCCGCAATATCGCGATTATCGCACACGTAGACCATGGCAAGACGACCCTTGTCGACCAGATGCTGAAGGCGGGCGGGCTCTTCCGGGAGAACCAGGTGGTGGCCGACCGGATGATGGACTCCATGGATCTTGAGAAGGAAAAGGGGATTACGATCAAGTCGAAGAACACCTCGGTTCATTGGAAGGAAAGCCTGATCAATATTGTCGACACGCCCGGGCACGCGGATTTCGGGGCGGAAGTTGAGCGGGTCATGAAGATGGTTGACGGGGTCCTGCTTCTGGTCGATGCCCATGAAGGACCACAGGCGCAGACCCGGTTTGTCCTCATGAAGGCGCTTCGGCACCGGCTCAAACCGATAGTCGTGATCAACAAAGTGGACCGTGACCACGCCAATCCGGTGGCTGTCCATGACAAGGTCCTGGAGTTGTTTCTCGACCTGGAAGCGGATGATGAGCAGTTTAACGCACCCTTTATTTATGCCAGTGCCAAGAACGGCTGGGCGGATTACGATCTGGATGGATCGCGGAAGGACATGACACCGCTCTTTGAGACCATCCTTGAACACATCGATCCGCCGGGAGTGGAGGAAGGCCCCTTCCGGATGCTGGTGAGCAACATTGACTGGAATGACTACGTCGGACGGGTTGCTGTCGGGCGTATCCTGAGCGGCGAAGTTCTGGCTGGCCGGCGGATGCAGGTCATCCACAAGGATGGCCGCCGTGAGAGCGCGAAGATCACGAAGCTCTTCGAGTACTCGGGTATCCAGAGTTCGGATTCGCATCTCGGGGTGGCGGGGAACATCATCGGAATTGCCGGCTTTGAGGATGTCGACATCGGGGAGACGATTGTCGCCGAGGCCGGGCAGGAAGCGCTTCCCTTCATGGATATCGACCCGCCGACCATCCAGATGGAATTTGCTGTCAATGACGGGCCGCTGGCGGGCCAGGACGGCAAGAAGGTGACCTCGCGCCAGATCCGGGAACGCCTTTTGAAGGAAATGAAGTCGAACATCTCGATCCAGATGGACGAGAAGGCGGACGGGGCCAGTTTCACGGTTTCGGCCCGCGGGGCGATGCAGATCGCGGTCCTTGTCGAGGAGATGCGCCGCGAGGGCTACGAAGTCCTGGTCTCCCGGCCGCAGGTCATCACGAAACAGGTGGAGGGCAAACTCTGTGAACCCTTTGAGGACGTCTGGATTGACGTGCCCGACGATGCCGTTGGTTCCATCATGAAGAACCTTGCCGGGCGCAAGGGACAGATGACCGGGATGCATGCACACATGGGACGCACGACGATTGGAGCCAACATACCGATGCGCGGACTCATTGGCTTTGAATTTGACCTCGTCAACATGACGAGTGGTCACGGCGTCATGAGCCATATGTTTGACGCCTACAAGCCCTGGGCGGGAGAGATCGTCAGCCGGCAGACGGGAACTCTGGTCTCCATGGAAAAGGGCATGGCGACGGGCTATTCCCTGATGGCCCTCGAGGACCGGGGAAAGCTCTTTGTCGCTCCGGGGGATGAGATTTATGTCGGCATGATTGTCGGTGAAAGCCCGAAGCGTCTCGATCTCCCGGTGAATCCCACGAAGGGAAAGCAGCTGACCAATTTCCGGGCCTCGGGAAGCGACAAGAACATCCAGCTGGCACCGCCGGTGCGCTTTTCCCTTGAGCGGGCGCTGGAATACATCGAGGCGGATGAATTTGTTGAAGCGACCCCCAAACTGCTCCGCCTGCGCAAGCGCATCCTCGACCCGCACGAGCGCAAGAAGGCCGCCAAGTAGGGACCTGTGGCTTCCGCCTCAGCGAGGGCGGTAGACCCAGCCGGAAGGGGAATCCGAGGGGGCGGCGTGAACGAAGCCGCCAAGGGCGTCGACCCAGCTCCAGGGATAGTGGAGAACATTCACCCAGCCCATGAAGCCACCGGTGTCAACCCAGTGGTCGGACCACGGATAGCCTTCAAAGATGCCGTAGCCTGACTGGGGTTCATCTTCCCCGATGAGCTTGCGGATGGCGCCATCCTGTTTGGTGAGAATGTAGATTTCCCCAAAATGGTCCTCTCCTATACGGAGGTCGGTCCGGTTGGAGGAACCAACCATCTGGAGGGGATTGATGATCCCGTTGCCGTCGCGCATGAACCAGCGCAGGAAAGGGGTCGTGCTGCCCTGTTGGAGTTCCCCGGCGGGCACCATCCAGAGCCGTCCGCTGCGGACATCGGAGGCGAGGAAGCGGTCCTTGAGGGCGGGGATGCGGTCATTGCGGTAGATGAACCCTCCGGCGATGGCGAAGCCGTCATCGTGGTCATACATGGCCACCGGATAGGTGAAGCCCTCGTCGTCCTCAGGAAGGGGAAAGACAACGTCGGTGTTCCCCTCCGGATTGAGGACAAAAGGACCCTCGCGGACGGGCCAGCCATAGTTCCGGCCGGGTTCGATGAGGTTGAGTTCCTCGATCTGGCGCTCCCCGATATCGGTGAGGAGAATGTTGCCGGTGCGGTTGTTCCATGCGATCCGGTGGGGATTGCGGAATCCGTAGGCCCAGATTTCCCCGAGGGCGTCCGGTTGCCCTGTAAAGGGATTGTCGGGCGGAATGCCGTACTGTCCATCGGGACCGTTGCTGCCACGGGGATCGATGCGAAAAAGGGTCCCCAGCGGGCTTTCCGGGGTGCCGATATTGGCGAGGGGACCCCGCTGGAGAGTCTGGGCTTCCCCGATACAGATGAAGAGCAGGCCATAGTCCGGATTGTCTTCGGGAATATCGGGCCGGAAGGCGATCTCCTGGAAGCCGTGGATGGTCCCGGTGAGGTCGATGCGGAGGACCTCGCGACGGGTTCCCGAGAAAACGGGGGCCTCCGGATCGGTGGCGGTCCATTCGACAAGAACGCCCTGGAGGGCGGCATTGACGGGCTGGGGAAGGGGAATCGTCGGGGTGCCGCTGTTGCCGGCTTCGGTATGGGCGGTGTAGAAAATGCCGTTTTCATCAAAATCGGGGTGTGCGGCGAAGGAGGTGAAGCCGGTCCCGAGACCGGGGGATTTCCGGAATTGCGGAAAGATCTCCTCAAGATCGAGATAGAGCTGCACCGCACCCTGGTAGTTGAGCATGTAGAGCGGCCCGTTGAGGTCATTGACCCCGAGCCATCCGTTTTTTGCGGAGAAGGGCTCGACCTGGTTGATCCGGGCCAGCGGGCGTCCCGATGCACTGGGGGGAATGACCGCGAAGTCCCGTTTCCAGACAAAGGTCCGGGAACTTTCCACGGGAGGAACAGGATCCGCGATGCTGGTTTGTCCAAAGGTGGCGCTTCCGCTGATGGCAAGCAGGAGTAGAAGCGGGGTAATGATTAAGGGAGGTTTAATAATGGTAATAAGTATCAATTGAAAGGAACGGGGGTCAACTCCGAAGGTATGCAGGGCGCGGTGCCCGAGGGAAGGAGCCGGCAAGAGGTGGAGGGGCATCATGCCGGATAGAGGTGCCATTGGCGGGATTCTTTCCTGAACAGGCGGCAATAGTGGTCCCATTGTGAGAGCAGGCCGGGGATGTCGATATCCGAACCGTCGCGGATGAGGGATTGGAGGACACGGCTGTCGCCGGTGTGCTTGTTGAAGAGGCCCTTGAGGGAATCGCTGGCCTCGGCGAAGGGGTTCCCGCCGGGACTCCATTGGCAGGCGAGAGCCATCATATGAAGGCTGAGTTCGGTCGGGCGGAGGGCGGTCCAGTCGCGGACGCGGACATAGGTGGCCCGGCGGGCCTGTCCCTTGACGCGGAAGGGAACCACCGGAAACTCGAGGCCCGCGATCCTGCGCTTTTCGAGGGTGCTGGCAATGACCTCGGGTGCCGTTTCCGGATACTGGAGGAGGCGAAAGGGGAGGTGGGTGCCGTAACCGTGGGAGAAGGAACCCAGCTGGGCCCCGAGGCCGGTCATGGGGTAGCCGAGGACGGCCGAGAGGTTGGGAATGGCGGGGGAGGTGGGGATCCATTTGAAACCGGTGGCGTTCCACATCATGGAACGGCGCCAGCCCGTCATCGGGATCACGGTGAGGCGTCCCTTCCGCCTGAGGGAATCGCTGATTTTGAGGACTCCGGGTTTGCGGCGGGCCATGTTGGCGAGCTCGCCGATGGTGAGGCCGTGAACGTAGGGAACCTGGAAGGCCCCGACATAACTCATCCACTTCTCCTCCAGGGGCGGGCCATCGACCTTGAGCCCGCCGAGGGGATTGGGCCGGTCAAGGATGATGACCTCTTTGCCCGCTTTGAAGCATTCCTCAATGACGTATCGCATGCAGCTGACATAGGTATAGCTGCGCGAGCCGATATCCTGGAGGTCGACGACCATGGCATCGATCCGGTCGAGCATTTCCGGGGTCGGGCGGCGGTACTTCCCATAGAGGGAAAAGACAGGGAGTCCGGTTGCGGGATCGACGCGGTCCTCGACGGGGACATTGGCCTTTTCGTCACCATAGATCCCGTGCTCGGGCCCGAAGAGGGCAACGAGGCGGATGTGCGAGACCCGCAGGAGGACCTGGATGGAGGAGCGGCCGTTCCCGTCGACGCCGGCGGGATGGGTGAGGAGCCCGATCCGCCGGCCGCGAAGCGCCTGGAAACCGTCCCGGGCGAGGACATCGATGCCGAGCCCGACCGGCCCGGGCCGTGGGGATGCAGCAGCAAGGGCCGGGAGGAGGCATCCGCCGGCGAGGATGGAGGCGGACTGGCGGATGAAGCGCCGGCGGCTGTCGTGTGGCGGGAAGGGTTTCATGAGGAGGAGGCGTTGTCGCCGGAAGGTTGGGTCCCGGTCGAGGTTTGGGAGGCGGAGGCAGCGGCGCGTGCTTCCTGAAGGTGCCGGAGGCGCCGGTAGGAGGCCGCGACCTCATGGGCGGCGACCTTGTAGAACGCACTTGCGATGGTGGCGAGGAAAGTCCCGAGAACAAAGCTGCCGAGGGCGGTGATTCCCCAGACGGCGCCGATATACTTGAGATTGAGCATGAGGTTACCGTCCTTGACGGCGGCGATGAGGGCGCGCATCTCGGCCATGTCGAGGGATGGCAGCTCGAGGGTGAAGAAGAGATTCAGGAGGATCCGTCCGATCTGGAAGGAGGCGAAGTAAGCCGGAAGGACGGTGATGGGATTGGTCAGGAACTGAAGGGAAAAGAGGATCGGGAGGTTGGCCCGGAGAAGGAAGGCGAGGCCGACGGCAATGGGAAGCTGGATACCGTATAGGGGGAGGAGACCGAGGATGCAGCCGGCGTAAAGAGCCGGGACAGCTGCACGGACGCGGAAGGACCAGAGATAATTGCGCTTGCGGGCGGTCTTGGCAAAGAAGCGCAAGACCGGGTACCGGTGCAGGTTGGAGCGACGCGGCATCCAGCGAAGGATCCGTTTCACCCGGGTAATCCGGAGGCGGCGGCGCCGACTGAGTTCTGTTTCCTCGACAGACATGAAGAACGGAACTGGACGCTTGTCAGGGGCCTCCTAGAGGGCCGCCTGGACCGCTTTTTCGAGGGTGGCCGGAGTTTCAGCAAGGGCTTTTTCAAGCGGCCATTCCGGGTCGGAAAGGGTGCTTGCCTCGAGGCCGGGCTGGGCACTCCGGAGCTGTTCCGCGGTGCTTTCGTCGAGGCTTCCGGCGAGGAGGAGAACGCGCTGGGAAGGGCCGGCGAGGCGGACCAGGGCAACGGGGCCCTTGCCTGAAAGGGAGCTGGCATCAAGCCGGCCCTCCCCGGTCAGGATACAATCAGCCCGGCGGGCCTTGGCCGAGAGGTCCTGTAATTCGGCGACGAGGGGAAACCCCTCGACAAAGCTGCTCTCGGGAAGGGCATGGCGGAGAGCGAACCCAATCCCGCCAGCTGCCCCGGAACCCGGTTCGGAGAGCAGCTGTTCATGTTCGGCGGGGTTTTTCCCGAAGAGGCCAAGGATACGGACCGCCATTTTCCGCATGGTCCGTTCCATGCGTTCGATGTCGTCTTCCCGGAGTCCTTTCTGGGGTCCGAAGACGCGTGTTGCCCCCTCCTTACCGAGGAGAGGGTTGGTGACATCACAGGCAATCCGTACCGGGGGGAAGGCGTCCATGAGGTGGGAGGTTGAGCCGAGGGTGTTGATGTGCTTGAAGCTGGCCGGCGTGACACGGGTCACAGGCTGGAGTTCGCGGTCGTAGTAACAGACGCCGAGGGCCTCGAGGGCCCCGGCCCCGCAATCGTTGGTGGCACTGCCTCCAATGCCGAGCACGAGGGCCCCGGCCCCGGCCTCGAGGGCTTTTTTCATGAGGACACCGGTTCCGTAGGAGGTCGTCTGCCACGGATTGCGCTCGTTTTCGGACAGGGACTCATAGCCGCTGGCAGAGGCCATTTCGACAAACCCGATGCTTCCGGAGGCGAGTGCTTCGGGAAGCTGGAGCCGTTCCCATGCGGCGGAGGGGATATCCGCTCCCCTGACGAGGGCAAATCGACCCTGGACCGGTTTGAAAAGGGGGCCTGGAACCTCCGCGGTATGCAGGTCGCCACCGAGGGTCGCGGCGATGATGGAGGCGAATCCTTCTCCGCCATCGGTGAGCGGATTGACCTCGATGGAGGCATCCGGGCGGGCTTCCTGAATGGTTTTACGGGCAATTTCGCAGGCTTCCTGAGCCTCGAGAGCGCCCTTGAATTTGTCGAAGGCAATGAGGAATTTCATGAGAGGGACCAATATTACTGGTTGAATGCGAACCGGGCTTCGGTCTGAAAGCCCCAATCCAGGCGTTTCCGTTCAGAATGCCCGGGATTGGAAGAGGGTCAATGCCGGGCGCTCTATTCTTCATGGTGGTGAAGGGGAAGAATCCCGAATTCGTGCAACTGGCGTCGGGGGCGTTCGGGCCATTCGCGGTTGGCGACCGGGCTGGCCGGGCTGGGATGGAGGAGGACGCTGATGCGTGGACCCGGTATGGCGAGCCTCTGGAGGCATTTCCCGGCAAAGGCGCCAACCCCGATGGTCAGCTCCGGCTGGAGAAGGTTGATGACGCGGGCGAGGTGCGTATCACAGGCGGCTTCGAGGGGATTCCGTGCCGCCGCGGGCAACTTGTCGGGTGTGATGTTGGCGCCGCTTTCGGAAAGAAAGGAGAGGGGGCAGTAATTGAGGACAAGGGATTCCGAAAAAAAGGCCTCGGGGGGCCCGTAGAGTTCGGAGAAGAGGCCCCATAGACGGCGTCCACTGACCTCCGAACGGGCGCAGGCAAACCCGGTGACCGGGCGTTTGGGATGTTCCCGGACCGGTTTGGCGATGGTCGCCTCGAGGCCCATCCAGTCGCGGACAGCGCTGATTTCGCCGAAGGGCACGCCGGTCTGAGCCATTCCCCACGGCCCGGGATTCATACCGAGGTAGAGGATGCGTTTCGGCTCCCTTGCGAAACGGCGGATATAGGCGGCGTAGCCGTCCCATGCATAGCCGAAGGTGTTGTAGACGGTCCAGACCGGATCCGGAAAGGAGAGGACCTCGGCGGCGAGGCTGAGCTCGCGGGCGGCCTTGAGAAGGGCATCGGTGGTCGACGGCATGGTTTCTGGATAGGGAGGGCCGGTTCGATGACAAGACCGGAACCGGGAATGCCTTTCCCGTTCCCGGGCAGCCTGCAACCCGCACCGGTCGGAATTCTTAAAATGAGTTGCCTGCGGGAAGGAGCGGACGCACAGTCTGAGGCAGTTTGAAGCAGCTGGATACACGAAGCCTTTTGGACACGACGCGGCGGCTCATATCCAATACCGAAGGGCCCCGGACGGATTGGATCAGCCCGCTCTGCATCCTCCTCCTTTCCCTTATCGGAATTTTCTTCATCTACAGTGCCCAGGCCTTCGTCGGGGGCTCCTACTGGATGCGGCAGATCATCTGGCTCGTCCTTGGGGCCGGGGTCTACACCGTTGTAGCCCGCATCGACTACAAACTTTATCTTGAAAACGCCTTCTGGATCTACGCGGCCGCGATAGTCCTCCTCCTGCTGATCTGGACGCCGCTGGGAATGGAACGCGAAGGAGCCAAGCGGTGGTTGAATTTCGGAATCATGGCCTACCAACCGGCGGAGGCGGCCAAGGTCTGTACCTGCATCATGATCGCCAGTATCCTGGCCCGCTCGGAGGTCGGGACTATTCGCGAAAGCGTTTGGACTTTGCTTAAAGTGTTCCTTGTCACGGCGATACCTATGGTCTTGATTTTTGCCCAGCCCGACCTAGGGTCTTGCCTGATTATTCCTCCCATGATGTTGGCCCTGTTATACGTATCAAAGCTTTCCCAGCGTTTCTTCCTGGCGGTTTTCGCCCTGGTGGTGTGCCTCGGGACAATCATCGGCTTTGATCTGTTCCGGTATTCAGCGTTTCTGAAGGCGAACGAACTTCCCGCGATGGAGGCGCGGGGCGCTTACCAGAAGGAATCCTGGCTTCCCCTGCGGGATTACCAGCGGGAGCGCATCATGACTTTTATTGCACCGGAAGTGGTGGATCCGCGGGGAACGGGTTCAGCCTGGAACGCCAACCAGGCCCAGCAGGCTGTCGGTACCGGCGGCCTGACGGGGAAAGGCTGGCTTTCCGGACTGCAGGCCCGGCTTGGATACCTGCCGCGTTCGGTGGCACACAATGATTTTATCTTTGCCGTACTGGCAGAGGAAAAAGGATTCATTGGGGGGATACTCGTCATAGGCCTCTTCTCGCTCCTTCTTGCAAACGGGGTCCGCATTGCAGGGATGGCGCGGGATCGCTTTGGCATGCTCCTGGCAGTTGGAGTCACGGTGATTTTCATCATCCACGTCTTCATCAATATCGGAATGACCATCGGTCTGACGCCTATCACGGGGCTTCCCCTCCCATTTCTAAGTTATGGCGGCTCGTTCATCTTGAGTTGTTGCATCCTGCAGGGAATCGTACAAAGCGTTTACCGCTACCGGAGGGCCTTCGCATGAGGCCCGCCTCCGGAAAGCATGGTTCCCCTGCCGGATTGTCGATCAGTCTTGCGGACCCCGGAACGACGCGCCGCCCCCACACCTATAAGGAGTCCACAAGACCACATGAAATCATCAGATTCGATTGAACCAAAAGAACAATTAACGTCAGATCAGGAATCGGAATTAAAACATCCGCCGGTTGAAGAGGCCGGCGAGAGTGTAGATCCTGAAAAGCTCAAGAAGGACGTCGAGGAGCGGGCGCGGCAGCGTCCGGTCCTGCAGAAAATTGCGAGCAAGCTGCGCAAGGAGGAGGCGCCCTACCGGGAGATCATCATCAACTCGGAACCGCTGGAGAAGCGTGTGGCCGTCCTGAACGAGGGCGTTCTGGAGAAATTCGAGCTCGAACGGGCGGGCGACGACCGGCTTGTCGGAGCTATTTTCAAGGGGCGGATCCAGAACCTTGAACCGGGCCTGAAGGCCGCCTTTGTGGACATCGGGATGCCGAAGAACGCCTTCCTGCATTACTGGGACATCCTTCCGCAGGCCGACAGTTCGGTGGAAGTGGTGCGCGACACGCGTTCCGACGCGCAGAAGCAGAAAAAGGACAAAATCACCGTCAAGGACATCCCGGGGCTTTATCCGATAGGCTCGGAGATCCTTGTTCAGATCACCAAGAGCACGATTGGCTCAAAGGGGCCCCGGACAACGACGAACATCGCCCTTCCGGGCCGCTTCCTTGTCCTCATGCCCTATGGCGGGCAGTGCGGGGTCTCGCGGAAGATCGAGAATGACAAGGAGCGCAAGCGTCTCAAGGAGATCCTGCGCCGGATGTCCATCCCCGAGGAGATGGGGGTCATCATCCGGACTGCCGGGGAAGGCAAGCGCTGGACCTATTTTGTGCGGGACCTCTCGATCCTGCTGAACCAGTGGAAAGAGATCAACGCGCGCCTGGAAGCCGCGAGGCAGCCGACCTGTCTCTACAAGGAACCGAGCATCATTGAGCGCACGGTAAGGGATTTCCTGACCGAGAACATCGACCGCGTCCTCATCGACAACAAGGAGGACGGCGAGAAGATGCTCGAACTGGTGGGAAGGGTGAGCAAGCGCAGTGCGGGGAAGATTGCCGTTTTCGAGGAAAATATTCCGATATTCGAGCGATTCAACATTGAGCGCCAGATCGAGCAGACCTTTTTACGGCGGGTTCCCCTTTCGAGCGGCGGGGAAATAGTCATCGAGGAGACGGAGGCCCTTGTGGCGATCGACGTGAACACGGGCTCCCACAAGCATCAGAAGGACAACAACAACAGTTTCATCCTGCAGGTGAACCTTGAGGCAGCGGAGGAGGCGGCGCGCCAGATCCGGCTCCGCAACATCGGCGGCCTGATCATTCTCGACTTCATTGACATGAAGAGCCGCAAGGACCGGATGGCGGTCTACCGGAAGATGAAAACGGAGATGGAGAAGGACAAGGCGAAGTGCCATGTCCTGCAGATATCCCAGCTCGGCATCATGCAGATGACGCGGCAACGGCACAAGGAATCCGTTTCCAGCGGCCTCTACAGCACCTGTCCCTATTGCACGGGGCGGGGGACGGTGAAGAGCGCACGAACGATGAGCGTTGAAATCCAGAGACGCCTGACGAGTGTCATCCGCCGCCTGCGGACGAATATCGATGATGCCGAGGAACATATCTGGCTGCGGATCTTCTGCCACCCGCACGCCCTCGAGCGCCTGCGGCATGAAGATGAACGCCTCCTGCTGGAAATCGAGGAATCCTACAACGTCAAGCTGAGTTTCCGGGCCGATCCGGCCTACCACGTGGAAAACTTCAAGATCCTTGATGCCCGGACGGGACAGGAGTTGCGCTGACGGCGCCCTCCGGTTGATTCGGAAAGCCCGGTGCGAGGGGGAGGGGTCAGGATTTCCGGGTCAGGGTCATCTTGATATACTGGCGATCGGCCTCGATCCGGAATCCGCCCGCGAGCTCGCATTCCTCGACCACATCGGTTTCGCCCTCCTCATTCCAGGCGAGGAGGCGGTTGTCGCGGACGCTGAAGTTCCATTGGTGAAGCCCGGCATAGTTCTGGTGTTCGGCCTCGTTGGTCTCATGGAAGGTGACGAGGGAGCAACCGGGCTTGAGGACGGCGAGCATCTGGCGGTAGCACGCGACAGGATCGAGAGCGTGGTCGAGGCAGTTGCAGGCGTAGGCGAAGTCAAAGGATTCCGGTCCGAACTGTTCCACGAGCTTTTCCCCGAGGCCGTAACGGGTCCGGATGGGAGGGGTGATTCCGTATTTGGCGAGGACGGCATCGTATTCCCGGGCGAGGGGGTCCACGGGGACGATGGCGATGGTCCGGGAATCCCAGACATCGCCGAGGGCGGTGACGGGGCCGGCACCCACGTCGAGGACCCGGATCCGTTTCGGATTGCCGGGAATCAGGGGCTTGGCCCACCAGGGAAAGGGACGGCCGCTGCTGAGGCGGAGGGCCCGGTCCTCGGCGTAGCGGGTCCGGCCGGCGAGCCAGTCCTCCCAGAAGGCGACTTCCTCGGGAAGCCCTTCCTCCCATTTTTCGCGGGTCGCCGTCATCGCAGGGCAAACGCGGCGGGGCCGCCCGCGGAGCGGCCCCGGGAAGGCGCTGGCAAGTTGGTTGGATTAAGGACGGAAGCAGACATGAATGCATCCGGAGGTAGAACGAGCCCCCTGCAATGATCAAGTCAAAAGGGGGCGGGGCTGCCGTGTCCGGGGATGACGCGTTTCATCCAGACAAAGAGCGCTTTCCCAGGAGGGGCGGGGGGATAGCCTGAATGGCTCTCTTTGAAGGGAACCGCCCCCTGGTTATTCCCCGGCTTGCCAGGACGGCGAGACCGGTCCAGGTTAAAGGAATGCAACAGGCATATGATGTTCTGGTCGTGGGAAGCGGGATCGCCGGGTTAAGCTTTGCCCGGAAAGTGGCCGACCTGGGCTACACGGTCTGCATCCTGACGAAGAAGCAGCGGGCGGAAAGCAGTACCAACTACGCCCAGGGGGGCATTGCCTCGGTGACCTCGGACAGTGATGACTTTGAGCTCCATGTGCGCGACACTCTCGAGGCCGGGGACGGGCTCTGCGACGAGGCAGTGGTGCGGACGATCATCAACGAGGGACCGAGCCGGATCCAGGAGCTGATTGAACTCGGGGTCGGTTTTTCCCAGCTTGAAGACGGACGGGTCTCGCTGCACAAGGAGGGGGGGCATTCGAAGCGGCGCATCCTCCATGTGAAGGACCTTACCGGCAAGGCAATCGAGGCGGCGTTGTTGCAAGCGGTCGAATCTCACAAGCGCATCACCCTTCTGGAGCATGTCCATGCGATCGACCTGATTACAAACCGTAAACTGGCTTTGCGGGGGCACCAGGTGGAGGCCAACGGAAGGCGTATCCTCGGGCTCTATGGCTACGATTCGCTCAAGGAGCGGGTCTGCACCTTTGCCGCGCCGGCGGTCATGCTCTGCACCGGCGGGGTCGGGCAGGTCTACCTGTACACGACAAATCCTCCCATTGCCACCGGGGACGGGATCGCCATGGCCTACCGGGCGGGGGCTGAAATCCGGAACATGGAATGTATCCAGTTTCATCCGACAGCGCTCTACTCCGGCGAGGAGCGGTTCCTCATCAGCGAGGCCGTCCGCGGGGAGGGCGGCATCCTGCGCAACCTCGACGGGCGCGCCTTCATGGCGGACTACGACCGGCGGGGCGACCTCGCGCCGCGGGATGTGGTGGCCCGCGCGATCGACAGCGAGATGAAAAAGGCCGGTACCCGTCATGTCTTTCTCGATATCAGCGATAAGCCCCTGGAATTCCTGAAGGAACGTTTTCCACATATCCACGCGCACTGTCTCGGGCAGGGGATTGAGATCAGCCGGGATCCCATTCCAGTCGTCCCGGCCATGCATTACCTTTGCGGCGGGGTCGCGACAAACCTCCGTGCGGAAACCGGGCTGGAGGGCCTTTATGCCTGCGGGGAAGTTGCCTGCACAGGTCTGCACGGGGCAAACCGCCTCGCGAGCAACAGCCTTCTCGAAGCGGTCGTCATGGCCCATTCGGGAGCGGGATCGGTGCACGATTATCTCCAGCGGCACCCGGATCCGGTTCCGGAGCTTCCCGACTGGGTCGACGGCAACCTCCAGGACAGCGACGAACGAGTCATCCTGAGCCACAACTGGGACGAACTCAAGCGCACGATGTGGGACTATGTCGGCATCGTGCGGACGACAAAGCGTCTGGACCGGGCCCGGACCCGGATCCGCAACCTGAAGCGGGAAATCCACGATTACTACTGGAACTTCAAGGTCGAACCGGGCCTGCTGGAACTGCGCAACCTTGTCGAGGTGGCGGACATGGTCATTACCTGTGCCCTGCAGCGCAAGGAAAGCCGCGGCCTTCACTATACCCTCGATTATCCGGAAAAGATGCCGGTCCCCATGAATACCCGCGTGGGATCCTGATTTCGCCTGAAAGGCGGATTCCTGCTTGAAAGTGAACATCCGTTCACCTATACACGCAGGCGTGTTCAGTCTTGGGAATTTCAGTGCCTACAGTTTTTACGGGGCGACGTGGCGGGTTGGGGACCTGGTGAAGGCGCTCTGTGAAGCCGGTTTTGCGGGTGCCGGGCTTTCGGATATGGATGGGCTGTACGGCGGGGTGGAGTTTTCGCAGGCCTGTGAGCGGGCGGGTCTACGGATGGTTCTGGGGTGTCGGCTGCGGGTACGGGATTTTGTCCCGGGCTGGATCCAGGTGACGGTACGGGAGCGGGCCGGGTATACGGCGCTCTGCCGCGTGATCAGTGAGGGACACGGGGCCGAAATTGAATGGGAGGGGCTGGAACGCCTGCAGGCGGAGGCGGGGGGAGCGGTCTGGCTTTCGTGCCCGATCCGGGTGGAACCCGTGTATCGAAGCCGGATCGGGGATTATTCCCGCTGGCTGGGGGCATGGGAGGGGCTGCTGGAGCGCGGCTGGGAGAACCTCTGGCTGGAGCTGGGCTGGCAGAATGCAGCGGGCCGCCTGCTGCAGCGCCGGGTCTTCAGTGAAGCACGGCGCTGTGGCTGGGAACGCTGGGTGGTGATGTCGGGGGCCCGGCATCCAGGTGGCGAGCGGGGATCGGCCCTGCTGGAGCTGCTGCAGTCGATGGGGACCTTGACCCGGGTCGGGCAGGGGCATCCGGGCAAGCTGCCGGCCGGAGATTACGGGCTGATGAACGCGGCGGAGGTGAAACGCCGTTTTGTGAGGATTCCCGACGTCCTGCATGCGAGTGCCCGTTTCGCGGAAGCCTGCCGGTTTGATTTCCGGTACGGGCGGCTGTTCCTGCCCAACCCCTTGGTCCGCAATGGATTGGGTGCGGCCAGTGAGGCCCTTGACCGCGGGCGGCAGGACCGTTTGCTGGCCTGGCGCTGCCTGCGGGGACTGGTCCGGTGTTACGGACCCGGATACCCCTGGCCGGAGAAGCCGGCCCGTGAGGTTCTTCTGGAGCGCCTGCGCCGCGAACTGGGGATTGTCACCGAAACCGGGTATGCGGGCTACTTCCTCATATTCGGGGAAGTAGTGGACGAATGCCGTCGCCGGGACATTCCCCTCCTGGCGCGGGGGAGTGCGGCGGGGAGCCTGATTTGCTATGCCCTCGGGGTGGCGAATGTCTGTCCCTTTCGCTTTGGTCTTCGATTCGAGCGTTTCCTGAACCGGGAACGGCTGCGCCACAGCAAGTTGCCGGATATTGACCTCGACCTGCCATGGGACCGGCGGGACGAGATCATAAGCTGGCTTTATGAGCGGCACGGTGAGGACCGGGTGGCAATGATCGGGGGCTTTGCCCGTTTCCGCGGGCGGGCCGCGGTGGCGGAAGTGGCCAAGGCAATGGGGGTGCCCGCACATGAGGCGCACGCCTGGAGCAAGCGGTTGCCGCACGGTTCCTTGAGGCGTTACCTGGCGGACCGGGAAGGCTATGTGGAAGCCCGGGAGGCCTGGAGCGACGACCGTTTCCGGGAAGCGGTGGCGCAGGCGGCAGATCTTGAGGACCTTCCCCGCCACCCGATGATGCATCCCTGCGGGATGGTGGTGGCGGACCGTTCCCTGATGGAGTTCAGCCCGGTCAGCGGCAGCAGCAAGGGCTTTTCCATGACCCAGCTTTCGATGGATCCTATCGAGGACCTCGGCCTTCTGAAGATGGACTTTCTCGGGCAGGCGGGATTGAGCGTGATCCGGGACTGCATGGCGAACCTGCGGGTGGAGGGTCTTCTGGAAGGTACGTCCGAAAAAGCCGGCGGGGCCGGTAATCCGGGCCTTGAGGAAGTGGACTACGCGGACGGGCGCCTTTACGAGATGATCCGGAAGGGTGAGGCCCGCGGGGTTTTCCATATCGAGTCACCGGCCATGACGAGCCTCCTCCGACTCTGCCGCTGCGCCGATATCGACTGCCTTGTAGCGACGGTCTCGGTCATTCGGCCGGGGGCCGCGAACGAGGACAAGAAGACGGCTTTTGCCCGGCGCTACCTCGGCCTTGAAGAGCCCGTCTACGCTCATCCCGTGCTCGAGGAGGTCCTCGGGGACAGCTACGGCCTGATGATCTACGAGGAGCATATCCTTCTGGTGGCAAACCGTTTTGCGGGGATGGATTTCGGGACGGCGGACCTGCTCCGGAGAATCCTCATCAAGAAGACCGACTCCGGGGCGCTCGGTGAGCTGGAGGCGGTTTTCCGCTCGTCGGCGCAGCGGGCGGGAAGGGGTGATGAGGAAATCGATACGGTATGGGGGGAACTGAGGGACTTCTCCGGGTTCATGTTCAACAAGGCCCACGGGGCGGCATACGCGGTGGAGGCCTTCCATGGCTGCTGGCTGAAGTTCCACTGGCCGGTCCATTTCCTCGCCGCGGTCCTGAACAACCGGCGCGGCTTTTACGCGCCCCTCGTTTATGTATTGGAAATCCTGCGACACGGGGGACGTTTCGAGCTGCCGGACATCCGCTGCGGGCCTGACGCCTACCATGTGGAATCGGGACGGGTGCGGATTCCCATCTGGCAGATACGGGGCCTGAGCGAGCGGTTTCTCAAGGCCTGGACCGGGACTCTCCGGGAAGGACCCTTTGCCGGGTGGGAGGACTTTGTCAGCCGCGCGCGGCCGGAACCGGCGGAGGCTGAAGCCCTCGCCCGGGCGGGGGCCCTGCGGGCCTTTTTCAAGAACCGGCACGAGGCCGTCTGGCGGGCCGGGCAGGTGAGGGGCCGGAGGGGGGCGGGACCCGCCCGCCAACCGGAGCTGGCAACTCTTGGTCGGCCGCCCGGGGAGCCACGGCTGCCGCCGATGACGGGGCAGGCAATGGCGGTGGCGGAGGCCGAGCAGATCGGGTTTCCGGTGACGGTGGATCCCTTCGTCCTCTGGATGGAGGGCATGGACCGGGCCGGAACGGTGCCGGTAAGCAACCTTGAAAGCCACGTGGGCCGGGAAGTGGAGATTGCCGGGCTGCAGGTCTGCGAACGCCTGCACCGGGCGGGAAACGGGGCGTTGATGAAGTTTGTGAGCCTGGCCGATGAGAGCGGGATGGCGGAAACGGTCCTTTTTCCGGGGGTCTACCGGGAACTGGGTCGGGAGCTCTCCCGGAGCCGCCGGGCGCGCCTGCGGGTCCGGGTTGAAAAGGACGAGACCGGGAGCGGGCTCAACCTGACCGTGCAGGGGGAATAGGTTCTTGTTGAAATTCCCGCGCCAAACGGCGAGAAGAGGGGATGCCAGTTCCCCTGCTTGACCTTACCCGCCAGCATGAACCCCTCGAGGCGGCCTTCAAGGCGGCCTTTGAGCGTGTGTTGGGCAGTAATCGCTTTGTTCTTGGTCCGGATGTGATGGAACTGGAACGTGAAATGGCGGCTTATTGCGACTGCGGGTACGGGATCGGGGTCAGCTCGGGAACAGACGCTCTCCTTGTTGCCATGATGGCGCTGGGAATCGGGCCCGGTGATGAAGTCCTCTGCCCGGCGTTCACCTTTTTCGGGACGGCGGGGAGCATTGCCCGGTTGGGAGCGGTGCCGGTCTGGGTGGATGTCCTGCCGGACACTTACAATATCGACCTCGCCGACGCTCTGGATAAGGTATCCACCCGGACACGGGCCATGGTCCCGGTACATCTGTTCGGGCAGCCGGCGGAAATGGAATGTATCCAGGCCTTTGCCCGCAAATTCGAGATCCACATCATCGAAGATGTTGCCCAGGCCGTTGGAGCGGTTTATGGAGGCCGCAAAGTGGGAAGTTTTGGCGATTTCGGCGCTCTCAGCTTTTATCCGACCAAGAATCTCGGAGGCTTTGGTGACGGGGGGATGCTGGTGACGAATGATCCCGAGCTCGCGGACAAGGCGATGCGCCTGCGCAACCACGGGATGGGTCCGAAGTATTACCACACCGTTGTGGGGGGGAATTTCCGTCTTGATTCCCTCCAGGCGGCCCTGCTGCGGGTGAAGCTGCCCCATCTCGACGCGTATCACGCAGCCCGCCGGCGCCATGCGGAGGCCTACGACGAGGGACTCGAGGGACATGACGGGGTTTCACGGACGCGGATCATTCCGAAGGCCCAGCCGGTCTGGAACCAGTACACCCTCCGCATCCACGGGGGCCTGCGGGATACCTTCCGGGAGCAGCTTGCGGAGAAGGGAATCGGGACGGAAATCTATTATCCCCTCGGGCTGCAGGATCAGGAATGTTTCCAGGGAATCGGTATCGGCGGCGGGACCCTGACCGTGACCCCGATGCTGGCGGAGGAGGTTGTCAGCCTGCCCTGTTTTCCCGAGATGACGGACGGGGAGCGGGAGGAAGTCCTGAAAGCGGTCTGGGATTTTGGATACGCCTGAAATCCGGACGGGGTTCCGGGAGCGGGCCGCAGTCGGGCTCAGGGCTGGAGGCGGTCGAGCTGCCAGAGGTTCTCCCCGGACCTGGAATAGAGGAAGCGGTCGTGGAGGCGGCTGCGCCGGCCCTGCCAGAATTCAAAGGAATGCGGGAGGACGCGGTATCCGCCCCAGAAGGAGGGGAGGGGCACCTTGCCGTCGGAGAACTTGCGTTTCATTTCCTCGAGCTTGGCCTCGAGAAGGGAACGCGAGGTGATGACCGAGGACTGGCGCGAGGACCAGGCACCGAGGCGGCTTCCGAGCGGCCGGCTGACAAAATAGGCCATGGACTCGGCACTGGAGATTTTTTCGGCGGTGCCGTTGATACTGACCTGGCGTTCGAGATCGAGCCAGAGAAAGAGAACGGAGACCTTCGGGTTGGCGGCGATCTGGGAGGCTTTGCGGCTCTCGAAGTTGGTGAAGAAGACCAGTCCGCGGGCATCAAGTTTCTTGAGGAGGACGGTACGTGTCCACGGCTGGCCATCGGGGTCCACGGTGGCCAGGATCATGCTGTTTGGTTCCTTGATCCCGGCCTTGCGGGCCTGACTGAACCAGGCCTTGAATTGTTCCATGGGATCGGTCTGGAGGGTTTCCTTGTTGAGGGCCTCGCGCCGGTAGTCTTCTCGGAGCTCTGAAATATCCATCGGTAAAGGGTTAGCGCACGAGGAAGAGAACGACAAGGATGGCGAGGACAAAACGGTACCAGGCAAAGAGGGCAAGGCCGTGCCGGCTGAGGTAGCTCACGAGCCATTTCACGGCGAGGGCGGCGGAGACAAAGGCGGTGAAGATACCAAGGAGGAGGGGCCCCATATCAATGGCGAGGAAGAGGGCCGGGCCGCTGGTGACGGTCTTGTAGCCAGCGGCCGCGGAGAGGGTGATGAGCCCGAGAAGAAAACTGAATTCGGCGGCCCTGGCCGGTTTCAGGCCGGCGAGGTATCCGCCGACGATGGTCATCATGGAGCGGCTGGTGCCGGGCCACATGGCAACGCACTGGAGGAGACCGATGAAGAGGCATTGGCGGATCCCGAGGGTGTGGAGGTCGACAATATCGTCATCCTCGGCGAGCTGGTTTTTCCGCCAGGATTCGACCGAGAGCATCAGGATGCCGCCGAGGAAAAGGGCAACGGCAATGGGCAGGGGGGCAAAGAGGACAGACTCGATCCAGTCGTCGAGGAGGAGACCGAGGACGGCGGCGGGGATGAAGGCGACAATGAGGTTGCGGGCAAGAAGGCGCCCCTTGGGGCTGAGACCGAGGACACCGAGGACAATCTGCCAGATGCGGGGAAAGAAAACAAAGACCACGGCAAGAATGGCACCGGCCTGGATAACGATGGCATAGGCGTCAGCTGCGGCTTTCAGGGTGACTGGCTCACCTTTCGGGGTAAGGAGGGGCTCGCCGGAGGCGTCAAGGAGGGGCTCCTCGACGTTCAGGTTGAGGAGCTCATTGGTGAGCAGGAGGTGCCCGGTGGAGGAGATGGGAAGGTATTCGGAGATGCCTTCGACGACGCCGAGGATGAGGGCATCGGTATAGCTGAGATGGGATGGCGGCGGGACCAGCTCCCCGGCCAATTCATCCCCCGGTGCAAGGAGCGGGAAGATCAGGAGGAGCACAAGGGCCCCGAGGCGGAAAGGGCGGAAAGGCATGGCGTTCAATCACTTGTCCTCCGGCGGGTTGAGGCTTTCCTCGTAGAAAGGAACGAGGGTTTCGAGGTGCGTCTGGACGATACGACCGACTGTTGCCGGCGGGAGAAGGCCCTTATGGAGTTCGAAAACAGCGGTCAGGAGAGCCAGTTCGATATCGACCTTTTTGGGGCTCACGGCCTTCATTTGGGCGAGGAGTTCCATGGCCTTTGCCTCGGCCCTCTTGTAGTCCTCGAAATTCTGTTCCTGAGCGGTGGTCATGGCAAAAAGCTTGTTGCTGTAAAGGCGGGGGGGGTCAAGCCTTCGCTTGGCGGGACGGGTTGCGGGCGAAGACTCCCCCGACGGCAAGGGCAAGGTAGATGGCGGCGCTGGCAAGGATTGCGGCGTGGTAGCCCCCGAGGAAATCGTTGGCGATGCTGAAGGCAAGGGGGCCGATGGCGCTGCCCCAGACGAGGAAGGCGAGGGAGGCTCCGTTGATGGCCCCTATATGGGCCCGCCCGAAGTAACGGGCATAGCCGACAGTGCTGAGGATGGGGAAGGTCCCCCAGCTGCAGCCCATGCCGGTGACAAGGAGGACGTAACCGACCGGATGGGGAAGAATGAGCACCCCAGTTGAAAAGATGAGGCCACAGAGGGCGAAAAAGGAAATGATGAAGCGCAGCCGGATCCGGTCGGTGATGAAGCCGACGATGAAATTGGTTGCAATGGAGAGGAAACTGCTGGCAATGAAGAAGTTGAGCATGGTTTCGCGGGGAACGGTGAAGGCGCGTGCGAGGTCGAGGACATGGAAGGTGTAGGCGGTGGAAAAAAGGCCGTGGAATCCGAGGCTGCAGGTCATGATCCAGAAGGAATAGGTGCGGGTGGCCTCGCTGCGGGTGAATTCCTTCAGGAGAAGGGTATCGGGGTTTGCGCGGCGCCCAACGGGTTTCCAGCCGTTATCCATCTTGAGGCCGCACTCTTCGGGGTTATCGCGGAAAAGAAGCCAGCCGAGGAACGAGAGGCCAAGACCGATGACGGCGGCATTGAGGAGGAGGCTGCCGCGCCATCCAAAGGCCTGGATCTCCCAGTCCAGGAGGCGTGGGGAGAGGGAAAACCCGAAGGCGATGAATCCCCCGCTGATGGCGACCATGCGGCCACGCCGGAGATTCCACCATTTTGAGAGCATGGATCGGGAACCGAGGGTGAGCATCCCCTGTCCGAAAAAACGGATTCCGAGGAAGCCGAGGGAGGCGATGGCCATGCCGAACCAGACGCTGCCGGTCATGCCGGCCAGAGCGACGAGACGATCCATCTGGCTGAGGTAAATGAGGGCAAAGGCGAAAAGTAAAGCGGCAAGGAGAAAGAAGCGCCGTGCTCCCAGGCGGTCGAAAAGGGACCCCGCCCACGGGACAAGGAACCCGCTCAGTCCGGTTCCCATCAGGTAGGCGGTGGTGATTTGGAGCCGTTCAAGGCCGAGGATATCAATGTAAATGTCGGTGTAGACGCTGACGCCGATCGTCTGGCCGGGCATGCTGGCGAGGATTCCGATGGTGGAGGCCACGACGATGACCCATCCGTAGAAGACGGGGAAGCGTGCCGGATCGAAGGGGACCTTGGGCTTCCATAGCTTGGTGAAAGGTGACATTCAGCTAACGCTGGATCCTTGAAGGGGGGATGAAAAGGTATTCCGGAGGATCATTCCTCATCGGGCAGCGTGGATTCATGCCAATGCCGGAGGGCGAGGTGCCGGAAGAGCAGGACGATACTCACGAAACCGAAGCCGAGAAGACAGCAGATGACGGTGGCGGCGTAGATGGCGGCAACCTTCAGTTCCGACTTGAAAATCATGATGTGGAAACCGAGGCCTCCGGCGCCCCTGCTGGATCCGGCAAAAATCTCTCCCGTGACGGAGCCGATGACGGCGAGGGTGGCGGCGATCTTGGCCCCCGTGAAAAAGGCGGGGAGCGAATTGGGGACACGGAGAAGGAACAGTTCCTGAAGCGGACTGGCCTTGTAGAGACGGAACATTTCCCGCTGTCCCTCGGGAACAGAGAGGAGGCCCTGGAGGGTGCTGGCGACAACCGGGAAAAAGCCTATGAGGAAGGCAATGAGGGCGACGCTTTGGAGGCCGACTCCGAAAAGGATAACCACAATGGCCGCTGTGGCGAGAATGGGAACCATCTGCATGAAGAGGACATAGGGATAGAGGCTGTAGCGGAGGAAGCGAAGCGAAGCCATGGCGAGGCTGATCGCGAACCCGACAGTAATGGCCCCGAGAAAACCGATGGCGGCTCCGGCGAGGGTGATTCCACTGGCGCGGCGGAGGGTTTCCGATTCCTCGAAAAAGGCCCGGGCAACGTCATGAGGCGCGGGCAGGATAAGGTCATGAAGCCCGAGGAGATGCTTGAAGGCATACCAGAGACCGAGAAGGAGGATTCCGGTGAAGAGGGGCAGAAGAAGACGGGCAAGGTTGTCTCTGGAGGGCTTCATCGGGGGGGGAGGACGTCCTGGAGGCGGGTGGTGGCGTCTGCAACCTGTTGCTGAAAGGCGAGGGATTCGCGGGTGTGGAGGTTTCTCGGAAAAGGAAGGGGGTTTTCAAGGATGGCGGAAACCCGTCCGGGCCCGGTACCGAGAATGACAAGCCGATGTGAAAGAAAGACGGCCTCGGTCACGGAATGGGTGACGAAGAAGGCGGTCCACCGGCTCTCCTGATGGAGGGCGAGAATTTCCTCGTTGAGGCGGTTACGGGTGATGGCATCGAGGGCGCCGAAAGGTTCATCGAAGAGAATGAGGCTGGGCTGGAGGGAAAGGGCGCGGGCGATGGAGACGCGCATGCGCATGCCGCCGCTGAGCTGGCGGGGATGATACCCGAGGGCATCCCCGAGGCCGAGGCGGCGGGCCCAGAGGCGGGCGTTCCGGAGGCGCCGGGCATGCGGGGAACCCTTGAGCCGCTGGGGAAGGGCGATGTTGGCTTCCACCGTGGCCCACGGAAGGAGCGTGGGATCCTGGAAGATGAAGGCCGGCTGGATTGCTTCACCAGCCTCGGAAATGTGCCCGGAAGTGGGCTTCAGGAGGCCGGCGACAAGCCGCAGAAGGGTGGATTTGCCACAACCGGAGGGCCCGACAAGGGCGACAATTTCCCCGCTCGCGGCGCTGAAGGAAATCCCGTCAAGAACGAGCGGACCGTCCCCGAAGCGCTTTCCCAGGTTCTCGATGGCAATGGCCGGGCCCTCAGGCATCGGCGGGCGGATCCGTCCATTTGCCGTGTTCCCGGATCAAGTCGATAAGGGCCTTTACGGCATTTTCGGCGGGGATATGGTACTGGACGCATTCCCGGCCGACGTAGAGGTTCACTTTTCCGGGGGCGCCACCGACGTAGCCGAAGTCAGCGTCAGCCATTTCCCCGGGACCGTTAACGATGCAGCCCATGACGGCGATGGTGACGCCCTTGAGGTGCCCGGTGGCTTCCCGGATACGCTGGGTGGTGGACTGGAGGTCAAAAAGGGTGCGTCCGCAACTGGGGCAGGCGACATATTCGGTTTTGGTGGTGCGGGCCCTGGCTCCCTGAAGGATATTGTAGGTGAGGGTCGTGGATTGCCGGATGGAGGGAACGGACTCGACGCTGACGAGGTCCCCGATGCCGTCACAGAGGAGGGCGCCACTGAGCATGCTGGCCTCGATGAGGCGGTCGCCAAAGGCGGACTGGTCTGGATTGATGCAGGCTCTCGGGGTGTTGCGGATCCAGATGGGATTGCGCGACCCGAGGTGGTCAAGGACTTCGGCGAGCTGGCGGTAGCGTCCGAGGGGATGAACCCCTTTCCGTGAGAGGGCGGAATCGGGGAGGGTGAGGATGGCCGGAAGGCCGCCTTCCTCGAGGTCTCCCGGGAAAAGCCGCGCAAGGTTTTCCGGGCTGATGGCAAGGGCGAGACGGGCCTGGGAGGCGGCGGCTTCCGCGCAGAGGGTGATCCAGTCACCCCGGCCACTGAAGGGGACGAGCCAGAGGTCGCCGGGACGTGTTCCGCGCCGTACCGCATCGAGGGTTGATTCCCCGGGCGTGTCCATCTGCCAGACGAGGAAGGAGACGGCCTCGGCGACGGCCTCCCGGAGGCGCGGAAGGACCTGAAGGAGGGCCTCATCCGCCTTGAGGAGGAGGCCTTCTATGCGGGCGTCGCCGAGGGCGGTCTGGCCTTCCCGGAGGGACTGGGCATAGGCCTCGGGGGGGGTTGCCGGGTCGGGGGCCGGTCCGGGCTGGATGACGAGGGGCGGGTCCAGGGGGCCGATGGTCGTCTCGCCGAGGGTCAGGTTGGCGACGGGGCGCCGGCGGTAGTCGAACGGGGGAATGGTATCGGGGGCAGAGCGGGAAGGGGATTCCGTCCAGAGGGCCATGGCCTTTTCGGCGATGGCACGGGCCACGGGAATCTCAGCGACGGGATCCTCGGTGAGGGAGACACGGATGGTGTCCCCGAGTCCGTCGTAAAGGAGGGACCCGATGCCGATTGCGCTTTTGATACGGGCATCATCGCCGTCACCGGCCTCGGTCACGCCCAGATGGAGGGGATAGGCCATTCCCTCCTCGTCCATGCGGGCGACCATGAGACGGTAGGCCTGGATCATGACCTTGGGATTGGAGGCCTTCATGGACAGGATGATGTCGTGGAAGCCGTGGGACTCGGCAATACGTATGAACTCGAGGGCACTTTCGCACATTCCCAGCGGCGTGTCCCCGTAGCGGTTCATGATGCGATCCGAGAGACTCCCGTGGTTGGTCCCGATGCGCATGGCCCGACCGAGTTCACGGCAGCGCCTGACGATGGGGGAGAAGGCCTCGTACAGACGCTGGATCTCCGATTCATATTCGCTGTCTGAGTACTCCCGGATCTGGAACTTCTTCTTGTCGGCGTAGTTTCCGGGATTGATGCGGACCTTTTCCACATGCTTGACCGCCTCCATGGCGGCCTTGGGAAGAAAATGGATATCGGCGACAAGGGGGACCTCGGCAAAGCCGGCGGCGGAAAAACGTTTCCGGATCTCGCCGAGGGCCTCCGCGGCTTTAACATTCTGGGCCGTCACGCGGACAACTTGACACCCGGCCTCGGCGAGGGCGATGGACTGCCGGACCGTGCCCTCGACGTCGAGGGTGGGCGTCGTCGTCATCGACTGGACAACGAGGGGACTGTCGCCGCCGATGGTGACATTGCCGACAGGGACCGGGCGCGTCCGGCGCCGGACGGTCTGGAAGCGCGAGGGGCAGTATTCGGCGGATGCAGCGGGTGCGGATGCAGGCATGGCGGAAAAAACGTCAGGGATTCGGGGTTTCCTCGCCGGAAGGCCTTCCGCTGAAGCGGATTTCAACCTGTTCCCGGGTTGCCCGCTCGTTCTCGGTAATGGCGGATTCGTTACGTTTGACGCGGCCGACGTCGAAGAAGGTGACGTAGACGAAGATCATGAGGAAAACGAGCATGAAGGCCCCCTGGGCGGAAGCGACGACATTTGCGGGGACGGGCCGTCCCCTGAGCCGGGCGATGGTCGCAAAAGCCATGTGACCGCCGTCGAGGACGGGGATGGGGAGAAGGTTGAGGATGGCGAGGTTGACATTGATGAGGACGACAATGGAAAGGACCTCGAGGATTCCGATCTGGGAAATGACGTAGAGGGTGTAGCTGATACCGACAGGGCCGGAAAGGTTGCTGATGCCGACATCGGAACGGGGATGAAGGAGGGCCCCGAGGACGCGAAAGGTAACCTCCACCGAATCCATGACCTGGGTCACGGGATCAACGTGACGGGTCCGCTGCACGGGTTGCCAGCGGACACCGATCATGGGGGTGGTGTCACCGGCGGTGTTGTAGACAACCTCCTCGGGGGTGAGGGAAAGACGGAGGGACTCGCCGTCCCGGAGAATGGTGAGGTCGAGTTCCCGGTCCGGGTCCTCGCCGATGATGCGGCTGAGGGCGGCGGCGTGGTGGAGATCCTTCCCGTTGGCGGCGACAATCCGGTCGCCCGCCTCGATGCCGGCAAGCTGGGCCGGTGAATTTTCCATGACATCGCCGACGAGGAGGGAACTGGCGGGGGCAATGCCGATACGCCGGATGCCCTCATGTTCATCGAGGACAGGATAGACTGTCAGGGGGAGGGTTTCGCCATCGCGCTCGATGAGGAGGTCGGTACGGGGGTTGTCCGATTCCGTGCGGCGGGTGCCCGTGGTGACGGTGTAGACGATATCCTCCCAGTCGTGAACGGGCTCGTCGTCAACCTCCAGGATGGTGTCCCCCGGCTGGAGGCCGGAACGGAGGGCAGGGCCCTCGCGCTGCATGCCCTCGGAGTCGATCATCTCGGAACTGACGATACCGATGCGGGTGGTTTCCATTTCCTCGGAGACGGGAATACCGGTGACCCAGAGGATGGAGCCAAGGGCAAGGGCGAAGAGGATGTTGAACAACGCCCCCGCTCCGGCGACAACCATTTTGTCGGCATAGGAAAGGGGCGGCAAGGTCTCCTCGCCGTTTTGGGATTCACCTTCGATTCCGCGCATGTCCGCGAGCTGCGGCAGGGCCACATAGCCGCCGAGGGGGAAAAGGGAGACCCGCCAGTCGACGCCGTGGCGGTCCTTCCATCCGAAGAGGCGGGGACCGAAACCGATGGAAAACCGGTCGATCCGAAGACCGCGCCAGCGGGCGGCGAGGTAGTGGCCATATTCATGGATGAAAATCGAGGCCCCGAAGAAGAGGACGACGAGGAAAACGGCCAGAGGATCTGAGAGGATGCGAATAAGCATGGGGACAGGTAATGAGGATCAGTTTTTGATTTCTTTCAACTGTCCGCGGGCGAAGGCCGTCAGTTCTGTTTCGAGATCAATGAGGTCCTCGACGGAGGCCGGCATTGTGAACCGGGAGTTTCCGAGCGACCGGGAGATGATTTCCGGAATCTGAAGAAGGGAAATCCTCCGCTGAAGAAAGGCCTCCACGGCGACCGCATTGGCGGCATTGTAGACCGCCGGAGCGAGGTCTCCCGCCCGCAGGGCTTCGGCGGCGAGGCGAAGATTGGGGAACTTCTCGAAATCGGGTGGGCGCAGTTCAAGACGTTGAATGGTTGAAAAATCGAGACCCGGACGCGCGGGCGGGATCCGTTCCGGATAGCTGAGCACATGCTGGATGGGAAAGGTCATGGACGGGGGGGCCATCTGGGCGATGACCGACCCGTCGAGGAATTCGACCATGCTGTGAATGATACTCTGGGGATGAATGACGACCTCGATCTGGTCGGGTTGGAGATTGAAGAGCCATTTGGCCTCGATCATCTCGAGGCCCTTGTTGGCCATGGTGGCGGAGTCCACGGTGACCTTCGGGCCCATGTCCCAATTGGGGTGGGCGAGGGCCTCCTCCACGGTGACGGCCTCCAGTTCGCGTCCGGTGTGATGAAGGAAAGGGCCTCCGGAGGCGGTGAGGAGGATGCGGGCGAGGGTATGATCGCCGGAGGCAGCCTGGAGGCACTGGAAGATGGCGTTGTGTTCGGAATCGACGGGGAGGAGGCGGCCGGGTCCGGACTGGGCGACCGGCATGACAAACTGGCCGCCGAGGACGAGGGTTTCCTTGTTTGCGAGGCCGACCGTCTTACCGGATTGCAGCCCCGCGATGGTGGGACGCAGGCCGATGGTCCCGGTGGTGGCGACGATTACCAGATCGGCTTCCGGGAGGCTTGCCAGACGCATGAGGCCGTCGATGCCCTCGTCCTTGAAGAGAGAGGATTGCGTCACTTCGAATTCGCGGCAAATCTCCTCGAGGGCGGTGGCGCTGCGGTTTGCGGCCACGCCACAGAGTTGGAAGCGGGATCGATTCCGGCGAATGACCTCGAGGGTGCTCTCGCCAATGGATCCGGTGGCTCCGAGGAGAACGATGCGCTTGGGTTCGGACATGCCGGTTCAGAAAATGATCCAGATGAGGAAATAAGCGGTGGGGAACGCGAGGAGCATGCTGTCGGTGAGGTCGAGGAAGCCGCCGATTCCGGGAAAGGCGTTGCCGGAGTCCTTGGTCCCCGCCTCCCGCTTGAGGGCGCTCTCGGTGAGGTCGCCAAGGACGCCTGCGAGGGCGATGAAGAGGGAGGACCAAGCGGCATGAAGGGGCGTGAGGGCCTCCGGAAGCCATTTCTGGCCGAAGAGGACGAAAAGGACGCTGACGACCATGGCCAGGAGAAGTCCCCCCGCGAGGCCTTCCCATGTCTTATTGGGGCTGAATCGGGGAGCCATGCGGTTCTTACCAATGGCCATTCCGGTGAGGAGGGCCCCGACATCGCTGAACTTGGTGACGGCAAGGACCCAGATCGCGAGGACAAGTCCGGATTCGTGGATGATGAGGGAAATGGAGCCGAAGGGAAGGATGACGAGGGTGAGCGCTCCAAGAGTGAGCATGAGGAGGGAGGCAAAGCCCGTCCGGTGCAGGAAAAGACAGGCCGCACAGGTTCCGATGAAGACCGGCATGACAAGGGCCACAGGGGGAAGCCACCAGGGGGGGATAAGGATGAAGGAACCGAGCAGGAGAATAAAGGCGGGAATGGCAATCCGGGCATCGGGGGCATGGTCCCTGAGGCGGAGCAGGCCCAGGAGCTCCAGAAAGGCCCCGCAGCCGAAAACGGCCACGAGGAGGAATGCGCCCCATTTATCCAGAAGAAGAGGCAGGAGGATGACAAGTGCCCAGAGGGCAACCGTGGCGAGAGTACGTTGCTTCATGAGGGGGATGACTGAAGTTGTTCGCCTGTGAGGCCGAATCGGCGTTCGCGTTGCTGATAGGCACGGATGGTCTCCTCGAAAGCATCGGGTCCGAAGTCCGGCCAGAATTCCGGGACGAAGAAATATTCGGCGTAGGCGCTCTGGAGGAGAAGGAAGTTGGATATGCGGTGTTCGCCGGAGGTCCGGATGACGAGATCGGGATCGGGCATCCCGCCCGTGTAGAGGTAGCTGGAGAGGGCCTTCCAGTCGAGGGTTGAGGGGTCCTCGCGACCTTCCCGAACGGCGATGGCATAGGCTTTCATGGCATCGATAATCTCCGTCCGGGATCCATAGTTAAGGGCGAGGGCGAGGGTCCATTGATCAAAGTGAGCGGTCTTCCGGATTGTCTGGCGGAGAAGGCCGGCGACGGAGGGTGGCATGTCGTCGAGCCGGCCGAGGACCCGCAGTCGGATTTCCTTTTCGACCAGATCACGAGCCTGGGACTTGAGAAAGGCTTCGAGAAGTTTCATGAGGGCCGCAACCTCGTGCCGGGGTCGATTCCAGTTTTCAACAGAAAAGGCATAGAGGGTCAGGTGACGCAGCTCCAGGTCGCGGGCGCGGGAGACGATTTTTTTGACATTTTCCACACCCTGCCGGTGGCCTTCCTCACGGGGCAGGCCGCGGCCACGGGCCCACCGGCCATTGCCGTCCATGATGATGGCGACATGCCGTGGCATGGGTTTGGGATCCGTCTCCTCTTGCTTCTTGCCAGGATTCATTGCGCGTTAAGAAGGGGTCGTTACAAAGGAAGCCCCCCGGGATTGGCAATGGAAATTAGATATTATGATCCATGCAGCCGGCGGGATCGCTCATTGCCTTGCCGACAATACGGGCCGGGACTCCGGCAACGGTAACCTGTGGAGGGACATCTTCCAGGACCACGCTGCCGGCGCCGACGCGCGCTCCCTCGCCAATTTCAACATTACCGAGGATTTTCGCACCGGCCCCGATGAGAACACCCCGGCGCACCTTGGGGTGGCGGTCGCCCCGGACCTTTCCGGTTCCCCCCAGGGTGACTTCATGAAGGAGGGAGACGTGGTCCTCGATGACGGCCGTTTCACCGACAACGATACTGGTGGCATGGTCGAGGAAAATGCCGGCGCCGATCCGGGCCGCGGGGTGGATATCGACGGCGAAGACCTGGGAAATGATGCTTTGAAGGTAAAGGGCCATTTCACGCCGCTCATTGATCCAGAGCTGATGTGCTATCCGGTATGCGGTGAGGGCCTGAAACCCTTTGAAATAGAGGACCGGGGAGAGATAGCCTTGGGAGGCCGGATCCCGCTCATCGATGGCGATGATGTCCTTGCGCACCTTGCCGGCCGTTTCCGGGCTGGCTTTGAGGCTTTCCTCAAAGAGGTCGTGCAGGTAGGGTTCCGAGACTGCGTGATGGCCGAGTTTGCGCGATATTCGGTGAGCGAGGCTGGTCTCCAGACTGTCGCAATGGAGGATGCTGTCGTGGATCAGGTCGGCGAGGACCGGTTCACGCCGTGCGGCGAGACGGGCCTCCTCGAGGAGTTGGTTCCAGACGGGGTCCTGCTCGGGGGCGGTTATATCAGAGTGCGCCATGATTGTGTTACCTTCCAGGTAGTAGACGCCCATTTGCCGGGAGAGGCAAAAGTTTTCAGGAATTATTCAGGGGCAAAAGGTGGGGCGGACTTGCAGAGACGGGAATTTCCGTATCCTTTAAGGTGAACTTTCTTAACTCATGAAAAAATCCATACTCAGCCTTCTCTTTGCATTTCCCTTCTCCCTTCTTGCCGGATTGACAATCGGCCAGGAGGCTCCGGACTTCACCCTGACTGACGCCTCCGGGAACACGATTTCCCTTTCGGATTACGAGGGGAAGACGGTTGTCCTCGAGTGGATCAACCCCGGATGTCCCTTTGTGCGTAAGTTCTACACGAACGAGGACATGGCCTCTTTTCAAAAGGAAGCCGGTGAAATGGGCGTTGTCTGGCTGTCGATCAACAGCACCAACCCGGATCATCGTGATTACATGACGCCGGAGGAGACGCGCGCCTGGGCCGATGAACACGGGCACGAGGTGCCCTGGCTCCTGGACCCGGAAGGGACTGTGGGCAAGGCTTACGGAGCCATCACGACTCCCCACATGTTCATCATCGATGAAGGGGGCAACATCGTATACCAGGGAGCAATCGACAGCATTCGTGACGCCAAGCCGGCGAGTATCAGCGAGGCCACAAATTATGTCATGCAAGCCCTGACAGCGATGGACGAGGGAACATCCTTTTCGGACGCCCAGACCCGTCCCTACGGGTGCTCAGTCAAATATTAATGCTGCCAGCCTGATTGGGGAGGGTCTCCAGGGAGAAGCCAGGGACGCGGATGGTCAGCCTTGTTGATGTGGTCAAGCGCTATCGCGGGCACACCGCGGTTGACTCCTTCAACCTGGACGTCCCGGAGGGATCGCTCTTCGGGTTCATCGGACCGAATGGCTCTGGAAAGACGACCCTCCTGCGGATGATTCTCCGGATCATTGAGCCGGACGCGGGCACGATTTCCGTGTTTGGGAGACCCCATACGGCAACGGCCAACAACGCCATCGGATATCTTCCGGAGGAGCGCGGCCTGTACCGCAAGATGACAGTGCTGCGCCAGCTGGCATACTTCGGGACCCTCAAGGGGATGAGCGGCAGGGAGGCCCGCCTGTCCGCCGTGGAGTGGCTGGAACGGTTTGAACTGGAGGCTTGGAAGGACAAGAAACTGGAGGCTCTCTCCAAGGGAATGAGCCAGAAAATCCAGTTTATCGCGACGGTCCTGGCCCGTCCCCGGTTGCTGATCCTGGATGAACCCTTTTCCGGACTGGACCCTGTCAATCTGGAAATCCTGCGGGAAGTCCTGCTGGAATTGTGTCGCACGGGCGCGACGGTGATCTTTTCTACCCACGACATGCACACGGCGGAGAATCTCTGCGATCACATCTGCATGATCCATCGGGGGAGCAAAGTTCTTGATGGGTCACTGGAGAGCATCCAGGCGACTTACGGACAGGATACCCTCCGGGTGGGCTTCCGGGACCGCCGACACTTGAAGGAGGGGGATCTGGAGGGGGCGTATGCCCTGCGGCATCTGGGAAAGTATACGGAGATGCGCTTTTCCGGCAGGGCGGACAGGATACTTGAGCAGGCGATGGAGCTTGGTCCGGTTGAGCACTTTGAAGTCGTCCACCCCTCACTGCATGATATTTTTGTGCGGATTGCCCAGCCGACCCGGGAGGAGATACCGGTCGCGGCGGCGTCCTCCCCTGCCTCCGATGCGTAAGGTCCTTGCAGTCGCGAAGACGGAATACCGTCAGGTTGTCCTGACGAAATCCTTTCTCATCAGCCTTCTTTTCCCGGTCCTGATCTATGGCGGGATGTTTGGGGCAAGCCTGCTTTTCGGGGACGAGACGGACCTGCGGGACCGGGTCCTCGTGGTGGCTGACCGCAGCGGGCAACTGATTGACGGCCTGCGGGGGGAAAACCGGAAGCGGAACCGCAGTGAGGCCGTGGAGCAGAGGGGTCGGCAGGTGGGACCACGCTTTGTCATTGAGCCCTACAAAGGCGAGCACCTTGATGATGACCAGGCCCTTCTGCTTGAGCTGAGTGAGCGGGTCCGTTCCCGGGACGTTTCCGCCTTCGCGATCATCGGGGCGGATTATCCTGACGTCGAGGGGGGCGAGGACGACCTCCTGCACTATTATTCGGACAGTCCCACCTTCAGCCGCCTGCCGGACTGGTTTTCAAAGACCGTGCGTGAACTTGTGGAGACGCGCCGGTTTACGGAAGCCGGATATGATGAGCGGGAAATCAACCTTTTGACCAGTCACAACAGGCTGGAGCGCTTCAGCCTCGCGGAGGTGGATGAGGCGGGAAACCTCATTGAGCCGAAAGAGGAAAACCGGCTCGCGGCCTTTTTCATGCCCCTCGGGCTCGTGATGCTCATTTTTGTCTCCATTCAGATGACAACGCCGATTCTCCTGAATTCGGTAATCGAGGAGAAGATGCAGCGCATTTCCGAGGTGCTCCTCTCGAGCCTGACCCCGATGCAGCTTCTTTCGGGTAAGCTCATCGCCGGGGTCCTTGTCGGGCTGACCTTCAGCGCCGCCTATGTGCTCACCCTTTCCCTGACACTGCGCTTTTTTGAGAAGCTGGAATGGATTCCAGAGGGGACCTTCCTCTGGTTTTTCCTTTTCCTGATGATGGGAATGTTTGCCTTTGGATCGCTCTTTGCCGGTGTCAGCGCGGGTTGTCAGGACATCAAGGATTCGCAGAACTTTGCCGGAACGATCGTCCTCTTCCTCCTTGTCCCGATGGTACTGTCACTGGTCATTATTGAGTCTCCGGACGGGCCCTTTGCCGTCGGCCTGAGCCTTGTGCCGCCGTTTTCCATCCTTGCGATGGTCACACGGATCGCGATCCCGCCGGGACCGCCGGACTGGCAGATCTACCTCTCCCTCGCCCTGAACCTGGCCTTTACCCTGGTCGTTCTCTGGGCCGCGAGCCGGCTTTTCCGCATCGGGATCCTGGCCCAGGGGAAGACGCCGACCTGGCGGGAACTCCTGCGCTGGCTTTTCCAGCGGGGGTAAGGACCTGCTCACGGTGCGCCTGAGGCGAGAAACCAGACCGGGCCGGGGCGGCGGTCCGAGCCGGTGGCCACGAGCTGGCGGCATTTCCAGGGAGCGGGGAGGGTTTCAAAAAAGGCCTGCACGAGGCGGGCCTCTTCGAGGGCGCCTTGATGCCCGCGATAAGCGATGACGGAAAGGGCGCCCGCGGGCGCGAGGAGGCGAAGGGACTCCTGAAGGGCGGAAAGGGTGGATTCCGGCTGGGTGACCAGAGCGTGATCGCTGCCTGGCAGGTAACCGAGGTTGAAACAGGCCAGATCGATCCGGCCCCGGACTGCACAGGGGAGGTAGTCACGCAGTTTCCCATGATCTCCGTTGATCAGGGTAACGGCATCGAGAAGGTGCTGTTTTTCCAGAAGCGCGGCTGTGCGGCGAAGGGCATCCTCCTGGATATCGAGGGCGAAGACGCGTCCGCCGGGTGAAACGGCAGCGGCGAGGGCGGCGGTGTCGCGGCCGTTGCCGGCTGTGGCGTCAAGGGCCCATGAGCCTGGGTGGAGAAAGGAAGACCATGCGGCCCGGGCCTGCTCGGTGAGGGCTGGTTGCTGCTCCATGGGAGAAGCGGCGGGATCACTCAATCGGGGTGAACTCCCAGCGCTGCTTCTCTTCGTTCCATCGTTGGTCGGTGCCTTCGGGAACGTACTCAATCCGTTTGCTGCGGGTATTGAAAGCGCGGGTGGGCTCCCGGTTCATCTCGAACTGCTGTCCCATGCGCGAGGCCTCATTGGCTTCCGTGAGGGCGTCAAGGTATTCATCAGTCGTGAGGTCTCCCTGTAGGAGGGCGCTCGTGGGGGATCCGGTGTCGGGTTCTTCCCGGGAATAGTTGGAGGCACAACCCGCGATCAGGAAACTCAGGAGAGGGATCAGGAAAACGGCTTTCATGGAGGTTACCTTAAGCGGGAGGTCGTTGAGGACAACCGCAATTCCGCCTTTTGCCGTGGAACAGGATAAATTCTTGCCCCGTTGTGCAATTTACTCATGTTCGGGCGTTTCATTTGAATACGCCAGCAGCATGAAACGCACACACACTTGTAACAGCCTAGGGAAAGACGACGTGGGCACTGAGGTCACCCTGGTGGGCTGGGTTGATACCTTGCGCGACCACGGGGGCATCCAGTTCGTCGACCTGCGCGACCGAACCGGGATGACGCAGATTGTCTTTGATCCGAGCCATTCGCGGATCCAGGCGGATCTGCATCACCTGCGCCCGGAATCCGTGATCGAGGTTGCCGGATCCGTCCGGGCCCGGGGAGAAGGGGAAGTCAACGTGAACCTGCCCACGGGGGCGATCGAAGTGGCGGCGGAAGAGCTGATCATTCATAACGTGGCGGAGACGCCCCCCTTTCCCCTTGAGGATGAGCGAGCTGAGAAGGTCAACGAGGACCTGCGCCTCCATTACCGTTTTCTCGATTTGCGGCGTCCTGCGATGTACCGCAACCTTGCCATCCGCAGCAAGGCCGCCAAGGCGACGCGCGATTTCCTCGACGAGAGCGATTTTCTTGAGATCGAAACGCCCTGTCTTTTCAAGAGCACACCTGAGGGCGCACGGGAATTCCTTGTCCCGAGTCGCCTCAATCCGGGCAAGTTCTATGCCCTTGCGCAGAGTCCCCAGCAATACAAGCAGATGCTCATGGTCGCGGGAGTGGAGCGGTATTACCAGCTTGCCCGCTGCTTCCGGGACGAGGACCTGAGGGCGGACCGGCAACCGGAGTTCACGCAGATCGACATTGAAATGTCCTTCATCGAACGGGAAGACATGTATGCCCTGATCGAGGGACTGCTGCAGCGGATCTGGAAGACCTGTCTTGACGTGGACATTCCCGTACCCTTTCCGCGGATCTCCTACAGGGAAGCCATGGACCGCTACGGGGTGGATAAGCCGGATACGCGGTTTGAACTGGAAATCGAGGATTTCTCGGAGGCTTTCCGGGAAAGCCAGTTCAAGGTTTTCCAGGGGACCATCCAGTCCGGCGGGGTGGTCAAGGCGTTCAATGCCAAGGGCCTCGCTGATGTCACTCAGGGGGAGATGCGCGAACTCGAGAATGCGGCGAAAAGCCTCGGGGCAAAGGGTCTCGCCTTTATCCGTGTGAACGAGGAAGGGCAATGGAAGTCGCCCATCCTGAAGTTCTTCAGCGATTCGGAAAAAGCGGCCCTGCGGGAGCGGCTGCAAATGGACAACGGGGACATTGTTTTCTTTGCCGCCGCGGAATGGGAACGGGCCTGTGCGATCCTCGGACGGATCCGCCTTGAGGCGGCCCAATTACTGAAAAAGCGGGGTCGCCTGTCGATTCCCGATTCCCGGTATCATTTCCTCTGGGTGATTGAATTTCCGCTCATGCTGTACGACGAGGAGGCGGGACGCTACCTGGCCGCCCACCATCCCTTCACCTCCCCGGTTCCGGAGGATGCCGGTCTTCTTGAAAGCGATCCCAAGGCGGTCCGGGGACAGCACTACGACTGCGTTCTCAACGGGATGGAGATTGCCGGTGGCTCCATTCGTATCCACCAGCCCGATCTCCAGAAGCGGGTCTTTGAGGATATCCTTAAAATACCGCCGGATATCGTCGAGGAGCGCTTTGGTTACATGTTGAACGCCTTCCGTTACGGGGCCCCGCCCCATGGCGGGATCGCCCTCGGCTTTGACCGTATTGTGAGCATCCTCGCAAACCGTCCCTATATCCGGGACGTCATCGCCTTCCCGAAGACCCAGCGAGGACAGGACCTCATGAATGACGCCCCTGGAGAGGCGACGCCGCGCCAGCTCCGCGACCTGCACATCGACTTGATGGACCCGGGCGACTAGATTTCCTTATCGCTTTCTGCAGAACCAGCTCCGTCTAGTAAGGGAGCTGGTTTTTTTTTGCCCGAATTCCCCGGAAAACCCAATTGGCATGCTCGTTGCTGAAATAGGGCTGTTCAACCAGTGAACTTTAACAAGCTCTCCAAAGCAAACCAAACAAGGTAAGGAAATGATTAATAAACGTAAACTAGCGACTTGGGCCCTGGTGCCCGCGTTGATGGGCATCATGGCTGGCAGCACAGCCTTTGGACAAGACGTCGAGATGACGTACGAGGTCTTCATGGAAACGGCTGGTTCGGCCTTTTTCACGGTGAGTAACCTCTGGCTTCTGATTGCCGCCGGCCTGGTCTTCCTCATGCACCTCGGCTTCGCGACCCTTGAGTCCGGGCTCACGCAATCGAAGAACACGGTGAACATCCTTTTCAAGAATGTCTTCATCATCTGCATGGGTGTTCTGACCTATGCCGTTTACGGGTTCAATTCGATGTACCCGGGTGATTTCAACGGATTTTTCGCCTTTGGCTCTCCGATTCCGAACAGCTTCTCGGGCGTGGACGTGGTGGCCAATATGACGGGCGAATACGCCGACTACACGTACTGGACGGACTTCATTTTCCAGGCGATGTTTGCCGCGACAGCAGCAACCATTGTTTCAGGTGCGGTGGCCGAGCGAATCAAGCTCGGGAGCTTCATGATTGGGGCCACGGTCCTGGTTCTGTTCTTCTATCCCATCACGGGCAGCTGGCAATGGGGTGGAGGCTGGCTTGATGCCAACGGCTTCTATGATTTTGCGGGTTCTTCCCTCGTCCATGCCTTTGGTGGATTTGCGGCTCTTGCGGCGGTCATCGTCCTTGGTCCGCGCAAGGGTAAATACCTCTCCGGCGGGCGCATCAAGCCCATCCTCGGCCACAGCATGCCTCTGGCCACGATCGGGGTTTTCCTTCTCTTCCTTGGCTGGTTCGGCTTCAACGGCGGTTCGGTCCTCAACGCGGATCCGATGCTGGTCTCGCTGGTCTTTGTAACTACGGCGATCGCTGCCTGTTCGGGTGGACTCTCCTCCATTTTCGTGAGCTGGGCGGTGATCAAGAAACCCGACCTGTCGATGTCTCTGAACGGTATCCTTGCGGGCCTTGTCGGCATCACGGCAGGAGCGGATACAATGGGTCCCTGGGCGGCCGCCCTGGTCGGGGCCATCGCCGGGGCGATTGTGGTCTTCGCGATCCTCTTCTTTGACAAGATGAAGATTGACGATCCTGTCGGCGCCATCTCGGTACACGGCGTCTGTGGTATCTGGGGAACGGTCGCGGTCGGTATCTTCGGCGGCGGAAACCTCCTCTGGCAGGTTATCGGGACCCTCTCGATTTCGGTCTTCGCCTTTGTTGCGAGCCTGATCACGTTCATTGTCGTCAAGGCGATCTTCGGACTGCGCGTGGGCGAGGAAGAAGAAGTGGGCGGCCTGGACATCGGGGAGCACGGCCAGGAGGCCTATCCGGACTTCCAGGTTGCCAGCAAGAGCTAGGACAAGTTAGGCTTGAGCCGTGCCATTAAGACCATTAAAGAGAACAATTGAAAATAAAGTTAACGAATGAAACTAGTTAAAGCCATCATTAAGCCTTTCAAACTTGAAGAAGTGAAAGAAGCCCTCTCGGAAATCGGCGTTGAAGGAATGACCGTGACCGAGGTCAAGGGGTTTGGCCGTCAAAAGGGACACACGGAAATCTATCGTGGAAGCGAATACACGGTGGACTTTCTCCCGAAGGTCATGGTCGATGTCGCTGTCGGTGAGGACCTCGTCGGGAAGACCGTCGATGCCATCAAGTCGGCTGCAAAGACCGGCAAGATCGGGGACGGGAAGATTTTCGTGGTTCCGATTGAGGAAGCCGTCCGGATCCGGACGGACGAATCAGGGGACGGTGCCATTTGATCCTGACGGATTTTTAAAAGACGAAGGGCCCCGGTCCGGCAGATGTCGGTCCGGGGCTTTTCTTTTTGACTCAGGCATGCGCGGGCGTTGCTAATAGCCGTTTTTATCGCAAAGGATGGACCATGGGGACACTTGATAAAGCCTATGACGCGCATGCGGTTGAGGACCGCTGGTACAAACGCTGGGAAGACAGTGGGGCCTTCCGGGGGGAAGTCCGTGAGGAGGCGGAACCCTATTGTATCATGATCCCCCCGCCGAACGTCACCGGGATGCTTCACATGGGGCATATCCTGAACAACACCCTTCAGGATATCTTCATTCGCCGGGCCCGTCTGGAAGGCAAGTCCGCTCTCTGGTTCCCGGGAATGGATCATGCGGGGATCGCGACGCAGACGCGCGTCGAGCGCCGCCTTCGCGAGGAAGGCCTGCATCGGCGTGATCTTGGGCGGGAAAAATTTGTCGATGAAGTCTGGAAATGGCGTGAGGAACACGGGGGCATCATCCTCCAGCAGCTGCGTAAAATCGGAGCCAGCTGTGACTGGAGCCGGACTTCCTTCACCCTTGATAAGGATTATTCGCGGGCTGTGCTGACGGCCTTTGTCGAGCTTTACAAGCGTGGCTACCTCTACCGTGGCCTTCGGATGAGCAACTGGTGTCCGGTGAGCCAGACGGCCCTGAGCAATGAGGAAGTGGTCATGAAACCGCAGCAGGGGCTCCTCTATAAAATGCGGTACGAACTGGTGGAGAAGCCGGGCGAACACCTGCTGATCTCAACAACCCGACCGGAGACGTTGATGGGGGACGTTGCGGTGGCGGTCCATCCGGAGGATGAACGTTATCGGGATCTTGTCGGGAAACATGTCTGGCGTCCCTTCCCACGGGCCCGGATTCCCATTATCGCGGACGAAGCGGTGGAGATTGAATTCGGGACCGGGGCCCTCAAAGTGACCCCAGCCCACGATGCGATCGACTTCGAGATCGGCCAGCGGCATGGCCTTCCGATCATCGATGTCTTCCATCCGGACGGGACCCTCAATGAGAGTGCGGGAGCGCCCTTTGTGGGGATGGATCGCCTGGAGGCGAGGAAGGTGGCCGCGAAGAAGCTGGAGGAGCTGGGCAACCTTGTGGAAACGGAGCCATACGAAAACAAAGTGGGGTTTTCGGAACGGGCCGACGTGCCGGTGGAGCCGCGCCTGACGATGCAGTGGTGGCTGCGCTATCCCAAGGTCGAGGAGGCCAGGCGTGCGGTGGAGAAGGGCCACATCAGGTTTCATCCGCAGCGGTGGGCCAAGACTTACCTGCACTGGCTGGAGACCATGGAGCGGGACAAGATCGACTGGTGCATCAGCCGCCAGCTTTGGTGGGGCCATCGCATACCGGTCTGGTACCGGAAAGGGATTCCCCGCGAGGAACTGGACTTCGACAATCCGGACCATGTCCATGTATCGGTGGACGGCCCTCCGGACCCGGAGAACTGGGAACAGGAGGAAGATGTGCTGGATACCTGGGCCTCGTCCTGGTTATGGCCCTTTGCCAATTTTGGCTGGCCGGGATCGGATCCTGTTAAAAAGCGGGAACTGGCTTATTTCTATCCCACGCAGACCCTCGTGACAGGCTTTGATATCATTTTCCTCTGGGTGGCGCGAATGGTCATGGCGGGGCTTGAATTAACCGGTGAGACCAGGGAAGTCCTGCCGGATGCCGAGATTTCAAGGCGCATTCCCTTCCGGGACGTTTACATCACAGGGCTGATCCGCGATGCCAAAGGGCAGAAAATGTCGAAAAGCCTGGGAAATTCACCGGATCCCCTCGACCTGATAAAGCGCTTCGGGGCCGACGGACTTCGCTTCGGGATTGTGAACATCGCCCCCAGTGGTCAGGACATTCTATTCAGTGAGGAACGCATCGAGGTGGGGCGGAACTTCTGCAACAAGCTCTGGAACGCGGCCCGTTTCCGGAAGATGAGTGGCCCGTCGGAGGACACCTCAACAGAGGGGACCATTCTCGAACGGATTGATCCGGCCCTTCTTTCGGCTTACGACCACTGGATTCTGGATCGCCTTGTGGAGGTGCATTCCGAGGTCGAACGCTGCTTCGAGCGCTTTGAGATACACGCCTATCCGCATGCCTTGTACGAGTTTTTCTGGAGTGATTACTGCGACTGGTATGTGGAGGCCTCCAAGACCCGGATGAAGGATCCGGCGACGCAGGAGACCGTTCTGGCGGTGCAGGATTTCGTCCTGCGGCAGGTTCTGCGTCTGCTCGAGCCGATTATCCCCTTTATAACGGAGGAGTTGTGGCAGAGCCTCGGCTTCTCCCGCTCGGGGGAAACGTTTCTGCAGGATGCCGGAGTCCTCAGGGCGGTTTCCTGCCGGGATCTTCTGGAGAATCGTATCGGAACTATTGATCCCTCCTCCCGGGCGGAAGTCGAGAACCTGAAAGACTTGACCACGCGTATCAGGGCCTTGAAGGCGCAGTATAACGTGGCCAGTCGCCGGGATCTTTCGTTTTGGATCCTGCCGGATGGGAAGGCAGGGGAAGCGGTCCTGGAACGACACCGTGAAACTCTTCTGAACCTGGCCCAGATTGAAACCCTCCGGATGGTCTCGGAACGACCGGAGGGCATGCCCGCCGGGGTCACCGCGCTGGGTACGGTTTTCCTTGATCTGGCGCAGGCGATCGACGTCGCCGCGGAGCGGGAACGCCTTGAGAAGGAGATCGGTAAGCTGGAAAAGGGAATTCGCGCCGGGGAGGCCAAGCTGAACAACCCCAAATTTGTCGATAAAGCCCCTGAGGCGGTCGTCGACGGGGCAAGGGAACAGCTTGAGATGACCCGTTCCCGTTTTGAGGAAATTCAAAATCTCCTTGAAAGCCTTCCTGAAGCCTGAAAGAGTTCCCTCCGGTTATTTGTTGGAATAATATCTCTGAAAAGTCCTTCTAATCTCCGTAATCCCGCTTCATTAACATCAAGATAAGAAAACCTATGAAAAAGATCCTCCTTCTCGCTTTTGTTGGAACCCTCTTCGCGGCCGCCAGCGCCTACGCCGGCAGCGGTTGCTGCCCTGCGATGTCCAAGGACACGGCGGCGGTCAAAAAAGCTGAAACAATGGAACAGGCCGCCTGCAGCAAGAGCAAGGGTGAGATGGCGGAGAAAGCCTCCTGCACCAAGGGTGATTGCGGTTCCGCTGAAATGGCTGCCTGCACCGCCTGCACGGAAGGCAAGGCCAAGGAAGCCTGCGCAGCCGGTGAATGTGCCCGCGAAATGGCTGAATCCGAGACCACCGCGGCCTCCAGCCAGCCTGCCTGCTGCCCGGGGGATAAGAGCGAAAAGTCAGCCTGACCCACCTTTCCATTTAATATTGTTAGACCTCCGGGGGCTTATCGCCCCCGGATTTTTTTTATTTTCCCTGCTTGAAAATCGTTTCTTTTCAGCCGCGAAGGGCCATGATTGGATGTGAGGGATGAAGAAGCAGGGAAGCGGTGGACTTGTCGGTAAACCGGAGATGATGATCTGGGACGCTCATGTTCATGGATATCCCGGCGAGGTCATCAGTGACCCCGGGGAATGGGGCAGGCGGCAGGGCGAACGCCACTGGCGCCACCTCGTGACAGAGGGACCCCAGGGCTGGGCCGATCCGGAGGATTTGCTGCGGGCCATGGATTCTGGTGGAGTCGAAAAAGCCCTCCTGCAGTCATGGTACTGGGAAAATCCCGAAAGTGCCCAACGGCAGAACGAATGGCACGCGCGCTGGATCGAGCGGTACCCGGAACGCTTTCTCGCCTGTGCGGCCATTCATCCGGAGATGCAGGATCCTCTGCGGACCCTGCAGGAGGCCCGCGAGTGGGGCGCCTGCGCCATTGGGGAATGCCTTCCGGGAATCCAGAACCGCCAGGGGTGGTCCCATCCGGCATGGCAGGCGATTCTGGAATGGACGACCGCTTCGGGTTGGCCGGCCTGTATCCATTTGACAGAGTCTGTGGGACATTCCTATCCCGGCCGGATTGAAACCTGCCTGATGGAGATTGTGAGTCTCTTTGAAGCCCATCCCGGGCAAAAGTGGCTTTGTGCCCACTGGGGAGGCGGGTTGCCCTTTTACGCGCTCAACAGGCGCGTGGCGAAGGCTTTGAAGCACGTCTGGTTCGACACGGCGGCGAGTCCCCTCCTTTATGACCCCCGTATCTGGCGGATTGCCTGCGACTTGATGGGGCCGGAAAAAATCCTCTTCGGCTCGGATATTCCCCTCCTGCTTTATCCGCGGAAAGAGAAGACGCCTTCCTGGGACCGATTTCTTGTTGAATTTCGCGGCAGCGGCCTGCGGGCCGATGAACAGGAAGCCATCGGGCGGAATAATCTCGCCGCCCTGCTGGGCCTGTCCCCCGGGGGATCCTGATTCTGTAGCGAATAGATTATGACAGCCGGCCGGTCCTGCCGGGGCGGACTTTTTTTGTAGCCAAAGGAAGCGAGGCGCCGCATCGTTTTCGTGATGCTTGAGACCGTTTTAGTTGTCCCGGCCCGCCTTGGTTCCCAACGATTCCCGGGCAAGCTCCTTCATCCGGTCCGGGGACGTCCCCTGATTCTCTGGACGGCCGACAACCTTGCCCGGATTGCCCCTGACGTGCCGCTCTTTTTCGCGGTCGCCGAAGCCGAGTTGGAAACGGTCCTTGAGGAACAGGGATACAGCTGCATCCGGACGGATCCCGGGCTCAAAAGTGGAACAGACCGCATTGCCATTGCCAACCGGCAGATCCGGGCGCGGCGCGTGATCAATGTCCAGGCTGACGAACCGGTCCTTTCTTCCGGGCATCTTTCGCAGTTGATGGAGCTGATGGATCGCGGAATGGATGCGGCAACGCTGGCGACACCGTTTGAGGACCTTGAGGCCTTCCGGGACCCGAACAAGGTAAAGGTGGTCCTCTCGTCTCAAGGCGAGGCCCTTTACTTTTCAAGAAGCCCGGTTCCCCACGACCGCGGCCACGGCGGGCGGCTTCCCGGAGAGGCTTTATGGCACATGGGCGTGTACGCCTATACCGATACACTCCTGGAATCCTTTCTCCATTGGAACCCGGGGAGGCTTGAAAGGATTGAAATGCTGGAGCAGTTGCGGATCCTTGAAAATGGCAAGCGGATCGGGGTCGGAGTCTCGGACATCCGGACCGTCGGTGTCGATGTGGTTGATGATCTCCACCGCCTCGAGGCCTTTCTCAAGGACGTCCGGGATTGAAGGTGGCCCGCCTTCAGGCCTCGGCAAGGGACATCACAAGGAGGTCCCCGACGACACACTTGGATTCGATCGGATTCGGCAGAGGATGCTTGTGATGGATTTCGTAGTGGTTGCGGCGTCCCTCGCGAACCCGTGAAATGGCACCGACCTGTTCAAGATCGGAGACGATGTTCTGAACGGCCCGCTCGGTAATACCAATGCGGTGGGCGCAGTCGCGAAGGCGGATGTCAGGGTCTTCAGAAAGGAGCATCAGGACATGCGTATGGTGTGTCAGAAAGGTCCATGTAGGGGCCCGATTCGCCTTTCCTGAAGGAGCAGTCATGGACGAAAATGAATGGGCCGGAAGCCGGGAGTCAACCTGAAACCCGAATTTTATTTCGTAAATCAGAAAGGGCCCTTTCCGGAATCAGGCCGGCTTCGACGGCAAGCTCCAGTTCCCCGGAAAGGATGACCTCGAGGGATTCCCGGCCGAGATGGAGGGCAACCTCGAGGGCGGCGGCATTTTCCTCGATGGGGTGCGGGGGGGCTTCAATTCCGGGGATGCCGAGATTAATGTGGAGGATCTTTCCCAGGCCGCCGCGGAGGAGGCGATGCCAGTCCCCCGGGGGGAGGACTCCCTGGCCGGGTTGAGGCAAGCTCTTACCGACGGGGAAGGGAGCCCCGGTTTTTGCTTCGATGAAGGCGATCAGGGGACGTACCGGGATGGAAAACAGGGGCAGATCCCGGGAAGGTTCTCCCTGCGGTTGAGGAAAAGGGGAGTCATCGGAAAAGGGGTCCTCTTGGATGTTCATGGTTCAAGGTTAAGGGATGGTTCCATGATCGGGGGCTTGACGCCTTTGAAAAGCCAAGCCGATGGCGGATATCAGGCAAAATGGGAAGTTGACTTGACGGAAGGGAATCCGGAAATGTGTGAATCCGACACCTTTCCCTTTCCTGACAAAGACACTTGACAGGGGGAGAACGGTGACCTTTTTTCTTCTCTTTTCTTAAACGACAGGAATCCTTCAGGCAAATGGCAGTAAAAATCAGAATGCAACGGGGCGGAGCCACACACAATCCGCATTATCGGGTAGTCGTGACGGACGTCCGCTCACCTCGTGACGGACGCTTTGTGGAACGTGTCGGTACCTATGATCCAAAGAACAAGGATGTGAAGGCGCAGGTCAACCTGAAGCTTGACCGTGTCGATTACTGGCTTGGCGTGGGGGCCCAACCCTCGGATACGGTGCGTTCCCTTATCAAACGGGCGCGTCGGGAAGCCCCTGCCGAGGAAGCGGTTGTGGAAACGCCGGCTGCCGGGGAAGCGACGGTCGAGACAGAAGCCGAGTAATGACTTTATTGAGGCCCGTGGAGCGGTAAGGCCGGCCACGGGCCTTATTGTATCCTCATGGGATGGATTGCCGGAGCGTGCGGATCGACATCATCACTTTATTTCCCGCCATGCTTTCCGGCTTCATCTCGGAGAGTATCATGGGGCGTGCCCGGGAAAAGCGTCTGGTGGCCATCGAGGTCCACGATCTGCGTGAATGGGGGGCGGGAAAATGGAAAATAACCGATGACCGGCCCTTTGGCGGCGGGGCGGGAATGCTGATGAAGCCGGAGCCGCTTTGTGAGGCCATTGATTCCATTCCCGGCGATTCCCCGCTACGGATCCACCTGACCCCGGACGGGGAACCGCTGAACCAGGATCTCGTTCTGGAATTGTCGCGGCAGGCGCATCTGGTTCTGGTCAGCGGACACTATGAAGGAATTGACCAGCGCGTGCGTGACAGCCGGATTGACCGCGAAGTGAGTATCGGTGATTTTGTCCTGACCAACGGAACCCTTCCGGCCGCGGTTCTGGTGGATGCGGTGGTGCGCCAGATCCCGGGTGTCCTTGGGGCGGAAAAGTCCTTGACGCAGGATAGTTTCAGAAGCAATCTCCTCGGTTTTCCTCAATACACGCGGCCCGTCGAGTTCGAAGGAAGGTGTGTTCCCGAGGTGCTATTATCCGGCAATCACAAGGAGATCGAGCGTTGGCGAAGCGAGAAGGCGCTTGAGAAAACGCGGGAGCGCCGGCCAGATTTACTTTCAAGAAAGGAACCTTAATATGAACGCGGTCATCAACGAAATAACGCAGGAGCAACTGAAGCCCGGTCGGGACAACTTCAAGGTAGGCGACGGGGTACGGGTGCACACCCGGGTCCGTGAAGGAAACAAGGAACGTATCCAGGTATTTGCCGGGATTGTCATTTGCCGGAAAGGAAGTGGTATCCATGAGACCTTTACGGTGCGCCGGATCAGTTTTGGTGAAGGCGTGGAGCGGGTGTTCCCGGTCCACAGTCCGGGAATCGAGAAGATTGAAGTCGACCGGGAATCGGTCACCATGCGTGCGCGGATGTACTACCTGCGTGACCGGATCGGAAAGGCCGCCAACAAGGTGAAGGAGAAGCGGATCTTTGAGGCCCAGAAACGCTGACCGCCAACCGCAGTTGAATAAACCCTTTGAACCGGTTGTTGATTTCCATCGACGACCGGTTTTTTATATCAAGATTCCTGACAATGACGTGGTTATTTCGATTTTTAGTCCGACTGATTCTGGCCCTTGCAGCTGTAGTGCTGACCTTTGCAATCCTGCTTTTCCTGATCCCTTCCTGGCAGCGGGCGGTTGTGGAACGGGCTTTACCCGAGCGGTCGGGGGAGCAGTGGCAGGTGGGCCGGATCGGCTTTACGCCGACGGAAATCAACGCGGGCGATATCTTCGTGCTCCAGGATGGGGCTGGTCTTGAGATAGGTGACCTGACCCTTGCCGGGCCTTTTTGGAAAAGCCCCTTTGCGGGTGTGCTGGAGATCACTTCGGGTGAGATATCAGGTGTCTTCATCGACGTCAGCACGATCTCGGTGGGTGACCTGACCTCGAGTGACTGGCGTTCCTTTGTGGAACGGATTTCAGGCGACACTGCCTTCTGGGAGGAACGGATTGGCCTGGTCCTGAGCAAAGTGGCGGAGAGGGGCTGGAATCTTTCCGTGGAGGATGTTTCCATTCGGGGACAGGCGCTTCTGCCGGGAGAGCGGATGGTTCCGCTCAACCTGCACCTTATCGAGGCGGACAGTCGACAACCGCAGGAGGTGAGCATGGAAACCCTGGAGGAGGATCCGGAAGCCTTTTTGTAAGACGGCTCTCTTTTCTGTTTTGCAGGGGAGCTGTGCGGTCTCAAGCTGGACGGAATGGACTCAATGGAGAATCTCTACCAGGATATCATCCTGGACCACAACCGCCGGCCCAGAAACTATGGCCTTCCCGGAAATCCGACTAACCGGGCCAGGGCGCGGAATCCCCTTTGCGGGGATGAACTGGAAATCGCTCTCTCGCTGGAGGGGGAGCGTATCGGTGAAATTTGTTTCCAGGGACAGGGATGCGCCATTTCCAGGGCTTCTGCTTCCCTGATGACGGAAGCGACGAAAGGCCTTTCGAGGAGTGAGGCAGCAGCCCTTGCCCGGAAAGTGGTCGAGGGCCTTGACGGCCCGGGTGAGGCGGCTGTTTTCGCCGGTCAGGGTGAGCTGGAAGCTCTTTCCGGGGTGCAACAGTTTCCGGCGCGGGTGAAATGTGCCACCCTTGCCTGGCAGGCCCTGCTGTCGGCACTTGGAGACGGAAGACCTGTGAGTACGGAAGAATGACGGATCCCAAGAGGATGGAAAGCGGGGGGAGTGACGGCTTAAGCGAGATGCCCCTGGGCCTGGGATGCTGGGCTCTCGGTGGCCGGGGATGGGGCGGCCAGGCGGAAAAAGAGGCCTTCGCGGTCATGGAGGCAGCGCTCGAATGCGGGGTCTGCCATTTCGACACCGCGCGGGCTTATGGAAATTCGGAAAAAGTTGTCGGTCGTTTTATTGAAAAACGGCGCGAGGCGGTATTTCTGGCCTCCAAAGTGTTACCGGGAGAGGCTCCTGCGGCAATCCGCTGTGGGCTGGAACTGAGCCTGAGGAACCTTCGCACGGATTACATCGACCTCTACTACCTGCACTGGCCGGTGGAGGGCCTTGATATCCGCCCGCAGGTGGAGGTTCTGGAGCAGAAGCGGGCGGCAGGGCTCATTGGATCAATTGGCGTGAGCAACTATTCCGTTGGGCAGCTCAGGCAGGCCCGTGAGGCGGGCACGATTGATTTCCTTCAGGTTGGGTATCATCTCTTCTGGAGAGTGATCGAGAAGGAAATCCTCCCCTGCTGCATGGAAGAAGGGATTCCAGTAATTGCCTACAGTTCGCTTGGACAGGGGCTCCTGACGGGAAAGTTCGGACCGGTGCCGGGGTTTGCAAAAGGCGATCACCGGCCGGGATCGGTTCTGCATTTTCGGGAGGATATCTGGCCGGCTGTCCATGCGGCAACCGATGAAGTGAAGCGTTTGTCAAAGGAGGCTGGCCGGCCGCCTTCTCATCTCGCCCTGCAATGGGCCGCGCGGAGAACAGGAATCAGAGGGGTGCTCGCAGGGGCTCGGAATAGACGCCAGATGATGGAAAACGCAGCGGCTTTCGGGGAGACGCTTCCAGAAGAGGTGTTCCTGGAAATGGACCGGATCAGCAACCGCCTGACGCCCCGGTTGCCCGAGGCGGAAAACGTTTTCGGAAAGGCCTTCCCGAAAGCCTGAGTCTTTTTCCGGCCTGCGCCCTGTCCGGGAAGCGGTCGGAGACGCTCTTTCGCGAGCGAGAGGGACGGGGCCTTTTGATTCCCGAGACAATCCGGGGAAGGAAGAGGAATTATTCGGGGATTGGCCGATGGGCCTGGATGCTGAGGAGGATCTCCACTTCCTTGCCCACGGCGGGAACACCGTAAGTGATTCCCCAGTCGGTGCGGTCGATTGTGGCGGTTCCTTCCCATCCGGAGCGAAGGATACCGCGTCCCTCGACTTCCCCGAGATAGGTCACGTCGAGAGTGATCGGCTTTTCGGTTTCGAGCATTTTCAGGTTCCCCTCGACGACGTAGGTATTGTCACCTGTCGGAGTCCATTCGGTGCTTTCAAATTCAATTTCAGGAAAGGTTCCGGCCTTGAAGAAATCCTCATTCATGAGGTGGGCATCGCGCTCCCCGTTGCGCGTATCGACGCTGGTGACCTCTATAACGGCGATAGCCTTGCTGTTTTCCGGAGTCTCCTTGTCGAAATGGATTTCCCCGTTGAAATCGGCAAAGGTACCGGGAACCTTGTTGATGAAATGGCGAATCCTGAAATCGACACCGGAATGAGCCGGATCGACGGTGTAAACGAGAGGTTCAGCCTGAATGAAGGCAGAGCCCAAAAGAAAGGTTACGATCGGAAACAGGTTGCATATCTTCATGGCTGTCTAGAATATGCGACTCTCCTTAAATATCCAGTATCCGGCGAAGATTTTCCTCACCGCGGCTGGAATAGAGGACATGAATTGAGTCCTGGTTGGACCAGATTGCGCTGGCTGACCCGCCGGCGGAGTGAAGGGCGGGGGAGGAGGAGAAATCGATCTCGGGAAAGGCCGATTTGGCAAAGGTGAAGAGGTGTACTTTGCCGGAACCGGTGGGCGAATTAAAGCAGATAACGGAAACCGTCTTTCCATCGACTTCCATGACATCGCAGGCGAAGCTCTGATCGAGCGAAAGGTTGCGGGGCATTTCCGCTGGGACGACGCCCCCCTTCTCACGCAGGTAGTTGACGATCTGAGCACTGTCCCGGCTCTTGAAGGCGGGCTGAAGGTTGGCGTAAAGATGTGCCGTTGCTTCCATGAGGCCGTTGGAATCCGAGGCGAATTCCGGGTTCATGGGGGAGCTTGCGGGGCGGTTCCAGAAGGTAAAGGAGAGGGCCAGGAAAAGGATGATGGCGGCCGCGGCGGCAAAGGCGGCGGGATGGAGCCAGTGCAGGATTTTGTTCCGCTTGGCGGGTTTGCGGGGTGAGCTCTGGCTGAGGTTCTGCTGTTTGGCTGCGTCGAGAATGTCCTGATACAGCCCGGGAGGTACTGGCAGGGATCGCAGGGTATCAGCGAAGGCCTCATCAAACTCTTTTATTTCCTGATGCAACTGGGCAAGGTCAGGATCAGCGGCGGCAAGCTTCAGAGCCTGCTGAACCTCCTGGTCGGATTCCAGGCCCTCTCCCCGGCGATAAGTTTCAAGGATTTCGATGATGCGCTCTTTCTTCATGACAAGTATTATGGGAAGAGCAGCCGGGCTGGAGCTTTATTTCCTTAATTTTTCGGAGAGGACCGATTTGAGCTGGCTTTTTCCCCGGGCGAGGCGCGACATCACGGTTCCCATGGGGATATCGAGGATCTCGGCTATTTCCTTGTAGGCGAGGTCTTCCATATAAAAGAGGATGAGGGGCTCACGATAGACGGGGGCAAGGCCCTCGAGGGCCTCGAGGGCTTCCTTGCCTTCCATCTGGCGGACACTGCTGGTGAGATTGGTGTCCTGACGGGTCTCGAGGATCTCCTGATCCATCGGAGCGACCTTCTGTCCGCGACGGTTCTGCCGCAGGAACTCCCGGTAAAGGGTGGTAAAGAGCCAGGATTTGACCTTGCTGGATTCGCGCAGATTGTGTCCTTTCTCGGCCCAGATGAGGAAGGTCTGCTGGGTGAGGTCGGCGGCATCATCGGAGGACTTGCTCAAGGACCAGGCAAACTTATAGAGGGCCTGGTAATAGGTGGCCACCAGCGTCTCGAAAGACAGGTCTGCGGGGTCTTCAGACATGGTTGGTCAGAGAATGAGCATGGCGTCGCCGTAGCTGTAAAAACGGTAATTCCGATTGAGGGCGGCCTGGTATATCTGCTTCAGCCATGGAATTCCGTCGGTTGAACCGGGTGTCAGGAATGCGCTAACGAGACAAAGGAGGGTTGAGCGTGGCAAGTGGAAATTGGTCAAAAGCGCGTCTGTGGTAAAAAAATCAGGTGGATAGATAAAAAGGCCGGCTTTTCTGGAGAAGGTCCGGTCCGTTGGGGGAGGCGATTTGCGCGAGGAGCGGAAGAAATCCTCCATGGCCCGGAGGGAGGTGGTGCCGATGGCGAGGCGGAGGCGTTTTTCCCCGGGCTGGAGGCTGGCGAGGGACTCGGGCGGTATTTCGTAGAATTCCTCGTGCATTTGATGTTCCTCGACGGATTCGGTCTGGATGGGCTTGAAGGTGCCGAGGCCAACGTGGAGACGGAGGTCCCTGAAGGTATGGCCGCTGGCGAGCATGCGCTCAATAACACCGGGGGTAAAGTGGAGGCCGGCGGTGGGGGCGGCGGCGGCATGGGGGCGCGCGGGGTCGGCATAGACGGTCTGGTAGCGTTCCTCGTCAAGGGCCTTCCGGGGGTCATCGGGATCCCGCTCAATGTAGGGAGGGAGGGGCATTTCCCCGGATGAAGCGGCCATGTCGGGAACGGAGGAAAAGCCATCGAGATTAAAGCGGACGAGGACCCTCCCGTCCTCCTGCTTCTCGAGGACATCGGCGGAGAAGGCCCCTTTCCGGTGAAAGGTGCTTCCGGGCGGCAGGCGCTTGCCGGGACGGAGGAGGCACCACCATTCGTCGTCGGGAGCCTCGGCCCGGGGCTGGAGGAGGAGGCACTCCACGGAGCCGCCGCCCGGGCGTTCTCCGAGGAGGCGTGCCTTGAGGACGGAGACGGTGTTACGGAAGCAGATGGCGGAGTTGGGGAGGAGGTGGGGGAGTTCGTGAAAGAAATGGTCGGCAACCTGTCCGGTGGAGCGGTTGACGAGGAGGAGACGCGACGCGTCGCGCTGGCTGGCGGGAACCTGGGCAATGGCCTGCCTCGGCAGATGGTAATCAAACTTCGCAGCTTCCACAGTGGGGCACGAAATTGAAGATCCCGGCGGGGGTTGCAAGACTTCACTTCCGCGGGATGGGGGGAGAGACTCTGAAAAATTATTTGACCTGCGGAATCAATGGCCGTCTTTTCTTCAAGCCGCCCGTCGGCGGCAACCTCCTTTTAACCCGTAACCCAGGATACCGCCATGAGTGACGATCAAATGGAATCCGTCATGCACGAAAGCCGGATTTTCAATCCACCGGAAAGCTTTCGGAAAAACGCCTACATGACCTCCCTTGAGGCTTACCGGGAGGAGCATCGCAGGAGCCTTGAGGATCCGGAGGGCTTCTGGGCCGAGGCGGCGGAATCCCTGCACTGGTTCCGGAAATGGGACCGTGTCCTGGATGATTCCGAGGCGCCCTTCTTCAAATGGTTCACCGGAGGACGGACGAATATCTGTTACAATGCGGTCGACCGCTGGGCGGACGGCCCGAAGGCGGACAAGCGGGCTATTGTCTGGGAGGGCGAACCGGGGGATGAGCGGGTGTTGACTTACGCCGGCTTGAAGCGCGAGGTGAGCCGTTTCGCGAACGTCCTCAAGGAACTGGGTATTGAAAAAGGCGACACGGTTGCCATTTACCTCCCGATGACGCCGGAGCTGGCGATTGCGGTCCTTGCCTGTGCACGCATCGGGGCGGTGCACTCGGTGATTTTCGCCGGATTCAGTGCGGAGTCGATCAAGGACCGTGTCCTCGACGCCGAATCGAAAATGGTCATTACCGGAGACGGGGGATGGCGCCGTGGCTCAATCCTCCCCTTGAAAGCGGTCGTGGACGAGGGCGTGGCGGAGTGTGACGGTGTCGAGCGTGTCCTGGTGGTGCCCCGCAACCCCGGTGGGGAGCGGATGCCGTGTGAGATGCAGGCGGGACGCGACTTCTGGTACGACGAGGTTGCGGCCGGGGTTTCCGATGAATGCCCCTGCGAGGAGATGGATGCCGAGGACCTGCTCTTCCTGCTCTACACGAGCGGCTCGACGGGAAAGCCTAAAGGGATCATGCACACTGTCGGGGGGTACAGCGTCTACACCTACCTGACTTCCCGCTACATTTTCGACCTCAAGGAGGACGATGTTTACTGGTGCACGGCGGACATTGGCTGGATCACCGGGCATTCCTACATTGTCTATGGTCCGATGCAGAACGGGAGCACCCTCCTGATGTACGAGGGGGCGCCGAACCATCCGGAACCGGACCGCTTCTGGGAATTGGTCGACAAGCACGAGGTGACCATATTCTACACTGCGCCGACAGCCATTCGGGCCTTCATGAAGTGGGGTGACGCTTGGGTCGAGAAACATGACCTGGGAAGCCTGCGGCTGTTGGGAACCGTCGGGGAACCGATTAATCCGGAAGCGTGGATGTGGTATCATGAGAAAATAGGCAAAGGCCGGTGCCCGATTGTCGATACCTGGTGGCAGACGGAAACCGGAGGCATCATGTTGAGTCCGCTTCCGGGCGTGACGCCGACGAAGCCGGGCTCCGCGACGCTGCCTTTTTTCGGCGTTGACGCGGCCGTGCTCGACCCGGCGGGCAACGAAGTCCAGGCGGGGCTCCTGGCGATCCGCAAGCCCTGGCCCGGTATCCTGCGGGGCATCTGGGGGGATCCTGACCGCTTCCGGAAAACCTACTGGTGCAATTGGGGCGGACGCTATTATTTTCCGGGTGATGGAGCCCGCCGGGACGAGGACGGCTATTTCTGGGTTGTCGGCCGGGTGGACGACGTGGTCAATGTTTCCGGGCACCGCATCGGAACGGCCGAACTGGAGAGCGTCTTTGTGGAGCATCCGCTGGTGGCCGAAAGCGCGGTCATCGGGGTAACCCATGATGTGAAGGGACAGGGGCTGGTCGCCTTTGTTCTTCTGCGGGGAACCGATGCCGAGGGCAGCGACTCCCTGCGTGCCGAATTGAACGAGCTGGTTTCCCGCAAAATCGGCAAATTTGCGCGGCCCGAGAAAATCATTTTTTCTGCAGACCTGCCCAAGACCCGTTCGGGAAAGATCATGCGGCGCCTTCTGCGCGATATCGCGACCGGCAATGCCCTCGGTAATGTAACGACCCTGGCCGACCCGAGTGTTGTCGACAGCCTGAAGGCCAAATACAGCTCCTGATAGCAGGGGGGAGGCGCTTTCCGGGGCCGGGTTCAGGCCATTCGCTCGATCTCCGGATAAAAGCGTTCCGGAACCGGCATCGGGAAGTCACCGATGCCGGGACTGGAGGCATTGGAGGTGGCGCAGGCGGTGGCGAAGGCGAGGGCGGCCTCCTCCGGTTCCCGGGTTGCTTTTCTCCAGCGGTGAAGAAGGGCGGCAAGGAAGGTATCGCCGCTGCCGGTGGGCGATTGTTCAAGAATGCTTGCCGGGCTGAAGGAGTAGGTGACGCCATCGGCGAGGCCGGCAATGACCGGACGGGAGCCATCGGTAATGATCCATGTGCGGACAGGGCTCCCGGAGCGGGCCTCCGCGATGGCCTCGGGGGTGGAAAGCTTCCCGGAACCGTCAATCAGTCGGTCCAGTTCGGAGCGGTTGATTTTAACAGCGTCGAGGGGAAGCTGGGCGAGATCGCGCAGGGGCGGACCATAGGTATCGACGCAGAGGCGTACCGGCGTATCCAGTTGAAGGAGGTCCCTGACCTCGGCTGCCCACTGGGGGCGCCATCCGGGAATGCTGCCGCAGAGGGCAAGCCAGCCGGGGCGTCGTTCACGGAGATACTGGAAGGCGGCCTTCCATGAAGCGTCCGGAACGGACTTGTCCTGCCCGAGAAACGTGGTCTCCGGGGTTTTTCCCGCCTTCTCCCGGATGACAAACCCCGGGCGCACACCCGTCTCCCCGAGGGGGAAAAAGCGGTGCGGGATGCGGTTGTAACCAAGCCACTGGGTGCATTGGTCGGCAAGGGGACCGTTGGCGAATCCAAGGGCCTCCGTTTCCTCCCCGAGGCGCCGGAGGACGCGGGAGACGTTGATTCCTTTGCCGCCGACCTGGAAATCCATCCCTTTGGCACGATGGGTCTCACCGGGATGGGTCGCACCGACAACGAAGGTCCATTCGGCAAGGAGATTGCCTGTTAGCGTCATTATTTCCATGGATTCATCGTGACAGATGGCTTCGGCGTGGCAAAACCCAATCCGTTTCCTTTTCCGGAAGCCTCCACCGGCGGCAGCGGGCACGCTTCAGGGAACGATCCGCAAGGGAGACTGAATTCCAGACCTTGATCTTGACGGATGAAGGAATCGAGGTCTGATTGAGACTTATTCTCAAATAAACAGAGCAGGAACAGAAAGGTTATCGGGTGAAGAAAACGAGCATATGGAGAGGATATTTCACGGCGGGGCTGGTGCTCTTGCTGGCGGGGTGCGGACCCCGGGAGGAGGCCCCGGGCGAGGTGGAGACCTTTGTCATTGCCCTGAAGCCGGACAAGGATCCGGATGCGATGCTGGCGGAACGAGGCGAGCTGGAGGCCTGGCTTGGTGATGAACTGGGGCGGCCGGTCGACGTGATCATCCCGGCGAGCGGATCGGTGATCGAGCAGGGACTGGCTAATGGAACAATTGATGCGGCCTATGTGAGCTCAACGAGCCTGGCCCGTTACCGTGAAGCAGGAGTGGCCGATCTGCTCCTGGCGGTTGAGATTGAGGGACAGACGTTCTACCAGAGCTACTGGGTGACGTTGAAGGAGAACCCTTATCGTTCTGTCGAGGACCTCGCCGGGACAGCGGTCTGCTTTGCGAGCCCGACGAGCACATCGGGTTACATCATCCCGACCCACGACCTTTACCTGAAGGGCCTGATCGATGAAAATTCGGGTCCGGCGGGCCATTTTGGGGCAGGCAACGTTCTTTACGGAACAGGTTATGTTTCCGCCATTGAGCGGGTTTTCAATGGTCAGGCGGAAGCGGCCGCGGTAAGTGATTATGTGATTGAGGAGGACAAGCACCTGACGGAGGAGGAGAAGGGCCGCCTGCGGGTGGTGCAGGCACAGGGTCCGGTTCCGACGCATTGCCTTGCGGTGCGTTCCTCACTCTCAAGTAAGGACATGGCGGAGCTGAAGACGGCTTTTCTTGCCTTGAACGGGACGGACCCGGCCTTGCGCGACACCGTTTTCACATCGGTTCTCAAGGAAGTGGACCCGGATGAGCACCTTGCCCCGATCGAGGAGGCGCTCCGATTTGTCCAGGCCCTGAGTGAATAGCCGGGAGGACAGAATAGCAGTGGGGACAGGCCCGGGTATAACGCTGCAGGGGATCCATATCCGTTTGGGTAAGCGTCATCTTGTGCGCGGTCTGGACGGCTCGGTCGAGCCGGGGGAATTCCTTGCCCTTGCGGGGCCTTCCGGAAGTGGGAAGACAACCCTGTTACAGGTGATGGCGGGATTCATGGTCCCTTCGGAGGGACAGGTACGCTGGCTTGAGGGAACGGGGGGCGACCTTGGCTGTGAGGCGGCCCGTCTGGGGTTTGTCTATCAGCATCTCCGGCTGGCACGGCAATTGACGGCGCTGACGACGGTCTGCACGGGACGTTTGGGACAGTTACCTGGCTGGAAGAGCCTTCTGGGCTTTCCGCGTTCCCTTCGGGAGGAGGCGTATCGGGAACTGTGCGATATCGGCCTGCGGGATTCCGTCCACGCAGTGGTGGGCCGGCTGAGCGGGGGCGAGCGGCAGCGGGTGGCGATGGCGCGCACCCTGGTGCAGCAGCCGGATATTTACCTTGTCGATGAGCCTGTGGCGAACCTTGACCGGGCGAACGCCCAACTGGTTCTGGCCCGGCTCCGGCGGGAAGTCCGGGAGGCCGGTCGGACGGTCATCGCGGTCCTGCATGACGAGGCGCAGATCGGGCTCTTTGCGGACCGTGTACTGCGCTGGGATGGAGGGGAAGCGGCGCGCTGGAGATTCGAGCGCCTACGGAGGCCTGTCGCATGAAGGTTGAACCGACTGGTGAATCGATTCCGGAGCCGCCCTTGCGGAGGCGTCTGAGCATGGCCAACATCAGTTTTCTTCTTTTCCTGGTGCTGGTGGTGGCGAGCCTTCCGGTTGTCGCCGGATCGGGCCGCCAGGTCAATCCGGTGGAGCAGTTTGGACGCTTTGCAGAGGCTTTTTTCCCACCGGACCTGACGGTTCTCCCGAGTGTCCTTTCGGCCCTCTGGGAGACGATCCAGATTGCCGCAATGGCGACCCTTGCCGGGGTGGCTGTATCGATTGTCCTCGGTTTTGCGGCGGCGCGGGGCATTGCCCCCCGCTGGCTGGTTTTCCTGATGCGCTTTGTCATGAACGGTATCCGGACCCTTCCAAGCCTGATCTGGGCCCTTCTGGCGGTTGCGATGCTGGGAGCCAACTCCCTTGCCGGGGTGGCGGCCCTCTCGATGTACTCGGTCGGCTACCTCGGGAAATTCTTCAGTGAGGCCTTTGAATCGCTCGACCTTGAAGTTGTCCGGGGCCTGCGCCAGCTGGGGGCGGGTCGCCTGCAGGCATTCCAGTACGGGCTCTGGCCGAGTGTGCGGCCGCTGATCTGGAGTCACACCCTCTGGATGCTTGAATACAACATCCGCTCGGCGAGCATTATCGGTTACGTGGGGGCCGGTGGGATCGGGCTGCAGTTGCTGCGGTACCAGGAATTCGGTCAATGGGACCGCTTCGCCACGGTGCTGATCTGCATCTTCGTGATTGTCATCGGGCTGGACGCGGTCAGCGGCTGGGTTCGGAGGCAGCTTGTTTCCGATGCCGGCGGACCCTCCGCCTGAAAGCGGCCCCGGGACTCAGCGGAGGCCCTCAATGGGACCGGCGTAGCCGACCATCTCGAGGTAGGCCCGGCCGATGGACTCGCCGGCCTCATTCAGGATGTCCCCGGCCCCTTCCCAGTAGGTGCTCCCGGGGAGGTCAAGTTCCTGGTCCTTGAGAACCGGTTCGAAGCGGAAGACCCGTTCGCGGCCATCGACGGGATGGAGGGCCCTGATAATGGGGGCGACGGGGTAGCGACCTCCGCTGTGGGGGCTGGTCCAGAAGCGGGATTTCTCCCATTGGAAATCCTCGATGCCGCGGTAGGTTGTCTTTCCTTCAGGATCAATCCAGATGAGGGCGGAATATTCCGAGGGGGTGCCGTCCTCGCGCCGAAGGAGGTAGGCCTTGATTTCCCAGCCGTCCTCGAGCTGGATGGCGATCCAGTCCCAGCCGACGAGTTCCGGGTCCAGCTGGTTGGAGGCGATTTCATGGTCCATCCATGAGGCTCCTTCGACGGTGAAGGAACGGTCCCCGACTTCAACGGTACCGGAAGTCCGCAGGCGGGTAAAGCTGAGGTAATAGCTGCGGGCCTCCTCGGAGGGACCCTTCCGTGACGTCCCGTCGGGCCCGAAACGGATCAAAGGTTTTTCCGGAATGAGGACAAGGTCCCAGGCGGCCTCGGAACGGATGGAAGCGTTCAACTGGAGGGAGGAAAAAAGCGGGTCAGCGGTGAGGGACCAGTTACCGTTGCGGACCTCGAGGCGGTCGGTGCGGGCCGTGGCATCCCAGCCGTCGCGGGCAAGGCGTTGCTCGAAGAGGAAGGTTTCGTCCTCCGGGTGGGTCAGGGCCATGTGGGTCATGTAGAGCTGGCTGTTGCCAAAGGCCGAGGCATCCTGTTCCTCGGGAGGTTTCAGGGCGCTGCGGAAGAAAGTCGCCTGGTAGCCGAAACGCCGGCCCCCTGCGGTGAAGAGGTGGCCGGTAAGGTACCACCATTCAATCCTGAAGTCAGGGTGGCTGGCATGGGCACGCGGGAATTCGAGGGTGGCTCCCGGCTGGGGGATGCGGTATCCCTCCGCGTTGAATGCGGGGGGCGCGGCGTGGAAAATTGCGGGAGTAAAGGCCGCGAGGAATAGGGTGAGCGAAGATTTCATTACAGTGGAGCGGCTTTCCATTTGCGCAGGTAGAGCCATCCGGTGGCATAGGCGATGAGGAGGCCAAGCCCGAGAACACCCGATGCGAGGAGGAGGATATCGGTCCAGGGGAAGGCCAGTTGGAGGGTCCACCCGAAGGATTGACGGTTGATGACGTAGATGAGGACGAGGCCGAGGCCGATACTGAGGAGGATCCCGGAAAGCAATCCCGCGAGAGCGATGCCCATGCCTTCAAGGGCGGTGGTGAGGGCAATTTCGCGGCGGCTCATGCCGAGGGTGCGCTGAAGGGAAAGCTCGCGTCCGGATTCCCGGAGGAGGCTGAGGAGGCTGAGGGCGAGGCCGGCAAGGGCGACGACAAGCCCGATCAGCTGGAGGGCGCGGGTGACGGCGAAGGTCTGATTGAAAATGAAGAGGGCGGCGTCCATGAGTTCACCGTTTTGTCGCACGGCAAGGCCCGGGTGGGCTTCGCGGAGACGGGCCTGGACGATCGCGGGGTCGGCCGTTTCTGAAAGGAAGGCACCCGCCGTATCGTATTCAGAAAACTGATACCACGATTCAAGGTTCCCGAGGTCGACAAGGAGGGAGCCGTTATCCCGCGCGTAGTCGGCGTGGACCCCCCCAATCCAGAGGACTACAGGCCCGGATGGTGTTGTCAGCCTCACGGCTTCCCCGACGGCAAGGCCGGTCCTGCGGATCAGGTTCTCGTTGGCATAGGCAATGGCGTCCGTGTCCGGTGGGCGGGAATCGGGATCGAGGGGACCGTTGATCCAGAGGAGCCTCTGGCGGTCCCCGAGAAGGTCAAAACGGGAGCCGCCGAGGGTTGTGCGGCTGCCATTGACGCGTACCTCGACGGAGCGGTAGCGGTCCAGTTCAAGGATTTCCGGATCTTTTTCAATCCGGTCTAGAACGATGCCCGGCATCCGCTGGCCGGAGTCGGCACCCTGGAAGCCGGCGCTGGAGAGGAAGAGGTCGGCCTGGAGGCGTTGTTCAAGCCAGGCGGTAACGGTGTGCTGGAAGCTGTTGATGAGGAAGGCCATGGAGGCGGCCATCCCGATGGCGACAAAGAAGCCGGAAAGGGCGAGCTGATGGCGGCTGGTGGGCTGCCTGAGGCGGCTTGCGGCGAGACGGGCGGGGGCGCTGTCGGGAGCAGTCCGATGGAGGATGCGGCCGAGCCAGCGGAGGGAGCCGACGGTGGCGAGGGTTCCTCCGGTGAGCCAGAGAAAGGCGGTCGCATAGCCCATGACGGGAACAGTGGTCCCGGGACGGGGTTGCCATGGAGGCAGGAAAAGAAGAAGGGCGCCGAGAGCGATGGCGGCGAGGCCGATCCAGGGATGCTGAAAGACCGGGAAGGGAGGGATCCGCTTGCCGAGGCGGAGGAACTGGGCCGGCGGTGTGGAGGCGGCGTCGCGGGCGGGCAGCCAGGCGGCGACAAGGCTTCCGCCGATCCCAAGGGCAAAGGCAAGAAGGCCATCGCTGAAGCGCAGGGTGGCGGCGGTCTGGGCGGTGTCCCGGTAAAGGGCCCGGACGGTGGTGGTGACCGCTTCGACCGTAATGGTGGCCATTGCGTAGCCCATGAGGAGACCGACAATCCCGGCCGCGACCCCGTAGAGGAGCGCCTCGGAAAGCCAGAGGCGCTGGATGTCCCGGGGCGCGAGGCCAAGGGAACGAAGGGAGGCGATTTCGGTCCGTCGCCGGCTGACGGTGGCATCAAGCGTCTGGGCAATGAGGTAGAGACCGACAAGGAGGGCAATGAGGGAAAGGACAGTCAGGTTGAGGCGGAAAGCGGCGGTCATGGCGGCGCCGTCGACCTCCTTGTCCGTCGGAGAGGTGACCGACCAGCGGGATCCAAAGGCTTCCTGGAGAAGGGACCCGACCCTTTCCACGGTGGCCTCCCGTCCAGCACCTTCGGGAACGATGACCTCGATGCGTTCCAGCGTGGCCCGATCGAGGCGTTGAAGCAGGGCTCCTAGGTCGGCAATGGCAAGATTTGCAGGCAGGGGAACGCTGTCGCGGAATTCGGGAAGAATACCCCGGATAGTGAAGGATACCTTCCGGCCATTGAGGACGAGGGAAACGGGGTCACCCGTCGAAACCTGCCAGCGGTCGGCCACTTCCCGGGAAACCAGGAGGTGGTCGGGATCATCGATGATGGACCAGAAGTCGTCCATTGATCCGTTATCGACGGAACTGGCCACGGAACGGATCTGGACGAGGTCCACCCCAAGGAGGCGGATGGTCGAGCCAGCCCCTCCCGGATCACCGGTTGATGGAAGGACCCGGGTTAGATTTCTCTCCACCACGGGGAAGATCTGGACGGGGAGGCTTCCGAGTTGCTCCCGGATCCGGGGAAGGGCCTCAACCGGAATGCCATTGGTGGGGGCTTCTATTATCCAGTCGCTGGGACCCTTGAGCGATTCCGTGAAAAGCTGGAAACCCTCGACGGCGGCCCTGTTGGCCATGCGGATGGAAAGGAAAGTGCCCACTCCGAGGCCGAGGATGAGCAGGAGGAGGACGGTCTGCATCCATTCAGTACGGGCATGCCTGAGGCTGAAAAGACGCCAGAATGTCGGGATGGAAATGGTCGTGGGTGATCGCATTTGCGGAAAAGGGCAGTCACGCAGGATCCGGACGTAAGAGTTGCGGGGCATCCTCAAGGAGGAGCCCGTCGCGCATCTGGAGGATCCGGGTACATATCGACGAAGCCTCGATGTCGTGGGTGACCATGAGGAGGGAGGTCTGGTGACGTTCGGTCAGTTCCCTCAGGAGGTCGAGGATGCGGGCACCGTTGCGCGAATCGAGGCTTCCGGTCGGCTCGTCGGCAAGGACAAGGGCGGGCTCGGTAATGAGGGCCCGCGCGATGGCGAGGCGCTGCATTTCCCCCCCGCTCAGTTCCGAGGGAAGGGCGCCGGCCCGCTGCGTCAGCCCGACCTCCTCGAGAAGGGCTGCCACCTTTGCCATCCGCTCATCCCGCGAATCCCGGCGCAGGAGAAGGGGGAATTCGACATTTTCACGGGCATTGAGAGTGGGTAGCAGGTGGAAAAACTGGAAAATCGAGGTCAGGGACTGACGGCGCAGGGCCGTCACGGCGGCTTCACCGAGGGTGCCGAGGTCCTGACCCATGAAACGGATCAGGCCGGCATCCGGATTCTCGAGGCCGGCGAGGCAATTCAGGAGGGTGGATTTGCCCGAACCGGAAGGTCCCATGATCGCGACCCTTTCCCGCTCCCCCAGTTCAAAGTCGACCCCCTTGAGAACGGTCTGTGACCCGTATGCCTTGCGGAGGCCCTCAATCCGCACAAGCGGCCCTGTTCCTGCTGACCTTGATGCCATTCAGGGATCCTATGCGCATTCCCGGATTCCGCAACCGGTGACCCACAACCGGGGACAGGTACCGCGACAACCGGGCGACAACCGGGGACAGGTACCGGAAAAGTGGGGGACAGGTACCGGAAAAGTGCACAACCGGGGACAGGTACCGGAAAAGTGTCGCCGGGGAAAATTTTGCCTTGGCAAAGGAGCTATGATCCCTTTGCCTTCCAGCTTCCCTCGGGAAATGGTGGGATATGCAAGCGGCCAAAGCACGCAGACTGTAAATCTGTTCCGGTAATCGGTTCGCTGGTTCGAATCCGGCTCCCACCACCATTTTCCGCTCAGGTGAACGCCTCCTCGATCTTTTCGCAGAAAAAATGGAGGAGGAAAAGGTGGAGTTCCTGGACGACTGCGGTTGAGGATGAGGGAATGACGATCTCGTGGCTGGCGAGTCCCTTGCAGGTCCCCCCATCCTTGCCGAGAAGGGCAAGGCTTTCGATGCCGGCAGTGCGGGCGGCCTCCAGAGCCTTGACAATACTGGGGGAGTTCCCGGAGGAGGAGAAGGCAACAAGGCAGTCACCCGGTTTGGCGAACCCTTCCAGTTGGCGGGAAAAGATCTCGTCGGCCCCGAAGTCGTTGGCGATGCAGGTGAGGACGGAACCGTCGGCATTCAGGCTGAGGGCCGGGAGGGCGCGCCGGTCGGCCTTGAAGCGTCCAATGAGTTCGGTGCTCAGGTGCTGGGCCTCGGCGGCGCTGCCACCGTTGCCACAGGATATGATTTTATTCCCGCCAAGGAGAACGGCGACAAGAGTATCAGACACGGAGAGGATGGTGCCCTGCATTGGCTCAAGGGCCGTAAAAGCGGCTTGTCGCTGCTGGATGGATTCGGTCAGCATAATGGGTGATGGAAATCAATAAAGTGAAGTTCCGTCAGGAGGGTGAATCAAGCCATTACCTTGGGATTAACATTGGTGGAACCACTTCCTCCCTTGTTGTCGGGGATGCTCTGGGCGGGTTGAAGAAACAGGTCTCCTGGCCGACAGTGGAGGCGTCGTCCCCCGGGGCGGCGGTGGCGGCAATTGTGGAACAGGCGCGGTCCTTCAAGGTAACCTTTCCCCTCGAAGCGGCAGGGGTGGCCATTGGCGGTCCCCTTGACACCCGTGCCGGTGTCGTTCTCGGGCCGCCTAATCTTCCCGGGTGGGAGCGGGTGTCCTTGAAGGCTGACCTTGAGGAGGCGCTCAATCTGCCGGTACGGGTGGCCCATGACGCGGCGGCATGCGCCCTTGCGGAAGCCCGCTTCGGGGAGTTCCGGGGGGCGGCATCCCTTGTCTACTTGACCTGCGGAACGGGTTTCGGAGCCGGTGTTGTCCTCAACGGTGTCATATTGGAAGGAGCGGTAGGAGTCCATCCGGAGATAGGCCACTGGCGGCTGCGGGAGGATGGGCCGGTGGCCTTTGGCCGACCCGGAAGCGCGGAGGCCTTCTGTTCCGGACCGGCCTTGAGCCGAATCGCCGCCTGGAGGCACCCCGTTCGCTGGGCTGGGCGGCCGCCCGAACCGTGGGCGGTATCGGAATTGGCCGGACAAGGGGACGCCATGGCCCTCGATGTCGTGGAATTCCATGCGATGATGACGGGCCGTGTCTGTGCGATGGTCGCCGAGTTGCTCTGCCCTGAAACGATCCTCCTTGGCTCGCTTGCCCGCCACATGGGTCCACTCTGGGTGGAACCCGTGATACGGCATTACCGGGAGGAGGTTCTCGACCGGGTGGGTGCGACGGTAACCGTCGCACCGGCTACTCTTGGGGAGCGCCTCCAGGACCTCTCGGCCCTGGTTGTCGCTATGGAAGGCATCCGCGGTTGAACAGGACTGGAGCGCCTTTGCGGCGACCGTAAGCGTTGACATGGATCAAGGAGGAAAGGACTGTCTGGTGGTATATATATTTCTTCCAATCCTTCATTGTTTCCATCCGTCTCCCCTGTGATGGTCTCTTCCTTCCGTGAACCCCCGAACCCGGCGTGGCCCAAACCACCAAGAACGAATCAACTTGAATCAATTAGACAGAAAGCCCCTGATCATCGGCGAGCTGATGAACAACTCCTACGGGCGCGCACGGCGGTCCTGGAAGAATCGTGACCTTGAGGGATATCGCGAATTGGCGGCTCTTCAGGCCGGACTGGGGGCGTCCTTCCTGACCCTGAATCTGGATGGAACGAAAACACTGGCGGTTTCCCTCGAGGAAATGCTTGAGTTCCTGCCCAAGGTTATCCCGGCGATTCAGGAAGCGACGAGTCTGCCTCTAAGTTTTGATAATCCCGACATCGCTTTTCACCGGGAGGCCCTCCGGCATTTTGACCTTTCCGGTTGCGAGGGCCGGCCAATCCTCAATTCCCTTGCGGCATCCCGTCATGACATTGATGGCATGATCGAACTGGCTGCAAAATACGACATGGATATCATTGTCATGGCTTCCGAGTGTTATGATGAGAAGGGGGGACATCGGGCAGCCCGGAGCCCTGAAGACGTCCGGGATACCGCTCTTTATTTTGTCGAGCTTGTCCGGCGGGAGACGGGCTTTTCCAATGATCGCCTGATTGTCGACCCGGGCCTCTCTCCGATCGCCTCGGACACGGCGGGCGGGGTCAATCTCTGCCTTGACGCCTTGCGCACCCTCCGCGAATGCCCTGAACTCGAGGGCATTCACCTTTCGGTTGGGCTTTCCAACTTTTCCATTGGCTCGCCCGGTCCCCTCAGGATTCCTCTCGAACGTGCCTTTCTGCGCCTCGCCCTGGATGCCGGGCTCGACTATGCATTGGCCAACCCGGAGAAAAACACCCTGCCTCTTCCGGGAGACGATCCCCTTGTGACAAAACTGCTCAATGTCCTCGTCGAGGGCCGTCCTGCATCGGACGAAGACATGGAGGAAGCCGGGTACCGTCAGTTGGATGCCTTTATGGAATTGTGGAAGGAACCGGTGAATCCCGCCTGAGGGGTGGAAACTGCCAACGGAATGAGGTCATGAATTTTTCCGATCCCCCTGCCCACGCGGTTGCCTTTCTCCGTGACCTTGAATTGAATCCGGATCGTTCCACACGCTGGTTGCGTGTCGGGGCCCTCTTCGATGCGGACGGGGCGGGTATCAAGCACGGCGCTCACCTCGTCTTTGACCGTTTTCTGATTCACCATGCGGACACGGAGGCCCCTCCGTCCGGACTTGTCCGGGGAATTGAGTGTGTTGATTTACCGGAGACAACGATTCTTCCCGGGATTTTCGACGCGCACACCCATATTTCCATGGGTGGGGCGGAGCTCAATCCTTCCCGCCGGGCGGAGGCGCAGAGGTCCCGGCCCGAAGCCCTGCTGACGCAAGCGGAGGCCCGGGCCCGCTATCTTGCATCGATGGGGATCTCAGGGATGCGCGATGGAGGGGACAAGGACGGGGTCGGGCTTACCTTGTCCATGCATTCACGGGTTGAAGGTGCGGAGTCAGCCGGCACCCTTCCCCGGATTTTCAGTCCAGGTCCGGGAATCCATCGGGCCGGACGTTATGGATCCTTCTTTTCGCGACCGGCCGAAGACCATGCCTCAATCGGGGAATGTGTCCGGCAGCGGGTCGCTGAGGGGGCGGATCATGTCAAGCTTGTCCCCACGGGAATCATCAACTTCAAGAAGGGGATCGTCTCTGCAAAACCCCAGTTCTCCGCAGGAGAAGTCGCTCAGGCCAGCAGGTGTGCCGTCGAGTTGAACCGCCACCTCATGGCCCATGCCTCGGGCGTGGATGGAATCCAGAATGCGATTGAAGGCGGAGTTGACACAATCGAACACGGCTACTTCATCTCTTCGTCCCAGCTCGCCTACATGCGGGATCACGGCATAACCTGGGTCCCAACTTTTGCCCCGGTCTGGCGCCAACTCGAACACGCTGATGAAATGGGATGGGACCAAACGGTGCGGGATCATCTGCGCAGGATCCTCGACGGTCATGCGGCTTCGCTCCAGACCGCACTTGAGATAGGGGTAAGGGTTCTCATCGGCAGTGACGCCGGATCCTGCGGAGTCGCCCATGGAGTCGGGTTGTTGGACGAAATGCGGCTGATCGAGAAGGCCGGAATGAGTACAGAGCAGGTACTGTCCCTTGTCTGTGGGGGGAATTCGAAAGCGCTCTTTCCGGAAGTTGCCCGACCTGTCCTCAAGAATGCTCATCCCGCTGTTTTCTTCCTCGCCCCTTCCGATGTTACTCGACGGTCAGCAGCACTTGGTAAGGCCTTGGTTTATTTCCGGGGACAGGCGACTGGGCTTTGGCGATTGCAGGACCAGTTCGATCTCTGATTTTACAAACCGGGAGCAAGGGTTGGGGGTACGCGAGTTCGGAAAAATTCCTCGTGTCCTATCGCATATCTTAGGTTCCCAGGATGAAGCATCCTATTTCGTGCCGAGTAATCCTGCTGAAGCGGAATGGTAACGGGACGGGACTAAGAGGGGACAGACTGAGAGGGGACAAGACTGAGA
>JAWLGH010000159.1:0-2702 GCA_041685165.1 Oceanipulchritudo sp. | reverse complement strand
CGCCGCCTTCAGGCGCGCAACCACGGTCGCGTCCGCTTCCGGGACATGGTCTTTCAGCGCGGGCAGGCCGCAGGTTGTCCGCAGCCCCGCGGTCGCGAATGAATCCTTGATCGTCACCGGTACTCCCGCCAGCGGTCCTGCGTTTGCAAGGGCGGTCCGGTCGCGGTCAAGCCTCTCGGCCGCCTCCATCGCCCTCCCGGCATCAAGGGTCACGATCGCGTTCAGTCCGGGATTCTTCTCCGCTATCGCGTCGAGGTGCGCCTGGAGGACTTCCGTCGCGGAGAAGTCCCGCGAACGGATCCCGTCCGCGAGGCGCGAAAGGGTCTGCCCGGCAAGGGAAAACCCGGTCCCGGGTTCGTCAGGTTTTCCGCTCATCAGCCGCCTTTACAAGATAGATCGGACTCGACCAGGCGATGTGCCCGTCTTCCTGATACACTTTCACAAAGAGGGGGTTGTCCCCCGCGACCAGCCCGCGCACCGGGACCTCGAGGTCAAGGGTTTCCGAGGATGGCTCGTCGGGCAGGGGCCGCAGCTCCACTTGTTTCCGGACCCCGCCGCACTTCCAGATCCGCGGCTTGTCGGGCCGCTGCCCGAGGTCGTGCCGAAACCGCTTTTGCCGCGTCCTCAGGTAAAGGCGGCCGCGGGCCGGTTTTTCAAGGGTCAGGAGCATCCCGGCATGGCCCCCGGTGGTGTTGGATTCCCAGGCAAGGCGACCGGACGAGGGGCGCCGAAGGGGCTGGTCGGGATTGAGGAAGTTAATCGGCTCAACGGCCTCAATCCGGTTCCGTTCCAGGACCAGCTCGCCATCCCATGAGACGAGCCGTCCACGGCCCCTGACTTCCGCCCCGCCCCAGAGGAGCTGGTAACGTTTTCCGCTCACGGGCGCGGTGGCGTCTCCCAGATGGATCGACCGCCGCCGGTTGCCGTTCCAGATCTCAACCCGTTCCACCGGACCGGTTCCCCGCACCGAGACGCCCAGGCTCAGGCGGCCTTTGTCCGCGGGTACGACGTCGCCCATCATCCCCACCGCGTCCCCGTCGCGGTAAAGGGCGACGTCGAGAAGGGGTCGGTGGCCCGTCGTGGCATAGAAATGGCGCGCCGCGTAGGCCGCGGCCACCGATTCCCGGTCAAGGCGGGCCGCCCGCATGCAGGTCAGCCCCCCCAGCGAACCGAATTTCCCCGCACCGGGATAGGAGGCTCCCGGACGACCTTTGTGCCCGTCGGAATTTGCGCAGATGCCCACCCGGTATCCGCGTTCAAAGGCTTCCTCAAGCAGCCATTCAAAGGTGCCCCAGGCCGAATGCACCTCGACGGCGTGTTCCAGCTTCTCGTCGTGAAACCGGAGATCGGCGTAGCGGCCCCCGACATGCGCCGCGCAGAAGGGTTCCGTCTCCGGATGCCGGCGCAGTTCCCTGAAGAGGTCGGCTGCCTGCGGGGCCACCGGCCAGGCCGAGGTCTTTCCCGGAATGAGTTCAAGGCTGCTCCGGATAATCGGGCCACCCTCCTTCGCGAACCAGACATTGCGGTCGCCCCCGAGGGCGGTATTGGCGCTCCATTCGTATCCGGGAAAGGTGACAAAGCGACCGGGCCTGTTAAGCGATGCCGTAAGCGTGTTCAGCTCCTCCCAGAAGCGGTCTGTCATCTGAAAGTCGTTCCCCTGATGAGAAGCAATGTCCAGACGCGCCTTGTCACGCGCGAAAAGGAAGTAATCCCGCGCACTGTTCGTCCCGATGGTCTCCTCCGATTGCCCGTGCCAGTCCGCCCAGTAGCGGCCCGGGGATACCGTGTCCCCGTCAACGACCTCGATCGGATTGCTGCGGACACTCCCCTCCCCCTTCAGGCCTTTTCGGCGCAGCACGTGGCGCCCCGCTTCCGGATACCCCGGATGGCGTTCCCGTTCGGGAGGCGCCACCGGGTTGCCCCAACGGTCCTCGCGCTTGATCCAGGCCGTGAAGGGTTTCCCCGCAACCACCTGCGAGGGGACGAGACAGACCGTCCGTGCCGGCTTCCCCGGAACAATCCGCAGGGTTGGGGAACGTTTCAATTCCTTGAACTGGTAACTCGCGATCGGATCCACAAGGGTCTTGAATTCAAAGGTCTTCTCACAAAAGGTCTGCATCCGCCAGCCCGGCGATCCCATCGAGGTGTCCCCGAAGGTCACCGTCACGCCGTCACCCCGGTCAAGGTACCCGCCCATCACCTTCAGAATGAGGCAACGGCCCCATGGCCGCGTGTGCCCCTTCGGATCCCAGCGAGGCTCCAGCCGGCAGTCCCCATCCGTTTCCACGGTCACATAATTCAGGGCGCGCGGATCCGTCCATTGCGGGATCCCGAAATCCCCCGCAAAGCGGAAGGCAAGTTTCAGGTAGCCCGTATCGTCAATCGGATGACCGGTCACATACCGGTAAACCACCGTCGTCACCTCCCCCGCCGTCACCGTCCGTTCACTGAGGATTTTCGCACTGCCCAAGTCATTCATGCCTCATCGCCCTACCACCCCGTCACCCCCGCTTCAATGCCCAAATTGTCCCAGCTCCTCCCCCAATAGGTCCCACCGCCTCCCGCCCCGAAAATGAAAGAGCCCCGCCGCCACTTCCGTGACCCGGGGCCCTTCCCAAATTTCTCCTTCCTTCAATCAGGCTCGCCTCAGCCGCGCTCGCGCCGCCGACGCCAGACAACCACGCCCAAACCAATCAACCCGA
>JAWLGH010000158.1:0-2788 GCA_041685165.1 Oceanipulchritudo sp. | reverse complement strand
CGCTTCAGGTCGGCAAGGCGGTCGTAATTGGGACCATAGGCCTCGCGTACCCGATCCATCTCATCTTCGGCAAGCAGGTTGACATAGACCCCCTTCGAGGCGAAGCGCCTCATATCAGTATGGAAGGCACGGACCCAGGCCATGACGTCGGCATCGTCGGCGGGATCCATCCAGCCGGCGAGGATATGAAACGACCACGACGGCGTTCGGTGGGGATAGGCGGTTGCCCCCGGGTCCGGACGGGTCATCGCCCCGTCCTCAAGGCCAAAGTAGGCGAAGGTGAACGGCCCGGCCATGCCTGCACAGCTTGCCACATAGGTGTCGATGGCCTCGTCGTCGAGTCCGGGTATGTAGTGTGATCGTGAATACCAACGCTGACCCGAGGGAACGCCCGCGTCAAAAGCGGTCTGCATGGCCATGAAGGGCTGTTTGGCGACGGTATTGACCAATGGCTCCGCGTATCCGGAAATCTCCGCCGCGATTGCCTCGCCCTCCGGGAGATTCCCGGTATGGCCGAGGATGATGTCGAGAATGACCTTCCCGTGCAGCTCCTCCGGAAAGGCGGGTATCGGCGGAACCCGCAACATCGCGGGAAAGGCACAGAACGCCTCCGGTGTGCCTGGATAGAGGTCACGGAATCGGCGCAGAACGGCTGCGGCATCCTCAAGAGCGAAGAAAATATGCCCAAAGAGAACCTCGCTTCGGACTTCCTGGAGGCCGAGATCGAAACGGGTCACAATGCCGAAATTACCCCCGCCCCCGCGCAGGGCCCAGAACAGTTCCGGCTCCCGCGAATCGGAAACCTCAATGATCCGGCCTTCCGCCGTGACCACTTCCGCCCCAAGCAGGTTGTCCACCGCAAGGCCATACCGACGGGACAACCAGCCGCTCCCTCCCCCGAGGGTCAGGCCGGCAACACCCACCGTCGTGACCGTGCCCCCCGAAAAACCAAGTCCCTCGGCAATGGCCGCCTCGTACAGGGCCCCCAGGCGTATCCCGGGTCCGACAGAGGCCTGCCTTTTCCGGGAATCAAGGGCCAGCGAATCCATGCCTGAAAGGTCCACGACCAGGGCCCCTTCACCGGTACCCAGTCCGGCATAGCTGTGACCGCCGCTTTTCACCCGGAGGGGCATTCCCGTTTCCCGGGCATGTCGCACACAGACGGCCACATCCTCCGTACTCCCGCAGCAGGCAACTGCAGCAGGAATGCACCCCAGCCGGTCATTCCAGATGGCCCGGGCCCGGTCGAAGGAAGCACCTCCTTCAGGCCGTTCAAGGGTACCGGATAAGGTCTCTTCGAGGGCGTTGAGGTCGGGACTTGCACTCATGCCACATTCCTTTGCTGGGGATGATGCTTCATTGATTAGAATTACTTCTTAAAAAATGAGCTTTGCTTAAACAATACCTTTTTCGCGCGGTTTCCAGGAATCTTGACTGAGTGGGTGGATCGGGGAGGACAGGATCTCTTCGCGGCCATGTAAACGGCCCGGATTTTTGTCTGTTCCCCGGGACGGGTATCTGAATAATACTCCACAACCGAAAGATGCCAGTTCATTAAACCTCCTCATGACGCCAGCCATTTCTTCCAGCGCATATCAACCCGTCACCCACCGGCCCCTGTCGCGGGTAATGCCGGCACCCTCCGTTAAATGACCTCCGACCAGAACACCGCCACCGCGGACGAATGGTTCGGGCAACGGGTCCTTCCAGGCGAAGCCCACGACCTCGAACTTCCGGTTGGAGAGACCTTCAGCAGCTCGGGGATCCATATTCCCATCCATGTGCGCCGGGGCCCGGATCCGGGTCCCACCCTCTTCGTCACCGCCGCCCTCCATGGAGACGAGATCAACGGCAGCGGTGCCGTCCGGGAGTTGCTGCAGGATTCCGGGCTCATTCTTGAAAAGGGAACCCTCATTCTTGTTCCCGTGCTCAACATCCTCGCCTTTGAGCGTCACTCGCGTTACATGCCCGACCGCCGCGACCTCAACCGCTGTTTCCCCGGATCCTCCGAGGGCAGCCTCGCCAGCCGGATGGCAAACCGTATCTTCAATGAGATCGTCCGGCGTGCCGACTTCGGGATTGATCTCCACACTGCCGCCGTGCGGCGGACCAATTATCCCAATGTCCGTGCCGACCTCTCCCTTCCTGAAGTCCGCCGCCTCGCCACCGCCTTTGGATCGGAAATCATCATCAATGGCAAGGGCCCCGACAAGGCCCTCCGGCGCGAGGCCTGCAAAGCCGGGTGTCCCACCATCATCATGGAGGGCGGCGAGGTCTGGAAGGTGGAACCGAGCATTCTCGACGTCGCCTGCCACGGGGTCCGCAACATCCTTCGTTTCCTCGGCATGACCCATGGCACCGCCCGTAAGCCGGGAGTTCAGTTTATCATCGAAACCACAAAATGGATACGCGCCGAAAACGGCGGCTTCATCCAGTTCCACGTGCAGCCCGGTGAAATTGTTGATAAGGACCAACCCCTCGCCACCAATACCACCCTTCTCGGCGAACGCCTCGGGACCCTCGTGGCCCCCTTCAACGGCATCATCATCGGCATGACCTCCCTGCCCGCGGTGGCTCCCGGCGAGCCGGTTTTCCATCTCGGTGAGCTTCCAGCGGATGCCTCCATGGAACGCCTGCGCGACCAGCGCTCAGGCCGGCGCGGCCTGACCCAGCGCCTTGCCGATGACCTTGCGACCAATGTCCATGTGGTCGACCATGAAGCCGGGGAAGCGGAAACCTGATCCCGCGGCTGCTTTCATTCAGCTGCCGGCTCCCCCGCTCGGGGAAC
>JAWLGH010000157.1:0-2794 GCA_041685165.1 Oceanipulchritudo sp. | reverse complement strand
GGGAACGGGTTCAACCTCGCACCCCTGATCGACCCGATCACCGGCGAGAAGGTTCCCGGAACCAAATACGACCGCTGGGTCTTTGCCCTCGGGGAGGAGAACTTCACCGACGTGACCGATCCGACGACTTTCACGGGCGAAGGTGTCAATGGCCTTGACCTCTCGTTTGTTCCCAATTGGAACCTCAGTCTTTGGAATAAATACCGCTTCAGGGAAGGCCTGCTGGCTAACCTTGAGCTGGCTGGCGGCGTCAAGTATTTCGGGGAGTCCCCGACCTCGGTCCCGATTGGCGGGCGGACCCTGAGTGAGAACAAATTTCCGACCCCGCCGACTCCATCCCGGATTGAGTTTGATGCCAGCATCGGGTATCGCTTCGAATGGATGCAGACCCGCTGGCGCATCGCGCTGAAAGTGAATAACCTGCTGAATGACCGGGTGGACGAGGAGGTGGTCCAGTACAGCGACCCAGACGGGCTGATTGATCCGGTTCACCGTCGGACCCGCGTCCTTTATGCACCCCGGACCTATCGGTTGACGCTTTCGGCCAGCTTCTAAATCCAGGGTTACCCGCCGGCGGCATACTGCAGGGCCTTGACCTTTGTCAGCGGAATGCGTATCTGTTCAGGAATGAAGCCTGTCACTGGACCCTTCCTTCTGATCTGCCTTACGCTCCACCTTTCCGGCGCTTACGCCTTCGCCCAGCCAACGGAAGCGGAGGCCTCCCTCCAGCCGAAGCTGATCACCCCGATCCAGCCGGTGATGCCGATGTCGCTCCACAATACGGACATCCAGGATCCCCGGGTGGTTTCCATGATCCAGGTCTCCGGAAGCGGGAAGGTAGAGGACCTCGTTATTCTCGAGGCGAGCCATATCGAGCTTGTCGACCGGGCGGAAAGCCTCATCCGGAGGGCCCTTTTCGATCCCGGCGAGATACAGAGGGACGAGTCCATCCGCTTCGAATTAATCCTGCCTTTCCTCTATCCGTCTGATCTGGGGATGCGAAACACCACCACCACCGGGGACATCGAGATCATGATTGACGGGATCAAGGACAAGGACAGGCGGGTCCGCTTTCATAAGCCAGGAGAACTCGACGAGACCCCGGCGGTGCTGGATCGGGGCGAAATCTACGTCCCCGAGGACGAGGAGGGCAAGCCTGTGCCCGGCGAGGCCAAGGTCGAATTCTATGTGAATCACATGGGGGAGGTGCGTCTCCCGCGTATCATATCCTCCAGTGACGAGGAAATGGCCCTTGCGGCCATTGCGACGATCAGGGACATGAAATTCCACCCGCCCACCGTTGACGGAAAACCGGCCGTGACCCGCCTGCGTATGCCGTATGCGACCAGGCCGTAATCCTGGTTGAAATCGGGTTGGCCCGGGCATCCCCGAAAACCGGAATGGCTGATGGGGGCAAACGGGGTGCCGGCCGACCATCAGCAACCGGGTCTTCTCCGGATTTTTGTAGTGGAAGCGGGGTAATGAAGGGGCCCTCCGGCATGACTTCCGGCGCACGGTGACCGTTAAGGACCGGTTTCAGAGTTTTCCGGGGTAGAGGAATTTTGGATCAGGACGCGCCGCGCTTGATCTACAGGGCCTGGGAGGAAACCATGAAGGCGGCTTCCGAATCGTTGCCCGTTTCAACGCGTGTTTCCCCGTACTGGAGGGATTTCCCGCTTCCGAGATAGAGGGAGATGAGATTCCCGTCGTTGTCGACGGTGATGACCCCGAAATGCCCCGCCAGGGAAATGGCGGGATTCTCACTTGAGTAGCTGCTGTCCTCATTTTCAAGGATGAGGACGTATTGCCGGATAGACTGCCCGTCGACCGTGCTGTCGACAACGAATCCCCGGAACTCACCCTCCTCAGAGAGGGAATCGACGGATTGCACGCCGCTGGAGACGCCCTCCCGTGAGGGGGCGAAAACGAGAGCGAAAGGATTTGACCAGGCTTCCCCCTCCTGGCGGACGACGAGGGTCGGGGTCGGTTTGTTCTTGTAGCCGGGGGAATTTATTGACGGCGGGGCCATGGCCCGGGTATAGGAGCGGTCGCTACCCTTGTTCATGAAGACATCCATGAAGCGTGTATCCGCACCAAGGGCCTTTGTCTCGAAACGGGCCCTCACCGGTTCATCCGTGGAGGCGGAGGTTTCAACATCCTCGAAGAAGTGCCATCCCGGATGACGGAAGCGCTGGTTCTGCTTCCATGGCAGATCGGCATTTCCCTGAAAGCGGTCCGGATCGGGAGTGAGGTTGAAGCCCTCGGGGGTCCCGGTGAATTCAAGGCTCTCGCCGATGTTGTGGTAGAGGTAATCGTGGAACTGGCCGCGGGTATCGGAGCGGGAACGGTAGATATCGACGTAGTAGCCGGTCGTCGGGGAAGTCCGGATGACGGCGAGGGTGCGTTCCTGCAAGGCGGGCGCAACAAGGTTGTGACGGTCGTGAAAGCGCGTCGTGCTGAAGGAGTGGTTTGGCGAGACGGCGGCCCTTTCCGGCATGGGCTCCATGTCCACGAGCTCCAGTTGTTCCATGCCGAGGTTGACCCAGCCCCCGGAGCTTGCGGAGGCTCCGTTGGAGATGACGGTGTTGTGCGCGGCAAAAAGCCGGTAATAGTTCTCGTGGATATCCGTCCGGTAGCGTCCCTTGCCCGCGTCGACACCGAGGACATGACCTTTTCCATACAGTTCGATGTTCATCCCGGAGGCGTGGCCGTGGACATAATGGCCGCCGCCGACAAAGGCCATGAGGCCGTTGTTCACCGGATCTTCGGTCCCGGGGTTGCGTTGGAGGTAAAT
>JAWLGH010000076.1:0-11620 GCA_041685165.1 Oceanipulchritudo sp. | reverse complement strand
GCGAAAACGGGATCCTTTTCGATGCCGGACTGTTGCCATTGTTGTGGATTCATAAGGAGGCATCCGCAGGAGGAGAGGTAGAGATTGGAACGGAAGTGGTGGGTTCCGGAATCTATGTTATGTAGCTTTGTATTGAAAAAGCAGTTACCGGAAAGGGTATTGTTCTCGTTGAGCAGTGGCGAGCCATGGAGGGAGCGATCGGTATGTTTTTTAAGGAGGACCGGAGCGTCCGTAATCCGCCCGAGGAAGTTGTGGAGGAAAAGCTGGTTTTCGCATTCGCCGGCAAAGATCCCGTTGCCCTCGATATTCCAGATGACGTTGCGATCGACCAGCCCGGGGGTTCGGGAAGCTTCGATAAAGATCCCACCCTGTTGGGACTGGATATCGTGGATGAGGTTGCGGGTTACCCGCGAGTAGCGATTATCCCAATCCATCCAGATACCGGTTCCGGATCCGATATGGTGGATATGATTTCCGGCGACGAGGGTGTGACGGGCCAAAAGGAGTTTAATGCCGGAGCATTCCCAATAGAATTCGCCCTCCTGCCATGCGCAGTTCCAGATATGGTTGTGGAGGACGCGGGCATTGGTCACTTCGAGGCTGCGGATACCGGCGGTGCCGCAGTCATAAATGCGGTTGTGCAAGACCAGCGTGCCGCCCCGGTCCGTGCGGTCCGGGTCGACCTCCTGTATGCGCGGGTCGCGGCGCTCGAAGGGCTGGAACCCGAATTCGAGGCCGGATGAATTCACCTGTCGGATGGTGTTGTATTCGAAGACCCATGCCTGACCGCCCCGCGTGGTGACGGCGCCGGTGCCGGCACGCAGAAACCCGTTGGCGCAGTGCTCAAAGATGAGCCCGCTGATACGGATGAAGTCGCTGTCGATGCTTTGGGGGCAAAAGAGATGTTCGCGGACGGCGACTTCAAAGCGGGCGTCGTTGGGATTTTCCTTGTCGAAAGGGTGGAGGTGGAGCGTACGGTTGTCGACATCGACCCAGAACGAACCCTCAACCCGGCGCACATCACCCTCGTGATGCAGTTGGGTCAGGCGTTGGCCGTTCTGGAAGAGCATTCCCCGCTTGAGCGTGTAGGGCGGGGTGTCCTCGACCGGCTCGGTCCATGGCATCATGGGGTATTCCGATTTTTCAATATTGCAGAGGGCGAACGGTTGATACCCTTCGGAGAACAACTCTTCCGGGATGGTCGCGAGCCAGACTTTGCGGGACCATGAGGCGGTCAGATCGGTATCCTTGAACCGTTCGGACCAATAGCGCGGGCGGCTCCATTCCGCCTGGAGTATTTCTGATCCGGAGATAATCACTTCTTCTCCGGGAGCGCCCTCGTAGTGGATCATGGCCTCGGCTCCCTCGCCGCCATGAGCGGGTTGGACCATCTCGCGGTAATGGCCCGCATGGATCCGGATCCGTTCAGCGGGCCTTGCGCGGGAGGCGGCCGCTTGAATGGTTTTGAGGGGTGCATCCGGCGTGCCGTCGTTGGCATCGTCCGCAGCGGGGTGCCGCTGGGCAACGGTCCATGTCCGGGAATATTTGGTCAGATCATGCCAAAGCGGGTAGTCGTTCCAGTCCGGGTTTTTGGTTCTTTTGCTCATGGTCGGGCACTGTTGGCATGACTTGCCTGTTGAGCAAGCCGTGTGTGGTGCGGCCAAGGTAGTTCTCTGTTGGCCGAGCCCCTGTACCCGTGAAACGGTGTTGATTCATCTTTTCGGGTTATGGGCGGCTCTCCGGACCCCATCCGTTTCAACGGCAAGAGTTGCTTCTCTCACTTTGGTGGTTCATGAATCTTGAGCTTTGGTTTCTAATTCATTGTAGGCCTCGACGAGCTTCTTCCATGCCTCATTGACTTCCTTCTTGGTGGAATCCCATGTATCGGCGGAGGCATCGCCTGCTTTTTCCAATTGTTCCTTGAAGGCTTCCCTCGCCCTATCGAATTGCCCGACAGTTTCATCGGGGAGATCATCGGATTTATTTTTAAGAGATTCCGCCCTAGTCTCAACTTTAGCGTAGGTTTCTTCCATTGCGGAGACAAAGTCGTCCTTCTGGTCGGCGGAAAAGTCAGCCACGTTGTCCCATGCATTGGCGACAGAATCCCCGGCGTTTTCGGCCGATTGGCGGACGGCTTCGCTGGTTTCTTCGTAGGCTGTTTCGGTTTGGTCCTGTGACTTTTCGGAACATCCCGCCAAGGCGAAAGTGGCCAAGGCAATTGGGAGGAGAATATAGGTTGTTTTCATTATTATTTATCCTGTTAGACAAGTTGACGGTTAGAGAGGAATGGATGGGTGCCGCGTTAAACTTGGGGTGGGCGCCCTCGAAAGGCGCGGATCACAAGCGAGATTATCAGTAAGACGATAAAGATAAAAAAGATGATCTGCGCGATTTCCGCGGATGCACCGGCGATACCGGTAAATCCGAGAGCGCCCGCAATCAAAGCGACGATGAGAAAGATAAGGGTCCAGCCTAACATTTTGATATCCTTGGTATGGGGTTTTTCATTTTGTTTTTGTGAAGAAGTTGGAAGTTGATTGCTATTGAATTGCACAAACCATGCCAGAAATCCTAACAACCTCTCTGGAGCGGGTTTGCCGGGATGAGGAGATCGATTCGTTTTCCCGGAAGCTGCAGAATGCATCCTGCGGGGCAGGATTCTTTGCAGGATGCCTCTGAGGCGGCTCGCCGATATGACATTGGTAGAGATCGACGGCAGTCGTTTTCAGTTGGTAAAGACTGGCCTGAAAGGATTCTATGATCGGGTGCATAGTCTTGGGCGGCAGCACCCCAACAAAGGGATGCCACCCGTTATCAATTTGGGGTGGCAGGTGTATCCTGGAGTGCAAGCGACAACAAAGTCCTCTGGTATGCGGCGAGGGCAGGTGGGGCAAATGTAGTCGTCTTTTTGTCATGCGCTGATGGCCTCGGGTTGGCGCGTCAGAGAGTAACGTTTGCGTTTGCGGTAGAGGGTGGTTGGATCGATACCAAGAACGGAAGCTGCTTCCTCGCGTGAAGTAGTCACCCTGAGTATGTGTTCGATCTGTGCTCGTTCAAGGGTCTCAAGCGAGACCATGGCACCAATCTGGCACCTGCCCGCATTGGGCTTGTTTTTGCGCAGGTAAGAGGGAAAGTGTTCCACTTCGATTCGTCTGCCGGTAGTCATGACAAGGGCATACTCAAGGGCATTGTGAAGTTCGCGAAGATTGCCCGGCCAGTCGTATTGGCGGATGGCGTCCATCGCTTCGCTGGAAAAATCCATCACGGTTTTATCCATTTCCCTTGCGAGGGTTCTGAGCTTGATTTTCGCCAAACCGGGAAGATCGGGGATACGTTCACGCAGCGCGGGGACTTCAAGCGGAATGACGTTCAGGCGATAGAAAAGATCCTCTCGAAAGCGCCCTGCACGCACCTCCTCTCCGAGGTTTTTATTGGAAGCAGCGATCACCCGAACATTGGCTGAAAGCGTTGCCGGATCCCCGACGCGTTCGTACTCGCGCTCTTGAATGAGGCGCAGAAGTTTTGGCTGAATCTCAAGGGGGAGTTCGCCGATTTCGTCGAGGAAGAGCGTTCCACCCGCGGCGTGGGCGACTTTCCCCGGTTTGTCGCGGACTGCGCCGGTGAAAGCACCCCGCACATGCCCGAAAAGATCGCTCTCGAAAAGTTCTTTGGAGAGCGACGGGCAATTGACGGTGATTAAAGGTCCCTCCTTTTCGCGGCTTTGGTTGTGGATGGCCCGGGCGAGGGTGGTTTTGCCGGTCCCGCTTTCGCCGAGGATGAGGAGCGTTGTTGGGGTGGGTGCAGCTCTGGCGGCAAGATCAACGACCGCCTGCATGAGTGGAACCTGAGTCTCAAAGGTCGTCTCCGGTGACGTTGCCCCGTTTGCCTTCCCACAGGCCGTCTTCCGGTTTCCGGGAACCCGGTTCTTTTCGATTCGGGCGAGGCAGCATTCGAGGCTCTCCGTGTTCAGGGGCTTGGCAAGGTAGTCGATAGCTCCCGCCTGAAGAGCCTCTACGGCGGCACCCACGGAGACGCGCGTGCCTAAAGCCACTACACTCAGTTGGTGATTCGAGGCGATAAAGGAGCGAATTAAATGGAGTCCGTCCGCACGGCATCCAGCCACCTTGATATCAACGAGAAGAACGTCGAAATCATGGCTGGCCAATTTGTTGAGGGCGCCTTTGCAATCGTCCTGGGCGAAGCATTGGTGCCCCATTTGGCGAAGGGAGGAACCTGTTAATCGGCAAAAATCCGGGCAATTATCTAAAATGAGGATACGCATGGTTATAATGGGTCAATCGGTATATGTGTTTGAGTGAAGGGTTTCTTCTTTGCGGGAATGAGAGCGGAGCGGACGGTCTATGGAGCGACGAGCGACGGCATTCCACAAAAACGCGAAGCTGTTGATTTATGATTTATTGGAGGCTCAGTTTACGCTGCTATGAATCCGCGCGCGATGGGGTGATTCCCTACATAGGCTATTTTCTGTCCGGATCGTTCCCGGTACGCCCTTAACCCCGTTATCCCGATTCCGGTTGTGCTGGTAAAAGCAGATTGCCCGATCGTGCCCGTTTCCCGAGGGCATCCTGCCCGTATCCGCTCTATGAGGCCCTTCCGGATAAACGCTCGGAAACTTAATTGAGATTACAAAATGCTGTTGGGCAACAGCTAATAAATTAAGGACAGGAAACGGACCGGCAGGTGCTAGGGAATGGATCGAGTCCGTGTTCCAACGGAATAACCATTAAAACAATTATAACATGAAATATTCTATTCAATTCATATCGCAGGCTGGGTTCGCTGCAGCAATCGTTCTTGGGAATTCCTTGAGTGCAGAGGAAACAGCGAAAAAGGGTTCCACTATGCAGGAACGGCAAGACCCGAGTGGGCAGTACAGCCACAATGGCGACAACACCGACCCAGTCAACCGGCAGCCAATAGCGGTTTCGGAGTTCATTGGAATGACCATTGATACCTCCGAGAACGAGAAAATCGGGGAGATTGATGAGGTATTCATTGATACCGATACAGGCGAAGTGCTGGCCATGGTGATTTCAACGGGAGGCTTTCTCGGGGTAGGAAAAGAGCAGACACTCCTTTCTCTGGAAGACCTTCGTTTCAATAGCGATCGCACCCTTATGCGGACGGACATCACAAAGGATCAGGTTCAGAATGCTCCCCGCTACAAGGCTGGTGAAACCGATATTCGGACAGCCGTACATCCCATTGGCACGCAACAGGCGAACGGAGGTTCCTTTAAAAAGCGCATTGAGGCAGGTGATACCGGTTCCCTTGCCAAAAAAGCTTCCAATCGTCAGGAAAACCCGGAAAAGCGTGCTGAACGAACGAACCGGCTGGAAAGTGCACCATCCATGAGCCGCGGACTGGCGGTTTCCGGTCTCATCGGTATGGATGTGGAGAATCGCGAGGGGGAAACGGTTGGGGACGTGGAGGAAGTTTTCCTTGATCTTAAAAACAGGGAAGTTGCCGGCGTGGTTATCTCAACCGGAGGATTCCTTGGTATGGGGGACCGCAAGACCCTCTTTAGTATCCAGGAATTGTCCTTTGACTCCACGAATGAAAAAGTCCTCCTGGACTACAATCGTAAGCAGATCGGCGAGTTTCCAGAATACAAAAAGGGCGATCAATCTGTTTTCGATGACCTAAGCGACCGACTGGACAGCCTCATCACGCGTGGCAACCGTTCCTTCTCCGGCGAAGAGGAGGCCTATCGCAGTGGTGTAAAGAATTCCAGAGGTTCGACTCTTGAAGGCACATCGAGCTTCCCGAACCAATCTTCAATGGCGGACGTGAGTCCGATCCGGGGGCAGTATCAGTGGAACTCCCGTTGGCATGGTTCTGCCGGGAATTGAAGCCATGCGCTACGAAGGCAAATTGAAGGATAGTAAGCGCCTCCATTCGATCCATGGGAAAAACAGTGAGAAAGTTTCGGCCGCCAAAGAGCCCTTTAAGGAGCATGAGGCGTGCGATACTTGTAACACTGGCATGACCGGGGAAGAGGATGATGCCGACGCCGGTCGCACCGACCTTAATGGCGGCAATGCAGCCGGGGCACCGAAGTCAAATCCACGGACCTATCCCCTGGCCCCATCCGGGCCAGAACAACAAGCGAGGATATCCGCTCTTGTGATGGACTCCCGGGAATGAAGTTAAAAACGGGCCATTGGAAGGTGGTCTGCAAAACCCGGGAGGGCAGCCCCTCCCGGGTTTCCCATGTCCGGAAGGCAGCATGTCCGGACGGATGGCCTGTCGTAGAAAACCACCGAAAGCATTGAGGAAACCCATGAAAACGAAAACCTCTTTTAGGACTGAGCACCACCCCGCCTATTTACGGGTGCTGTACATTCTCGCATTAGTCAGCCTGATCGTTTATATCCTCATAATCGGAGGGGCATTACTGATGCCGATCACCTTGGGGGCTTTTTTCGCAATGCTCCTTGCGCCAGTTGCGACTTGGCTTGAAAGGAGACGGCTCGGTCGCTTTGCGGGCGCGATTATTCCTGTTCTTGGCCTGCTTCTGGTTGGGGGCCTTCTGGCGAGTCTTGCTCTCCGGCAGATCAGCAGCATAGGCGGGAACCTTGATGGCGCGGCTGATCGCATCAACGAGGTTGTTGGTCGTCTAAATTACTTCCTGAGTTGGCACCTTGATCTGGATGAGCCCGTTATAGGGAATTTCGACAGTGAGAGTCTGGTCGAGCTGGTGAAGAATTCCGGTGGGGAGATGCTCTCCATGATGGGAGGTCTCACTGGATCGCTTTTCGGAGTCCTCATCGTTCCCGTCTTAATTCTTTTCATTCTATATTACAGGAGTCACCTGTTTGAGTTCAGCGTCCGTTTTTTGAAACGCACCCCACGAAATAACGTGGGAAAACAGGTGGAAGAAGCGCGATTGGTCGCCCAGAAGTACCTTGTGGGCATGATGAAGGTAGTCGCGATTCTCGCGGTCCTGAATACCAGTGTATTGTTCCTGATTGGCATCGAGCATGCGATCTTCTTCGGATGCTTCGCGGCGATGTTGAATGTCGTGCCGTTTATAGGACCCCTTGTCGGCTCAATCCTGCCGGTTCTCTTTGCCTTCCTGACGCGGGAAAGTCTCTTTGACCCGGTGGCGGTGAGCTTGGCTTTTATCATTATTCAATTGATGGAAAGCCAGTTCCTTACACCGCGAATCATTGGCCGGGATGTGCGGATCAACGCACTTGTGGCCTTCACCGGTCTTCTCGGGGGAGCTATGATATGGGGTGTGGTTGGGATGATTATCACCATTCCCATCCTTTCGATTTCGATGCAACTGCTCCGTTTGGATCCCCGTACCGAACCCATCGCCTATCTTCTTGGTTCGCCCACTGATGACCTGAGATCGGGAAGTGCCGTCAATGCTGGCCGAGAATCCGGCGCAGGGAACGAAGAAGGAGGGGAGTCTCAAGAATGACCTTGAGGATTTGTCTGCTGCGGTCGCCAGGGGCGCGGTCTCGGGAAAAGAGTGCGGCAACCGCACCGATGCCGGGCGCGAGCTCGACGGCAATGAGTGCGGTTCCGGCAGCAACCATGGCGGCATCGACCGGCGGATCGAACGTTCTGCAGGCTTCGATCAGACGCACACGCCTGATCGCGGTGGCGTGCTCGAGCTCACGGATCTTTATTCTTTGCTGAGCGAGGCCAGGCATTCGCAATCTTCTTTCAAGGCATTGGTTGAGGACTCGAACGGTGCTCGTCCGCCGATAGCCATGTGCAGGGCAAAGGCAATGCAACCGATGCCGGCAAGGAGTAGCGTGGCGGTGGCAATAATGAGAACGAGCACTCGGTGTTCTACGCCAACGGAATAGACGATCAGGGCTGTGCTCGTAATGAGGCCGGTGCCGAGGGCGGCCGAACCGATGACACAAAGGGTCATCCACCGGACAATGCGCAGGCGTTCGTATTCCAGCTCGGAGGTGAAAAGCCGCAGGCGCGTTTCAATGGAACGTCCGAGGGTACCGCCGACCAGAGAAAGGGAACGTAGCAGGTTCATCGTCCATGTATCCATTCCCGAAGGAACAGAAGGATCGGCTATCTAAAAAGGATGCGGTCCGCGAGAACGCCCGCCAAAGCGGCCACCGCAATTGAGCGCCACGGATATCGTCCTATGAGATCCTCGAAGTTACCGGCTTGCTCCTCCACTTCATTGATTACACTATCGCCGGTTTTGCGGAGCGCTTTAACGCGGTTGCCCAGATCCTTCTGAACGGCCTCGATCTTTTCATGAATTGCGGCCCCGGAAGCGTTTTTGGCCTCATCGGCCAGATTCTGTGCATCCTCAATGGCGCGTTTTAAATCCTCAACGAGTTGCTCGCGGCTGTCCTTGAGCGATTCGGAATTAGATGCCTTTGTTTTCGTAGTGGTGTTTTCCATTTGGATTTTGGGTAATGGTTTTTCTAAAGGAGAAGCCTCGGCCTTGATTTGCGTGAGCTGTTGCAGGGATTAACCCGCACTGCAAACGGGCCTGACAGACAAATTAATCCTGGATGCTTTCACCAAGGTTCTCCACGTCCTGGCCGATCCCGTCGGCGGTGCGACATCCGTTGAATGCGAGGGAGACAAGGCCAATTGCGGCAATGAGTAGAATTAAGCGTTTTGGATTTTTTTTCATCAGTGCAGTGTACTACACTCTGGCTTTCCGGGGAATGGGGTGTAACCCGACCTGTTGGCGGAACCTCTGCAAAAAAAAAGCCCCCGAAGAACGGAAGGCTTTCTTTGGGATGCTGTTGCGACCCAGCATCTGTATATGGTCTTAGCGACAAGACGGGCTTGCGAAAAGGGTTTTCATCGGCGAGGACAGGGCATCGCGCCTGCGGTTAAGACGATGAAGGAGATGGTACGGATCAAATTCCGGTTTCTTCCAAGTTCGTCGCCCTTGATGGAGCTGAATGATCACAACGATGCCTGCGGGAACGGGAAGGCTTTGGATAAACTTCCCATTGAGTAGCTGCCGAGGCCTTGCCGGTGTTTGCATAGATTTCCACAGCGCCAATGAAGGGAATAGGAGACAATAATGGTCTGTTCTGCATGGTTAGATCGTACGCCTTGATGGCCCTTGGCGAAATAAGGTAAAACCCTACGTCCCCGTTCAAAATGGACTCTTTGACGTGGATCTGAAGGATTAGGGGAAGGCCTCACGGAAGGACAGCATTGATGGCGTTATAATCCCCGGATCCCGGACCCCGAAGAGACTACAGCAGGAACGGCGGCAAACCGGGTGGAGACCAGAGTTTGCCCCTGGCCTGCCTTATCCCTGCATTCCCTGTATAACCGACCCGATCCGTCTACCATGAGCGTTTGCGGCCGGGTAGCGCTACGTATTCAAATATCTATGACACCGGATCTGATGGCGTGGCGGGTGAGGCCTGCGGTGTCGTGTATATTGAGTTTGCGCATCAGATTGGCGCGGTGCTTTTCGACGGTTTTGATGCTGATATCCAGGATGTCAGCCGTTTCTTTGTTGGCCTTTCCCTCGGCGATCAACTGAAGTACTTCGGATTCCCGCAAGGTAAGGGGAGGGTGTTTCAACGTGGCCTGCCCGCCAGGAAGGCCGCTTTGGGGATCCTTGTAGCGGCGGAGGATGGAAGGGCTGAAATAGGGCCGACCCGCGTGGACCTCGCGGATCGCGTGGTTTAACGCGTTCCCCGGTGCATGCTTGAGGAGAAAGCCGGCAGCCCCGACCTCAAGGGCTTTTTCCACATAGGCGTCTTCGCCGTGTGCTGAAAGAATCAGGACACGGGTGCCCGGAGCCTTCTCCCTCAGTTGCCGGCAGGCCTCAAGCCCGTTGAGCAGTGGCATGGCAATATCCATCACCACGATGTCCGGTCGCAGTCTGGTAGCCATGTCGACGACCTCGTGTCCGGTTTTCGCCTCACCCACGACCGTAAGATCGTTCTCGGCTTCAATGAGCTTGTGAATCCCCTCGCGCACCAGCAGGTGATCCTCAGCAAGAATGAGGGATATGGGGTTTTTCATAAGGGATCCTTACTGAAAGAAACAGACGGACCTGCATTGGGTAGGGGCCACTCCATGCGGATCGAGGTTCCTTTGCCCGGCAGCGAGTCGATACCGAAGCGGCCTCCGATCATTTCCATGCGTTCCCGCATCCCGATCAACCCAATCCGGTTCGGCTTCTTGCCGGATTTTTCGTCTTCTATGTCGAAGCCCTTTCCATTGTCCTTGATCTCCATCTGCAGGTGGCCGTCTGTTTGCCGGAGGGTCAAGCTGACCTCCGTCGCTTCGGCATGTTGGGCAACATTTGAGAGGGCGGCCTGTGCGATGCGGAAAAACGCGACCGCCGGGTCATTTCCGAGCGGTCTCAAATCGCCGGGGGCGGTCAGATGAGCCGGAATGTTTGTTTCATTGGTGAAGTCCTCAACACAAGCCTGAAGGGCCGGGATTAAGCCGAGGTCGTCGAGGACTGTCGGGCGCAGGTCCCGCGCGAACCGGTGCACATTCTCAACCGACTGCTCGACCAGTTCCTGCGTTTCGAGGATCTTCCCGCTCATCTGGCTGTTGCTGGCAGTGGCATCGCGCGCCAAGGAGGCCAGATGCAGGTTGATCGCGACAAGCGTTTGCGCGACTTTATCGTGCAAGTCGAGGCTGATGCGTCTGCGTTCCTCTTCCTGGGCATTCAGGAACTGGCGCGAAAGGTGGCGCAATTGCTCCTGCATGGCGAGGGCCTTTACGAGCAGGTTACTCTGGTGTTCCTTGCTTTTCCGAAGGGCTTTTTCGACCTCTTTTCGTTTGGAAATTTCCGCTTCCAGCACAACGTTGGCGGCTTCCAGGGCCTGTACCCGGCGTTGCGCCTCCGCTGCCCGCTTCAGGGCGGTTATATCGGAGACGGCAAGCTGGCAAAGGGGCTCCGGGGAATTCTGTTTCGAGCAGCGGACTCCCTGTAAATCTACCCAGACCCTCTCACCGTTACCATTATCCAGAATTAATTCGCAGATCTTTTTGCCCTCCGCTTGAAAAAGGTCGTGCAGGAAAAAGTCCAAATCCGGCCGACTGGCAGGATCGACAAAGCTGGAAAAGAGCCGCCCAAGGAGAGCGGAGCGTTCGACCCCGAGCATGGTTGCTCCAGTCAGGTTCACTTCCTTGATATGGCCTGAGGCATTGAGTGAGAAATAGCCCACCGGTGCGAAGTCATACAGATCCGTGTATTTCCCGACCAGCAGTTCAAGGTGGCTGCGGGCATCGCGCAATTCCGCATTCTGCATTTCCAGTTCGATCTGGTGAACCTTGAGTTCCTGCATGATGCGGTGCGGGTCCCCTTGGGGAGTGATCGAAGCCTTTGCTCGCAGGGCTTCCTCCGCTTTACGGCGCAAGGTCTCCTCCCCGTCGTGGTGATCGTTTTGGTCAGGTGGCATCGGGATTTCCTTTCGGGTCTTTGGCAGTGTGGTGGACACGTTTCTCCAGTTCGGCGTGTCGATCGCGCAATGCCGCTTCCAGACGCTTTGCCGCAGTGATGTCGGTGAAAGTGATGACGACACCATCGGTGTGGTTGTCCAGCGTCCGGTAGGGCATGATGCGGACGGCGAAATAACAGCCGTCGCTGGTGGCAACCGGTTTTTCCGACGCG
>JAWLGH010000156.1:0-2828 GCA_041685165.1 Oceanipulchritudo sp. | reverse complement strand
GTTGAGTTTCTCATTTCCATTCATAGCAAATCCTCAATCGCACCCCGCCCCGGTCTTTCCCGTCAAGGCCGCCGCGCAAGCACTGCCTTCCATCCCCACCCGCTCCATCACTTCCGCCCGCTTGCGCAGATCCTCCCCAAAGGCCAGCCGCTCCCCCGCCACATCCTGCAAACAACGCAGATTTTCCCGCAACAGGGGGTTGTCTTCCTCCGCCAGCCGGTACACCATCCATTGCGCCCATCGTTCCCCTTCCACGATCCCCAGTTCCTTCATATACCGTAACTGCTTCGAGACCTTTACCTGCTCTTCCCCCAAAATCTCCATCAAATGGCAGACGCACAGCGGCCCAAGGCGAAGCAAATTCAAAATCCGCAACCGCTGCTCGTCGCAAAGGCATTTGTAGATCCGGATAACGTCCATAAGGGCATATTCGCCCAATAGTATATGCAGTCAAGAGAGATCGATTCTTTTTGCCCCCGCGCACAGGAATGCTCTCCTCAAACCATGTTGACCCTTTCTCTGAACGGTTCATGGCGTCTGCAGGACGCAACCGAAAGCGACCCCCCGCAGCCAGCCACCGTCCCCGGATGCGTACACACCGACCTTCTCGAATCCGGGAAAATACCAGACCCATGGTACCGGGATAACGAGAAGGAAATCCAATGGGTCCACCACCGCGATTGGGTCTATGAGAAGACATTTGAAGTGGACCCGATGTTTCTTTCCCAAGAACAGGTGCTCCTTGTCTTCGAGGGGCTCGATACCTTCTGCAAGGTCGAGTTGAATGACCGCAATATCCTCGAGGCCGACAACATGCATCGCACATGGGAAATCCCGGTGAAGGAATGCCTCCAGCCGGGCCAAAATCGGCTGCGCCTGACCTTCGCCTCCCCGGTTTCTTACATGAAAGAAAAAAACCGGGAACACCATTTGCACGCATGGAACACCTTCCATGAGGATTTTTCGGGCAAAAGTTATGTCCGCAAAATGGCCTGCGCCTTCGGCTGGGACTGGGGCTTGATGGCCCCCACGGTTGGTATCTGGCGTCCGGTCAAATTGATCGCCTGCGACGCCCGCATCAAGGAGGTGAAACTCACGCAGCGACACAAGGGTGGAGGGGTCGTCCTGCATTGCCACACCAGAGTCCAGGGTAACAAAACGGTACGCCATCGTCTTCTCCTGAAAGAAAACCAGGTGGCGGAAGTCGAAACGGAAACGGACACCGCTACCTTGCAGGTGGAGAATCCCCAACTCTGGTGGCCAAACGGAATGGGAGAACAGCCCCTCTATCAACTGGTGACCGAGTTGCTCAATAAGCAAGGCGGCGTCCTCGATAAAAGGTGCCGTCGGATCGGCCTGCGGTCCTGCGAGCTGGTACGGGATCCCGATGAGTATGGCGAATCCTTCCGCTTCCGCATCAACGGGCGCGACGTCTTTATGAAGGGCGGCAACTGGATTCCCTGCGATATCTTTCCTTCCCGCATCACCGACAAAACCTACCGGCACCTCCTTGAATCCTCCGCAGCGGCCCACATGAACATGATCCGTGTCTGGGGCGGGGGTATCTACGAGAAGGATCGCTTCTACGACCTGTGTGACGAGCTGGGGATCCTCGTCTGGCAGGATTTCATGTTCGCCTGCTCGACGTATCCATCGTTTGACGACGCCTTCATGGAAAACGTGCGCGCGGAGGCGCGGGACAATGTTCGCCGCCTGCGCGATCACCCGTGTCTCGCCCTCTGGTGCGGGAACAACGAACTGGAACAGGGCCTCGTCCAGTGGGACCTCGGGGAATGGACCGACCGCGCCATGCCCGCGCAGGATTACCGCGCGCTCTTCGATGAATTGCTCCCCAAAGTGGTCGCGGAGGAGGATCCCGCCACTCCCTACTGGCCCTCGAGCGGCCACACGCCGGGAGAGGGCCGCGGGAACTGCTGGGATGATACCAAGGGGGATGCGCACGCGTGGACGGTCTGGTTCGGGGGCCAGCCTCTTGAGGCGCAACGGGACTGGAAGTTCCGCTTTATGTCGGAGTTCGGCTTCCAGAGTTTCCCCGAATTAAAAACGGTCGAAAGCTATACCGCGCCGGAGGATCGCAACCTGGTCAACTGGATCATGGACTACCACCAGCGCTCCGGACCCGGAAACCAGACGATTCTCAAGTACGCCCTCGACTGGTTCAACCAGGCCAACGGGTTTGCCTCCTCGCTCATCGTTTCGCAACTGATCCAGGCCCTGACCATCCAGTACGCGTCCGAGCATGCCCGGCGCATTCAGGGCCGCATGGATGGCCTTTTGTATTGGCAAATCAACGACTTATGGCCGGGGGCCACCTGGTCCTCCATCGATGCCCACGGGCGCTGGAAGGCATTGCACTATTTTGCGCGGCGTTTCTTCGCCCCGGTAATGGTCAGTCTTCTTGAAAACCACCATACCGGCCATGTCGCCGTACACGTCTCCAACCACCGCGCGGAAGACTTTTCCGGAACCGTGCAATGGTTCATCACCAATGCCGCCGGTTCCGTCATCGATCAAGGTACAATGGGCGCGCGGATCCCCTCCCAATCCAACCGCGAAATCACTACCCTCGCCTGTCAGAAACATCGCGAAAACGGAGGCACGCACCGGATGCCGTTACAGATTAACCAGCAAGAAGCCATCCCCATGGAGGGAGACCGGGACCTTCTTGTCTGGGCGGTTCTGGAGGACGGGCAGGGCCGCGAGCTTTCCCGCAACCTCGCCTTTTTCGCCAAGCCGAAATACTGGAAGCTGCGTCAGCCGCGTATTGATAAATCGATTACAGAAAAGAATGGCAGAACCGTCATTGA
>JAWLGH010000075.1:0-11789 GCA_041685165.1 Oceanipulchritudo sp. | reverse complement strand
CTTGATGAACCTTTAAAATGGAGGCACGCCGGCGCCGATTGCAGGTACGGATTTCAACTGGAGTAGCTGCATCGCGTAAATTGAATCATCTGAACCTGGTCTTAATCAAATGATGTCGGACAAGGTAGGCCGAAAGAATGAAAACCAGCATCAAAATTCCGCCCGTAAAAAAGTTTCCATACAGGAAACTTCCCGTTCCGATGAGTGCCGAGTAGGTCCCGATACATCCCACAAAGACCATCAGCAAGCTTTGTGGAACCCCCCACTTTCCGGCTACCTCAATCTCATCCCCGCGTTCTTTGGATTCACGGATTATTTTTTCCCAACCGGGTCCGCCGGGGTGCGTAAGCTCATAAAATTTACGCAAGGTTTCATAGGATTCCGGCCGGGTTGTCAGAGCCGTAAGGATCCACACCACAGAGGTGATCGAAACAGCCAGTAATAATTTCACCGTGAACCCGTCCAGATAAGGAGTCGTCAAAGCGTCATCACTCACCAGGAGTCCAAGCGCAAAAGCCGTCACAGCTCCACTGATCATGGCAACAAGCTCCGTAAGGGCATTGATGCGCCACCAAAACCAGCGCAACAGGTAAATGGCCCCCGTTCCAGCTCCGGAAAGGAGCAGGATATTGAATGCCTGCGTGGCATCTCTTAGAAGAAACAAAGCAAAGCTCCCGGAGATAACCATAAGCAAAAGTGTTGAAACTCGACCGACTTGGACCAATTCCTTTTCCGGGGCGTCCGGCCTGATAAAGCGGCTGTAAAAATCGTGAACCAGGTACGACGAACCCCAGTTCAAATGCGTGCTGATAGTTGACATGAAAGCCGCGATCAGTGATGCCGTCACAAATCCAAGCCAGCCTGGCGAGAGGAGTGTTAACATGACCGGATAAGCGATATCATTTCCCAAATACTGGTCTTCGATGTCCGGAAAAACCTCCTTGATCGAGGTCAGGTCCGGGTAAAGGACGAGTGAAGCGAGTGCAACGATGATCCATGGCCAGGGACGCAGGGCGTAATGGGCCACATTAAAAAAGAGCGTTGCTCCCACGGCATGGTTCTCATCCTTCGCCGCCAGCATGCGCTGAGCAATATAGCCTCCCCCACCCGGTTCTGAACCGGGGTACCACACCGACCACCACTGCACCGCGATCGGGATGACAAACATGGAGATGACGAGGGAGGGATTGTTGAAATTCGGAAACATATCGAGTTTCCCCTCCAGGTTCGGGTGATCAAAAAGAGCCGAAAGCGAGCCGATTTCCGGATGATTGAGGGCAACATAGGCCGCATAAAAAGCTCCGGTCATGGAAACAGCGAACTGGAAAAAATCCGTCCATATCACCCCCTTGATCCCACCAAGTGCCGAATAAGCCACAACAATGGCCGAACCCCCGACCACAATGAGCCACGGTGCCAGACCGAACATTACAGAGCCGATCTTGATGGCAGCGAGGGTTACGGTCCCCATTATCAGGCAATTGAACAACACGCCGAGATAAATGGCACGGAATCCCCTTAGAAAGGAAGCTGCCTTCCCGTTGTATCTGATCTCGTAGAATTCCAGGTCGGTGAGCACATTTGACCGCCTCCACAGGCGGGCATAGATGAAAACAGTGACCATCCCCGTGATCAAAAAAGACCACCATACCCAATTGCGGGCCACACCCCCTTCACGCACCAGCCCGGTGACGAGATTGGGCGTGTCAGCCGAGAAAGTTGTAGCCACCATCGAGATACCAAGCAGCCACCAGGGCATACTCTTGCCCCCGAGAAAGAACTGTTCCTGGTTTTTACCGGCAGTCTTCGAAAACAACAATCCAATACCCAAAACCGCTGAAAAAAAGACAGCCAGGATGATCCAGTCAAAGGAGTGAAAAAGCATGGTCTTTTTTTGATTATCTCTTCCGTGTCGAATGTCGTGGACAGGCAATTTTCACAGTCACGGATTACGATGAGCAATTTTAAAGCCCAGGGTCTGTCTGAGTCCGGGATGGGCGCCTCCCTTCGACAGGTTGGATTTGTGGATTCAGGTGTAGGGGCCTGATATGGGGTTTGTCAATTCGGGTTGGCGGGAAGGGATCCACCTCCGCCTCGATGCGGCCTGCTGGCCTTTTCCTTTCTTGGAAATCCCACCCGCTTGTGCATGAATGCGGAGCCATGAAGCGCCCCGTAGCTGTTTTCTATCACGAGGATTGCCTCCTTCACGAGACCGGAGCCCACCATCCCGAATGTCCCGAGCGCGTGCGGACCACCCGGGAAAAGCTCCTCGGAGCCCCTTTTGCCGGCAGCCTTCACTGGCAGGAACCGGAACCGGCAGCCGCTCGCTGGATCGAGAAAATCCATTCTCCCGAGTACCGGCAATACGTCGAGGAAGCCTGCCTCAAGGGGAAAAGCCACCTCGATTTCGGCGAGACCACGATCTCTCCCGATTCATACCGTGCCGCCCTCCTCGCCGCCGGCGGGGCCCTCGCGGCCGTCGATGCCGTCTTCCGGGAGGGCTACAGCAGCGCCTTCAGCCTCATGCGTCCCCCCGGACACCATGCCGGGTCGGAAAAGGCAATGGGTTTCTGCCTCTTCAATAATGTCGCCATCGCGGCCCATTACGCCACCGAGACCTATGGGCTCGAGCGGGTCTGCATCCTCGACTGGGACGTCCATCACGGCAACGGGACCCAGGATATCTTCTACGAGAGTCCCTCTGTCCTCTTCTGCAGCCTCCACCAGCTTCCCCTCTATCCCCACAGCGGTGAGTTCCACGAGACCGGCTCCGGTGCCGGTGACGGACACACGGTCAATTGTCCCCTGCCCAACGGTTCCGGGATCACCGAGTACCTCGAGGCCCTCAATCGCGAAATCCTTCCCGAGATCCGCCGCTTCCGGCCCCGGCTCTTCCTCATCTCCGCCGGCTTCGACGCCCACCGCGCCGATCCGCTCGCCGATATCCAGCTCGACGCCTCCGATTACCACCGCCTCACGCAGTGGATCCTCGACCAGGCTGTCGACTACGCCAATGGGCGCGTGGTCTCCATCCTCGAGGGAGGTTATAACCTCGAGGTCCTCGGCGATTCTGTCGCCGAACACGTCCGCGCCCTCACCGAGGGCGCCATCTCCGGCTTCAGCCGCGGTTGAGGCATCCGTCGGTCGTTTGCCCTAGAAAACCCTCCCCAGATAATCATATCCCTTTACTCCGGGACCGAGGGCCTCCCGGATGTCATCGGTCCGCTGGCCCGTGTCATGGGAAACCAGCTGCCCCCCGTCAGCGGACAGGTCCCGGAAAAACTGCACCCGTCCGTCAAGGAAGACAATGAACCCGCCTTCGCCGCCATAGACCCCCGCCCGGTTCGATGGAGGCTCGAGCCAGCGCCCCTCGACCGTGAGTCCGCGGGTCCAGGCGATCGGGGTCGTCGAAGGCGGGGCAAAGGCGCTTACCCCGCTGGCCACCGCCAGTCCCAGGGGGAGGGCCCCGAACCCCTCAATCAGGTGCCACTCCCCTCCAGTGTCCTTCTCGACCAGAACCGGAGGCAGCGTCCCAGGCAGGGAACGCACCATGGGATCCTCGCCGAGGAGGAAAAGACCGCTTTCACGCAGCCCGGTCTCCCGGGCAAGGGTCCGGATCCAGCCCCCGAGGTCCTCGGCGGCAAGGCTCCGCCCGGTCACGCTGTGGTAGGTGGCCACAGCCAGCCCGACCTGCCTCAGCTTCTGGCCCGTCACCATCCGCTGCGCCTTCTCCCGCACGATCCCCACCGAAGGGATCATCATCCCCATGAGGATTCCCATCACCCCAAGGACCATCAGGAGCTCGAGAAGGGTGAATCCATGGCCTTTTCTTTTCTTCATGAATCAAGGATGAGCCGGCCTCTTTCCCCTCCGCAATCGGCCCTCCTGGTCAAATCGAGGGTCGCGCTGTCCTCTTTTTCAGGTAGCCTTCAATCCCCACCGCTCTCAAAGCGCGTCGGGACCACAAAGGCCTCCAGGCCCTCCACTTCCTGAAGGTAGCGTGCGAAGGTCTCCGTCTGTCCGTGCGTGACCCCCACCCGGCGCGCCCCCGACTCCCGCACGCACCGCAGAAGGCCCGCCCAGTCGGAATGGTCCGAGAGGACAAATCCCCTGTCGACATCCCGGCTGCGGCGGACGCCGCGGATCTGCATCCAGCCGCTGACACCCGCACGGGAGAGCGGCTGCAGGCGTTTCAGAAGGGCGGGCTCATGGCCGGCAAAGGAATGGATGACGAGACCCCGCCCTTTAAGCTCCGGAACGGTTTCCTCCGTCAGCGGGCAACAATCCGGCAAAGGAATCCCGGCCTCCCGGTAGAGCGGCAGGAAGGCCCGCCCCGCCCCCGCGAGCGCGATCGGCCCGGCAGCGGGATCGAGCCCGGCCAGGAGACGCTGCGTCTTCCCCAGCGGATAGGCCGGCAGAACGGATGTCCGGCCCGCCTCCCGGTTCGCCTTCCACCATGCCTGGATGGCCTCCATGACCTGGCGGGGATCGGGCCACTGGTAGATGGGCAGGCCAAAGGTCGATTCCGTGATCAGGGTGTCGCAGGGAACGGCTTCAAAAGGCTCCGCCGCCGCATGCGGATGGGTCGCGTTGTGGTCCCCGGTGACCACCGTGACACCCGCGCTTCCGGCAATGCGGACCTGCGAGGAGCCGAGGATGTGCCCGGCCGGATGGAATGAGACTTCGACCCCGTCCAGCGTGGTCCGTTCCCCGAAGGCCAGAGCACGGGCCGGGATCGTCTTCCCCACCCGTTCCCGCAGGAGGGCTTCCCCGGTTTCCGCGACAAGGTACGTTCCCATCCCGGTCCGGGCGTGGTCCGCATGGGCATGGGTGATGACCGCCCGACGCACCGGCTTCCACGGATCAACATGGAACCCACCCTCTCGACAATAGAGCCCGGCGCTTGTTAAGGTAAGGGTTTCGGGTTTAATGTGCCCCACGCTTTGCAGTGAACCGCAAAGCCCCTCCTTGACAAATGGATCTTCCGGAAAGCCTTCAGTTCCTTCTTTTCCTCGCCATCTTCCCCCTTGTCGGGGCCGCCATCGGATGGCTCACCAACCGCCTCGCCATCCAGATGCTCTTCCGGCCCCGGCGGCCCGTCCGGCTCGCCGGACTCACCTTCCAGGGCCTGATTCCCCGCCGCCAGTCCGATCTCGCCGTGCGGGTGGCCGGGATTGTCGAAACCGAACTCTTCAATCAACACCTGATCCAGGAGGAGATCCGGAAAATCGATTTTCAACCCCACATCGACCAGCTCGCCCGCAACCTTATCCGCGAACGCCTCGCCCCCAAACTGCGCCAGATTCCCCTCTTCGGGAACCTCGTCAACGAAAGCTTCCTTGTCAGCCTCAACCGCATGGTCCGCGATTCCCTCGCCCGCGAAACCGAGCCCCTTCTCCAACGCGTCTCCTCCGAGGTCGAAAAGAAAATTGCCGTCCGCCGCATTGTCGAGGAACGGATCCACGCCTTCGACCTCGACCAGCTCGAATCCATTGTCCGCACCCTCGCCCACCGGGAATTCCGCAGCATCGAGATCCTCGGCGCCGTCATCGGCTTTGCCGTCGGCCTCGTCCAGGCCGGCCTCCTCCTCCTCATGCAGTAGGGCCTCGGCCCGGCGCGTCCGTGGCCTCCGCCGCCCGGCGCGCCAAACGCCGGGCCTCCAGTTCCGCTTCCATCTCAACCACGTTCTCCTCAGTCAATGGATAGAGGAAAAGAACCAGCCCGTTGGCTATCGCGAGCAACCCCGGGATGATCGAGAACATGATCCGGATCCCCGTCAAAGCCAGCGTCTCCTGGGGCTGGTTCGCGACAAAGCCAAAGAGCCCCAGAAGCCACCCCGAAAGGGTTCCCCCGATCGTCAGGCCCATCTTCTGCGCAAACATCGCCGCCGAGAAAACCAGTCCTGTCGTCCGCCGCTTGAATTGCAGCTCCCCGTAATCCGCCACGTCCGTGTACATCGCCCACACCAGCGCCGGCATCGGCCCGGCAAGGAAATTGCCCACCGCGTTGACCACCAGCATCGTGTAAATCATCCCCGGCGGTATGAAGTAAAATGACATCAGGCTGACCGCGTTCAGCAGCGTCAGGGTTATCAGCGTGTTCCGCTTCCCAAACCGCCTTCTCAGGGCGTTCGTGAAGCATATTCCCACAATGAAGGCCACCGATCCCGTCGTCAGGAAAACCGAGGTCAGGTCAAGGAACCAGAACCACGCTTCCCCCGTGTCCCCCACATAATACTTGAAGTAATGGAACATCACCGCGTTGCGCACGGCCACGTTTGACAGGGTCAGGATCGCCGCCGCAAACATCACCAGCCAGGGCTTGTTCCGCAAAAGGATCTTCACGTCGTTCGCCACCGTCACCGGCTCCTCCGGTCGCTCCGGCGCCAGCCGCTCCCGCGTCGTCGCAAAGGTGAAAAGGAACAGGACCGTCGACAGGGCACCCAGAAGGGCAAAGGTCAGCCGGTAGCCAAGAACTTCGTCTCCCCCGCCCAGCACCCGCACCAGCGGCCGCACCGTCAGGCCGATCAGCAGCATCGCGCTGAATGCACCCACAAACCGGAAACTCGCCAGAACCGTCCGCTCGTCCGTGCGCGGCGTCATCACCCCCATCAAGGCCGAATAGGGTACGTTGATCGCCGTGTACACCATCCCCAGCAGAATATAGGTCCCCCCCGCATAGCCCACCTTCAGCGCCCCTTCAAGGTCCGGACTGGCAAAGGTCAGGTACCCGATCACTCCGAAGGGAACCGCCATCCATAACAGATACGGACGGTACCGCCCCATCCGCGTCTGCGTCCGGTCCGCCACCATCCCCATCACCGGGTCGTTCACCGCATCCCATAACCGCGCCACCAGAAACAAGGTCCCCACCACCCCGGGACGCATCCCCCACACGTCCGTGTAATAGTAAAACAGGACAATGTTGATCGCCTGGAAAAAAATGTTCGAGGCCGTGTCCCCGCATCCATACCCCACTTTCTCCAGTAAACTCAGTCGCTCCTTGCCCGCTTCCATGGCCCCCGTTCCATCAAAAGGTGCAATGGAGTGCAATTATAAAAGGGCCTTCCCCTCCTTTTCCCGCTCCCGGCGGCTTCCCATCCGACGAAGGCGGCCCTCCCTACTTCTCGGGCAGTTCCTCGAGGAGGTCGACCGCCTTCAGGGCTTCCAGTTGCTCCGTGTAGGCGGCCTCAGCGGCGGCCTCCTCGCGCTCGGCCCGCTTGAGGGCCTTTTCAATTTCCCGCTCGGGCACCTCCGGGGCCTTGTCAACCTCGATACGGGCAGAATCGACGCGTTGCTCGCTGGCGACCCGGTAAATCTGCATCGTCATATAAAAAGCGCCCACCGTGAGGAAAAGAAGGACCGACCCGAAAATGGCATACAGCCGCATCCGACGGCTGCTTCCGAGGCTCGGGGCCCGCTCGCGGAGCTGCGCGAGGCGCACCTCCTTGCTATCGGCACCGAAGCGGGTCTTACTGGGTTTGCGGTTTTTTATTTTCATGTGACCGTCCTCGGGCTGACTCGACTGGAGAAGCCCCCATCTCTAAAATGAAACCGTCTGTGGCTATTCTTCAAGGCGGGAATACCGATACATGTCGATTGCCATTTCAGGGGCAGGCGCTACAGCTGGAGGAATGTTCGACCCGATAGACGTCATCAAGGACCTTGTCCGCAACCCCTCCGTCTCCACCGATCCGGCCTACGCCGCCGGAATGGACGCCACCCGCAATGTCCTCACAACCCTCTTCGAAGGCATGGGCCTTGAGGTGGAAGTGGTGCCGACGCCGCGGCATCCCGTGGTCCTCGCCCGCCGGACGGGGCCCTCGCACTGGCCGCACCTCATCATCTACGGCCATTATGACGTCCAGCCCCCGGACCCGCTTGACCTCTGGGAATCACCCGCCTTCGAGCCCACGCTGCGGGGCAGCCGCCTCTACGGCCGCGGGGTGGCCGATAACAAGGGCCCGATGATGGTCCACGTCACCGCGGCCGCCCAGCTCCTGGAGGAAAATCCGCAACTGCCCCTTCGCCTGACGTTCCTCATTGAGGGGGAAGAGGAAATCGGCAGCCCCAGCCTTCCTGCTGTCCTCGAGGAAAAAAGCGAGACCCTCAAGGGAGATTTCATCCTCCTTTCCGACACCCTCAATCCCTCGGATGACCAGATTGCCATCACCACCGGCCTGCGCGGTATTATCAGCTGCGATGTGACCGTTACCGGACCCCGCCGGGATCTTCACTCCGGCATGTTCGGGGGCGCCGTCCTCAACCCCCTCCAGGCCCTCACGACCCTCTGTTCCAGTCTCCACCTGCCGGACGGGCGGGTCAATGTTCCCGGTTTCTATGAGGCCGTTGTCGAACCAGCCCGATGGGAACGCGATGAAATCGCCAAGCTCTCGGTGAGTGATGCCGAATTCAGCAAGGCGACCGGCGTTCCGGCACCCTTCACGGCCAACGGACGATCCCCGATGGAAGCCATCCGCTATGAGCCGACCCTTGAATTCAATGGCATCGGAGGCGGCTACCAGGGCGAGGGAGACAAAACCATCATCCCTTCGAGCGCCTTCGTGAAAATCTCCTGCCGCCTCGTCGCCAACCAGGAACCGCATGATATCCGGGACAAGCTTTTCAGGACCCTTCGCGAACGTTGCCCGCAGGAGGTCACCCTGACGATAAAGGAGGGCCATCATGGCCCGACTTATTCCGTCATCCCTCCGGGACGGGAAAACACTCCCCTCGACCAGAATCCCCATCTCGCCCGCGCCTTCTCGGCCTGCGAAGACGCCGTGACCTCCGTTTTCGGGCTTCCGCCCCTCTATCTCCGCGAGGGTGGCAGTATCCCGATTATCGGGGTCATGAAGGAATCCCTCGGCATGGATTGTCTCATGCTCGGAATGGGAACCGGAGAAAACAACCTGCACGCCCCGAACGAGTCTTTTGATCTCACCCTCTTTGCCAAGGGGGTCCGGGTCTCACGGGAGATTCTCCTCAAGGTCGCCGCCGGGTGACCGTTCCAGCCCCTCACGGTTTACAGTTCCACCCGCTCCATCGCCAGTCGCTTCACCAGGAGGGGCACAATATCGGGATGATCCCCGACCAGTCCGGTCATGCGCGTCCGCAGGCCCGGATTTCGGGACTCGGCATCCTTGCAGATTTCCGCGATGTCTCCATCCGGTCCGGCATGCCGGCCCGGAGAAAGAAAAAGCATCGAGATCACGATCTCCCCGCTATGCCAGCCCGGTTCCACAAGCTTGTCTTCAAGAAGGGGCTCATTGAAGGCATAGGCTTCCCCCTCGCGGCGTTCCATCGAGGCCGCCCCGAGGGCTTCCACCTCGTCTCCAAGGAGCCCTGCCAACTCATTCCGGAGATAATCCCGTACCGCCGCCACTTCCGGTTTCGGCGAACCATGGTCGACAAGGACCCCTTTCGGGCGTCCGTTGCGGCCTTGCCGAATCGTTTCCCGGACGCGGTCGGCAAGGATCCGGACCAGCTCAGCCCCGTAGCCCGGGCGGTCCGGTACCCCCCCATCGCCATCTTCTCCGGCAAAGAGAAAGGGCGTCCGCCAGACGTTGAAGGGACCATGCCGCTGCCGCCGGTAGGCCAGCCGTTCGGGCAGGTAGTCCGTGATCGCCCCGGTCGGTCCGAAAAAAAAGGGAATCACGGTGAACTCCCGTTCCCCGGCTTCAAGAAAACGCCGCAGGCGGCGCTCAAGATTCACCGCCTCCTCCCCTTCAAGATTCTCCGCCGGCACCTTGCTCGAGTGAAGGAGCGAGGAAGGCAGAATCTCCAGCCCGGTCGCCTCGCCCAGCTTCCGGGCCACCCGGCGCAGGTTAAGGATGCTCTCCGCCCTCAGGCTGCCATTATCGACCAGAAAATACCTCATTGCTCTTGCTTCATTCTCGTTCGCCTTGCCTTCCTTCCTCGGGCGCTTCCCGATCCGGTCGGCCGCCACCTCACAATTGCTAAAAGGGTCCCTTTGCCTTTCAAGGGCAAGGCCTGCCGCGCGATTTTTTACCGCATCCCCACAGCCTTTCACCTTCGAAGGCCCCTTCCGCACGCTGCCTCCGGGGAGGCCTTGACCGATAATCTCTCCGGACCCGCCGGATTATGTTGAATTGAAAATGGAATCGGGGAATTCTTCCTCACCATGGTTCCCGACGAAGCTGAAATCCTGCAGATCTTCAAACAAACCGGCGCCCTTCTCGAAGGGCATTTCATCCTTCGCTCCGGCCTCAGGTCCGGCCACTTCTTCCAGTGTGCCCGCGTTTGCGAGTATCCGGGAAAGGTCACCCGGCTCGCCGAGCTCCTCATCGCCCGTCTCCCCGATATGAGCGAGGTCCGGACCGTCATTGCCCCAGCCATGGGCGGCCTCGTCATCGGACAGGAAGTGGCCCGCCAGCTCGGAAAACGCTTCATCTTTGCCGAGAAGGTCGATGACCGGCTCGCCCTGCGCAGGAATTTCCAGATCACATCCGGGGAACCCCTCCTCCTTGTCGAGGATGTCATCACCCGCGGGGGCCGGGTCCAGGAAACCCTTGACCTCATCGACTCCCGGGGTGGCATTTGCGAAGCCGTGGCTGTCCTTGTCGACCGGTCGGAGGGAAAAGCCCGCTTTTCCGCCCCCCTGACTTCCCTTCTGGCCCTTAATTTCCCGACCTACGCCCCGGAAGACATTCCTCCCGAACTGCGGAATATTCCCGCCGTCAAACCCGGATCCTGAACCATTGAACATGTCGCCTCAAAAGGTATCAAGGCCTCGTAAAACTGAATTTATTTTCGTGTATCTCTTTTCTGCATTCGCTTGAAGAATCTGAAAACCTGATTTCACTGAACCCTATTATGAGCACCATGCAGTTATTCCTTTTTCTGATCATCCCGACAGCCCTGTTGGGAATATACGCCCAATCGAAGGTCCAGGGGGCCTACAAAAAGTGGTCCCGGGTGAGCTCCCGGAGCCGCATCACGGGCCGGGAAGCGGCGGCCTACGTGATGCAGAAGGCGGGCATCACCGACGTGGAGATCACGAGCACCCGCGGCCACCTCACCGACCACTACGATCCGGCGCGCAAACGGCTGGTCCTGAGCGAGGAAAACTATCAGGGCTCGAGTCTTGCGGCCCTTGGGGTGGCCGCGCACGAGGCCGGGCACGCTGTCCAGCACGCCACCGGATATGCCATGCTGAAGCTGCGCATGAGCCTTGTCCCGATCACGATGCTGGCCTCCCAGCTTCTGCCGTTTATCATCATTGGCGGCTTCTTCTTCGGCATGCTGGGACTGATCAAGCTCGGGGTCCTTGTGTATCTGGTGCTGACTGTCTTCCAGCTCGTGACCCTGCCGGTGGAATTCGATGCCAGCCGGCGGGCCAAGGCGGAACTGGTCTCGACCGGCATCCTCCAGCAGGACGAGCTTGTCGGGGTGAACAAGACCCTCGACGCGGCCGCCCTGACCTATGTCGCGGCCTTCGTCAGCTCGCTCGCCAATCTTGTCTACCTTTTCATGCTCTCGCGGGATTAAGGAGGAGTTTCTGATCACCGAAACTCCGGTCGCTGGCAACAGCCTGCACCACCTGCTTCCGGGGGGCATTCGGTCAACCCGGGCAAAACCTCCGGCCGCGCTACTCGGGCCCGACCCATCCGGGGTGGCGGGAGGCTGTTGGTGGCGGATGATGGCTCGCAGTCCAAAACCTTACGGTTTCGGCTACCTGCAACCGTCGCCGAAGCCCGTTCCCATAACCATTTCCGCCCGCCCCGTAGCCGAAACCGTAAGGTTTTGGCCCCCCGTCGCCGAAGCCCG
>JAWLGH010000074.1:0-12259 GCA_041685165.1 Oceanipulchritudo sp. | reverse complement strand
CCAAGGGGTTGTAGGGAAGGTTGCTGGTGTCGACAGTCAGGTCGGTGGTGCCCGTATCGATGGTGAATTCGCGTTCGCCAACGGACTCGACCATTCCCCGGACTTCCACATTGGCCACGACAATCGGGGTCGTGACCGTGTAGACGGGCTGGCCGAGAACCCAGCTCTCTTCGTCGGCGGGGCTCGCGTAGAAATAGCTTCCGAGGCTCTCGACGTAGACGCTGTCAGCTTCGATGGTCGTCGCCTCGAAGAAATCGTCATCAATTTCCCCGTACACGGTGACAAGGTCACCAGCAAGAAGGGCGGAATTCTCAGCGTACCAGTCCCAGCCGTTCATTTCGACGGTAACGAGGCCATCCCCGTAATCGAGGAGGAAGGAATCGACATTAACCGATTCGACCTCGCCGCTGATGCTGATCCAGGCATCGTCCGGCATTTCGTAGGGGTCCGCGGCAAAAGCCGGGAGTGCAAGGAGGGTTGTCAGGATGGTTAGTGTTTTTGCGTATTTCATGGTTGTCTTTTATTTTTCGGTTTTTGTTCAGAGAACCTTTCCATCCGCATTGAATGTGCCAGATCCGAGGAAGCGGAGCCCTACCCGGAATGATCCGTTTCGAGCGCCGGCTGACCCTGCATCCTGCATTCGCCGGGAACCTTTGTCATGCATCCTGCAGCTGTCCGGGGGGTTGAATGCCGGGCAGCGGGGCCTCCCCTTCGTCTGGCACGACTCATGCGATGAGCTGTCTGCTATGTACAATCCAGACAATGGGCCCCACATTCTGCTGGTCAGCGATCTAGATGACACCCTTCTCGGTGACGACGAGGGTTTGGATGCCTTTTGCGGCTACCTTGAATCGATTGCCTCAAGGACAACCCTTGTCTATGCTTCCGGACGGTTTTTCGGGACCATCTGCCGGGATATCCGGAAGACAGCCCTTCCCGAGCCGGCCGCGGTGATTGCGGGCGTGGGCAGCGAAATCCGCACCTTTCCGGAAGGAGAGCGGTTAAGTGACTGGACCGAACGGATCACCGGGCACTGGTCGGCTGAAAAAGTAAGTGCGATCCTCGCCGGGATGGGGGACCTTGAACGGCAGCCGGAAGACCTTCAATCGGAATGGAAAGTCAGTTATTACTTTTCGGATGCCGGACCGGACGACCTCCGGGAAATCTCGAGCATGCTCCAGTCCAACGGTCTGGAGGTGACCATTGTCTACAGTTCCCGCCGGGATCTTGATATCCTTCCCGGGGATGCCAACAAGGGATCCGCGGCCCGCTGGCTGGCCGGAAAATGGTCCTATCCCCTTGACCATGTCATCACCGCGGGCAATTCGGATAATGACCGGGCCATGATGGGGGGCGGCCTCAAAGGCATTATCGTCGGCAACGCCCACCGCGAGTTGAAGGAAATGGCGGAGCGGGAGGACTGTTATCTTGCCTCCCGGGACCATGGTTTCGGGGTTGTCGAGGGACTTCGATACTGGAGAAAACGCATTTATCGCGATGACGGATAAAAAGAAGGATGAAAACGTCGACAAGGGCGGCGAAGGCTATCGGCAGTCAGTGGAACTGCTGCGTTCCTGCCACACGGAATATGGTTTTGTCGCGACAACGACACGAAAGGACAACTACAACCGGATCTGGGGCCGGGACAGCTGCGTGATGGCCCTGGCAGCCCTCTTGAGCGGCGATACTGACCTTGTCGAAGGGGCGCGCCTTTCCCTGGAAACGCTGGCCGCGCACCAGGGGCCACATGGGGAAATCCCGAGCAACGTGGATCCGGATACCGGGCGCGTCAGCCTGGGTGGAACGGCGGGCCGGGTGGATGCCGACCTCTGGTTCGTCATCGCCTGCGGGGAATACTGGAAACACACGGGCGATAACGCCTTTATCAAGGAAATGCTGGAACCGCTGGAGGCCGTCCGTTTTCTCCTCGGGGCCTGGGAATTCAACAACCGGGGACTTCTCTTTGTGCCCCCCACCGGTGACTGGGCGGATGAATACCTTCAAAGCGGCTATGTGCTTTATGACCAGATTCTTTATTTCCTCAGCCTGAGGACCTTCAGCCGCATCCATGCCGATCACCATGACACGAGGGATCACCTGCTGGAGGAACGGGTGGCGCGCTTGAAGCACCTCATCCGGGCAAATTACTGGTTTTCGGATGACAAGGAGGAACTTCCCGAAGATGTGTATCACGAAAACCTCTACCAGAAGGCCGCCAGGGCCGCCAACCGGTGCCAGGGCCGGTACTGGATGCCGTTTTTTTCCCCTGTCGGCTACGGCTACCGCTTTGATGCCCTTGCCAACATTCTGACCGGGCTTGCCGGGCTGGCGGACAAGGAACAGAATGAGATCGTCGATACCTACATCGCGGAGGAGATTGTCAATGAGGACGCCATGCTCCTTCCGGCATTCAGTCCGGTCATACGGCCCAAGGACGAGGAATGGGACGATCTGCAAATGACGTTCTCCCACACCTTCAAGAACCAGCCGGATGAGTACCACAATGGCGGCCTATGGCCTTTCGTGACCGGGTTCTATGTCGCCAGCCTGGCCCGCCGGGGTAAATCCGAACTGGCTTCCCGTTACCGGGACGGGATTGACCGGGCGAACCGGAAAAAGATGGCGGACGAGGCGTGGTCCTTTCCCGAGTATCTGCACGGGAAAAAAGGGACTCCCGGTGGCACCCATCCCATGGGATGGAGTGCCGCGGCATCTGTGATCGCCCACGAGACGCTCGCCGGGAAAACCCTGTTCAATTGAGGCCGGGGTGCTTCTCCAACTGGCCTGGCCTGCATGACAGGTCATTCATGAGGTTCTCTTCCCTGATCCTGTTTTTCTCGAGGAGGCATTCCACCTCGCCATTCGGAATTTTTCGGGCCAGGAGGAGGGATCCGTCATAACAGACGAGGGAATGCATGAGCATTTTCAGGATGGCATTGTATATGAAAAGCCGCAGACAGGTCCCGGAGGTGTTTGCGTAGTCCATGTCCCGGCCGTTGCTGATGAACTGCAGGCATTCGGACCAGGGTCTCCCCTCAATTCCAAAACCCATGAGCCGGCATGCCTCTGCAATTCCCGTTGCCTGCATCTCTGTCTCCAGCAGGAGCCAGTAGAGGGAGGACCTGAGGCTGTCCCCGGGAGCCTCCTCCTTAACCTGCAGCGTGAAGGCGTAGAGGCTTACCTGGGTATCAAATAATTCCCTCAGATTCCTCCCCAGGAGGACGCTTGTTTCACTTTTCACCCAATGAGTGCTATTCATGGATTCCCTCAGTGTTCCGACACACCTTCCAGAGCCTCGGCGATCTCCGATTCGTCGCCAGAACGGTTGGCAAGATCCGCCATTGCAAGAACGCCGGTCATGTCCTTGTCCCGGTTGAGAATGATGATGCGCCGAACCTGTTTGTCCTTCATGGTCTGGACAGCATCATCGAGTTCCTGGTCCTCAAACAGATACAGGATATCGGGAGTCATTGCGCTGGAAGCCTCTGCTTCCTTTGGATCCTTTCCCTCGGCGGTGGAGCGAACGACAATGTCGCGGTCGGTGATTATCCCTTTCAGCTTAACCCCGTCGCCAACGGGGATCATTCCCACGTCGAGGTCACGCATGCGTTCTGCAGCCTGCTGGACCGTCTTGTCGGGCGTTATATATTCCGGATTTGGGGTCATTGCGTCTTTGATCAACATTTTTCTATTCCTTGTATGGAGGTTCGTTTCCTTTTGAAGAGCTTATTGCTCATTGCTCAGGGCCATCAGGCGCAGATGATGTGCCAACCTGCCACCTGACCGGCCGATGCTCCTGCAGGCGGCTTTTCTGCCGTGGGGGCATCGACGAGGTCCCGGGCCATCCATTGCAAGGTGCATCAGGGACCCCCGGCAGACCCTTTAGACTGCACGATTGGACCCTCCCGGGGAGGCCTTCCGGGGATGGCATTGATCCTGCGTGCTGGTGCCTGTCATGTACACCACCATCCTTGTTATACTCCTCATTGTCCTTGCGGTAATAGTCGTTTTTTCCCTTGCGCGCCGGAAATCCTATACGGCAGAACCCCGGGAACCCCGACCCGACGAGAAAAAGGGAACGACCTATTTAAAGCCCCAGGCGGAAGAACCAACGGTCCCACCGGAGGCGACGGAGCCCGAGGCTTCCGATGACAAGGGACACAAGTCCCCATAAAGGGCGTGTCGCCTGCGCTGCCTCCCTCCCGGCCCGGTCCGGGAGGGTAAATCCTCAATCCGGTTGCATTGAGGGCGATTACCCGTACGGTCCCAAAGGTGGCCAAATCCAAGCAGGCCACCAAGTTGAACAGTCACCCCTGAATCTCTTAGCCATGATGAAGATGCATTCCCGTAATCCCGTTGTTCTTGCCGTCAGCGTCCTGTTTGTCAGTCCGGCCTTCCTCACCGCCCAGGACCTGGAAACGGTAACCCTTGAGCCTGTCAGGGACAACACGATCTACTCGGAAGGGGAGAAGAGCAATGGGCAGGGATCCTACCTTTTTACAGGTCAGAACAATCGTGGCCAGAACCGGCGGGCCCTTCTAGCCTTTGATGTTTCCAGCCTGCCCGGGAATGCGCGGATTGAAGCCGCAACCCTCACCCTGGCCATGAACAAGACCATCACCAGCGAAAGCAGCGTAAATCTTTATCGCCTGACCCGCGACTGGGGGGAGGGGGCCTCCGACGCGGCGGCCGAAGAGGGACGTGGTATTTCCGCGGAAGAGGGGGATGCAACGTGGGAACAGGCCTTTTATCCATCTGATTCCTGGAGCAACCCTGGCGGGGATTTCATGGATGAGCCCTCTGCCTCGACCGGGGTGGGCGGTACCGCAACCTATGCCTGGGAATCCGAGGCCATGGTGGCCGATGTGCAGGCATGGATTGAGGACCCCTCTGCCAATCATGGCTGGATTCTCGTCGGCAATGAAAGTGAAACCAGTGCCAAGCGGTTCGAAAGCCGCCATGCGGCCAATGCCTCCTCCAGGCCGGTCCTTGAGGTCTCCTACACTGCCGGTGAGGGGGGACAGAACTGGGCAGGGTATCCTGTCGAGTCGGACGGCGTCTCGGTCAACACGGAATCCTTTCTCGGCTGGGTCGATATCGACAAGGCTCCCTGGGTCTACATCTACGCCCTTGAAACTTACATGTTTCTGCCCGAGGAAAATGTTTCATCGGCAGGTGGTTGGGCCTACGTTCCCAACTGAGCCGGCGCTTTGGAGCAAAAGCAGGCGTTACCGTAAATCAGGACGCTCCACGATTCAGGATCCAGGCAAGGAATGTGCGGCTGTTTCGCCATCCCAGAAGCGCCTCGAGGGAGGCGAGTTGGTAGGCGAGGATGATCAGCCAGAAGACAACCTGGTAGCGGCGCTTGGAGCACTTGTGTCGAAGCCGTCGCTGGGCCACATAGGCGGCGGGCCATCCGCCCAGCAGCTCGAGCAGATGCAGCCGTAGTTCCGCTACCCGCCAAGCGCCTGACCGGGCCCGGCGCTTGTCCCAGGCATAGGTGCCGTAGGTCAGCAGGTTAATCACGAGGAGCATGCTGACGATCCAGCGTCCGTCGCCGCCCGAGAGGAGGAGGGCAATCAGGGGCATTACCAGGAGGGCAGGGAAGACGAGAAAGGGAACGACTGAGAAGTTGCCTGGACGGGTCACTCATCTCGGAAAAAGGCTCCCGTGTGTGAAAGTCAATGCCGGAGGGGGGGAAGAGAGCTTCCAGAGCATTTGACGCAGAACGAAAGAAAGGGTTGTATGATTTATGCGAAGGAACTCTCTCCACCCATTCTGTATTTTAAAAACAAGGCCATTCCGCTCCTTTACCACCCTGCTTTCCCTCTTCCTTGGGACGATCCTGATCGGGACGCTGGCGGGCTGCAGCGAAAGCCTGCCGGAAAATCCACCGGAGACGGTATCCTCCGTGGACCTCAAGGCCTACGCCGGCTTCTGGTATGAGCTGGCACGTTTACCGGTCTCCTTCCAGCGGGATGAGGAGTTGGCAACCGCGACCTACACCCTGAATGAGGAGGGAACGGTGGATCTGGTCAACACGGCCATCCGGCCCGACGGGACACGCCGCTCCGTGACAGGGACCGCGGTGCCGGTCACGGGTTCGGAAAACGCCCGGTTGAAGGTCACGATCGACAATATCTTCGCCCGGATCTTCGGGTCCCCGCCATCCCATGGGAACTACTGGATCCTGAAGCTGGAACCGGATTACTCCGTGGCCCTTGTCGGCTCGCCCGACCGGGAAACCCTCTGGCTCCTGGCCCGGGAACCGGAGTTGCCCGGTCCCGTCTTCAATCGTTTCCTCGACCATGCACGCGAGGCCGGCTTCGCGGTGGATAACCTCATCGTCAACAATGGCGCCTTCCCCGAGGAGGCCGTTGACGATTCCTGAGAACCCGCTCCCGAAGCGGGGGGCAGGAAAGGGTAACCAGAAACGGATACAATCTGGTTCAACGCCGGGGATGCGGGGATTGACACCTCCGCCCGGTTTATGGGGAGCCCGAAGGCGGCGCTCTTGCCGCCCGGGGGTGATTTTCAGGAGTCCATACCGAAATTTCCGTTTTTCCGGCTTGGAACTAAGCGCGGGCAACGATAGGTTTGGAATCATGGATTATACACGATTGGGAAAGAACGGATTGAAAGTATCACCGCTGTGCCTCGGTACCATGAACTTTGGCTGGGTCACGGAAGAAAAGGAGAGCTTTGAGATCATGGATGCCGCACTCGAGGCAGGGATCAACTTTTTCGACACCGCCGATGTCTATGGGCGCTGGTCGACCCATTCAGGGGCCTGCGAGGAACTGATTGGCCGCTGGCTGGAACAGGGTGGGCGCCGGGACGCCATTTTCCTCGCCACCAAGGTCTACAACCCCACGGACCGCAAGGAACTCCGACCCGAGCCCAACCGGGATACCCGCTGCTATTCGGCTCCGAAGATCATTCGCCACTGCGAGGACAGCCTCCGTCGTCTCAAGACCGATTATATCGACCTCTACCAGCTGCACCATATTGATCGCGAATGCCCCATGGAGGAAATGTGGGATGCCATGGAAACGCTCCAGCGCCAGGGCAAGATCGTCTATGTCGGATCGAGCAACTTTGCCGGATGGGATATCGCCACGGCCTGCATGAGCGCAAAAATGCGCAACCGGCAGGGTCTCGTCAGCGAGCAGAGCGTCTACAATCTCGACAACCGCATGGTTGAGCTTGAAGTGGTTCCCTCCTGCCGGCATTTCGGTGTCGGCATCATTCCCTGGAGTCCACTGGCTGGCGGACTGCTCAGTGGCGCCCTGGCCAAGGCCCGTGAGGGCCGGCGCGGCAACGAGGGTTTCCAGAAGCGTGTCGATGAAAAGCGTGACCAACTCGAACAGTGGGAAGGCCTCTGTTCCGACCTTGGAGAGGAGCCCGCCACCGTGGCGATTGCCTGGCTCATGCACAACCCGGTCGTCACGGCGCCGATTATCGGGCCGCGCACTATGGAACAATTCAAGGGCAACCTGAAAGCGATTGACGTCGGACTCTCCGAGGAGGTTCTCGGAAAGATCGATGCCATCTGGCCGGGGCCGGGCGATGAGGCTCCCAAGGCCTATGCCTGGTAAGGCCTGAACCTCCGCCAAAGCGAAAGTCCCCGACAACAGCATCCGTTGCCGATTCCCTTACAGATGACAAAACACCCCTTCAAGCTTGTCGCCATCCAGATATGTGTTGCCTTTGCCGTCCCGGTTCAGGCGGCCGAATTGTGGCGTATTGACGCATCCGAAGACTGGATACAGTCCAGAAGCCAAAGCGAGGGAATGAAGATAGGGGACAGCCTTGTGGTCCCGACCGGGAGCAAGGGCTCGTATCAAAGCAGCATCCGGTCGTTCGATGACCGGACGGCGTTGACAAGGATTGTGTTCGAGCAGTCACCCGCCTGGCAAAACTGGGAACCTGCCGATCCCGTCGGTCCCTCAAACCTGGGTGACGCCCCCGTGTTCCTTTCCCTGGGTCCCGGTAATTACTGGATGTTCGGGATGTATGAAAACAAAGACGCAAGGGCCGCCTTCGAGGCCGAGGAGGCTACCCTTGATGGCTTTGACACCCCTTTGAAGACGACACCCTTCGAAAATCAGTTTGATGCTCCCGGTGGACTGAAGGAGGGGCTCGGCGGGTATCATGCCTGGCAGAGCAGGGACATGGTCAACTGGGTCCATCACGGGCCCGTCACGGAAAGCTTTTCCCGCTGGGTGACCTCCGCCGAGCATGTTGACGGCAAAACCTATATCTACTACGACTATCCAAATGATCAGGATCCTCATCTCTATATCGATGAGGACCTGACCGACGGGCGTCCCGGAAAGGATATGGGGCTGGCCTTCAAAGACCCGTCCGACGGATCGGACTGCACCGTTATCCGGGATCTGCAAGGACGGTTCCACCTTGTCTACGAGGATTGGAGCCCCATAAACGCCCGCCAGCATTCATGGGATTCGCCCCTCGCTGGCCATGCGGTCAGCGAAAATGGAATAAGTGACTTTTTGATTCTTCCGCCTGTTATCGATTACCGGACAGAACCCACCGGAGACGTTGCCAGCTACCGGCATCCCCACTTGAAACAGCACCCCGACTGGGATTCGAATGTCATCACCTACGAGGTCCACGAACCCGAGCAGGATGCCTTCGGGGACTGGGCTGCAATCAGTATCGGCGGCCGGTATTACCTCTTCGGTGACTTTCATCCAGCCGGGGAGTCCAGGGACGAAATGCGTGTCGCCTGGTTCACGTCGTCCAGCCTGGACCAGCCCTTTGAATTCTGTGGAAAGGTCGGCCAGGGCCACCCCGATCCTGACATCGCCTTCGCCGAGGGCCAGTTTTACCTCGTCACCCAGACAGAGCAAGACTTCGTCAGCCCCGGTCCCTGGGTCGATACGGTCGAGGCACGGGTAGGTGTCGATACAAACGGGAATGGCGAAATTGATCTCTGGACGGACTGGCAGAGAATCAAAGAGAATTACGCCTATATCAAGGGCTTCGCCAAGCAGGTCAAACGCCTCCCGGCAACGGTTGATGTGAGTCGCCTGCCTACCGGGTTCGGTTTTTCTTTCGCGTTCCGGGTCCACGGTTCCCCAGGCGCCGCCGTTCCAGCATTGGACAGGATCACGCTCACTTTTGAGTAGGACGCCAACGGGGGCAGGCCTGAGGGGATCTGTTTTGGCGTCGTCTTCGGTGGTTTGGTGTACCGCAATGATGAATACATCATTAACCTTTCCCGGGCAAAAAATGAATTTAAGCATCTAAGATAAAGGATGATGCGTGACCCTTACCGCGTTGGGTTATGGATACTGAATACAGGAGGCTGGACGGACCGGGGTGAGAGCCTGGACCAGTGCCCACCGGACCCCGCGCTGGTGTGTGCGGTCACGGGGCGATCCTCGTGATCAGCCTGGCGGAACTTCCCAAAGGGAGCCTTGGGCCATATGCCATCCCGGTCTTCCTCCTCGGAGCCCTTATGCTTTACCTGCTGCAATAATCACGCCAAATCCAGTAAGGGCCCCAATGCAGATCGTGTAAGATTTTACTGGTCAGCACACGCAACCCCTGTCCAGGCTCATTCGGTTCTTTCTGGTGGAGACAGTGGCAAGGAACCTGCTGTAGCTGAAAATTAATCACACCTGTATCACCGATATGAAAAAAAGAACAGAAAACCTGCTTGGAACCTTTTGTCTATCGCTGCTGTTTATGCATTCAGCAAATTCACAGGAAACTGCCGAAGTCGTTGAACTTGAGGCCTTCATTACAGAAGTTTCCGGTGAGGAAACCATCCTGCCCTCGGCGAAAACCTCCATATCGGTCCTCGGTTTGGAGCAGTCGGTTCTGGAGACGCCGCGGGCCCTTTCGATGATCACCCAGGGCCAATTGGTGGACAAAAACATCCAGCGGGTGGAGGATCTTGATCAATTTATTTCCGGAGCTTATTCGGCGCCTATCTTTGGAAACATCGGGGTTCCGTTTCTGCGCGGAGACCTGGGCGAGGTTTATCAAAACGGGCAGCGGAAAGCCTTCAACAGGAACAGCTTCCCCATCAGTTTCAATGGCGTCGAGTCAGTTGATGCCGTAAAGGGAGCGGCCCCGGCGGTTTTTGGCTACGGGAACGCAACCGGAGGCTACTTGAATTTCACAACCAAGCGGGCGTATGCTGACAAGGCCCGCACGAATCTACGTTTCACATACGGGGAATGGGATTATGCGCGCTGGCAGATCGATAGTGGAGGACCCATCAACGATGAATGGGGATACCGTATCAGTTATGAGGGATCAGATGCTGGAAGCTTTTACAGGGGCGTGGATAACGCATCCAATAGCCTTTTCGCGGCCCTTGCCTTCCGTCCCTCTGAAAAATTTGAACTCCAGATAAATGCGGAGTACCTGGACGCTGACTTTACGGAGGTCCCCGGGACGAACAGGCCGACCCAGGAACTGATCGATGATGGGATATACATAACAGGAGAATCCATTTCAACCGGGAGTCCTTTTTTCGGAAACACCTTCGAGCCCACAGGAACCGTAAAAATCGACGGGTCACAGATCCTCCTGGCTCCCGGGGACGGTGCCAGTGCGGAGGTCTTCAACGCGCAGGCGATCCTGACGTGGAATCTGGAGGACGGGGGTAAGGTGATCAACCGCAATTACTTTGAATCGATTGAGGCGGATAAAAATTCCTCCTACTATTTTTTCAGCCATCTCCCGGAGAGCACCACCCTGGAATCCCGGCTTGAGTATCTGAAGGATTTCCAGACCGGAGACATCCGACATCAGACGATTACAGGTGTCTCCTATCGTTACGAAACACGGAAATCTTTTGTGGATATTTTCAATGAATACTTCAACCCCTTCGATGTCACCGGCGACCCGGAGAACCTGCGCTATCCACTGGATCAATTATTCGGGGTTTTGCCAGTGCCGGGAACGGATGGATTCGCGATTCCCGGAGGGGCTTATCCCCGAAACGATGGAAGCGGTCGTTTGACAACATCCCTCAGTGCGACCCTGGACTCTGAATTGAACGCGTTGGGCCTTTTCGCCCAGGACCTGATTGAATTAACTCCTCAGTGGTCACTTCTGGCCGGCATCCGTCTGGATTACCTGGATATCAGCAGCGAGGACCCACTCCCGCGTCCGGGCTTTGAACCTGCCTCCGACAGCAAATCCAAGGCCCTCTGGTCGGGGACTTTGAGCGTGACGTATCAACCGAGGGAATTCCAGTCCTACTATATCACCTTCAACCGGGCGGCGGCGGTTGAATCCTCATCATCAAGCGGAGGATTCGGGCTGAACGGCAATGAGATAGCGGATGAAGTTTTGGACAATTCAAGCGATCTTGTCGAAGCCGGGGCAAAATATTCTCTATTTGAGGAAACTCTGTACGCAGGCCTCACTACATTTTATCAAAAGCGCAACAGGATAAGCCCGCGTGGCGGGGTTCCCGATGAAATTGAGATATGGGGTATCGAGTGGGACTTTGTCTACCAGCCCAACCGACAACTGAATGCCGGCATAATTGGTTCATACTCAGAGGCCAATTATATCGATGGACCTGTTTCGGGGACTCCTACAACCCAGGCACCGTTTGATCCATCCGTTCCGAATTCCACCTTTCCGCGGCCACCACTTGGAGATTACCGGCTGCCCGGACTTCCCCGCTTTCTCCTGAACAGCTTCGTCAGCTACACCGCCGATTCCGGAATTGGCGCCAGTGCCAGCCTCCAGTGGCAGGACGATCAGAACCTGGATCTTGAAGGATTTGTTGTCATTCCCTCCCAGGTGCAACTGGACGTCGCCCTTTTCTACAAGGCTGAACAGTTTGAAATCCGGTTGGATGTGAGGAATGTAACCGATGAATTCAATTGGCGGCCAACCTCTACGCCCTTCGCCGGAGCTGACCTGGTCACCCGGGAACTACCTCGGTATTACCAGGCCTCCCTCGTTCTCAAGTTTTAACCATGCAATCCGGGTCCAAGCAAATGAAAGAAATCATCGCCAAATTATCGACCTCCAGCTGGGGCACCGTCTTGCGTTTCCTTGTGTGCGCCTGTGCTCTAGTTCATGGAACAAGCCTGGCATCATCCTCCGCCGGCGAACCCGATCGGAAGGTGGTTGAACAGTTGGTCCTCGATCAATTAAAGTCATGGGAAACCGAGGATGAAGAACTCTTCCGTTCCACTGCGCATCCTGATCTTGTCTTTGCCTATCCCGGAAAGCGCATGGGGCTTGAGGGTGCCCT
>JAWLGH010000001.1:254366-265230 GCA_041685165.1 Oceanipulchritudo sp. | reverse complement strand
GGTTCAGGCTCGGGCGGGGGGGCCTTGGGCGGGGAAATTGACGGTGGGCCCTTGCTTACAGGTGGCTTGATCGGGGGAGGACCCTTTAACGGGGACGGTTTCGGGGCCGGAGCCGCCGGCTTTTCCTCCACCGGCGCCTCTTTCGGCGCCTCCGGCGGCATGTCTGTCCTCAGGACGGGCACTTTCGGGGTTCCAGGAGAGGTTGCCCGTTCCCGGGGTTCCCGGCTGCCGGGAACCGGCGGTTGCCGCCGCGTGATGGCGGGAATTCCCGGCAACGGCGGGGGTGTCTTTCCGGGTGGCGGTGGCGGCGGCTTCGGAGGAACCACCTCGGCCTTGCGCTTTTCCTCCTCTTCAATCTCACGCTGGCGCCGTTCTTCCTCGATTTCGGCCTTGGAACGGACAATCGCCCCCTTTGGAAGACTGGCCCGCTTCTCCTCCTCGGCAACAGGCTCCGCCTGCGGCTCTTCCGGGGCAGGCGGCTCTTCCTCCCTTTCAGCCTTTGGCCCAAACTCCTCTCGCAGGCTTTCCGCGGAAATGTTGTCGATGGTACTGGACGCGCTCTTCACTTCATAACCGCGCTCTTTCAGAAGCGCGATCAATTCCGCGTTCTCCATCTCGATTTCCTTAGACAGCTGATAAATCCGCACACTCATATAATTTCTTTCCTTCTCCTGACCTGCTTCTTAAACCCGTATTTCCACCGACTGGGATTTCAACCCGCATCCGCTCCCGCAGAATTTCTGTGGGCCTCCACCAGCGCGACCACCTGGCCCGCATCCTCCTCCGTGAAGCCCAGTTTCTCGAGATCCTTGGCCTCAACTCCTTCAAAAGCTTCCGGACTGACAAGTCCGTGCTGCACAAGGAAGGCCGCCAGTTCGTCGGAAATACCGCGAACGCCTGCCCATCCCTTGATTGCTTCACGCATGCGCTCGTCAAAGCCAACCTCGGCCACCTTCTCCTTGGCAATGTCCAGCTTCCAGCCAATGAGGCGGGACGTCAACCGGGCATTCTGCCCCCGTCGCCCAATCGCAATGCTCAGGTTTTCCTCGCTGACTTCGAAATAGATCCGCTTGTTTTCCTCATCCATCCGGATGTTCAGCGGAACCGCCGGCTTGATCGCCTCATGCAACAGTTCAAGGGGATCACTGCTGTACTTGACAATGTCGATTTTTTCACCGCCCAACTCCCGCACGATGCTTTTTACCCGGGCACCCCGGGCCCCGACACAGGCTCCCACGGGATCCACCTTCGGGTCATTGCTGTTGACCGCGATTTTCGTCCGGTAACCCGGCTCGCGGGCAATGGCCTCGATGACCACCGTGTTATCCTGGATCTCCGCCACTTCCAGTTCAAAGAGACGCCGGACAAACTTGACGCTCGCCCGCGAAAGGATCAACTCCGGACCGCGGTTTGTCGGCTCGATATTCAGAAGCAGGCAGCGCATGCGCTCACCCGGGGAGTAGTCCTCGCCGGGTACCCGTTCACGCGGCGGCAGAATTGCCTCGGCCTTCCCCAGGTCGACAACAAGGTCACCCCGTTCACGGCGGCGAACCACCCCCGTCACGATATCTCCCACGTTATCCTTGTAGTCGTCGTAGATCCGTTCCTTCTCAAACTGCCGGAGCCGCTGCATGATTGTCTGCCGGGCCGTCTGAGCGGCAATGCGCCCCAGCCGCTCCGGATCCACTTCCTTCTCGATGTAAAGCCCGATCTCCGCCTCGGGATTCAATTGACGGGCCTTCTCTATGTGGATCTGGGTCCCGGGATCACTCACCGAGTCCACCACTTCCAGAATGGACCAGGCCTTCAACTGGCCGTTTCGGGGATTGATCTCGATACGGAGTTCCTGACCGGCATTGAGGCCTTTGGTCGCGGCGCTGCGGATCGCGTTGGAGATTGCGGAGATCATGTCCTCGCGGGGAATCCCCTTCTCCTTCTCCATGTATTCGAGAACGGATAAAATTTCCTGGCTCATGTGTGTCGGTTAGGTCGATGGAAGTGATTTGCAGACAAAAAAGAGCGGGCCTTGACCCACTCTTCTTTTGCCGAGAAGAATATAAAGGGCAGAGATTGAGTGGGCCCAATAGCCTTGTCAAGCTTCAGGCTGGGAGCCCCGCGAAGTGCGCCCCGCCCACGATCGGATCCGTTCCAGCCGGAGTTGCTCATCGATCCGGTAGAGCCCCTGGATCCAGCCATTGCAGAGGGGATAGTCACGCCCTTCCACGATGCCAGCCTCCCGCAAAAGGCAACGAAAGCCGTCCGGACAGGACCCCGGCAGGGCGTGAAACCAGAGCAGGGAACCCACCTGCCCGTCCAGCCGCCCGGAGGCCGCCAGCACCGGCAGACATACATCGATCCAGACCCGGTCAACCAGGGAGGGATTCAGGATTCCTCCGAAAACCTCTTCCCGCAGCCACTTCCGAGAGGCTTGAATCTCCCAGGCCTTCCGGATATCAGCGGTTTTCATCACAAAGGCCTCCCCAGGGCCCGAACCCGCTCCAGGGCCTCCCTTGTTGCCTCGGAATCGCCCCAGCCGCTCACTCCAGTCGGGGACCGCGTGATTCAACTGGAGGTACGCTTCAAGGCGCCGTTCCGGACGGTTCGCCGGACGCCCCGTCGTCCAGTGAACCGCCTCTTCCCACTGGCTTCTGAGGCGCTCAAGAAGCGCACGCTCCCGCCACGCCGGCATCCTGAAAGCTTCCGCCATTTCATAAAACGGTCTCCTGTTGAACGGATACCCGAGATGAAAGAGCATCAGCCGGTGCAGCCCACCTTCCCAGCCGTGGGTCGAAAAGAGATACCTCGCCATCGATTCCTTGTCAATCCAGCGCCGGTCTGCCGCCACCCTCAGCCTTTCCCGTATGCCCTCCGGCTGATCCGCCTGAAGCCACTCCCGCAATTCCGGCGCCAGCTCCCCGAAAAGACCCGGCTCCCCACCGACCACGCTCTCCAGATCCTCCCGCATCCAAGGCCCCATGACCCACTCCGCCGGCCGGTGCCCCCCCGCTGTCAGTACCGGCCGCTCCATCCCGCCAGCAAACAGGACCAGGTGCAGCACAACCCGGTTGTAGGCCCTGTCCAGGTCGTGACCATGCCGCCACCAGTCCTCACGGTAGAGGTGAACCTCCACATCTCCCGATATCCGTCTTCCATCAAGCTCCACTACCGCCTCCTGGAAGTCCGGCCCGCGGCCCCGGTTCCATATCCCGGCCTCCAGGACTTTCAACCGCGCCCCGCCCTCCGTGCGCCAGTCCCCCTGCTGCATCTCCTGCAGGGCCCAGACGCGCTGGACTTTTCCTTCCAGAACCTGCAACGGACCATACAGGCCTTGGATTTCGCAGACTTCCCGCGACGTCTCCCGTGCTTTCATCCGTTCATTAATAACGGTTCTATGGTATACCTTCAAGAGAAATCGGAACCGACGGGGAAATGAAATAGACTTCCGGGAGAAGAGATGTTTCCCTGATCCGACTTATGAAAAAGCGCATGCGAAGAAAGGTCCAATGAAGAACGGCAAACGGATGCAGCCACCGGTGCTCGTCGTGGGGCACCGCAATCCGGATGCGGACGCCATCTGCTCGGCCATCGGATATGCGGCCTTCAAGACGGCGAGCACAGGCGGGCGCTATGTCCCGGTACGCTGCGGCAACTCCAATGCCCGCATTGAGACCATCCTTTCCACCTTCTCCGTGTCCCTTCCGAAATTTGTCGGGGACGTGACCCCGCGGGTCCGCGACATCATGGTGAAGGAAGTCATCAAGGTCGAACGCGACTCCATCTGCGCGGAAGCGCTGGAGCTCATTGACCGGCACGACGTGCGCCTTCTTCCGGTGGTCGGCGGGGACGGCCGCCTCGAGGGGAGTGTCTCCATTTTTGACCTCGGGGACTACTTCATCCCGAAGCCGCGCGAGGAGAGAAAGATGCGCCATGTCTTCGCCAGCCTGCAGGACATCATCGCCGCCCTCGGGGCGGAAGTCATCCACAGCGTCGATCCGGAAACGACGGAAGACCTCTTCGTCCGCATCGGGGCCATGGACATTCGTTCCTTCGGCCGTTTTTACGGTGAGGACAAGAACCTCGCCAAGTCCAGCATCATCATTGTCGGGGACCGCTACGACATCCAGCAGCGCTCCATCCAGTCCGGCGTCCGTCTCCTTGTCATCAGCGGGAACCTGCCGGTGGAACAGGACGTCGTGGAAATGGCCATGGAACGCAATGTGAGTATCATTGTCAGCCCGCATGACTCCGCCACCACTTCCTGGATCATCCGCAGCGCCGCCCGCATCGACAACCTCATCAACCGGGAGACCGTCAATTTCGGCCCGGACGAAAAACTTTCCGTTATCCGTCGCCGTATTGCCTCCACAGACGCGGCGGCCTTCATGGTAACCGACGATACCGGCCACCTCCTCGGCGTCTTTACAAAGACGGATCTGTTGAAGCCGACCCGGACCCGGCTCATCCTCGTTGACCACAACGAGCTCTCCCAGGCGGTCTCCGGGGCCGACAAGGTCGAGATCCTCGAGGTTGTCGATCATCACCGCCTCGGCAATGCCCCCACCCAACAGCCGATCACCTTTGTCAACCTGCCCGTGGGCTCAACCTCGACCATCGTGGCCGATCTTTTCCGGAAAAACGGTCTCACCCCGGAAAAACCGGTTGCCGGCGTCCTCATGGGCGGAATTGTCTCCGACACCCTCAACCTCAGGGGCCCCACCACCACCGACACCGACCATGCGATGCTGCGCTGGCTGGAGGAGATCGCCGGCATCGCGGCCGATGACCTCGCGGAAAGCATCTTCAACGCCGGCTCCATCATCAAGAGCGAAAGCCCCGAGAACGTCATCCGTTCGGACATGAAGCACTATGAGGAGGGAGGTTTTTCCTTCTCCGTCTCCCAGGTCGAAGAACTCGGCTTTGACAACCTCTGGTCGCGTTGCGAGGAACTGAACGAGTCCCTTGAAGCGGTCCGGAAAAAGGAGAACCTCTTTTTCGCGGCCCTCCTCGTCACCGATGTCAACACCCAGAACTCCCTCCTTCTCATCAAGGGGGAAGAGGCCGTTGTTGAAAGTATCACCTACCCCCATCGGGCCAAGGACGACATATTTGAACTCAACGGAATCGTCAGCCGGAAAAAGCAGCTGATTCCCTATCTTTCCACCATCGTTCGCCAATTGGCGCATGAACCCCTAGAATAAATTCATGTATCTACCCAGAATTCTGGAAATCCTCAGGGATCCCGAATACATTCCCCTCTCCGTGGACCGCCTCGCGGCCCGCATGGAGGTTCCGGAAAAAGAGTTCACCGCTTTCAAGAAGGAAGTCTCCCAGCACCTGCGCCAGGGAACCCTTGTCAAGCTGAAGAAAAACCGCGTCTGCCTGCCCCGCGACGCCGACCTCATCACCGGTAAAATCCGCTTCCGTCAGAGCGGCTCGGCGACCCTCTTCCCGGACACCGTCGAGGGCAGTGACAACCGTCCCCCCTACCACATCAATGCCGAGGATACCGCCGTCGCCATGCACGGAGACCGGGTTGTCTGCCGGATCCACCAGGATCGTCGCCAGTTTCGCAACCGCCGGCGCAAGCAGGGCCGGCCCGGGGAGAATCAGGCCGAGACCGTACGGGTCATCCGCATCCTTGAGCGGGCCAACCAGACCCTCACCGGGACCCTCAAGCGGAGTAAGATGTTCTACTACGTCATCCCGGGGGATCCCCGCATCATTCAGGATATCCTCGTTCCCGACCCCCGGAAATCCTCCCTCTCCCCCAAGCCCCGCATCGATGACAAGGTCATCGTCAAGCTTGCCCCGTGGGAGCAGCGCCACCTCAATCCCGAGGGCACCATCATAAGGGTTCTGGGCAAAACCCACTCCCCGGGAGCCGAGTATGAGGCTCTTCTCCACCAGTATGACCTCAACCCGGAGTTTCCGCCCTCCGTCATGAAGGAGGTCCAGGCGTTCAGCGACGAGGTCCAGCCCGCCGACCTCAAGGGAAGGGAGGACCTGCGCGGCACCTTCACCATGACCATCGATCCCCAGGACGCCAAGGATTTCGATGATGCCCTCACCCTCGAGCCGCTCCCCGACGGGGCCTGCGAGGTCGGTATCCACATCGCTGATGTCAGCCACTATGTCCGTCCCGGAAGCGCCCTTGACCGGGAAGCCCGCAAGCGCGGGAATTCAACCTACCTCGTCGGTTCCGTCATCCCGATGCTCCCCCACGTGCTCTCCAACGGCCTCTGCAGCCTCGTGGAGAACAAGGACCGTCTCACCAAATCCGCCTTCGTCACCTTCAGTGCCTCCGGAAAGGTCCTTAAAAGCCGCTTTTCCAACTCCGTCATCCGGAGCAACAAACGCCTCACCTACGAGCAGGCCCATGGTTTTCTCTTTGAGGATAATCTGGAGAAAATCGCCGCCCGGCCGGATCCACCGGCCCACCAGACCGGGAGTACCGGACGGTCCCTCAAGGAGTTGAAGAAAAAGGAGCTGGCCCGGATCCGGGACGCCCTCCGCCAGATGTGGAAGATTGCCAGGGTGGTCCGCCGCAACCGGATGAAGAAGGGCAGCCTCGAGCTCGACATGCCTGAGACCAAGATCTATGTGGATGAAAAGGGCTATGCCGACACCATCGTCAAGGTAGAGCAGGATGAGAGCCACCAGCTCATCGAGGAGTTCATGCTCGCCGCCAACGAGGCCGTGGCCCGGTCCCTCAATCATCGCAACCTCCCCTGTATCCACCGGGTCCATGATGATCCCGATCCCGACAAGCTCGATGAATTCTCCGATTACCTCCAAACATTCGGGATCAAGGCGGGCGATCTCAGCGTTCGCGGAAACCTCAACAAGGCCCTCCGCAAGGTCAGGGACCACCCCCAGGCCCACACCCTCCGGGTCAGCTTTCTCCGCAGCCTCAAACAGGCCTGCTACCGGGCCTCCCCCGACGGACACTTCGGTCTCGCCAAGGAACATTACACCCATTTCACCTCCCCCATCCGCCGCTACGCCGATCTCGTCGTCCACCGGGTTTTCGCCCGCCAGCTCGTTCCTGGAGGAGCCCGCTCGAACAAGAAGAAATACACCTTCTCGGAACTGGCCCAGGTCGCCCAGCATCTCTCCCTTACCGAGCAGAACAGCACCGAGGCGGAACGCGAATCAGTCAAGGTCAAGCTCCTCGAGTTCTTCGAGCGTGAGCTCAAGCGAAAGAAACCCGCCCGCTTCAAGGCCGTTGTCATGGATGTCCGCAACCACGGCATGTTCGTCGAGCTCACCGATTCCATGGCCTACGGGCTCGTCCACATCTCCACCCTCCGCGACGATCTGTACAAGCTCGATCCTGATCAAACGGCCCTCATCGGAAGAAAAAAACGCCGCCGCTTCTCCATTGGCGACACCATCGAGGTTTCCGTCGCCAGGGTCGATCGCTTCAAGCGCCAGATAGATTTCATGGTCCCCGATGCCTCCTGAGTCCCCCCTTTTGAAAGCCGGCTCCTTCAGCTCTGCTTATGATGGATCCATTCTTCATGAAAGGGATTAATGAAGGAAATGTTGAAGGGGACATCTGTTTGTCAAGCATCGCAATAGCCGTACGTTAAATCCTTCTTTTCTAATCTTATCCGAAACTTGATGTGAAAACCTCCACCTTCGCCAACCGCTGGAACGCGGATCTGATCGATGAGAAATATGCCCTCTGGCGCGATAACCCGGAGTCCCTCGACAGCGCCTGGAAAGCCTTCTTCGAAGGGTTTGAACTCGCTTCGAACGGCGCCTCGGGAAGGACCCCTTCAACGGAAGGGGAAAGCCTCGGCAGGGACGCTGCCATCAAGCAGGCCCGCTTCACGGGAGCCATTTACGCCTACCGCTCCATCGGCCATACCCAGGCAAATGTTAATCCGCTCCTCAAGGAGGTTCCCGAAAACCCGCGCCTGACCCTCCAGCGTCTCGGCTTCTCCGAGGAGGATCTCGGGGACACCTACTGGAGCGGGAATTTCCTCGATGGCCGCCGGATATCGGTCGCTGATCTCATTGACCGCCTCCGCAAAATCTACTGCGGGACCATCGGGATCGAGTACCTCCACATCCAGGAAACCCCCCAGCGCCGCTGGATCCAGTCGCGTCTTGAACCGGAAGAGGCCCGGACCGCTTTCCCGGCCGCAAAGCGCCACCGCATTCTCGACCGGCTCATCAAGGCGGAGGAATTCGAGCATTTCCTGCACCGGAACTATGTCGGGCAGAAGCGTTTTGGCCTCGAGGGGGGGGAAACCCTTGTCCCCGCCCTTGACGCCCTCCTCGAGCAGGGCCCTTCCCTCGGCCTCCAGGAAATTGTTCTCGGCATGGCCCATCGCGGGCGCCTCAACGTCCTCGCCAATGTCATGAGGAAAAGCTATGAATACATCTTCCACGAATTCTCGGAAAATTTCCTTCCCGAGACCCGCCACGGCGACGGTGACGTGAAGTATCACCTCGGCTTCGAGGCCCGTGTTGAAAACACCCGCAAAGAGCCCATGCGCCTCTTTCTCGCCGCCAACCCCAGCCACCTTGAGGCCGTCAATCCGGTCGTCGAGGGGCGCAGCCGCGCCCGCCAGCGTATTCTCGGGGATACCGCGACCCGCCGGAAGGTCCTTCCCGTCCTCATCCATGGCGATGCCGCTTTTGCCGGCCAGGGGATTGTCGCCGAAGTGCTCAATTTCTCCCAGCTGCCGGGTTACCAGACCGGCGGAACCATCCATTTCATCATCAACAACCAGATCGGTTTCACCACCGATCCTTCCGAGGCCCGTTCGAGCCTCTACTGCACCGACGTTGCAAAAATGATCGAGGCCCCCATTTTCCATGTCAACGGCGATGATCCCGAGGCCGTCGTCCATGTCATGGAACTGGCCCTCCAGTACCGCCAGGAATTCGGCAAGGATGTCGTCATCGACATGTACTGCTACCGGCGCCAGGGCCACAACGAATCCGACGAGCCGGCCTTCACGCAGCCCACCTTGTATCAGAAAATCAAGGACCATCCGACAGCCTGTGAGATCTACTCCCGCAGGCTGGTGGAGGAGGAAGTCCTCTCAAAGGAGGAAGTCGAGTCCATCCGCACCCGCAGGCGCGACGATCTCCAGCACTTCTACGACCGGCAGAAGGCCCTCGAGAAAAAGGGGGAGCGTTTGCAGCCCGCCGTCGAGGAGGCCGTCCGCGAGTACCAGCCCGCCTACGCCTTCAAGGACATCCCGACCGAGGTCACCCCGGGACAGCTGGAAACAGTCGCCAGGGCCCTGACCCGTTTTCCGGAAGGCTTCAACCTGAACCGGAAAATCCGCCGCCAACTGGAAACCAAACTCAAGGCATTCGAGGAGGACACGGGCATCGACTGGGCCTTCGCCGAATCCCTCGCATGGGGGACCCTCATGATCGAAGGGTACCATGTCCGCCTCTCCGGCCAGGACAGTGTCCGCGGCACCTTTTCCCAGCGACATTCCATTTTCTTCGACACGGAGACCCGCGAAAAGCACATCCCCCTGATGGAGATGGAGGAACGAAAGGGCATGCTCTGCGTCCACAACTCCCTTCTCAGCGAGGCCGCGGTCCTCGGCTTCGACTACGGATATTCCCTTGATTTCCCGGACATGCTCTGCATGTGGGAAGCCCAGTTCGGAGACTTTGTCAACGGCGCCCAAGTCATCATCGACCAGTTTATCGCCAGTTCCGAATCCAAGTGGCAGCGGGTTTCAGGGCTCGTCATGCTCCTTCCCCACGGCTACGAGGGCCAGGGACCCGAGCATTCCTCAGCCCGGCTGGAACGCTTCCTCCAGCTCTGCGCCGAGGACAACATCCAGGTCGCGAACCTCACCACCCCGGCCCAGTACTTCCATATCCTCAGGCGGCAGATGCACCGCTCCTTCCGCAAGCCCCTCGTCATCATGGCTCCCAAAAGCCTCCTCCGGCACAAGGGGGCTGTCTCCGGAAAAGCCGGGTTCACCGACGCCTGCTTCCAGTCCATCCTCCCCGATCCGGATGAGCGCATCAGCTCCCCATCCCGGGTCATCCTCTGCTCGGGCAAGGTCTTTTATGACCTCCTTGCCTACCGCGAGGAAAAGGGCCTCCGCGACACCGCCATCATCCGTGTCGAGCAGTACTACCCCTTCAACAGCGACCTCCTCGGCTCAACCCTGAAACCGCTGGGCAAATACAAGACCCTTGTCTGGTGCCAGGAGGAACCGGAAAACATGGGCGCCTGGCGCTTCCTCCGTCCGCTCATCACTGAGGCCGCCGGCCGCAAACCCCTCTATGCCGGTCGCGAGAGTGCGGCCAGCCCCGCCGTCGGCTCGCTCACCGTGCACAAGATCGAACAGGCAAGGCTGGTCGAGTCGGCCTTTTCCATGAACGCCTGAAACGCATAAAAAATGGCTACAGAAGTAAAGATACCCTCCCTCGGAGAATCCATTTCAAGCGGCATCCTGGCCGCCTGGCATGTATCCAGCGGTGACTACGTTGAACAGGGCCAGTCCCTCTTTGACCTCGAGACCGACAAGATCACCTCCGAGGGAAACGCCGAGGTTTCCGGCACCATTGAGCTCAAGGCCGCCGAAGGCGACGAGGTCGAGGTCGGCAGCGTGGTCGCCCTCATTGATGAAAGCGCCAAGGCTCCGGACGACGGTGGTGCCTCCCCCGAAAGCGACCGGACGGATGAAGGGGACAGGGATGACGGCACAGACGGAGATGACAGCGGAGGCGGGATCGGAAAGCCCCCCCCGGAGTCCCACCCCGCATCAGTGAGACGGCTCGCCGGTGAATCCGGAATTGATCCCCGCGAGGTAGAGGGTTCCGGCAAGGAGGGGCGTGTCACCAAGGGAGACATGCTCAAGGCCATTGAAAA
>JAWLGH010000001.1:0-254266 GCA_041685165.1 Oceanipulchritudo sp. | reverse complement strand
GAAAAGGCCGGGCAGGTCTCCGCGGAGGCGCCCTCCCCCCCGCCAGACAAGGTCCCCTCGGAACGTGAGACCCGCCGGAAAATGTCCCCCCTGCGCAAGACCATCGCCCGGCGCCTCGTGGAGGCCCAGCAGCATTCGGCCATGCTCACAACCTTCAACGAGGTTGACATGAGCGCGGTCATGAAAATCCGCAAGACCCATCAGGAGGCCTTTGTCGCCCGTCACGGCCTGAAGCTCGGGTTCATGAGCTTTTTCACCAAGGCGGTTGTCCGCGCGCTCAAGGCCTGGCCGGGAATCAACGCCCGTATCGAGGGGGACGAGATTGTCAGCAACCATTATTTCGATATCGGAATCGCCGTCAGCACGCCGAAGGGGCTCCTCGTTCCCGTCATCCGGGATTGCGACCAAAAGCCGTTCGCCGCCATTGAACAGGACATCCTCAACTATGCGGAACGGGCAAAAGCGGGAAAAATCAGCATTGAGGATCTCCAGGGAGGGGTGTTCACGATCACCAACGGGGGAATTTTCGGCTCCATGCTCTCGACGCCGATCCTGAATTCACCCCAGTCCGGCATCCTTGGCATGCACACCATCCAGGAACGCCCTGCCGCGGTCGAGGGGGAGGTTGTCATCCGCCCCATGATGTACCTTGCTCACAGCTATGACCACCGGCTCGTTGACGGGCGCGAGGCCGTCGGTTTCCTTGTCTCCGTCAAGGAGGCCATCGAGGACCCCATGCGCCTGATGTTTGAAATCTGATTTTCCCATGAGCGAAACGAAATACGACGTCATTATCATTGGTTCCGGTCCCGGAGGCTATGTCTGTGCCATCCGCTGCGCCCAGCTGGGCCTGAAAACGGCCATCGTGGAAAAGGATCCCTTCCTCGGCGGCACCTGCCTCAATATCGGCTGCATTCCCAGCAAGGCTCTCCTGCATTCCACGGAACTTTTCCACCAGGCCAGCCACGGAAAGGCGCACGGCCTTCTCTTCGACAACCTCACCCCCGATGTGGCCAGCCTCATGAAACGGAAGGATGCCGTTGTCGCCCAGCTCCGGAAAGGCGTCGACACCCTCGTGCGCAAGCGCGACATCACGGTCTTTGCCGGGACCGGCTCCTTCGAATCGGAAAAAACGATCAAGGTGCAGGAACCCTCCGGACCGGACCAGGTGATCGAGGCCGACCACATCGTCATCGCCACCGGTTCGGTACCCTCCAGCCTCCCCTTCCTCAAACCGGACGGCAAACGGGTCATCACCAGCACCGAGGCCATCGCCCTGAAAGCCGTGCCCGAATCGCTCCTTGTCATTGGTGCCGGTGCCATCGGGCTTGAACTGGGATCCGTCTGGGCGAGACTTGGTTCGAAGGTCACCTTTCTGGAGTTTCTCCCGACCATCGCCGCCGGATCCGATCCGGAGGTCAGCAAGCTTGCCGAACGTATTTTCAAGAAACAAGGCATGACCATCCATACCTCGACCCAGGTCACGGATTGCCGGATCAACAAGGAAGGGGTCCGTCTCGAGGCCCAGCGGAAGGAAAAACCCGTCCACTATGAGGCTGAAATGGTGCTCCTCTCCGTTGGCCGGAAACCCTTCACTGATGGGCTCGGGCTCGATCGCATCGGCCTTGAGCGCGATGATTCCGGAAGGATTCCCGTGGAGGGTTTCCGTACCGCCGCCGAGGGTGTCTGGGCCATCGGCGATGTCATTGAGGGCCCCATGCTCGCCCACAAGGCCGAGGAGGAGGGTGTCGCCGTCGCCGAAGCGATCGCCGGCGGAAAGCCGCACCTGGACGCTTCCCGCATCCCCAATGTCATCTACACGGAACCTGAAATCGCTTCCGTCGGCATGACCGCCCGGCAGGCCGACGAACAGGGAATCAAGACCCGGACCGGAAGCTTCCCTCTCCTCGCGAACGGGCGCGCCATTGCCCAGGATGCCACCGAGGGGATGGCCCGGATTATTGCCGATGCTGACACCGACCGCATCCTCGGGGCCACCATCATCGCCTCCGGCGCCTCCGAAATGATCGCCTCCGTCATCGCCCACATGGAATACGGAGGCAGTGCCGAGGACCTCGCCGGCACCATTCACGCCCACCCGACCATCAGCGAATCCCTGAAGGAAGCCGCGCTCGCCGTTGATGGCCGCTCCCTTCATTCCCTTTGAGAGGCCGTTATGCCCGGAAAATTCAGCCGCAGGCAGGAAAGGCTGATCGCCAGCTTCAGGGGCCTGCAAGCAGACCCCGTGCCCGCGCGGGATTCCTGGGCCAAGTCGATGGGCAGCCTTATTGAGACGCTTGTCGAACGCCACCACATCGGGAAGAAAACTCCTGAGGAGTCCATTCAGGAAAACTGGACCCGGATTGTCGGGGAGGCCTTTGCCCGGCGCTGCCGACCGGAGCGGATTGATCGCTCCGGGGCCCTCATTGTCCAGGTCCCCAACGCCACTGTTCGGCGCGAACTTATCTTTTCCGAGGGACGTATGCTTACCGCCATTGGAAGCCTCCCTGACTGCCACCACATCAACCGTATCATTCTCAAAGCCGGCCAGTAGCCCGCCCCCCGGCCCTTCACAGCGCGATCCTCAGGCCGTCCCAGGCGAATTCCATCCCCGCCGGAAGCTTGCCCCCGTCGCGGACATGGTCCACCATGTAAGTCATGTGTGTGAAGCAGGTCCGCCCGGCTTCCAGCTCGCGGGCCGTTTCAACAGCTTCATGAATCGTCATGTGCGTCGGGTGCGGCATGGGCCTCAGGGCATCCAGGACAAGCAGGTCGACTCCCCGGGCAAGATCCTTCGCCGCCGGGGGAAGGTGCTTGCAATCTGTGAAATACGCCAGGCGCTTACCGGTTTCAGCCTCCTCAAAAACCAGTCCCAGGACCTCCATTCGCCCATGCGGCAGACGGGTTGATGACACCGTGCCACCGGAGGTCGCAAGCTTCTCCGGCATTACCTCCAGCGAGAAGGCCGGGTATCCCTTGAATTCCGGTTTCGGCCGGATTGCATAAGGGTAGATGGCCTCGACCCGCTGAAGCCCCTCGGGAGTACTGTAAACCGGGAGGGCCTCCCCCCCACGCATATCGATAAAGCGGCGCAGGTCATCCATCCCCTGGACATGGTCAGCATGCCCGTGGGTCAGGAAAAACAGGTCTATCCAGTCAATTCCGTTTTCGATGCATTGAAGCCGGAATTCCGGCGCCGCATCTATCTGCAGGGCCAGGCCGCCCATTTTGACATGCGCACTGGTCCGCGTCCGCCAGTTGCGCTTGTCCGCAAGGTCACAGGTTTCTCCCGGATTATGAGCAATCATCGGGACTCCCTGAGACGTTCCGGTTCCAAGAAAGGTGATCTCCATCCGCCCCAGTTGGGCAAATTTGCCTCTTCGCCGCAAAGCCTTTATCACTTCCGCCCGCTCGAAATATTCTCCTCGGCCGCAAACGGGGCCTTCGTCTGGCCACTCTCCCAGCGATCAGCATCCGCGCTTTGCCGCGGAAAACAAATCCGGCGGATCGCCGCCTCAAAGTTTTCCGATCCGGCCGACATGTGTATTTCAACCCGCAGGAAGAAGAAGGCACAGGCGGGCATAAACGAGGGGTCGATGCGGACCGCATCCTTTTCCGTTGTCACGAGCAGGTCCAGATCCTGCCGGGCGGCCTCGCGCGATATCTGTTCAAGCTCTTCACCCGTGAAACGATGGTGGTCGAGAAAACGGAAACGCACAATTTCGGCCACTCCCAGATTGAGAAGAAAGGCCTCAAAACTTTCCGGAACCGCGATCCCGCTCAAAGCCCCCACGCGCTTTCCCCGGAGATAATCAAGCGGCTGACGCTCCTCGCGGTTGACCGATTGCAGGTATTTCGGGCGGTGCGCGCACTGAACCCATTCCCGTTCCGGTCGCCAGGTCTCAAGAACCCGCACCAGGTCCCCATCGGGAGGCTCCTCCGACTTCGTCAGGAAGATGTAGGAGGCCCGCTTCATCTGCGAGACGGGTTCCCGCAGAATGCCGCGGGGAAGCAGGTTCCCGTTCCCGAATGGATTTGTCTTGTCGATCAGGAGCAACTGCAGGTGATCCTGCAACTGGTAGTACTGAAATCCATCATCGAGGATCAGGGTGTCCACCCCGAACTGGCGGATCGCAAACTGCCCGGCTTTAACCCGGTCCTTGTCCGTCACAACCACCACCCCGGGCAGGTTCCGGGCCAACATGTAAGGCTCGTCCCCGGCCTCATCCGAGTTAAAGAAGACCGTCGTGCCATCGCTGATAACCTTGGGCGGCTTGGGCGGCTGGTGCAGGAGGAGGCGTATCCATTTCCGCCAGAAGGGTTCTTTCCGGCTCTTGTAGCCACGGCTCAGAATGGCCACTTTCCGCCCCTTCGCATGCAGGGTCCGGGCAAGCCTCTCCACCACAGGGGTCTTCCCGGTGCCACCAACGGTCAGGTTACCGACCACGACGACAAGGCAGCCCAGATGCTGCGCCCGTAAAATCCGGTGCTTGTAGAGCTGGGCCCTGGCAAAAACAACGGACCGGTACAAGAGACTGAGGCATAAGAGGAACCCGCCCAGCAGGCGGGCTTTTGGACCCCTTTCACGGTCGTAGATGACATCAACCGCAAACGTCGCAAAAGCGTTCAGCTTTTCCTTCAAACGGCTCGAATACCCTCGCTTCTCCTCCATCTAACTCCGTTCCGATACCCTGGTGGAGCACTCCTGTCCTCAATCGTTCCCATCAGCGCCAAGTGATGGATCCCATTCCACAACCGTATGCTTTTCGATCTCCTCTACGGTGGTCAGGCCCATAAGGAGTTTCTTCAGCCCGTCGTGACGAAGGCTGCGATACCCAAGCTTGTGGGCGTACTGGGTCAATTGATGCTGGCCCACCTGCTGGTTGATGAGGCCCCGCATGCGATCGTCAACCACCAGGAGCTCGTGAAAAGCAATCCGGCCGGAATAGCCGGTCTGCCGGCAGGCCGGGCAGCCAACCCCCTGGGAAAAGGCCACCTGGGTATCCTCCGGTAGGTCGTAGAACCATTTTTCCAGGACCTCGTTTCCCGGGAAATAAGCCCGCTTGCAATTCTCGCAGATCCGGCCCGCCAGGCGCTGGCCAAGCACCCCGATCACGGAGGGGGCCACCATATAGGGCTCAATTCCAATTTCCATCAGCCGGAGAATCGCCTGGATGGCGTTGTTTGTGTGCAATGTGCTCAGGACAAGGTGCCCCGTCAGGGCCGCCTCGGTGGCGATCTTGGCCGTGTCATAATCGCGGATTTCTCCGACCAGGATGATGTCCGGATCCTGCCTCAGGATGGAACGCAGGAGCAGGCTGAAGGAGAGCCCGATGTGACTGTTGACCTGGCTCTGGGTGATTCCATCAACCTGGATCTCCACCGGATCCTCGATGGTCGAGATATTCCGGTCTGTGCTGTTCATCTCGTCCAGGGTAGCGTAAAGGGTCGTTGTCTTCCCGCTTCCCGTCGGTCCCGTGACAAAGATAATGCCATTCGGGCTCTTGATAAGGCGACGGTATGAATCGAGTATTGGACGGGAAATCATCATCTCGTCCAGCCCAAGAATCCCCTGACGCTGGACCCCCGGCAGCACCCGGATGACCACCTTGTTCCCGTTCACCGTGGGGATGAGGCTGACCCGGAAATCCGCCTTCCCCATCCCGTAAGGCAGCGAATAACGTCCATCCTGCGGAAAACGCGACTCCGCAATGTTAAGCTTGCAGAGTACTTTCAGGCGCGACGTGAAGGCCCGGTGAATGGCCTTCCCGTAGGAATAATAGGGAATCAGCTTTCCGTCCACGCGGAACCGGACGACAGCCTCGTCCTCGCCGGGCTCCATATGGATGTCCGAGGCCCGTTCCCGCACGGCAAAGTAGACCATCCCGTCCAGAAGCCGGCTTAGGGTGTCCGAAGCCGCAAGGTCCTGCAGATCGTCGTCGGTGAGGGACTGAAGGAGGGCTTCCTGCTCCTTCTCAAAATCCTCAATGTCCTCAAGGACCTTTTCCTTCGTCTTGTAATGGATTTCGATGGCATGGCGTATCTCCTGCGGAGGGGCAAAAACTGGGGAGACCCCGACATTCGAAATGGCTTCAATCTGCTTTACCAGACGACGGTCCTCCGGGTACGACATGGCCACCGTCAACACATCGTTGATCAGGTAAAGCCCGATGGCCTTCCCCTTTCGGGCAATTTCTTCGGGAATCCGCTGCACGGCTTCATCCGTAACGACCGTGATGAGGGGATTGACGTAGGCCACCTCGAGGGCGTCTGCCCACTTCCTGCAGGCCAGGTTCTTGCCCAGATAATCACGCTCGATAACCTCCTCGAGAAACTCAAGGGTCACGCCCCCACAACGCTGCAGGATCGGCTCAATCTCGTCGAAATTAAGCTTTCCTTCAGAGGCCTGAAGGAAATCCAGGAAGCCTTTATTTTCCGGATTTGCCACGACGGACCTTCTTTTTTCTCTCGAAGAGCTTGCCGATTTCCGACTGGTCGATCATTTCCTGTCCGATCGACGAACTGTCGCGTTCCTTTTCAACCTCGCTCAGGAGCTCCCTCAGGGAATAGCGTCGTTCCTGCAGCGCGGTTGTGGTTTCCCGGGATTTATTCATAGGGTCTGGCAGGCGTTATTCATTCATCCTCAAAGGTATCCTCAAACAGGTCTTTCAGCAATTTGGTAATCTCAGCCTTCGGTGTGTCCTTGCGGATATAGTGCAGGGCACCCTTTTGGGCGCTGCTCTCAATCAGGCGTCGTGAGGCATGCCCCGTGAGCATGATCACCGCCGCATCAGGATCCTTCTCAAGAATCTTCGGGAGAACCTCCAATCCGCTCAGGCCCGGCATGTTGATATCCAGAAAGACCACTTCCGGTTTTTTTTCCCCGAACAGCTCAAGGGCCTGTTCTCCTGTCCTCGCTTCATGTACCTCTCCCACTCCAAGCTGTTTCAGGATCATGCGTACATAAGTGCGAATGTGGGCCTCGTCATCAGCCACCAGTGCACTGCGGGGAATTGCCATGGAGAGCAGATTACCGGGCACCGGCGGATCTCAGCAAGCCATAATCAAGGCGCTCAACCGAAATCCAGTCCGGGGAGCAGAAAATTATGGAAAAACCTTGCACTTGCCCGAGGAATTCCTTGCGTAACCCCTTTTATTCAGAAGGAAATATACACATGTCACAGCATCCAAGTTTCAAGGCGGGATCCGCCTCCGGTAAAAAACGCCGTAACGTCCTCAAACGCTTCGAGCGTGTCGCCCTGCTCGAAAAACGGGGTGACTGGAAAAGGGGTGATCGTGTGACGGGTCTCGTCAAAACAAAGCCCGAGGAATAAGGGATTTCCTGTCCTCCTTTAAGGACAGGTCCCAAAGCCGGTCCCACGCCGTTTGACCCGCACTTATGTAACTTCTGCACGAACAGGAGACAAAAGACGGGCGGATGCGGTCCCCGCCGCCTTCAACACGATTCGAGGTTGCCGGTCCGGGCAAATTCCCTCAACGCGACGAGGGTTTTCTTGTAACTCAATTCGAGATCGTCAAGGCAGGCGGCTGCCTCTTCCCCGCAGGAAATCTTGCACAGGTTCTCGATTTTTTTAGCCTTTTTCCAGACTTCGAGTCCCCCCACATTGGCGCTGCTGCCGGCAAGGGCGTGCGCGGAGCGGCCCATCAGGTCAAAGGAACCGGCCTCACGGAGTGACCGCAGTTCCTTCAGCTTGACCACGCTTTCCTGCTCAAAGAGCTCGAGAATCTCCATGAAAAGGTCCAGGGATTCATCTCCACTCGCATCGACAAGCATTTGCAACTGGTCCTTGTCCAGCAACGGGATTTCCGTATGAGGTTCCGGTTCGGTCATAAACTGTTCTTCAATGATGGAGCTAAAGAAGCGCCCAAGTCAAAATCTTAATTGGACGTTCCCGGGATCCGCCATCCCTGAGCGCCATCGTGAAAGGATCAGCACTTCATCCTCCATGAAGGAGAACCTGGAGAGAACCCGGGAATCCATTCCCCGATTTGTTTCCATCAGGGCACCACATCGGGCGCATCCGGCGCATCGGCCTGTTCATCCCGGGGTTTGCGTTCCTCGAGAACAACGGTCAGCTTGAGCTCCTCTCCTTTGCGGAGAATCCTTAGCGGCACCTCGGCACCGGGCCCTTTGAGGTCAATCAACGTCGAAAGCTGGTCGTAGTTGATCATGACCTGCCCGTCAAAGGAGAGCAGGATATCGTTGTCCTTCAATCCTCCCCGCTCTGCCGGACTGTCACTGGCAATGCGCCTGAGAAGGAGACCCACCCCGTCCGGCAGGTCGACATAGTCACGCAGAACCTCCGGCACCGGCTCGATGACAACCCCGAGATAGGTGGTGGGATGCTCTCCGGAATCGCTCCAGCCACGGATACGTTCAGCCCATTTTTCCGCCATCCGCTGAGCTTCCGCAACGAGAGCCTGCACCGTTTCAGGTGTCCGCTCCCCCGGTTCCTCCGAGGCACTCGACGGAACGGGAAAGAGACCGACGAGAAGGCTCAGCAGCACGATACCGATAGGCTGTCTGTTCTTATATTTCATGATGCTCCTGTTCCCCCTATCTTGAACATTTTTCATGACAATCCAATCAAGAAATGCACGCCCGTTGCGGGACCCCGTCGGGATTGATCCGGGTGGTCCCACTGGACCGGGTCCGGACATTCGGCCGCCGGGTTCAATTCTGAGGAGCATCATGGGGCCGGTTTATACCGGAGGGGACTCGGTCCGCAGCACGCTCGGTGGATGAAAGGTGTTCGAGGAAAGTACCCGACTTGACTGATTCGTGCCTGCCCGACCCACAACCTTCCCCTGCCGGGCGCACACAAAAAACGGCGGCCTCCCGGGAAGGGAAACCGCCGTCATGAGGGTTTTGGTTTAGCTGTTTTCAGTAAGGAAAGATTCAGCCTTGTCCTTCAGATACGAGCTCCTGGTATTCATTGCGGATCTCCCGCTGGCGCTCGATATAATCGGTGACTTCACTGTCGATTGAACGCATCTGGCTGACCAGTTTCGCCTGGTAGTCCTCATAGGCATCCTGCAGCTTTTCCTTCTGCATGACCTGCTGTTCGACCGGCATCACTTTCTGGTGCAGGGAATTATACTTTGAATACACTTCGTTCAGGTCGACATCATCGGGAAGGTCCCCACCGCTTTGTACGGTCTGGATATACTCCGCGTACTTGCTCCGTTCCTCTACGGCATCCTCGAGATCAGGATTGGCACGAACAACCTCTTCCTCGACCATGCCGTCGAAGGTCTCCTTTGCTTCCGCCACTTCTTCGTTACCCATGGCTTGCATCTCAATCTCACTCAGCTTGCTTGAGATGGAACGGAACTCCTCCTCGAGCTCGGCAATTTTCGCCTGTGCTCCGCTCTCTTCGGGAGCGGGGACTGTGGCACCTTGTTGAGCCACCGCCACAAAAGGCATCGTCATTCCAATTATCAGACTGGTCCAAGTTGTGATTACTTTATTCAATTTCATGACCTTCTCCTATGCTTCCGCCGTGCCACTTTTCAGGATAATTCACAAGATTCTAACAGGCAGTGATTTATAAAACCCAAGCCTTCCGGCCTCAGGGACGCTCTCTGGCACGCATTTCGAACATGTCCAGTTTATGGACACATACACCTGGTCTGGAAATCATTCCCCGATAAGGTTGTAAAGGGTCTGCCGGCTGACCTTGAGAATCCGCGCCGCCTCACGCTTGTTGCCGTCACAGACTGCCAGGACATGCCGGGCGTAGCCCTGCCGGAGCGTTTCCATCGGGACAAGGGACCCATCCAGATGAAATCCTTCCCGGTCCGGATGAGCGGATTGACGAAGCTTTTCGGGAAGGCTGTTGACCCCGATAAGCCGCCCCGTGCTAAAGGCCACGGATCGGCGGATAATGTTCACCAGCTCGCGCACGTTTCCCGGGAAGGGATAGGCCTTCAGCAGTTTCAGTGCATTCTCGGAGATGCCTTCAACCGATTTACCAAGGTCACCGGCCGCATCCGAGATGAACTGCCCTGCCAGCCATTCAATATCCTCGGAACGGTCTGCCAGGGCGGGCAGTTTCAGATGAAAGGTTTCCAGCCGGTAATAGAGGTCCTCCCGGAAGGCGCCCTCCTGAATCTGCTTCTCAAGCACTCGGTTCGTGGAGGCCAGAATGCGGACATTGACGGGCTTCTCCTCGTCTGCTCCAAGAGGGCGGATCTTGGCTTCCTGGAGTGTACGGAGCAATTTGGTCTGCATTTCCATCGGCATGTCGCCGATCTCGTCAAGAAGGAGGGTTCCGCCGTCTGCGGTCAGGAAAAGTCCCTTTCTTGCCTTCTCAGCTCCCGTGAAGGCCCCCGGTTGGTGCCCGAACAACTCGCTGTCGAGAAGGTTGTCCGGAAGCCCCGAGCAATTGACTGGGATGAACGGTTTGTCCCGACGCTCGCTGAGCATGTGGATCCTTCGTGCCACCACTTCCTTCCCGACACCGCTCGGACCCGTGATCAGTACCGGGTCATCAGTCCTCGCAATCTGCGGCAACTGCTTTTCAATCTGCCGCCAGACGGGGCTTTTACCCAGTGGCGCCAGCTTCTCCGGAGTCTCCTGCTTCTCCGCCTTTCCGGCGTTTGCAGCCACCGCCTTGCGCAGGTTCTGGACTTCGATCGTCCGCTCAAGGCGAAGAAGCAGGTGATCCATGTCCAACGGCTTTGTCAGGAAATCCGCCGCTCCCCTCCTGAGCGCATCCACCGCCTCGTCCACCTGGCCGAAGGCGGTGACAAGAATCACCGGCGGCGGTACCGGCAGTTCCCGTGCGCTCAACAGAAGGGCATCGCCCCGGCCATCGGGCAACTTCAGGTCGCTCAAGACGAGGTCCGGGCCGTTTTCCAGAAGCGCTCTCCGGGCCTCCGCAAGGGTCCCCGCTTCCAGAACGGCAAACCCGCTTTCCTCGAGTTCCTCTTCGAGAAAGGCCCTCAGGGAAGCGTCATCTTCTACCAGAAGCACTCTCGTTTTTGTCATTGTTCTCACCTTCAGGCTGTCTTTTCGGCAGGATCATGCGGAATTCGGCCCCCTCTTCCCAGTTTCCCCCACGGACGATTCCCCGATGTTCATGAACAATCTGCTGTACCAACGCAAGTCCGAGCCCGTGCCCGTTTTTTCCTGTCGAGACGAAGGGCTCGAAGATCCGGTTCTCCATTCCCTCCGGCAATCCCTCACCGGTATCACGGACCAGAATCAAGAGCTCCGATGGCAGGGGCTTCAGGCTGATCTCAATCTGTCCCCCCGGCGCGTGGCGGGCCGCGTTGGAAAGCAGGTTCCGCAGGGCAAGGGAAAGCCGGAAGGGATCGGCCTCCACAGCCTCGAGCGTCCCCTTTACCGTGACTTCCACCCGGCACGCTTGTGCCTCAAGATCCTCCGTGACGGCTTCGAGAGCCTTTTCCACAATCATCCTGGGATCGCACAGCTCCACACTGCGTCGCCGGTTCCCAAAGTCGAGCAACTGTCCGACAACGGCCTCCGTCCGGCGCACTTCGCTTTCCAGGCGGCTGACCCAGCGGCGCTTGTCCTCCACCGTCGCCGTCTCCTCAGTCCGCTTCAGGCGGCGGACAAGTCCAAGGATCACGGAAAGGGGAGCACCCAGTTCGTGGGCCATTCCCCCGGCCAGTTTTCCCAGCGACATCAGGCGGGCGTTCCGCGAGGCTTGTTCCCTCAGGATCCCCTCGACCGCCTTCCGCTCACGAATCTCCACTTCCGCTGAATTCAGGCTTACCATCATCCGGTTGAGGGCCCGTCCAAGGGTGGCGATTTCCTTCGGTCCTGAAACATCCGCCCGGTGCTTCCGGTCCCCTTTCTCGATCCGGTCAATCGCCCGCAACAACCGGCTTATGGCTTTTCCCTGGGCGACATAATGTCCGATAATGACCACCATAGCGCTGAGGAGAATCATTCCGAGGGAAATAAAGACCCCTTTGAGGCGCACACTTCCCATCGAGGAACGAATTTCGCTCCGGTCGCGGTTGATCTGAATCAGCCCGACTGGTCCGGTAAGGGCATCCTTCACGGGAATAAAGGCGCTGTATACACGGATATCGTCAAAACGAACATATTCCCCCGTGTCACGGTTTCCCTCCAATACATTGACAATGTAGCCGCGATACCGGGGATCATCCCCCCCACGGCCCACCCGGGCAAGCAGTTTTCCCTTCCGGTCGTAGACAAAGGCCCCGTAAACGCTCCCAATCGTGAAGACCGAGTCCAGAGCCTCCTGGATGGCCGTTTCCCTGTCTTCCAGAATGGCACGGCGAATCGGGGCCTGGAGGGCCCTCCCGATAATCTCCACCTCCCGGACCATCTTCGCCTCAACTTCATTCTCAATCTCGGTCAGGATGCGCCAGCCAAACAGGGAAATCAGAATGCCGAGGGGAATCAGGATGTAGGCTACCAGTCGCCAGGGCGTTCTCAGCATGCCCGGAAGGTACGCCGGTCCTGCCTCCCGATTCAAGCTAAAGAGATTGAAATCCAGGCATCCCGACTCATAGTCTCCCGTCATGAGTGCATCCCTGAAGCCGACCGGCCTCCCCCTTCAACTCGCTGAACCCGCTCCGCCACGCCGGTGGCTGCCACCTGTCCTCATGGCGCTGATCAGCTTCCTTCCCCTGTCCGCCCTCGCTGAGCACAGCCTCTACATGAGCGCTACCCTGAGCCAGGATTTCACCATCGGGCGGAAGGTCACCAGCGACAGCGGCCTCTATGTCTCCCATGACCGGGAAACCGCCCGCCACCTTGGCTTTCATCATCCACGCCTCGACAAAGGCGACTTTGATCCCCGCGATCCGGACGTCCTCTACATCGGGGCCCTCAACGGCGTTCTCGGAACCCGCGACGGGGGCCAGAGCTGGGAAATCCTCACCAGCTGGAACATGACCGAGGGAAAAGATGTCAAGGTTGACCCCCATCAACCCGACCGCGTCTTCGCAGCCCTTCCCGACGGGATCGCCCTCTCTCCCGACCAGGGTCGCACCTGGCAGTATTCCGACAACGGCATCCGCCGCAAATACACCCAGACTCTCGCCCCTGACCGCCATCGCAGGGATCATCTCCTCGCCGGCACCGAACTCGGCATTTTCCGCACCACTGATGGCGGTCTCGTCTGGACCGAGGTCCTTACCACCACCGCCACTGTCAACCATATCGTCCAGTCCCCTCACGATCCGGACCTTTTCCTCGCCGCCACCCAGGAAAACGGGGCCTGGCTTTCCCCTGATGCCGGACTTACCTGGACCCAGGTCCATCCCCACGAGATGGGCAACTCCTTTCACACCGCCTCGTTCCATCCCCACAAAGCCGACGTCCTGACCCTCGCTGGATGGGGTTACGGTCTCCGTCTTTCCACCGATCTCGGCCAGACCTGGAACCAACCCGGCGGTCTTCCCCATGACAATATCTGGAGCCATGCCATGGATCCCGATTATCCGGACCGCCTCTACGCCAGCCTCTATCGGGATACCGTCTATGTGTCCGATGATTTCGGCGTCACCTGGGAACCCTTCATCTTTCCCGGGGCAACCATCTGGGGCTACATTTTCGTTCCCCGCAACTGACATTCCCTTCCCACATGCGCACGTTCAAGCCCGCAAATTCAATGAAAGCATCCTTCCTCCGTCTCCTTCCCCTCCTCCTCTTCCCCCTCCTCCCCGCCAGCGCCTCCTCTGATTTTGCCCAGCGCCACGAGGCCTACCTCGACCGGGCCCATCTCCTCCTCCAGGAAGTCGTGGACCGCGTTGACCCAACTGATCCTGAAAAAGGGGGCCGCGGCCAGATTCTCGCCAGCCTTGTCCTCGAGACCCATCTCGACTGGGCCTCCGAACGCCTCCTCAGGGATCTCGAGGAGCCCCGCGGCGACATGTTCTGGATGATCCCCATGACCAGCATCGCCTACCATGGCCGCGACAAGCTCTCCGATGAAGCCATGGCTGCCCTCCGCAATGCCTGGAAAACCTACATGCCCCAGCGCGGTGACACCGAGAACCACTGGGCCATGTACTACACCACTCTTTACCTTATGTCCCAGTTCTGGCCGGACCTCCCGGCCAGCGAGTGGTACACCGGCAAAAGCTCCGCCGAGAACCTTGAGGAGGCCCGGGAATACCTCATTTACTGGATGAACCTGACCACCTCCATCGGCCAGGGGGAATACGACTGCACCCACTACATCGGCGAATACCTCATGCCCATGTTCCAGCTCGCCGCATGGGCCGAGGATCCTGAAATGCGCATTCGCGGAAAAATGATGATCGATTACCTCCTCGCCGACTTTGCCATCGATTCCCTCGACGGGCTCTACGTCGGGGCTCATGCCCGGTCCGACGACAAGGCTGTCCTCGAGCCCCACCATGTCCTCTCGACCATGTTCGCCTGGCTCTTTTTCGACAATACTCCCCGCAGCCGTACCAGCTGGAGCCTCTATGTCGCCGCCAATGCCTCCTACTACCAGGTCCCGGAAGTCCTCTACCGGATCGCCACCGACCGGGACGGGCCCTATCTCTCCCGCGAGCTCAAGCGTACCCGCTGGCGCTGGCGCCACGCCGACGAAATCACCTCCCGCGTCTACAAGACCACCTATGTTCATCCCGACTACGCCGTCGGGTCCGATCAGGGAGGCCTCCTCCAGCCCATCCAGCAGCATTCCTGGGACCTCACCTGGGCCGTGGACGATCCCCGGGGTGTCCACAACACCATCTTCTCCCTCAATCCGCATTATTCCGACCTCGAGATGCAGATGTATTTCACGGAATTCGCGCACTTCATGCCCGAGGCCGTAACGCGGCAGGGAAAACCCACCTATACCTCCCCGGAAACGTTCCTCGGTGGTTCCCCCTACGAGCAGATTTTCCAGCACGAAAATGTGCTCATCGCCCTTTATGCCATCCCCGAAGGCGCCACCCATGAACATGTGAATGGATTCTTTTCAAAGGATCTCAAACGCTTCGAGGAACATCCAAGCGGTTGGATTTTTGCCCAGGGCGGTAACACCTACATTGCCTACCACCCGCTCGCCCCCTACGAATGGAAACCACTTGAAGACGGGGGGAAACGTCTCTACAGCCCCCATCGCACTAATGGGACCCTCCTCCAGCCGGCCTCCGCCAGTGACTTCGCAAGCTGGGAGGCTTTCAAGGAGGCCGTCACCGCCCTGCCCCTTGAAGTCAGCACCTCCGGCAACCCGGAAGTGCGCTTCACCACCCTTGCCGGGGACGTTCTCCATTTCGCCTACGGCGACGTCCCCCTCGTCAACGGCTCCCCCGTCGGCTATGCCTCGTGGCCCCTTTTCGAAAGTCCCTATCTCAAGGCCGCCGAGAATTCCCGCAAGCTCACCCTGCGCCATGGGCAACTCGAGCGCACCCTCGACTTCGAAAACCTCGAAATCACCGACCGGATCCACGAACGGCCCCGCTGATTCCCCTTTTCGGAAAAGCGTCCTGCTCCCCCCTCAGAAAAAGCCCCTCGTCCAGAAATGCCTCGCCGGAGCCCACGCACTGGCTGAACCCCTTTTGCAACCCTGACACAGCCCCTTTTCAAGAGCGTTTTTCCATGACATCGGACCGCGTGATCAAGTGGTTTCCCATCCTCATGGCAGTCATCTGGTTCACCGGGACAGTCGGCTTCTTCCACGCCGCGGACCAGCAACGTCGCGACGAACTGCTTCAACAGGCCCGCATTGGTGCCAATGTCCTTAGCCGGACCGATATCCGCAAACTGGAGGGATCCCTCTCCGACCAGACCAAGCCGGCCTTCCTCCGGCTTCAGGAACAGCTTTCCATCATCCGTTCCACCGGTGGCTTCCGCTATGCCTACCTCATGGATCGGTTCCCCGGTGCTCGCGTCCCCGGGAAGGTGTTTTTCCTCCTCGACGTCCAGGCCGACGATTTCGAGGACGATCCCAGCAATCCCGGGGACCTCTACGAAGACGCCTCCCCGGAACTCGTCGCCCTCTTCGACACCGCATCCCCCCTCGTTGAAGGCCCCCTTGAGGATACCTGGGGCACCTGGATCTCCGCCCTCGTCCCGGTCATCTCCGAGGACACCGGCGAAGTCCTCGCCGTCTTCGGGGTCGACAGGAATGCCCGCAACTGGCAAGGCCTCAACGCCCGCGCCGCCCTTCTTCCCTCAGGATTGCTCGCTGTCGTCGGCATCCTCGCTTACCTCAGTCTCCTTCTCCGCCGGAGACGGACAATCATCAAACGTCAGGCTGAGGAGATGGAACGCTTCTTCTCCGTCGGCCTTGATCTCCTCTGCATCGTCAACCTCAAGGGGGAATTTGTCCGGCTTAATCCGCAGTGGGAAACGGTTCTCGGGTATCCGCTCGAAAGAATCAGGAATCGCTCCTTCAAGGATTTCCTTCATCCCGACGACGAGACGGTCACCCGAGAGGCCATGGAAGAATTGCTCAGGGAACATTCCCTGACCCATTTCAACAACCGCTACCGCCGCCGCGACGGAACCTACTGCTGGATCGAATGGCGGGCCATCCTCAGCAGTGACCTCATCTACGCCTCCGCCCGCGATATCACCGAACGCAAGGAGATGGAAGATGCCCTCCGGGCCAGTGACCAGCTCCTCAAGGACCTTGCCCGCCAGGTTCCCGGCATCGTGTACCTCTACCAGCTCTTTCCCGATGGCCGCTCCTGCTTTCCTTTCGCTTCCGAATTTATCTCTGAAATCTATGAGGTCTCCCCGGAGGACGTGCGTACGGAGGCCTCCATCGTGTTCCAGCGTCTCCACCCGGGCGATCGCGACCGCGTTCAGAAAAGCATCCTTGATTCCGCGGAATCCCTGCAGCAATGGAAATGCGACTACCGCGTCAACCTCCCGAAAAAGGGCGTCCGCTGGCTCAGTGGCATCGCCAATCCCCATCGGGAAAAGGACGGAAGCGTCATCTGGTACGGCTACATCACCGATATCACCGAGAGGAGGGAAACCGAGCAGAAGATTGAGGAAAGCGAGATCAATTTCAGGAATTTCTTCGAATCGCTCTCCGACCTGATCCTCGTCGCCGACCTCTCAGGTGAAATCCTCTTCAGCAATTCCGTCGCCGCCCGCAAACTCGGGTATGGTCCCGGAGAACTCGATGGCATGGACGTTCTTGACCTCCATCCACAGGAAAAGCATCAGCAAGCCGAAAACCTCCTCCATGAAGTCATCTCCGGTGAACAGAAAACCTCCCGTGCCCTCCCCGTCGTCGCCCGGGACGGCACCCTGATCCCCGTGGAGATTCGTGTCTGGCGGGGACGATGGAATGACCAGGAATGTATTTTCGGCATCTCTGAGGATCTCTCCGCGGAGCAGGAAGCCGAGGAACGGTTTGAACACTTTTTCCAGAAAAACCCCCTTCCCATGGGCATCCTTTCCCTGCCCGAAAAACACTTCATCGATGTCAATCAGGCCTTCGTTTCCGCAACCGGCTACTCAAGGGACGAGGTCATTCACAAGGACATCGACCGCCTCCGCCTGATCCCCGACGAAACCAAACGCCGTCGCTTGGGCCTCTCCCTCCGGGACCAGGAAGCGATCTCCGATGTCGAGATCACCTTCCGCCGAAAGGATGGCTCCATCCGCCATGGAATCTTTTCCGGGGAACGGCTTCGCTTCCAGCGGAAAGACTTCCTTGTCATCAACCTGATCGATATCACCGACCGGAAAAACGCCGAGGAAACCCTTCGTGGGCTTAACAGGGAGCTCGAGAAAGCCGTCCAGCACGCCAACGAAATGGCTTCCCGGGCCAGCGAGGCCAGCCGTGCCAAAAGTGAATTCCTCGCCAATATGAGCCACGAGATCCGTACCCCCATGAACGGGGTCATCGGCATGACCGGCCTCCTCCTCGAAACCAGCCTGAACCCGACCCAGCGCCGCTACGCCGAGGTTGTCCGCTCCAGCGGGCAATCCCTTCTCAGTCTCATCAACGACATCCTCGATTTCTCCAAGATTGAAGCCGGCCGGCTCGATCTGGAATGCATCCCCTTTGACCTCCCTGAAATGCTCGAGAATCTCGCCGACGGCCTCTCCCTCAGGGCCAGCGAAAAAGGACTCGACTTCTTCAACATACCCGAAGTGGACATACCCCTCTGGCTTGCCGGAGATCCCAGTCGCGTCCGCCAGATCATCAACAACCTGGCCGGCAATGCCATCAAATTCACCGAGTCGGGCGAGGTAACGCTCCGGACCCGCCTCCTTTCCCGGGATGAATCCGGCATCACCCTCCATTTCTCGGTTCGTGACACCGGTATCGGCATCAGTCCCGAGGATCAGGATCGCCTCTTCGAGCGCTTCAGCCAGGTGGATGCCTCCACCACCCGGCAATTCGGGGGAACCGGTCTCGGCCTCGCTATTTCCAGGCAACTCGTCCAGGCCATGGGTGGAAAAATCGGCGTCATCAGCAAGCCTGGAGAGGGTTCCGAATTCTGGTTCACCGCCACTTTCCAGCCTTCGGGCTCTCCCTCGAAAGGTTGCCTCCTTGAAGCCGGGCCCCTCGCGGGCCGCCGCGTTCTTCTTGCCGGTGCCCAAAAGCGCGTTCAGGAGGCCCTCGCAACCCACCTCGGCTCATGGGAAATGCCCTACGCCTCCCTGCCCGACCCTGCCGGGATGGTCGCCTTTCTCGAACAGGCCGTGACGGACGGAAGCCCCTTCAAATGCGTTATCCTCGACCTCTCACAGGCCTCCTTCGACAGCCATGGACTGGTCCGCTCGATCCGGGCTGATTCACGCTTCATATCCCTCCCCATCGTCTTTCTTGCTCCCGTCGCGGAAATGGATGCCGCCGAGGCAGGACCCCTTGCCGGGGAAGGAAAATTCCTTTCCCGGCCCATCCGCCGGAACGACCTCCTCCGGATCCTTCTCGAGGAACTCGCCCCGTCCTCCCCGCATTCCGATCCCGCTACCCCTCCGCAGCCCGCCCCGGCCCTTCCCCAGGCCAGGATCCTCCTGGCCGAGGACAACCCTGTCAACCAGATGGTCGCCGAAGGCATGCTCCGCAATTTCGGCCTTTCCCCCCACCTCGCCACCAATGGTGAAGAAGCCCTCGCAGCCGTCTCCGGCAGCCGCTTTGACCTCATTCTCATGGATGTCCAGATGCCCGTCCTTGACGGGCTCGAAGCCACCCGCCGTATCCGGGTCTCGGAAACCCGTGGCAGTCCCCGCGTGCCCATCATCGCCATGACCGCCCACGCCATGGAAGGCGACCGTGAAAAATGCCTTGAGGCAGGCATGGACGATTACCTCCCCAAGCCGATCGCCCAGAACATCCTCTTTGATGCTCTCCGTAAATGGCTCCCCTGATGGGGTCCATTCTAGCCTTGCCAGCCCGCTCCCGGCACCTTTCGGTTTATCCTTTTTCCCATGGCACTGACACCTTTTACAAGCCGCATTCTCCTTGATACCGGCATCAGCATGGGCGATGAAGGCAAAGGCCGTCTCATCCCTGAACTGATACACGAGCTTGCCACCGAAACCCGGGACACCCGTCCCGTCGGGGTCGTGGTCAAGGTCAACGGAGGAGCCAACGCCGGCCACACCAGTGGCGGTCTCAAGCTCAACCTCTTTCCCGCCGGGGTGGTCGAAAAAAACGTGGAATGCCTCGCCATCGCCAGCGGGGTTGTCGCCGATCCCCATAAGTTCCTCTGGGAAAGCGCCTACATCGAGGACAACGGCTATCCCGTCACCTCCCGCCTCCTCATTGATCAGCGGACCATGGTCAGCGACCTCTCCCACCGACTCCTCGACCTCGGCTGGGAATGGTATCGTGTCCATGTCCTCGGCCACGAAAAACGTGGCTCCACCGGGCGTGGGATCTCCCCCGCCTATACGGACGAAACAGCCCATTTTCCCATCTACTACCACGAGTTCCTTCTCAACCGGGAAGGCTTCGCGCGGCGTCTCGAGGCCCGCATGGACCGGGCCCTCCGCACCCTCGAGCACGTCTGCCGTGTCCCCGCCGAGGTCTTTACCTCCTTTTTCGAAACGCTTTCCACGGCCGAAATCCGCGCCAACCAGGAGCTTATACAGGCGGGGCTCTTCCCCGAAAGCGAATTTGACTTCACCCGCTTCCGGGGCTCCGGCTCCTTTTCCCTCAATTACCACGAAGTCATCCAGTCCTATTGGCAGGCCGGACAGCAACTCCGCAACCAGATCGGGGATGTCCGCGAAAAACTCCACCGCACCCAGGCCGGGGGTAAATTCATAATCGGCGAATTCGGACAGGCCTTCTGGCTCGATAAGCGCTTTGGATTCCCCCCTAATGTCACCGCCTCCCACACCCTTCCCGCCGAGTTCTTCGCCAGTACCGGGATGCCGCTCCAGCCCGCTCATACCCTCGGCGTCTGCAAGGCCTACGACACCAAGGTCGGGACCCACTCCTTTGTCTGCCGTTTCCCCGAGGCTCATCCCCTCGGTCAGCTCCTCTCCCGCCTCGAATTCGGGGTCACCACCGGTCGCCAGCGGATGGTCGGCTGGTTCGACGCCGTCGAAAAGGGCGACGCCATCCGCTACGGCGGATGTCAGGACCTCGTCGTCAACAAGATCGACGCCCTCTCTTACCGCGGGAACTGGCTCCCGGGGGGCGAGCTCCTCATCTGCACCGCCTACCGCAAGCCCGACGGTGAAGAGATCCATCACGTTCCCCGCGATACCGCCACCCATGCCTCCCTCCAGCCCGTCTACCGGCAGCTCCCAGGCTGGGAGGAAGACATCTCCGGGATTCGTTCCTTCGGGGATCTCCCTGTCAATGCACAACGCTACGTCGCCTCCATGATCCGCGCCACGCTGGAAGTTGCCTTCGGCGCCATCGCGGAATGGCCCGATGTCCTCCCCAATCTCCGTTACCTCGGTGTCGGCCCCGATCCGGACCAGATTATCCGCGATATTCCCGCCACCCGCGATCTTGTGCGGCTGGCCTGATTCCCACCGCGCAAAATTAAAAAAACTTATATTTAAAGGCAGGGTCCTTTCAGGGGCCTTATAGAGAATCCGGGCTCTCACCTTATCTTGCCTATATCGGGTAGCTTTCTTAAACATTAGGAGTGAAAATACCTGTTGCTTGCTCGTTCTTTTTTCTTGCGTCCCTTTCCTCCTCCCTCCTTTCAACCGCTGCCCATGGATCATGGGACGTGGCTCAGGAAGTCAGCCTCCCGGTGGGCTGGTCCGCCATCTGGCTCGAAGTGGACCCCGCTGCCGGGCTTTCCGGGTCCACGGAATCCGTCGGGCCCGAAGAGGTCTTCAGCGACCCTGCCATCACCCAGGTCGCTGCCCTCGACGGAGCCATCGGTACGGGACAGTTCACCGAAAACCTTGAGGGCGCCGGACTCAACAACGAGGCCTGGCGGATCTGGCGCCGGGATCCCATCGCCTCCGAAAACACCCTGACCCGCATCGAGGGTAACCGGGCTTACCTCGTCCGTAATGAAGGCGATAGCTCCATTACCCTCACCGTCACCGGTGAGGTCCGGTTCTTCCAGCCGGAATGGATCCCGGATGCCTACAACCTCGTCGGCTTCGGCCTCGACGCGGACGATCCGCCGACCTTCGAAGCGTTTTTCGGACCATCCGGAGACACCCATCCCGTGGACCGTATCTTCAAGCTCCTTCCGGAGGGTGACTGGGCTCCCGTCCAGCCCGGTGAATTGATGCAGGCCGGTTACGCCTACTGGGTCTATGCCAACGGGCCCTCCTCCTTCATGGGACCCCTCAGCATTGCCTTTCCCCGGAGCTCTCCGGGGCTTCTCGATTTCGGACCCGGCGTCCGCTTTGTTTCCATTGAGGATCCCGAAAATCCGGTGCAACAGATCCCGGTCAATCTCCGCGCCCTCACCCTCGCCAATCGGACCAGCGCCCTCATCAGCCCGGTCCTTGAAAAACACGCACCGGCAGGCGCCGTCCTCGACGACGATCTGCGCCTCTTCCGACTCCGCCCGCGGACCGGAAGCCTTGACTACGCCTTTCTTGGCGGGATCGGGACCGCCTTTCCCCTCGTTGCCGAGGACGAGGATCCGCTTGCCCCCGGCGAAACCCGCTCCCTCAGCCTTGCCGCCCATCGGCACTGGGAGGACGGCGGGCAGGTCCGCCAGAACCTTTACCGCCTCCAAAGCGGCCTCGGAACCCACCTCTGGATCCCTGTCCGGGCCAGCAATCCCAGCATCTCCCTCGCCGGAGACAGCTCCCTGACGACGGCCCCGTACGTCGGTCTCTGGGTCGGCGAAGTGGTTGCCGACCGGGTCACCAGCATCGTCGAGGCCGGCGCTCCCGAAAAGGCCGCCGCTGCCCCGGCCGCCATGCGGCTCCTCCTCCACGCTGATACCGCCGGTCAGTTGCACCTCCTGTCGCAGGTAACCCTTCTCCAGGAAGCCACCGCCTCCCCTGATGACCGCCCCGCCATGGTCGCCGTGGTGGATCCCCGGCAAATTCCCTTTTATGAAGGTATTGCCGAACAGGAAGGAAAACGGGTCGGAACCCGCCTCGAAACCATCGCCTATGATCTGCCGCGGAAAACCGATACCATCACCCAGGCAGCCCTCCTCGAGGCCATCGTCAGCCAATCGACCCGCTTCGATTCCACCTGGGTTGATGGCCGGGACAGCGACGGAAACCCCCTTTATGAGGATCCCGCGGACATCGACGAAGCCGCTATTGCCTCCTTCCTCGCCTTCCGCAACAGCCGCCCTCCCGACCTCGTCGAGGCCTATCACCTGACCTGGCCCCTTGAAGGCGGGATCGGTCCCGGAAAACTCATCCGCACCCCCGATGAGGCCCCCCTCTACCTCGACCCCTTCCACCGCAGCAATCCCTTTCGCCACGCTTTCCACACGCAGCACGGCAGCGGTGCCGACATTCGTCGCAGCCTTAATATCCGCATCGATCCCCAAAGCGGCGCCTCCGGCATCCTCACGGGGGACTACCGCGAGGAAATCCGCGGGCTCATCCAGGACAACCTCATTATCCAGGGCCGCGTGCGCCTGCACAAGGTGAGCGACGCCCCCACCCTCCAGTAACGTCTTTTAGCCAGTAATGTCATGATCCGTTCCCAATACCTTTTCCTTGGACTCGCTTCCTTCATCTCCGCCTCCCTCAATGCCGTCGACATAACTATCGAAAGCGAATTCGGCCAGAATGAGGTCAGCCCCGCCGCCGGGGCCACCTACACCGTTGCCGCCGGATCCGAGGTCTCCTTTGAAGCCCCCGAGTTTGTCTTCCTCGATGAGAACTTTGATGAACTCGCCCCCACCGACAGCAATATCCGCAACCTCGCCACCTACCGCGCCCGCTGTGTCGGCTATTCCGTGGACGGGACCGCCATCCAGGGTACGGAGCGCTTTTTCAAGATCACCGTCAATTCCAACATCCGGGTCGTCTGGCAGTGGGAAATCGAAAACGCCGTTGTTATCCAGAGCGACGCTGCCATCCCCGGTGGGGATGAATTCCCCTCCGGCTTCGGGAACGCCAACCCCGGTTTCGGGAAGGTATTCCTTCCCAAAAGCGAGCTCTTCTCGGCCCAGGTGGACGGCCTTGTTGAACCGGGGGCCTTTGTTCCCTCGGGAGCCTCGAATATCCGTTACCGGCTCGTCGGTTACCGCTTCGAGAACGTTCCCGAGCCCCAGGGAGGAAAGATCACCGAGGACGACTTCCACCTCTCCCTCAGTCCGGGTGCCTCCATCCAGAAAACCAGGGACGTCAACAGCTTCAACCTCGAGACCGAGGACTACACCGTGGAAGCCTGGCTGAAATTCCCCCGCCTCAACTTCCAGCGCCCGGGCGATGCCGATGCCGACAATTTCCAGGGCTCCTTTGTCTGGGGCTTCAATTCGACCTCATCGGGTTTCGGGGGTTTTATCGCTGATCCCCCTCCGCGCATCCGCGTCTATTTCCGCTTTTCCCTCAACCAGGACGACCAGTTGATCGTCACCGCGGCCCGCGAGGATGCCAGTGTTTCCTGGTGGGATATCTTCTTAAACGTCGGAGAGGGCACCACCTTTGTCTCCGAGGAACTCTTCCGTATTCCCCGCCAACTGGCGACCGAGAACTGGCATCACTGGGCCCTCGTCCTCGATTCCGCAACCGACACCATCCACCTCTATCGCAACGGAAGCCGCTACGATTCCAAGCCGATGCCCGGTTTCGTGAAAAGCGCTGCGGGGGTCGATCAATCCGACCCCTTCGTCAATTACGATGTCTTCAGCTATTTTTCCTTTACCGCTGATGATTCGACCGGGAACGCTTCCGGGATCAACAACCTGCGCGTCTGGCGTCAGGCCCTTCCCGAAGCCCAGATTGCCTCCTTTGCCCAATCCAGTGATCCCTCCGACCCCGCTGACCCCGCCATTCCCGCACCGCCTCCTGTCCCCGGACCCCTCTTCCTCGAGAGTTTCGACAGCGCAATAACCGGAGGTTCCCTCTCCGGTACGACCGAGTTCCTCCAGTTCACAAATGTCCTTGGACAAACCCGGGAATTCTTCTTCGATGAGACCCCCGCCCGGGCCGCCACCGACCAGATCGCCGTCGAGGATCACATGAGCCTTACCTGGCTCTGGGAACGCCAGTTCCGCTACGAGATCAGCGTCAATGAACCGCAGTTCGCCGCCCAACCCTTCCTCCGCACAACCGATTTGCAGGGCTCCACCTCACGCTTTGACGGTACCGGCCAGGTCTGGGTCCCCGAGGGGCATGCAGTCGAGTTGGTGAGTTTCTACCGCACCCCCGATCGCTGCCATACCCTGCAGGACTTCCTCAAGGACCCCACGGGCGATTTTAACGGCCTCAGCACAACCGCGATGGTGGACCGCCTCGAATCCCGCGACCTCGGCGGCGGCAACATCGAGGATCAAGCCGCCCGTTTTTATTCCGTTCCCTCCGCTTCCGCACCCTCCACCGTAAGTTTCTTTTTCGACCGGACCATATTCCGCGCTGAAATGGCCCTTGGGGAAACCTTTCCCGCCGACGACCCGGATCCCCTCCTTGTTCCCGATCTCTGTGTCGGAGGTGAACTCCGGGCAACCCTCCAGGCCCCCGAATCCGGCGACGTTCTCCGCGAACGCTCCGGCGGAACCGGACCCAAATTTGAATGGGACAGCCTCATGCGCCGCGTCATTCCCGTCCAGCCGGGTACCTTCCACATCGAGTGGCCCGACGCCAATGATCCGACCAAAAGCTACCTCATTGAGATTGTGACCGACTTTTCCGGGGAAACGGTCCCTCTGCCCACCGCCCGGGAACAGGAGAACGGCCTCCGTGAAGGCACCCCCGGCGCCTACCTCTTTGAAACAACCATTGACCCTGTTTCAGAATCCTTCCCCGCCGCACCCCTCGCCCACTACGATGTCCTCTTCAGCACCGGGGATGACCGCCATCCGCCCATTGCCCTCGATCCCTCCGAAACCGACCCCTGGGCCTTCCAGCGCATGTCCTTCACCGAGAGCGAAGGCACCGTCCTCGCCGCCGAGAACACCTTTACCGCCGCCTCCGAGGGGCGTACCGTCCTCCTTTTCAGCCGGCGGGAGGACAGCACCCAGGTCGCAAATGGAGATCTCGATCGCGAATTCCTCGTCGCACGCGTCGTCCAGACCCACCTTGTCGACGGCCCCATCCGGCGGCCCGCTCCAGCCGTCAGGCCATCCGGCGCCCTCCTTCTCGGGGGAGACAGGGAACCTCTCGAGATCCTGAACATCCTCCTCTCCGGCCAAAGCGACTTCCTCTTTCCCGAGGATCCCCGCTCCCTCGATTTCTGGCTCCGCGTCGACGCCCTCGGCGAGGAGGATCCCTTCATCGTTTTCAACCAGTCCCTTCCCGGAAGCGGCCTCTCCTTCACTATCGGGATCGAACCCGCCTCCCATCCCGACTATCCGGGCTTTCTCTTTGTCGACGATGGGACCCGGCGCCTCCACGGACCTGCCGTCAAACCCGGCGAATGGGCCCACTGGACGGTCAACTTCGATCTTGATCTCCGCTTTGCCGGAGATAACAGCACCGACGGCCAATACCGGGCCGGGAACCTGTCCCTCTATCATAACGGACGCCGTGTCGCCGCCATCGGTCCGCACAACGAGACCGTCGTCTCCGGCAACCTCCCCTGGATCTTCGACATCCAGACCAAGCCGACGGCAACTTTCCTCGGGCAGGCAGCTCCGGATTGGGAGGCCATGATCGACAACCTCCGCTTCCGCAACCAGGCCAGTGACACCCCCGCGATCCGCCAGTCCATGCGCAACCCGGCCAACCCCTCCGATCAGGCCGGCCTGGTCGCCTTCTTTTCCTTTGACGGCGAGGACCCGGACACCGATCCCATCAGCAGCCTCCGCCTCAATCCCTCAGGTGACCTCAATCTCGCCCGGCCCGATGCCGACAACGCCCCTGAGGTCGCGACCCGTCTTCTCAGCCGCCTCGATACCCGCCAGTTCGGCAGTGGCTTTGCCCTCAATGAAATTTCCAACTACAATCCCGCCCTCTACTCCCGGGATGCCGCAACCGGTCAGTGGGGCCCTCTCTTCCCCGTCAATGACAGCGTTGTCAACCAGGAGGAAGACCGGAAACTCGACTTGGTCTACTATGAAAATCCCAGCCGGGAACTGTCCGCGGACCAGGACCTCCACCCGAATGTCGACTGGCCCTGGGCCGCCCTCCGCTACGATGATGTCCGCTTCCCACTCTACGGACCCCACCGCGACAAGCGCATCTACATCGCCAGCCGGGTCGGGTCCGAGGGCGTTGACCGACTGGGCCTTCCCCAAGCCGTCTTTGATCCCGCCCGTTACGATGAGCTGACCCTCTATAACCAGGCTGATCTGCAGGCTCCCGGCTACAACCCCAATGAGGAACATGCCCTCATCGCCCCCTCCAACCTCGCCCGCCTGACCGGGGCCGACAGCCCCAACATCACCGCCGACGCGGCCTTCGCCCTCCAGCATGAAATCAACCGGGCTGACCGGTCCGACGCCGCCACCTTTACCTCCGAGCCCTGGACCCTCGTCCAGTTCATCGATCGCACCACCGGTGAGCCCGATATGGCCGCCTACAAGGTCCTCCCCACCCGCAGCGGCTCCCTCCCCTTCCCCAGAAGGGACCCGGTAACCCATGACTTCGTCGATCCCTTTACCGCCAGCGGACCCGCCTTCGACCTCAGCTATCAGTTTGAATACGCCGGCTTTGCCGGGGATATCCTCATCCCACCCTATCCGCTCAATCTCGTCATCGGCGCCGTTCAGACTCCTGATGCCCGCGGCGGCAACATCCTCGTGGACGGACAGCAGCAACGAAGCCTCTGGCGCGACGTCAACCGCAACCCCTGGATCGTCTCCGGGGACGGCCGCTTTTTCTACCAGTTTGTCTATCCCCTCCGGGCTGATTTCTGGTTTCCCGAAGCCCTCCCCCTCAGCACCCCCATTGCCTGGCTCCCCGGGGACGGCTCCTTTGTCAAGGCCTCACCCAACGATCTTCTTGAACCGGTCAAGGTCCGTTACTCCACCTTCTGGCGCAGCGGCTACCCGAAACTGAAACGTGGCGAGACCCTCACCTTCCAGGGCGGGGAATGGAAACAGGACAACCCCGCCGAAAACGGCCTCCCCTCCATCGTCGGCATGGCCGCCGCCCAGGTTGTCTATGACAGCCGCACCCCTTCCATGGTCATCGACGATACCAACCGGAATGCCTTTTCCGCCCGCGTCATCCGCCCCCTCGACCGGCGCGAAGTTGACGTCCCCCAGGCCGACATGCCGGAAACCCTCCAGCCGGCGGCCACCGAAAAAGTCTTTGTCATCGCTGAACGCTGGTACTTCAAGGATCTCCCCGGTGCCCTACAGAACCGTCTCCATTACGATTCCCTGAGGCAGAAACTGGTCTGGCGCGGGCGTCTCAATGGCCGCGAAAGCGGCGACCCCGACCTGACCGCCGGACCCGACCCGATCAATATCCTCGAGCCCAACATCATGAGCCCGGACGACTACGAACGGGTCCTCGCCCTTTCCAGTGAGAACGCCTGGCAGAATGCCATCAACAGCCTCTACCTCCTCGCCCAGAATCCGCTCTCCCTCGCCGATTCCGGAACGCCTCTCGGAGATCTTGAGGATCCCGAATTCCTCGCCGGTCTCCAACGCCCCGAACCGACCCCCGATCCATTCGTTGAAGCCTTCACATACTGGAATGAGGATCCCCAAAACGGCACAATCGAGTTTGCCTTCCGCCAGGATACCGTTGACGGCCTCTATGAACCCCTCAACAGCTTCGGGGCTGGATCCGCCCTGATTCCCAATCCGGAATCCCTTCTCGATCCCCTTCCCCTCTCCCCCGAGGAAAAGCAGTATGTGACCGTCGTTGAAAATAACGACAGCCGCCTTGCCGGGGCCCCCATCAGTCTCCACATCATCGAACTCGTCCCGGACCGCTTCCGCGGTGCCATCGCCGTCATTGAACCCGCCGACGCCTTTTCTGAGAAGATCAGCCTTCAGCACAGCGGCGATTTTGCCGCCAACACCGCCAACCTCGAATACCAGTGGTTCCTCCGCGAGGCCGGCCCCCTCGACGTCATCGCCAACGAGGTCCCCACCCTCGTCACCGACAACCCCGACCCTGACTGGCAACTCTACCAGAGCGGCAACGGCCTTCACAGCATCATCTTCGAGGGGCGTCCCGACATCGCCATTGCCGACCAGATGTTCCTTGCCCGTTACCGCCACCTCGACGAAGCCGCCTCCGACGGGTGGAAACTGGTCGCTTTCGAGCCCGAACCCGGGGACTGGGAACCGGCCACCCTGCAGGCCGGCCCCGAACCAGCCGCCCCCTTCCAGTGGGCCGGGGCCGCCAACTCCCCCCAGCTTCAGGCTGACGGAAGCAAGCGCTACATTCCCCAGCTCGTCATGGGCTGGGTCAAGCGGATCCTTGACCGGATCAATCCCTACGAGGCCCGCTTCACCGATTTCTTCAACAACGAAAGTCCTGCCGTCTACAGCAGCATGCTCCAGGTCGCCGGTGCTCCCTATATCGGCAAGGTGGCCCTTAATTCGAACAAGAACGTCATTGAAAACACCGGCCTCATCGAGCTCTACGAAACGGTCCTCGAGCGGGCCCGTGAACTGACGATCGATGTCGGGGCCGCCACCGAGGGAACCAACCAGGCCCTTCTCCTAGCCTCCACCCGCCTCACCATCCTCTACCAGCTCCTCGCCAGCGAGGCCTACAACGACGCCCAGGATCCCTCCGTCCGCGTCACCGCCGAGAGCGGCCTCCAGAGCGTCGCCTCCCATGTCCATGCCTTCCAGAACCAGGAAGCCAGCCTCCTCCATGAGGAACTCGCCCTCCTTCGAGGGACCGATTTCATGAAAAGCTACCCGGTCTTCAACCGGATGTTCTGGAATTACGTCAAGGGCCTCGGCGAGGTCGCCTACAATGTCAATTACGCCATATATGACGAAAACGCCGACGGATTCATCAACGAGGACGACGCCCGCGCGCTCTTTCCACAGGGTCATGGGGACGCCTGGGGCCACTACCTCTCCGCCATCGACAAGCACTACGAGCTTCTCCGTACCAACGGTTTCAGCTGGCGGGCCCGCAGTGAACTCTACGCCCTCCTTCAGAACGTCATTGAGGCCGATTACCTCGATGAGCTTTCCTTCGCCCGCCTCGCCGGCGAACGGGCCCGAGCCGGGCGTGACATCGTCCAGGCAACCTACCGCCTCGAATATACCGCCGATCCCGATGGCCAGTGGCAGGGCTATACCGATCTCGCCAACCCCGCCCGCGCCTGGGGTGTTTCCGAATGGGCTCAACGCGCCGGTCAGGGCGCCTGGTTCGACTGGGCCGTCGCCAATGCCCTCCTTCCCGAAAGCGCCGGGGAGACCCTCCAGGATGACTTTGACGACGATTCCCTCGCCGCCGAAAACCTCGATCGCATCGAACGCCGCTCCGCCCGCGCGGAAATCGGCTCCCTCGCCGCCACCCTGATGGAGATCCAGCACGACATCGACGCCGCCAACAGCGGGCGCAATCCCCTCGGACTCACCAACGGGTCCATGGCCTTCGATATGGATCCCCTCCTCTTCGATGGGGGCGCCGGTGGCCGCAAAACCCACTTTGAACAAATCCACCAGCGTGCCGTAAAGGCCGGCCATAATGCCCTTGCCACTCTCGATTTTGCCGCCGCCAGTGAAAACAAGCTCCGGAAAATTGCCGAGAACACCGATACCCTCATCTACGAGGCCTTCCAGCACGATCTCGCCTTCCGTAACGAACTCATCCAGATCTTTGGCCGGCCCTTCGACGGCACCGTCGGCTTCGGCAGGCTCTATCCGGAAGGCTATGCGGGCCCGGATATCCTCCTCTATAACTACCTCACCCGGACCAAGGTCGACCAGATCATCCCCCGGTCCGCCTCCGGTTCCTCCTCCCAGCGCAATTTCACCACCATCTCCGCCGAGCTCCAGACCCACCTCGCCAACGACGACACCCTCCTCAACCTCTACAAGGGGGTCTACGGACAGTCCAACGGGGACGCTCGCCTTGCCGACGCTACCCGGACCTTTGTCACCGGCCTCGATTTTGAGGATGTGACGGTCAACTTCCGGGTCCCCGTCGAACGGGCCAGCCGCTACGCCTTCCAGGCCGATCCCACCTGGGGCGACCGGCCCGCCTTCGGCCAGCTACAGACCCTCCTCGGGGAAATGCTTCTCGAGGAAATGGCCCTCGAGGAAACCCTCGCCGAATACAGCGGTTTCCTCGGTGACGTTGAGGTCGTCATGCGGCGCATCATCGATGAACTCGACCGGCAGGATTTCCGCGCCGGCTTCAATAACGCCATCGTCGCCACCCGTGCCACCATCAACACCACCCGCACCGCCCTCGGCGCCACCGCAAGCGCCCTTGAGATCGGGGCCGGCCTCGCCAAGGATGTTGCCGAGGCCGGATCGGAAGCCGTGCCCAAGGTGATCGGGTTCTCCACCGACGGCCTCTCCGCCGTCCGGGGAGCCCTCAAGGTCACCGGCCTCTCCCTCAACCAGGGCCTGACAATCTCCGCCAAGGCCGTTGAGGAAACCTCAAACGCCCTCGAACTTGTCCGCGATGAGGTCATCGCCTCTCAGGAAGCCGAAATTGCCCGCCTCGATCGCCTCTCTGAACTGGAGGGACATCTCGCCGAATTCGAGTTCCTTGCCGGGAACGAGGCCCCCCTGCGTACACGCATCGGCCAGCACCTCCAGAACCTTGAACTCAAGCGTCAGGCCTACTTCAGTGCCCTCAACCGGGGCTTTGCCCTCCTTGAGGAACGCGAGGGCTTCAACACCACCCTCGCCGCGACCGTCCAGGGTAACCGTTACCGGGACATGCTCTTCCGCATCGGCCGCACCGAAGCCCTTTCCAACTACCAGGCGGCCTTTGAGCACGCCGGCCGTTACGCCTGGCTCGCCGCCAAGGCCTATGAATACGAGACCAGCCTCGATCCCGGCGCTCCCGCCGCCGTCACCAGCCTTCTCGACGATATTGTCTCCACCCGCAACCTCGGTCTCTGGGACAGCGGCGCGCCTCGATCCGGACAGGGAGGACTCGGGGAAATCCTCGCCCGTATGGAAGCCAACTTTCAGGTCCTCAAGGGCCAGCTCGGGCTCAACAACCCCCAGAAGGAAACCGGGAAACTTTCCCTCCGCCGCGAACTCTTCCGTATCGAGCGCGATACTTTTGCCGGAGACACCCGCTGGCGGCAGGCCCTTCAGGCCCGGCGTGTCGACGACCTCTGGCAGATGCCCGAGTTTGTCCAGTACTGCCGTCCCTTTGCTACCCGTGCCGATGGACCCCAGCCCGGCCTTGTCATTCCCTTCTCCACCGAGATTTTCGCCGGCCGCAATGTCTTCGGTCGTGGTCTCGGCGGCGAGGACCACGCCTACAGTTCGGCCAATTTCTCGACCAAGATCCGCAGCGTCGGCGTCTGGCTCGAGGATTACCTTGAGGCCGGGCTCTCGACCTCCCCTCGCGTCTACCTCGTTCCAGCCGGGCGTGACTACCTGCGCCTCTCCAATTCCCTCGAGCCCGTCATCCGCGGCTGGGACGTCGTCGAGGAACGCATTCCCACCCCCTTCATCCTCAACGAATCCGAGCTCACCCAGCCCGGCTTCCTCTTCACGTCCACCGGCATCGATGGCCTGCCCGGTGAAATCCGGCGCTTTGGCGATTTCCGGGCCTATCATGACAGCGGCGGTTCCACCATCGACGACAGCCACCTCATCCGCGATTCACGCCTCATCGGCCGCTCCGTCTGGAACAGCCGCTGGCTCCTGATTATTCCCGGAGCCAGCCTGCGCGCCGACCCCGACCAGGGCCTCGACCTCCTCATCAGTGAAATTGACGATATCAAGCTCCACTTCGAAACCTATTCCCAATCCGGACAATGATCGCACGCTTCTTTAACCACCTTCTCGCTCGCTCCGCATGTCGGCAGTCCCTTCTCCGGACCACCACCCTTCCGGCAGCCCTTTGCCTCCTCCCCGCGGTCCTCGCCGCCCAGGAGAGCGGCTTCCTCGAACCGGATGTAACCCTCTTCGGGGAGGTCCGGCTCATCACCGGTGGGCAGGGTATGCTCCTCAATTCCGGGACACTCAGCCTGACCCTTGTCAATGGGGACGACCCGGAAAATCGCGTCACCCTCGTCAAGGCCCTCGAGCCCGACCTCCGCAACAACCTTTCCTACGTCCTATCCATTCCCTTCAAACACCGCCCCGCTGCCGGCGAGAAAGACCGCTTCCTCGCCGTCTCCGCCTCCGACCAGGCTTTTTATGTGGATGCCGTCCTCGTCAATGGAGAACCCGCCTACATCGCCGAGGGCAGTCCCGAGCTCTTTATCTTCTCCTTCGCCACCCGGGCCGGCGAGTACCGTCTCGACCTCGTCTTCGAGCAGGATGGCATCATCGATTCCGACGGCGACCAGCTCCCCGACGCATGGGAAATCGCCAATGGGACGAACCCCGATTTCCGCGACGCCCATCTCGATTTTGACGGGGACGGCTGGTCCAATTACGAGGAATTCATCAACGGGACCAATCCTTTTGACGACAACCGCGTCCCCTCCCTTCTGGTAGCCGAGTTGCGCATGCCCCAGTACGCCCTCCGCGGGTTTCTTCCCCAGATTGTCGACTCCGATTCCGACCCCGGAGACCTCCTCCTCGAACTCGATTTTTCCACCCCCGACCCGGTCGGCCTCGAAATCCTTCTCGATGCCGAACCCGTTGATCCCGCCACCCCCCTCTCCCTGACCCTGGCCGATCTCGAGACCGGCCGCCTCGCCCTGCGTGACCGCGGCACGGAATCCGGACCGCGCCGTATCGGGATCGCATGGGAAGATGAGGCCGGCCATACCGGCAGCGACACCCTCGTCCTCCAGGTGGATCGCGCTTCAAGGGAGGATGGAACAGAATCCAGTCTCTGGCTCGACGGGGCCCTTCTCGGCGCTTCCCCCAGCCTGGACACATGGCCCGACCGCTCCGGACTTGGACGAGCCGCGACCCAGCCCTTGCCCGATTACCAACCCCTGCTCGCGGACGATCTCCCCTGGCCTGCAGCCGGTTTCCACTCCCCTTCAGCCCACCTTTTCTTCAATCAGGACAGCCTCCCGCAGGGAAACCATACCATCCTCATGGCCTTCCGACCCGAAGGCCACAGCCTCGAAGCCCGGACCGTCTTCAGCAGCACCCGTGGCCACTTTGCCCTCACCCCCTCCGATGGTCCGGTAATCTATCCCGACGCCCCCTACTATCAGAGCGGAAATCTCGCCTCGGGCGGATACCTGAGCCTAGCCGAGGGTATGCACAGTCTCGCCTTGCGGCGGTCGGGCGACGACCTGGTTACCCGCCTCCCGGAAAGCCATGCCGCCGAAACGGCCTCCCTCCTGCAGACCGCAAACGTCCTTCCAACCCTCGGACTGCGCCGCTTTACCGGGGACAACTCCGCCATGGAGGCTCCTTTCACGGGAACCCTCGCCGAACTGCTCATTTTCCCCTCCTCCCTCAGCGACCGCCACCTCGGTGACCTCCAGGACTATCTCGCCTCGAAATGGCAGGGGGCCCTCCTCTGGAATGAGTCCAACCGCCTTACCCCGATCCACTTCGACGGCAGCCCCGGACCGGATATCATCCGCGGAGGCCTCGCCGACGACACCCTCGCGGGTGGCCCCGGCAACGACATCATCTCCGGCGGCCCCGGCAACGACACCCTCGGGGGCGGCCCCGGTGAGGATGTCTTTTCCTTTGGTTCCTTTGACACTGGAGACACCATCCTCACCGATTTTCATCCCGCCGAGGATATCATCGACCTCAGCGGCCTCTACTGGAACGCCGCCGGCGATCCCCGTGACTGGATCTCCATCAGTCAGGAAATCGACTCCACCGGATCCACTCCCAGCTCCAGTACACGACTTCATCTCGAACTTCCCGACAACTCGCCGTCCCGCACCATCACCCTCCAGGGTCTAAGCCTTGAGGAGGAGGAATTCCTTGCCCTGCTTGTCGAGGAGCGCATCCGCATGGGTGGGCCTGCCCTCCGGAGCACCGTCACAATGCGCTTTGCCGAAAATTCCCCCACTCAGCTCCGCGAATGGATGAATGATCCCGCAACCTTCGTGGTCGAGCGAAGCGGCGAGGCCGTCGCGGGTGCCCAGATGATTCCCGTGGCCCTCCTCAATGGGGAACTGCGAGAAGGCCCCGATTACCTCCTCGCCGGTGAGGGCAGCGCCTTTGCCTTCCGCATCCCCGTTTTCTTCGAGCGGGGGGAAACCATCCGGGAAATCACCCTCGCGCCCCTCTCCGACCTGCGGGATGAAGGCCTGGAAAACTGGGAATTCGCTCCCCTTTCCTCCCGCTTCAGCCATTTTGCGGGCACCGCCCTTTCAGTAGAGGTCACCGATGTCCCCGTCCTCCGTCTTGAACCTGTCGGGCCCACCGCTGTCATCGAAACCGGCGAACCGGCCTATGTCCGGCTTACCCGCAGCGGTAATCTTGAGACCCCCCTCACCCTTACCCTTGAGACCGGCGGCAACTATGAGGGCTTCGTTCCCTTTGAGGAGGAAATCACCCTTGCCTCCGGGGAAACCTCACGCCTCCTCACCATCGAACCGCAGGCCGGCAGCCTCCCCGGAACCCTTCTCCTCGGTCTCCAGTCGGGACCGGAATACCTCGTCCTCCAGCCGAGACAGGTGAAGCTTTCATTCCTCCGCGAAAGCGCCGACCTTGATGAGCCGCTGACACGTATTGGTTCCTTCATCACCGGGGAAACCGGCCAGGCCCTCGACTGGGAAACATATCGGGCCGGCACCGGCCCCGCCGAAGCTGCTTCCCTCCTCCAGCGCTACCTTGCCGGCACCGGTCGTGAGGCCGCCCGCTACCGGCTTCGCCTCGAGGACAATCAACCGCTGCTTGAGGTCCTCGCCAATAACAAGGCCGTCGATCTTGACTGGACGATTGAGGTCTCGCGGGATCTTGTCTCCTGGCAGTCCGCCGGCAGTGCCTTCTCCGAGACGGATCCCGGCCCTTCCTCCGAGCGCCGGTTCATCGGTAATTCCAGCCTTCTCGACAACGGCCGGGATTTCTTTGCCCGCCTTGTTCCCCGAATCGTCTATGCCGCCAGCGGGCTCTCCCCGTTACCCCCCGGATCCCGTCTCGGCTTCATCGGGGCCCCATGGAATTCCTCCGGATCCAGCAGCGGCCTTATCCTTGACCGTGAACAGGGGAAATCCCGCCTGATCTTCGAAGTCCAGGCCCCGGCGACCGTCCTCTATCAGCTCAACATGGAAAACGCCGGAAGCGGGGACCGCTTTTCCATCCGTCTCAACGGCCAGGTTGTGAAAGCCTTTTCCGAACCGGGGAGTCAGGCCGGATCCCTCGAGCTCGAGGCGACGGAACCCCAGCTTCTGGAAATTCTCGCCGAACCGGCCTTCGGCAGTTCCGCTTCCTTCCGTATCGACCGCTTTGAGGTCTCTCCACGCTGACCTGTCCAACCGGTCTCATGATGGCCCTTCGCCAATCCCTTCTCTTTATGGCCGTCTGCCTTTGCCTCGCTGGATGCGGGAAGAAGGAGGATTCCCTCTCCACGGACTCTCCCATGGCCCGTGAAGCCCCTCCCGATGCCGTTGTGACCTACTGGCTCTCTGAACGCCTCGGCCTTCCCGATACCCCGGAAAACCGTGAACGCGCCCGCCGCGACCTCGCCCGCCGGCAGGCGCTTCGGACAACCGCCCGCCGCCTCGGTGTCGAGGAGGATCCACACTTCCAGGCCATGGCCGACGACCTTCTCATCGCCCGCCTCAAGGAGCTTCATCTCCATCCCCGGCTCGATGAAGCCTCCGTCTCAGAGTCCGAGATAAACGCCTTTTACGAGGACTCGATCGACCAGTTCCGCTCTCCTGAACAACGTCGCCTGGCTGTCCTCTGGTTTGAGGATCCGCGCCGGGATGAGCCGCGCGCCGTACTCCGCGACCGGCTCGAAAGCGCACGCGCCCTCACCCTCTCCGATCCCGCTCTGGAAGCTCCGGCTAACGGATTCGGCCTCCTCGCGGTCGATTTTTCAGCCCACCGTCCCACCCGCTTCGAGGGCGGGGTCCTCGGCTGGCTCACCGAAAGCCCCGCCGATCCCTGGCGTCAGGCCGTGGCCCGGATCGGCTTCTCCCTCCGGCAACCCGGCGACCTCAGTCCCGTTGTCGAGAGCCCCGAGGGCCTCTTCCTCGTCCGCCTCCTCGCCGTCCGTCCGGCGCGAAGCCAGCCCCTGGGGGAGGTTGCTCCCGCCATCCAACGGCAGCTGCTGCAAAGGAAAAAAGCAGAACTCGAGGACGCCATCCTCCAGGAATGGATCTCCCCCCCTCGTCAACCTTGACGTTCAGCGGGGTCTGGGTCGCCCGTTGCTGCCCGGCCCGGTCGTAGCGGAATGAGCTGCGTGCGCTGCACCTTGAAGGCAAAAGGATGTATCGCGCCCTGGCGGCCGGGCCTCACTTCCCTGTCTCCTGTGCATTCAGGTATTCGCGTGGGCCATGTCCGTGAAAACGGGAGAAAACCTTGTAGAATTGGGCGTAGCTGCCGAAGCCCGCCGCATAGACCGATTCGAGGATGGTCCGCTTGCCAGGCCGACGGTAGTCCTCCATGAAGGCGCGCAGGCGCACGGAATTTCTGTAATGACTGAGGGGCACACCAACTTGTTCCTTGAACAGCCGGCTAAGGTAGGATTCGCTCACCGCGCACCGCCGGGCAATTTCCTTGAGATCGAAGGTCAGCCCCTCGTCGTTCATGAGGGCAAGCGCCTTCGTGATGGCCGGATGCAATTGCACCGGGTCGGCCCCCGCTCTGCCAGTCTGGAACAGCTTCCAGCAGGATACGAGGAGGTATCTCAGGCCCGCGTTCAAGGCATCCGGATCCCCGTGCTCGTAACGGAAATCCGATTGAAACCCGAACCCGGCTTCCTTGTTCAGGATGTCCGGATTGAGGGAATCCTCCATGAGCGAATCCATCGTCCGCGTCATCAGGTCGTAGGTATCCAGTTTAAGGAGCTTGCTCAGGACCCCTTCCTCCTCGGCCTCCTGGCGATGCAGACCGGCATACAGTTTCTCCCGGCAGGCCCGTTCGATCAGCCCGGGCTTGAAAACGGCAACGTAGTAACGCGCGTCGGGGGTGCGGTCGACCAGGAGGTGCTCCTGCGACGGGAAGATCCAGAGCATGGTCCCGCACGGAAAGGTGTAGCGACGGCCCGAAACCACATAGGTGATGGATCCCTGCGTCACCAGGTTCAATTCCAACTCCACATGATGATGCGGTTTCAGCATCGGCGGCTTGCGCCTCGCCTCCGCGAGAAAAATAAAACCGTCGTAGCGGTCGCCCAACTTGAGGTCCTCAAGCACACAACAAAAAATGATAGCAACTCGTTCAATGGCGAGAGGAAAACGCCTCCAAAAGTGTGTAGGATTACACCCGTCGCAGATTTGATCCATACGACCTGAGTCCTTCGACCATTATGAATCCCCGAGACCGCGTCCTTACTGCCCTGAATCATGAAGACGGGCCGATCCCCATCGACTTCGGCAGCACGTTCATCACCGGCATTCACTGCAGCGTGGTGGAGGCCCTGCGCGAACACTACGGTCTGGAGAAGCGCCCCGTGAAAGTCTGCGAGCCTTACCAGATGCTGGGCCTGGTGGAAGACGACCTGCGGGCCGCCATGGGTATCGACACAACCAGCATCTTTCCGCACAGGACCATATTCGGCTTTCCCAACGAGGACTGGAAGCCGTGGCGCACGCCCTGGGGACAGGATGTGCTGGTCTCAAAACATTTCCAGACAACCGCCCGCGAGGACGGTTCGACCCTGATTCATCCGAAGGGGGACACCAAGGCACCGCCCAGCGGGGAGTTGCCGAAGACCGGGTATTTTTTCGATACTATCGAGCGTGTTGATCCCGACTTCGACGAGGACGATCTTCAGGTCGGGGACAACCTCGAGGAATTTGGGCTCATGTCCGACGAGGACGTCGCCTACTGGACCCGTGAGGCCGCCGCCATGCAGAGATCTGAGCAGGCAATCCTCACCCACCTCAACGGCACCTGCCTCGGCGACATTGCGCTCGTCCCGGCCCCCTTCCTGGAACACCCGAAAGGCGTCCGCGGCGTGGCGGACTGGTACATGCTCGTCGCCGAGAATCCCGGGCACGTCAGAAAGATTTTCGCCGCGCAGACGGAGATCGCCGTCGAAAACATGAAGCGCCTCCATGCCATCGTCGGGGAGCTCCTCGATGTCGTCGTCATCTGCGGCACTGATTTCGGGACTCAGACCTCCCAGTTCTGCTCGGTCGATACCTTTCGAAGGGTCTGGCTGGAGTACTACCAGCAAATCAACGGTTGGATTCACGAGAACACTACCTGGAAGACCCTCAAGCACAGCTGCGGCGCGGTCGTCCCCTTCATCGATGCCTTCATCGAATCCGGATTCGACATCCTGAATCCCGTCCAGTGCTCCGCCACCGGGATGGATCCCCGGGCCCTCAAGGACCGCTTCGGCGACCGCATCACCTTCTGGGGCGGCGGGGTCAATACCCAGGAAACCCTTCCCTTCGGCACGCCGGAGGCCGTGCGCAAGGAGGTCCGCGAACGATGCGAGATCTTCAGCAGGGGGGGCGGATTCGTCTTCAACGCCATCCACAACATCCAGGCTCGCACGCCCACCGGGAATGTGGTCGCCATGTTAGAGACCGTTCACGCCTTCAATGCCGGGCGTTGAGGGACGGACGACAGAAAACGAACGGTTTTCGGCAAAGGGCGAAAAGACAAACAGGTCTAATCAACCTCATAATGAGGGCTTATTTCGCGAACCCGTAAAACAGATCCGCCATACCTCATGCCATGTTAGACGACCTCGACCACGGACCTGCCGTCCTGACCAAACCCCCGAAGCACCTCGACTACAGCCTGACCGGCGAAAACGCGGCCAAGGCCATTGAGAAGGGTCTTGCCGAAGCCGACTGGTACCAGTGCCCGGTTCCCCGGCCAACCATGCGGAAGCTGCTGGAACGCCGCAACGGTCCGGCCATCCGTGACACGCTCATCTGGTTCGGCCTCATTTTTGCCTCCGCCTACGCGACTTGGGTCCTCTGGGGCAGCTGGTGGGCCGCCATTCCCTACCTCATCTATGCCGCCCTTTACGCCGGCAGTTCCGACTCGCGCTGGCATGAATCGGGCCACGGGACGGCTTTTCGCACTGACTGGCTGAACAACGCCCTCTACGAGGTCTCCTCCTTCATGGTTATGCGTGAGTCGGTTGTCTGGCGCTGGAGCCACACCCGCCATCACAGCGACACGATCATCGTCGGACGTGACCCGGAGATCGCCGTCCCCCGCCCACCCGACATCAAGGCCCTTATCCTCGGGATCTTCAACCTCACGGTCTACCCGAAGTATTTCAAGAGCATCCTTCTTCATTCCCTGGGGAGCATGTCCGCGGATGAAAAGACCTTTATTCCGGAAAGCGAGTTCCCCAGAATCTTCCGTAACGCGCGCATCTATGTGCTCATTTACGCCAGCGTGATCGCACTGGCCATCTATACTTCATCCATTCTTCCGCTCATGTACATCGGTCTGGCGAACATCTTCGGCAGCTGGCTCATGGTCCTTTACGGGCTGACGCAGCATGCCGGACTGGCGGAAAATGTCCTCGACCACCGGCTCAACTGCCGGACGGTCTACATGAATCCCATCCACCGGTTCCTGTACTGGAATATGAACTACCACGTTGAGCACCACATGTTCCCGCTTGTACCCTATCACAGGCAGAGGGAGCTCCACGAAGCCATCAGGAATGACTGTCCCGAGCCCTACCCGAACCTTATCGCCGCCTACAAGGAAATCATTCCCGCCATTTTCAGGCAGGTGAAGGATCCCGCATGGCACGTGAAGCGCAAGCTGCCTCCACCGATGAAGCGGCCCCAGGCCGACGACACCTACCGGACCGAGTCCGGACCGGACAGTGATGGCTGGATGGAGATCTGCTCGGTCGCGGACCTCGGCAAAGAGGATGTCATCCGCTTTGATCACGGTTCGAAAACATATGCCCTCTATCGCGACAACGAAGGGACCCTTTACGCCTCCGACGGATTCTGCACGCACGGCAACACGCACCTCGCGGACGGCATGGTCAAAGGTAAGATCGTCGAGTGTCCGAAACATAACGGTCGCTTCAATCTCGCCGACGGCTCCCCCGCCCGCGCCCCCGTCTGCCGGGGCCTTGGCACCTACCCCATCGAGGAACGCGGGGGACGGATCTGGCTGAACATCGAGCAACGCGGTGGCGTCGGTGTGCGTCATGAAAAATCCACCACCTTCAGGGTTGTCAGCAACACCAGCGTCTCCACCTTTATCAAGGAAGTGGTCCTCGAGCCGGCCACCCCGTCGGAAAGGATCGACTTCCAGCCGGGCGACTACATGCAGCTCGACATCCCGGCCTATGAGCAAATCCGTTTCCGCGAGTTTGATATCCCGGAACCCTACGCCCAGGTCTGGGAACGCCAGCACGTCTTCGACCTTGTGGTCAGCAACACCGAGACGGGCCGCCGCAACAACTATTCGCTGGCGAGCAATCCGCAAAAGGAAAACACACTCCGCTTTAATGTCCGCGTCGCCACGCCTCCACCTGGCCAGAACTGCCCGCCGGGCGTCGGGTCCAGTTACGTCTTCAACCTGAAGCCCGGGGATACCGTCACCGCCATCGGCCCGTTCGGCGACTTCCACATCAAGCCAACCCAGCGGGAAATGGTCTACATAGGAGGCGGAGCCGGCATGGCTCCGCTGCGCGCCCACCTGGCCCACCTCTTCGAAAACCTAAAGACACCCCGCAGAGTCAGCTTCTGGTACGGTGCACGGTCAAGGCAGGAAATTTACTATCAGGAATATTTCGAGCAGATGACAGCGGAGCATGACAACTTCTCCTTCCACCTCGCGCTTTCCGACCCCCTTCCGGAGGACAACTGGACGGGTCACAGCGGGTTCATCCACGAGGTCGTGCTCGACAACTACCTGCAGGATCATCCAAATCCGGAAGCCGTCGAGTTCTACCTTTGCGGTCCGCCCATGATGATCAGGGCCTGCACCCAAATGCTCCGTGAGCTCGGGGTTGCCCGCCAGCAGATCGCCTACGACGCATTTTAAAAATTCCTTTCAATTCGTCTCGTGGCTTGACCTGAATGCCAAAGGCAGGCCGCCGCAGGTGGTCCTCTTAGATGACGCATGACTGCGAACCGACATATCTGGCCAAAGGCCCTTTCCGAGGCCTGCTCAAACCTGAGTCGACCCGGCAAGAACCTCTGAAGTTCGAATCTGCCTTCACTATCAGGTCCTAACAATGGAACCGGCCCTGGAGGATTTCCCTCCCCGATCCTGGCTATGAGCGGCGTGTGAATGGCCCATACCGTGTTTGACACCATCGCTTGCCTGTGGGTGCAAGGAAGACCTGTTCTGTGGATGATGATAAAACCTGCCCATGGCTGCCAGGGGCGCGGCACCATGCGCGGGAAATGCCGCTGGTCACGCGCAACCTCGAGCATTTCCCGCGCATTCCCGAAATTCGGTTACGGAGCTGTTGCAGCTGCATCGCGGGAGTCCTGCGTTCATCCTTGTTGAAGCGCCATCCACATCTCCTGGATGTCCTTCCCGATGGCGATCATGTCATGGGCGACCGGCGGATGGCAGCTCAGATGATAGCCCATCGTCCCCTGTTCCGGCATCACCCAGAAGGCGTTGCCCGGGCGCGGCCCTTTGAGCCAGTGCGTCAGCGCCTGGCGGATGAAGGGCCGGCAATCCTCGTACTCCGGTGAATACCCGCCCCTTCCATCGGTGATCGGAATCTGGCAATGGTGACCGTTGAATGGACGGATGTGCCAGAGCGTCGCTTGCTGGAAGGTCTCCACGTCCTCGAACAGGCGCTCAATGTAGGTCCCCGGATTCAAATGCTTGACGACCGCCGGATGCGAATAGTCGAAATTGACCCGCGGGCGCTTGCCCGTGGCCGCCTTCACGCCCGCGATGATGGCGGCCGTCTTTTCCGGCGTCTCCGTGCAGGTGTCGCGGTGAACCTCAAGATGGACCTCGGCGCCCTGCCGCTCGGATTCCTCCATGAGCGCGATGGTCAATTCAATGGCCCGTTCAACCGGCGTGTCGTGGTTGGCCAGCTGGCAGTTGATGGGCCCGTCCCCGATTGCCAGGCAGGCGGCGATCCTGTCCGCAAATTGTTCCTCCGACTGGGCGTCGAAGGCCCCGCCGAAGCGCAGGCCGAACTCATCGAGACGCTCCTTCAGCCCCGGCAGGTCGACCGGTGCGCAGTAGCCCTGGAACCCCGCCTCCCGTATCATGCGCAGATGCTTGAGGAGGCCCGCTTCGGCATGCGGGTCGGCCTCATGAAGAAGCGACCAGTGATTGACGTGCAGGATGAGTTCAGGAGCGTTGGCACAAGTCATGGGATTGGTGATCAGGTTCGTCTTGGATGGGAATCCCGGAGACTTTCTAATGAGCCCCATAAGGACAAGTATTTAACGACCTGAAACGGTTAATGAGCAGGCCCGGACAAATTTTGAAAACCCGGGCCCGGGAAAAGAACTTGTGGGCCTGCCTTCGCCTTATAATTCCATGGGACCCTGCCTTCCGGTTTTCGGGGCCGGCCCGCTAGTCAACCCTGACGTTCAGCGGGGTCAGGGTGGCCCGTTCCTGCCCGTCCCGGTCGTAGCGGTAAAGCTGCGTGCGCTGGACATCGACCAGTGAACACAGGGGCGGCAGGCTCGTCTCCGGAACCCCGAAGAGGACCAGATAGGCTTCCCCCCCCAGAAGCAGGAGCCGGTTCGAGAGCGATTCGATCCCGAACTGCTGCTCAAGGTAGCCCGCGAGCTGCTCCCCGAGTTCCTCCGGCAATGGTTTTGCCAGATCCACCTTTGCCCGGTCGATGAGGGCAAAGAGGGGAATCGCGTACTGGCTTCCGAGGCTCATCCGCCTGAACGGGCGCGGGCGTCCGCCTCAATTGCTTCCTTGATCGTCCGGATTGTCTTTTCCGCACGGGCCCGCGCCGGTTCAAGGTCTCCCGGCTGGCTGATATCCTCCCGGGCGAAGATGTAGAACTTGATCTTCGGCTCCGTGCCGCTTCCCCGGACCGCGTAGCTGCAGCCGTTGTCCAGCTCGATGAAATAGAAGTCCTGCTTCGGGATTTCCTTACCGTCCGCGTCGTGCAGGGTCTGCGTGCCGAAGTCCTTCCAGCCCGTCACCGTGAACCCCGCGACTTCGGACGGGGGCCTGGCCCGGTAGGACTCGAGGATGTTCCGGATACGTGCCGCCCCCGATGCCCCCTCGTAGTATATGTTGATGACATCCTCCAGATAGTATCCATACCGCAGATACACTTCATCGAGGTACTGGAGGATGTTCTTTCCCTCAGCCTGCAGCGTCGCCGCCATCTCCGCGAACATCAGCACGGAGGCGTTGGCATCCTTGTCACGCACCCGGTCCGAGGCAAGGTAACCGTAGCTTTCCTCGCCCCCGAAGACGTAGAAGGTGCTGTACTGGAGCAGCTTCTCGCGGCGCTCCCGGAGGGGCATCGCGTCATAGTCCGCAACCGGCTCCCCCTCCTCGCGGAGCCGTTCCATGAGCGCCTCCTCATAGGCCTTCAGCTTCTCGCCGATCCACTTGAAACCGGTCAGGGTGTTGATCACCTTGAGACCATTCGTTTCCGCAATCGCCGCCTGCAGCGGCGTGGTGACAAAGGTCTTGATCAGGGCCGCCCGGCGCGTCCCCTCTTCCGGCAACAGCCCCATCGCCTTCATCCGCTCGATCCGGAATGCGGCCAGAAGTGAACCGATCATGTTCCCGCTCAGGAGAACCATCTCCCCGGCGTCGTCGCGTACGGCGACCCCCATGCGATCGCCGTCGGGATCCGTCGCCAGGACGATCTCCGCTTCCGAGCGCTTCGCCTGCGCGATAGCCATGCTCAAAGCCTCCGCGTTTTCAGGATTGGGGGATTTCACGGTCGGAAAACGGCCGTCCTGGACCATCTGTTCAGCAACCGTGTCCACCACCAGGCCGAAGGACTCGAGCGCCGGCGGGGCCGTGATTCCTCCCGTGCCGTGGATCGGGCTGAAGACAATCCGCGGGGATGCCTTCTGGAAGACAGCGGGATCAAGGATTGTCTCCCGTAAAACCTCCATATAGGCGGCATCTTCGGCTTCCCCGAGGCGGTGGACGTCGGAAATATCGACGTCAAGAAACGGCGGGGTCTTCTCCATCCCCACCTTGTAGACTTCATTGATGATCCCCTCCGCATGCGGATAGACCACCTGGGCCCCATCATCAAAATAGACCTTGTAGCCGTTGTCGTGGGAGGGGTTGTGGCTCGCGGTGATGACAATGCCCGCCGTGGCCTCCTTCTCCCGGACCGTGAAACTCAGTTGGGGCGTCGAGCGCGGCCCCTCAAAAATAAAGGCCTCGCCTCCAAGACGGATAAAGGTCGAGGCCGTCAATTCGCAGAACCAGCGCGAAAAATGGCGCACGTCATGGGCAATGACCAGGCGCGGAGGCGTCTCAACACCCTTGTCCCGCAGGTATCGGCTGCAGTAGGCATGCAACCCTATCGTCGCCCGGATGATGTTGAAATCGTTGAGGACCGCCGTCCCCACCGCGGCATGGCTCGGCGTTCCCGCCTCGCTTGGCGTGCCCCGTTCCGCTTCGGTAACATAGTTGCCAATGGTCCGGTTACGCATCCCCCCGGTCCCGAAGGCGAGGAACTGGTAAAAGCGGTCATTCAACTCATCCCACTGCTCCCTCTCGACCAGTTCTCCAATACTGGCCAGGGCCCATTCCGGAAGAAAGCCCCCTTCCAGCCAGTCGGTCAGGTTCTTCACGCTTGTTTCGAGCAGCTTGCCTTCGCTCCCCGCCTTCTTGATGGCGTCCATTGTCTTCATGCTGTATGATACTTGAAATTCTGCTTCAGGCCAGCCGCGTTCCTTCTTCGATGGCCGGCTTCTCCGCCAGGTGGTTCCACTTCTCGACGAAGGCTTCGCAACTGTCGGCAAAAAGCGGGCTGACTTCAAAGGTCACCTCGGGAAGGCCTGTCTCGTCAACCGGCAAATCCTGCCCGGCCGCCCGCAGCCAGCGGGTCCACTGGCGCAACTGGTCCGCCTTGCAGCTCTCCACGGAATCCTTTCCGCTGGCATTTTTCACCGGGCTGAAATCCTCTTCCCTCAAGGTCTCGATGATGACGGGGTTCTTCGCCGACGGCAGGGCGTCGAAGACAAACATTTCAAACTTCACTCCGTTTGGTTCAGAGGGGACAACGGGATTTCCCCTCTCATCAACGGTCTTGACCTTCTTGTCCGCCCGGTGAAAGGGCAGTCCTGCGGCGGGATCATCGCCTCCCATTCGCTCCACGAAAGCGGGGTCCAGAAGGTGGATGGCAATGCTTCCCGCGGGAAAGCGCAGCTCTCCGTTCGCATCCCGTTCCTGTTGCAGGGCCTCCGGCATGTCCGAGTACTCCACCACCAGGGTCTGTCCCTTCCGGACACAGAAATGGCCTACTTTCTCCTCCGGATAGGCCTTCGGGATCATCTTGCTCGACATCTCCGATCCCGCCTCAAGATGAAACCCAATGAAGGCCGGATCAATGAGGTGGACAAGGGGATTGTCGACCTGGAAGTAGCTGATAACCTCGATCCCCCGCTCCTTCATGTCGGCGATGGCCCCGCTCCGCACAAGGGCCCGGAGGGAACCGCCATGCCCGTCCGGGCTCATTGCCACCGCGTCCCGGTCCGCCATCAGAATGCGGCCCTCAAAATCCACCGCGGGCATCCGGCCCTGGCTGAAAAACATCACCTGTTCCCTTGCCAGGCCATAAAACCCGGCATCCTCAAAGGCCGCCACAGTGGCTTCATGGTTCAACTGGCTCGTCATGATGTACCAGGGTATCCGCACGCCGTAGCGCACCTCCGCGGCCCGCAATTTCTCGGCAAAGACGGCAAAAAGCGGTTTTCCGCTCACCGGCGTGACCGGGAAGGTACCCTTCGGTCCGTCGTACCCGAGTCGCGTTCCCTGGCCTCCGGCCACGGTGAAGGCCGCCACCTTCCCCGCCCGGATGGCTGCCTCCCCTTGCCGGGTCGCCGTCTCCCATGCCTTTGCCTCTCCCCCGTGGCGCGGATGGGCAATGTAGGGAGCCGGTTCGAGTCCGTCGAGCGGCATGGAATGGTCCTTCGCTCCGGTGACCAGTTCCCGCACCAGGCGATCCACTTCATCGAGGTCGATTTCCCGCGTATCCCGCAGCAACCGTTCGCGGCCGCCTGAACCGAGTTCATCCCAGAAGGCAAAGACATGCCCCTGGCCGTTGGCTTCGAATCGTTCCTGTTCCTGCTTCTCAAGATGAATCATCACCGTCCATGTTGATGAAGGCCGCCGCGATGGAAAGGAATTTCCCGTTCTTCAGGGATTTTCAAAGCGGAAGACAACCTCGTCCGGGGCGACATACCCCATCCGTTCCCGGATAACCCGCTCGACAAACTCCGGCTCGCCGAGAAAGGAACGCAGGTAGGCTTCCTTCAGTTCCCGCTCCTCCCTCAGTTTGTCGAGCTCGGTCTCCGCCTCCAGCCGCTTCGCCTCAAAGTGCTGGAGTTCACGCCGGGTCTGGGTCCAGACAATGAACAGCCCCGTACTGACCACCGACAGGATGATAATCAAGAGGATGAGAAGTATTCTTGAGACCCAGCGCAACATGCTTCAGGATTCGGATTTAATGGATCGCCATGGTTGCCGGCTACAGACAACCTCTTCAAACGGAATCTGACCTCTGCGCGCTTACCTGTAAAGGATCATGTATAAAGAGTACTACGGACTGAAGGAAATGCCCTTCAACATAACGCCCGACCCCCACTTTCTTTTTCTCTCGCCCAGCCATCAGGAAGCTATCCAGCATTTGCGCTACGGCATCGCGGAAAAGAAAGGGTTCATCGTTCTCACGGGGGAGGTCGGTTGCGGCAAGACAACGCTCTGCCGCTACCTTCTCGATGAAATTGAGGAACGTCCCATCGAGACCGCTCTCATCCTCAATCCCCGCGTCTCCGAAACCCAGCTCCTTCAGACCATCCTGAGTGAACTCGGTGTCGATCACATCAAGCAGTCGCGCAAGGAATGCCTCGAACAGCTGAATGCCCTCCTCCTTGAGCTCATTTCCAAAGGCCGCGACATTGTCGTCATCATCGATGAATCCCAGAATATGTCCTTCCAGGCTCTGGAACATATCCGCCTCCTCTCCAACCTTGAGACGGATACCCAGAAACTGCTCCAGATCATCCTTATCGGCCAGCCTGAACTGAAGGAGAAACTCCAGCATAAAAGCCTCCGCCAGCTGCGCCAGCGCATCCTGGTTCATTACGACCTGAAAGCGCTTTCAAGGGTGGAAATGGAACAGTACGTCCGCTACCGCCTGATCATCGCCGGGGCCAATGGCCGTCCCGAATTCACCCGGGCGGCGATGAAACGGATTTACCGGCATACCGGCGGCATTCCCCGCCTTATCAACAACCTCTGCGACAAGGCCCTTCTCTCGGCCTATATCAAGTCAAGGGATGTTGTTTCCTGGTGGGATGTGCGCCGTGCAATCAAGGATATCAAATCCCTATGAGCCTCATCAACGAAGCCCTCAAGAAGACCCAGGGCCCACGGTCCACCGGTCCCGACCATGAAGAGCCTCACGCCGCCGCGGCCGGAAAGGCCCAGGCCCCGCCTCCCCGGGGCCGCCTCCGTTACCTCTGGGGTTTTCTCCTCTCAGTCCTTGTCGTGGGCATCCTTTCAACCATCTTCACCTCCTTTTTTATCTGGAAGCTCCTCGAGGAGGAAGAACAGGGAGAACCGCCGCCACCTCCTCCGGAGTCCGCCGCCATTCCCGCCACGGCGGAACCGATGCCGGAAACCGGGCTTTCGGAGGAGCCGACCGACGATCTTGCGGACGAAGCATTCCCACCTGTCTCCGAAACCGCCTCTCACGAGGAGACACCCCCGGAAAGCTCATCTTCCGGGTCCACAACGGAGCAGATTCCGACCGGGGAGGCGTCGTCACCCCCTCCCCCGGAACCCGACCCGGTCAGCGTCTCGCGCCTCCTTGAACTGGAAATTCGAGGGGTCATGTCCGGAGGGACCCGTGTCCTCCTCCACGATCAGGCCACAGACCGCACAAAAGTCTACCTGCAGGGAGAAACGCTTGAAGGCCCCCTCGGCCTGAAGATAGAAACCATTAGCGGAAACACCATCGAGTTCAAAGACCATGCCGGGCAAATCCACACCAAATCCTTCTGATCCCGATCCTTCCCGTGAGGGAGATGGGAGCGATCCGCGCAGGCGGCTCAAGCTGAAACGGATCGGGCCCTATGCGGGGAAACCCGATGAAAGGATTTCCTCTTCCTCCAGTCCGGCAACCCCACCGCCGCCTTCCGCCCCCGAGCCCGACCCCTTCGTGCCTCCGCCTGCCCCGTCCACCGATGTGGCAGACACGGTCTCCCTGAACCCGCGCCGGCGACTGCGGCAAGGGGCGCGCATCCTGATTTTCGTTCTCCTTCTCGTCCTTATTCTCCTTCTCCTTGCTCTGTTTCTGTGGCCATCCTCCCCTTCCGACTCCTCGACAGGAACCGACGCCGCCTTCCCGGAAAGGAAAGAAGCTCTTCCCGCCTCCAGCGGACAGGTCCCTTCCCCGCCGGATTCCATCCGCACCGTCATCGCTGCTGGCAATCCGGAGCCCCGGACGCAGGCCGGAACGGATCTTGAGGCCTTCCTCACCCGCTTCACAGGGCTGGACCTGGCTGTTTCCAGCCGTCCCCGGGGCCTCTTCGCGGGACCTGTCTTCATCCCTGAAGGCACCTTCATCAATCGCGAGCTTGGCCTTGTTCTGACCCGTGTTGAAGCGGATTCCGGTAACACCTCTATCACCGTAACCACGAAGTCCGGCACGGAGCGTTCCTTTCCCCTCTCATCCACACGCTAACTTTTGCCCATGACCACGGTATCATGAATCTGGAGGAAATCGTAGAAATTCCCTTTCTTCACGCCCTTGTCGTCAGTATCAGCATGGGAGCCCTCATCGGCCTTATCCGGCAATGGTCGGACGCCCACGCAGAGGCCGCCGAATCAAGTGCCGGCCTACGCACCCATGGTTTGTGGTCCCTTCTGGGCTTCCTCTGCGCCTATGTCCATGAAACCCATGCCACCTTCTTTTACCCGGTCGCCTTTGCCACTTTCGGGGTCTTCCTCATCGCCGCCAACAGCATCGACAAGGACAGTCACCGCGGGCTGGGCCTGACCAGCTATGCTGCCGCCATCCTCACCTTTCTTGTCGGCTCGCTGGTCTTCTGGCAACGTTTTGAATCCGCCATCGCCGTCTCTGTTTCCGTGGGCATCCTTCTTGCCTCCAAACCCATTATTCACCGGTGGGCACACAACCTCACGAATGAGGACGTCCTCAGCCTCCTCCAGTTCCTGGCCGTCACCGGCCTCATCCTCCCCCTCGTTCCGGACCGTGGGTTTGGGCCCCTGGATGCCTTCAACCCCTACACCATCTGGCTCATGGTCGTCCTCATCAGCGGCCTCGGCTTTGTCGGGTATGTCGCCGTGCGCCTGCTCGGGGCCCGCTCCGGGATTACCCTGACCGGCCTCGCCGGGGGCCTCGCCTCCTCCACCGCGACGACCCTCGCCCTTACCCGCAACAGCCGGGACACCCCCCAGGTCGCCCATACCTTCGCCATCGGGATCATCATTGCCAATACCGTCATGCTGGCCCGGGTCATGGTCATCATCCTTGCCCTCAACGGGAGGCTCTTCGCCGAGCTTCTCCCGGCCGTCGCCGTCATGGCCTTCCCGACTTCGATTTTCCTGCTCTACCGTCTCCTCCTTCAACGTCAGGAGGAAGAGGTCGACCTCCCCCAATTGAGCAATCCCCTCTCCCTCAAGCTGGCGATCAAGTTCGCCCTCCTCTATGGCCTGATCGTTTTCCTCCTCAAAGCCGTCTCCGAATGGGGCGGGGGAAGTGGATTCTATCCTGTCGCCTTTCTTTCCGGTCTGACAGACATGGACGCCATTGCCCTCTCCCTCACCAACGAAAATGATGCCGGGGAAATCCCCGACAGGATGGCGGCTCAGGGTGTCCTCATCGGGGCCGTTGCCAATACCCTCTTCAAAACCAGCTTCGCCTTCTGGCAAGGGCATCCGAACCTCCGCAAACCGCTCCTTTCGGGAATGCTGCCCATGCTCCTCGCCGGAATTGCCGGCTATTTCCTCATTGGGGTTGTTTAACCCTCAAGGGCCCTTCAGGAGAATCGCTCCCGCTGGATGCGATCCCGCACCCTCGGCAGGCTCGGCCGTAATGAGAATTTCCGTGGGGGTGAAATTCGGCTCGTCAACGGAATAGAAAAAGGAACCGGTCCCGTTATCGAGATCCGGCAGTTCGCCAACCGCCTTGTAGGGCTCCAGTTCGCTCGAGCGAACCCAGAGATAGGCTTCCTCCCCCTCTCCCGCAGCCGGAAGATTGTAGAGATCGAGAAAGCCTTTCTGCTCGTCATCACGCCAGACTGTGAATCCGGCTGGCCGCGTTCCCATCCCGTCCTCCTCTTCACCCGGGGACCGCTTCCCGGTCCCTTCGGAACCGCCCGTTTCATTGTTGATTTCCTCTTGGATGGATGCGGAGCCACCCCTGTTGAAGGGATTCAGGCCAGCCTCGGCGGCATCCCCCGAAGCCGAGCCAACACCCGCTCCCTCAACCACCGGGCCAATGAATTCGCCGGGATTCGCTCCGGAAATAGTGGCTTCTCCCGCCAGGAAGCTGCCCGCCAGATCTGTAAATCCAAGTCGTGGCAAATCCTGTTCAATAACCTCGCGGTCCACCAGCTCGATCACCGTGAACCGGCTCCTTCCTGGATTCTCTTGAAAAAAGGGCTGCATCCGCGACGCCAGCCGCGCATATTCACGCTGCCAGCCCGAGTTGACGGCCTGCAACTCGGTTGTTCTCCGGGAGAGGAAGCGTTGTTCCTCAACTGCCTCCTCGAGGGCCTCCTCCGTGGAGGCAAGGGCCTCCTCGAGCTGGCGGATACGGATCTGGAGCCCCTCCGCGGCCTGCGGTTGCCGCAATTTTTCAGCCGCTTCAGGAGACACTCCCTCTTCACCCGTTGTCCCGACAGCCTCTCCCATGGCCGACGGGGAACGGCTCAGGAAACTCAAGAGGAAAAGGTTCAAGCCGAGAAGCACAAGCGCAGCCGCCGCCCAGATAACGCTCCAGCGCGTCCCACGGGACGGCCCCCTGCCGGAGCCCGCCTCCTTTATCGCCTCCTCTTCCCGTTGAGCGCGTTCCAGGATTCCTGCAAGGAGGTCCGGCCGAGCCGGCCCCCCAGCCTGCCTCACGGGGCCATGGAGACCTTCCTGAAGCTCCCGGATCCACCTCCGCAGCTCCGCAGAGGTGGAGAGCCGCGCCTCAAAGGCGGCCCGCTCCTCTGCTTCAAGGAGATCCAGGACATACAAGGCCGCCTGTTCCTCTGTCTGCTGATCCATCATCTCCCGTTTCCATCCAGGTAAAAGGTTCTCAACGCTGCAAGGCCGCGCCGCAAATGCGATTTGACCGTTCCCAGGGGCTTCCCGAGACGATCGGCAATTTCGTAGTGGGAAAAGCCTTCCAGAAAGGCCATCTCAATGGCTTCCCGCTGCCCCGGAGAAAGCATCTCCAGATGTTCCCGGACAAAACGGGCTTCAAATTGTTTCTGCACATCACTTTCATCGGCAATGCTGTCTTTGTCCGTAAATCGCTCCGCTTGTTCCCCGACCGGGGCAACTAATTGCGGTCGCCTTTGCTGCTTCCTCAGCCAGTCTATGCTCTTCCGACGGGAGAGGGTCGCCAGCCAGGTGAAGGGCGTTCCCCGTTCCGGATCATAGCGGCGCGCATGCGTGAAGGCCTTCACAAAGACATCCTGAAGGATCTCCTCAGCCACCCCCGTTTCCCGTACAATCGTCAGCACAAGGGACATCAAGGGCCGCTGGTACAGCTGATACAACTCCCTCAGTCCCCCGGAATCAGGGGGACGGCCTCCCATGCGCTCAAGAAGGCGGGCCGCAAGCCGGTCTTCGGGGGAGAATTCAGGAGGGAGGCTCATCTTTCATGCCGGTTGAGATGGCCAATCCACAGGAGCAGCAGGAGGATGATAAAATTCCGTAGAAGGGCCCCCGTAACGCTCATTTCAAGCCCATCCCCCAGACACCCGCAATCGATGTCGAGTCCACGGACAAAGGCCATCGTAAGGGCCACTTGAAAGACCAGCATCAACCCCGCGAGCACGGCCACGGCCGCCAGGCGCCACCGTCGACTCCAAAGAAAAAGGGACGCCAGGCATTCAATCCAGGGGACCCAGAAGGCCAGCAGGTGAGCGGCAAGGCCGTCGACAAGGCGATACCGTTCAATCGCCAGGGCAAAGGCGTGCGGGTCAACCAGCTTCGATATCCCCGCATAGAGAAAGAACAGGCTCAGAATGGCCCGCAGAAGCAGTTCCCCAGGGAATTTCATGGGGCCGGCCATCCTGTTTCCAGTTTTTCCCATCCTCCCTCGAACCAGTAGACCTCCGGCAAACCGAGTTCCTCCCGCAGGCGCTCCGCCACCAAACGGCTCGTTCCGCATCCGCTGTCGTCACAGAAAACAATCACGGGCCGGCCCGGCTCCCACCTTTCAAGCAACTGCGAAAGGCCCCTTTCCCAGTTTTCCTCATTGACGTGCAGGGCCCCGGAAAGACTCCCTTCCTCGAAGGCGCCTTCGGACCGGGCGTCAATCCAGATTATCCCCGGCATGGCAGCCAGCTCCCCGAGACCGACGGCGTGGGGGTCCTCGGGTTCGGGGGGCGGTTTCAGCCCGACCAGAAGGCCATGGAAAAGCGCCAGGCACAGGGCCAGGAGGCAGATCGCCAGTCCGCGCAGGACGATCTCCCCAACCCGGGGACCATAGCGTCCCGTATACCTGGAAGGCATAGGTGATCCAAAGGCCATAAAGCTATCCTTCCTCGAGATCCGTCTCCAGCAACTTCCGGCCGCCTTCGCAAATCCTCACCTCGCGTTTGAGCAGGTAGACCCGTTCCGGTCCAATCCCGGTTCCCGGCAAGGGCTCCGGTAGGGAGCTTGTGCCAAGGGCGATTCCCCCGTCTTCATGGCCCTTTTCAAGGACACCGGCGTCACCAAGGTATCCGGTCCCCATCCCGGGCCCCGAAAGCGTCTCCTCCCCGGCAGGTCCCCCTCCTGCCACCTCGACACAGGCGGATACGCTACCCGAGCCCGCGTCCAGGAACACTTCCCATCCCGTCGCTCCCGTACCGACAAAGGAAAACAAAGACGCAGCGGCCAAAACCGCAGCATGCTTCTGGAATTTCATGCCTTAAAAAATAAGCGCGCTCTCCCAAAGGCAAGACTTCCTCTTTGTTTGATCGAGGCTGAATTGCTTTCGCCTTGAAACCTTCACCGTTCGACAACGTTCTAACAAACAGAGGATGACCTTTCTTCACCAAGCGCATGGCGGATAACTCCCCAACCGAAACCGACCCGTCAGCCGACTGGATGCTTCAGCTCAAAAACGGCCAGGAATCCGCCTTTGACCGGATTGTCGAACGCTGGCAGTCCCCCCTGCTCAATTTCTTCAACCGGTCCCTTCGTTCCTATGAACAGTCCGAAGACCTCACCCAGATGGTCTTCATCCGCCTTTACCGCGCCGCGCCCACCTACGAACCAAGGGCCCGCTTCAGCACCTTCCTCTTCCAGATTGCCCGTCGTCTCCTTATCAACGAATACCGCCGTAACCAGCGCAAACCCCTTGATGCATGGGATCCCGCCGATCTTCAAGCCTTCAGCTCGGAGGGCCCTTCCCGGCATTTTGCGGAAATCGAGGAAGCCTTTGAACAGGTTCTTCACAAGCTGCCCGAAAACCAGCGCACCGCCATCCTCCTTCTCAAACAACAGGAATTGAGCTATCAGGAAATCGCCGAGGTCATGGAGGCCAGCGAAAGCGCCGTCAAAACATGGATCTTCCGTGCGCGACAATTCCTGAAACAAGAACTCAAAGATCTGGTTTAACTGATTGAAACCCACATGAGCCCACGACCCGACAAACAAAAAGATCGTCTCGAAGAATTCGAGGCCTGGCTGAAAAAACCGTCCGCCAAACCTGACCCCGACTTTCTGGGACGCCTGAAAACCCGCCTCCATGAGCCGGAGCCCGGGTTCGAGAGGCGTCTCAATGCCCTTTTCCAGCCGGATCCACATCTCTACGACCCGGACCTTCCCGCAAAGATCCGCCTGCGCCTGAAGGCCGCCCCCACCGTCCGCGTCCCCTGGTTCCAATGGGCCGCTCCCCTTGCCGCCACCCTTGTCCTTGGCCTGGCCTTCTACAGTTTCCAGCAGTCCGCTCCCTCCCCGCCAGCCTTGCCGGGCCCCTCCGTTCATGAGCCGGCTGCCCTCGCTGCCGATTCCAGTGAAGACCGCGAACTGACACGGATCTTTGCCCTCGCCAGCAATCTCCAGTCAAACACTGATATGGCACGCTTGAAATCCGTCGATGATCTGGCTTACCTCTTCGATTAGGCTCCTCAGATGATCCGGATCTTTCCTGCCAGTCTCCTCGCCTTGAGCGTGTGCTTGCTCCTGCAGGCTTCCGCCCGCCTTGCCGGGGAAGAAGAGCCGCCTCCCCTTCCCAAACCGCCTCCGCTGCCCCCCGAAATGCGCGAGAACCGGCCGCAGGGTCCTCCCCCGGACCTCCCCGATCCATCCGATTTGATCGACCAGCTCAAACAGCTTGAGGAACTCCTCTCCCTCTCCCCGGAAAAACTCCAGCGCCTGCGCCAGACCCTCGAATTTATCGAGAAAATGTCCCCCCAGGAGCGTGAGGCCATGCGTATCCGGCTTGCCCAAGTCACCCAGATGACCGCCGAACGCAAAAAGGAAATCAAGGAGCTGATGCGCCACCTGCCCGATATAGAAAAATCTGATTTCACCCAGTTCTGGCTCGCCGCAAACAGCGATACGCGGGCCACCATCCGCTCCAAACTGGAGGAACTCCCCGCTGAGGAGGGATCCGCCTTCCTCCAGGCGCGTGTCCTCGACTTTATTGAAAAACGCGACGAGGCCTTTGCCCGCATGCGTTCCTCCCTCGAAGAAAAAAGAGACCAGCTTGAGGCCCCCAAGCCGTGAGGCGTATACCCCTGACAGGTCAGTTCGAGCACTTTTTACAAGGCAGAAGGGTATGCGAATTTATTACTTTTTTAGAAGCTAATTTTCCTTGATCGGGATAGGATTTTGCGCACCTGTTCCTGTATGACTTTGGCATGTGATATGCCAGTAAGGGTAGACCCCTTGAGTTAAGACAGCGACAGAGATAGGGCATGATTTAACAGTGTCATTGCCCCGAAGCCACCCCCAACAAGGGGTGGCTTCGTTTGTTAAAGGCGACCTTCTTGTTACGCCCCTCTCAGTGCCGTGCCCTCTGATCCTCGGGATCCTGTCCCTTTTGCCTCCGAAACGGAAAAGCCATTACCGCAAGGATTCCTCAAAGGGCCATTCCTGGTGCGTGTAGGCGGCATCCCAAAAGAGATACTCCAACTGGCTGGTCCTCCGGAAATGCATCGCCATGCGTCCCCGCGCCTCCGCGTCCAGAGGGGCCACGAGGGCGTTGACGAGGGCCAGGATTTCCTTCACCACCGCACCGAAAGCCTCCCCGCTGTAGGTGTCGATCCACTTTTGGTAAAGGGGATTAGGCGATCCCTGCGCAACCAGGTGCTCCCCCACCTGGCGGTAGATCCAATAGCAGGGAAGAAAGGCCGCCACGCCCTCGAAGTACGGGCGCGACCAGGCCACACGGAGCAGGTAGGAGGTGTAGAGAAGGCCATTGGGACTCATCGCACTCCACTCCGGCGGAAGAACGCGGTCCGACCAGGCCGAAAGGAATTCGCGATGAAGCGCCTCCTCGACGATTACCGTGGTCTTCGCATGCTCACAGAACATCATGAAGGGCCCGGATACTTCGGACTTGGCCGCCAGAAGGGCCAGTCCGCGTCCATAGGCTTCAAGATAAGCCGAATCCTGACTCACATAGTACTGGAAGGCCGATTCCTCCAGTTCCCCACTCGTAAGGCCTCGGATAAAGGGATGCTCGAGAATTGCCGGAAAAATATCCGGGGCGATTGTCTCCCATAACTGATCAGTGAATGCATTCATTTCCGACCCTTGCCGGAAAAATGTCCGGATCGCCAGAAGGAACCGGTTCAAACCGAAACTTTTTCCCGTCGTTAAAGTTGGTACAATCAGGAATTGACCCCGGTATAGGGGTCTGTAACAACCTCAACCCTATGATGAAACGATCGTATATGCGACCCCTGCCGCTTTTCGCGGCCGCCCTCGCTGTGTTCGTCTCATGGACCCCTGCCCTCGCTGAGGATGCCGCCGAATCGGCGGCTGACAACACCGCGGCTTTCAAGTCCATGGGATATGCAATGGCGTCACAGCTCCGACTCAACATCGGCTTCTCCGAAGAAGAACTCGCCAGCGTCTTCGAAGGGATGCGGATGGCTGCCATGGGAGAGGATGAACCGGCCAATTTCCAGGAAGCCATCGCCGAGGCCCAGCAGATCTACATGGGCCGGATGCAGGCCTTCCAGGAAGAGGAGGAAACCCGCGCCGCAGCCCTTGCTGAAACCAACAAGACTGAAGCCGAATCCTACTTCGAGGACCTTGAGGAGAAGGAAGGCGTGGTCAAGACCGCAACCGGCCTCTACTACGAAATGATCGAGGAAGGCACCGGTGAACGCCCTGACGAGACCTCCCGTGTCAAGGTGAACTATCGCGGGGTTCTGCTTGACGGCCGCGAGTTCGATTCCGGTGAAAATGCCGAATTCATGGTCAACCGGGTTGTACCGGGCTTTTCGGAAGGCCTCCAGCTCCTCAAGGAAGGTGGCAAGATCAAGCTCCACATTCCCTCCGAGCTCGGATACGGGGACCGGCCCTCACGACCCGGCAGCATTATCGAACCTGGTGATGCCCTCATCTTTGAGGTTGAATTGCTCGAGGTTGCCGACATGCCGACACCCCCGCAAGGGCCACCTCCGAACCTTCCTCCCGACATGGAGCCGCCCCCGCCTCCCCCGAGCGGACCTCCTCCGGGACCACCTCCGGCACCGCCCAGTAACTCGGGTCAGCCTCCCGCAAACCCTTCGGGGCAGTAAGCATTACGCTATCCGGACTTCCCGGAAAACCTTTGAAACGGCACCTCCCAGCAGGTGCCGTTTCTTTTTCTGCGGAAGAACTTGCCAGCCCAAGCCGCTCTCCCCTAATACTATGCAAAACCAGCATTAAGATAAACTAATACCATGTCCTTACCATTTCCAGAACTCACTGCCCGGGAAGCGGCAGACCTTATTCATGACGGGCAAACCATCGGTTTCAGTGGTTTCACCCCTGCCGGAGCAGCCAAGGCAATCCCCCGCGCCATTGCCGAACGGGCCCGCGAAGAACATACCAAAGGCAATCCCTTCAAGATCGGTGTCATCACCGGCGCCTCCACGGGCGACTCCCTTGACGGGGCCCTCGCCGAAGCCGAAGCCGTTGCCTGGCGCACTCCCTACCAATCCAATGCGGCGCTACGGAAGGCCATCAATGCGGGGAAGACCCACTTCTTCGACATGCATCTCTCCCTTCTCCAGCAATGGGTTCGCTACGGCTTCCTCGGCAAAATCCATGCCGCAGTTGTCGAGGCCGCCGAAGTGACCCCGGACGGCGAAATTACCCTCACCACAAGTGTGGGTGCGACCAACACCTTTCTTCACCAGGCCGACAAGGTCATCCTTGAGATCAACAGCCACCACCCGACTGAACTGTACGGATTCCACGACATCTTCGAGCCGGAAGATCCCCCGAACCGCCGGGAAATCCCCCTCTACGCCACCAGACAGCGATGCGGGGAATGCGTTGTCCGCATCGATCCGGCGAAAATCGCCGGCATTGTCTTCACCGATGAGGAAGATGAGGTTGGCAGCTTCAAGGATCCCGACGCGGTTACCCGCAAGATCGGGGAAAATGTCGCTGATTTTCTTGCCGCGGAAATCCGGGGTGGTCGCATCCCGTCAAGCTTTCTTCCCATCCAGAGTGGAGTCGGTAACATCGCCAATGCTGTCCTCGGGGCGATGGGGGAACACCCGGAAATTCCCGCTTTTGAGATGTACTCGGAAGTCATCCAGGACAGCGTCATCTCCCTCATGGAAGCCGGACGACTGAGTTTTGCCAGTGGAACCTCCCTCACGGTCAGCCCCTCCATTCTCGACGGGATTTACCAGAACCTGGATTTCTTCCGTCGCCGCATGGTCCTCCGGCCGCAGGAGATCACCAATAATCCGGAACTTGTCCGGCGTCTGGGAATCATTTCCATCAATACCGCGATCGAGGTCGACATCTTCGGCAATGTGAATTCAACCCACATCATGGGGAACAACATGATGAACGGGATCGGCGGGAGCGGCGACTTCACGCGGAATGCGTATATCTCCATCTTTACCTGTCCCAGCGTCGCCAAAGGCGGAAAAATCAGCCCCATCGTTCCGCTCTGCAGCCACCTCGACCACAGCGAGCACTCGGTTCAGGTCGTGGTCACGGAACAGGGAATCGCCGACCTGCGGGGGAAGGATCCCCTCGAACGGGCCAGGGAAATCGTGAAGAACTGTGCTCATCCGAGCTACCGGGGAGAACTCTCTTCCTATTTGAAGGATGTCATCGGCGGCCACACGCCCCAATCGCTGAACCGGGCCTTCAACATGCACCAGCGCTTCCTCGAAACCGGGTCCATGGAACAGGCCTGATCATCCCCGTTTTGCGTGCTGGCTAGCGATCGCGGAGAAGGCGGACACGCCGGTGCTTCTGCGGAAACTGAAGGGTCACCAGCGTTCCCACCGTGGGGCGGCTGTTGATGCCGATTTGCCCGCCGTGGTCGCGCATGATGCGCTCGACTATCATCATCCCGAGGCCATGTCCGTCCTTCTTCGTGCTGTAGTAGGGCTGGAAAACTTTTGAAAGGTCCTCCTGGGTAATCCCATCGCCGGTGTCCCCTATCTGGATGTAGACAAACTCGTCATCACTGAAGGCCCGGACCCGGATGATACCTCCGGCCTGCATGGCCTGGCGGGCATTCTTCATGATGTTGAAGAAAACCTGCTTGATCTGGTCGCGGTCGCCTTGGATGGTCGGAAGACTGCTTGTCAGCTCGATATCGACGCGTATCCCGGCGCCCTCCAGTTCGGGACCGAGGAACTGGACGGACTCCTCCAGCGGGGCGATCAGATCCAGGTCCTGCAACTGAGGCTCGCGCGGCCGTATTGCCTCCAGAAAATGCGTAATGATGCTGTCGAGCCGTTCCACCTCCGCTCCGCAGACATCGAGGGCCTTTTCCAGCTTGCGGATTTCCTCCGAAGGAGACGCCTTCTGCAGTTGGCGTTGCATCAACTGCAGATGGATATTGAGGGAATTGAGGGGATTGCCAAGTTCATGAGCGACCCCGGCTGACAGTTCGAGGATCGACTTGACGCGCTCGTTTTCAATCTCCTGGCGGGTCTTGGCCCGGTCCTGGGTGATATCCGAGAGAATGACCGCATAGCGGGCCAGTTGAACGGCGTCATCGAGCGGTTCCTCAATCGGGACCAGGTAGAGACGGAGGATCCGGTGCTGGGGATAGGAAAGCTCCAGCTCGCGGGAAACATTGGCCTCCTCGACGAGAAAGCCCTTACCCGTGATTTTAAGGGTTCGCGCCAGATCGGGAACAGCGCGCCAGAGGCTTACCTTCCCGAGATCGCGGTCGGAAAAGCCCAGCATTTCACGCGCGGAAGGATTGGCGTATTCAATCTCCCCCGAGGCCTCAAGGACAATGACGCCCTCACGAAGGGTATTCACGACCATGTTAAGGAGGCGCCGTTCCCGAGCCAGCCGACCGATCAGGTTGGCCCGGCTGGCCGTGTCGAGTTCATCAACCCGGTCCACGAGGCTGTCGATCGGATCAGGTCGCTTGCCCATGCCCGCCTCCTTTCCAGCCCCCGGACACGGCGGCCCGCCGCTCAATTTCAAGGGCAAACAAATCGATCAGATGCCCCGCGATGGTCATTTTCGGGGCCGGCCCAAGGGAAAGCGGAGGTTTGCCCGTGGACGAAAAAACCAGCACCGTGTTCTCATCGCGGGCAAATGCCCCCTTCTCTCCCCCGATGTTGTTCGCCACGATGAAATCCGCCTTCTTGGCCTCAAGTTTCTTCCGGGCATGCGCTTCAAGGCTGTTCGTTTCCGCGGCAAACCCGACAATCAATTGCCTGGTCTTCCCTCGGGCCACCGTCGCGAGGACGTCGACAACCGGTTCCATCTCAATCACCATCTTCAGTTCAAATTTCTTGATCTTGTGGTCGGCAACCGCCTTCGGCCGGTAATCCATGATCGCTGCCGTCATGATCAGGATATCGCACCAGTCGAATTGCGCGGAAATGGCGGCGTGCATTTCTTCACCGGTTGTGACCCGGGTAACGGCTATCCCGGGGGGATCGGGAAGGCTGACCGGTCCGCTGACCAGTTTCACCTCCCACCCCTTCGAGGCGGCCTGCCGGGCGAGGCTGTAACCCATCTTCCCGCTGGAGGGGTTGCTCAGGAAACGAACCGGATCAAAGAACTCCCTGGTTGGTCCGGCCGATACCAGGCAGCGAATGGGACTTGCCATCATGAATGAAAGTTAAACCATCCAGGCCTGCTTATGGGAAGAGAAAATAACACGCCACAGAAACGGGAAAACGGCTTTCAGAGCATTCTCTTTAATATCCTCATCCCGGTCATCTTCCTCACCCAGGGTGAGCGCCTGATTTCCAGCCCGGGTCTTGTCCTCCTGATCGCTCTTTCCTTTCCCATCTTCTACTTCATCCGCGACTACCAGAAACGGGGAAAGCCCAATTTCATTTCCATCCTGGGATTCATCAGCATCCTCCTTACCGGGGGAGTCGGACTCATGCAGCTGCCCCGGTTCTGGTTTATCGTCAAGGAGACCGCGATTCCCGCCATCATCGGCCTGGCCGTCATCGCCTCCCTTCTCACCCGGCGGCCCCTGATCCGCCTTCTCGTCTATTCCCCCGAAATTTTCGACGTCGATCACATCCAGGAAAACCTTCGGAAACGTGGCCGGGAAAAGGAAATGGACTCCCTCCTCCGTGGAGCCACTCTCTTGCTCTCCCTCTCCTTTTTCCTCAGCGCGGTCCTCAACTTCATCCTCGCCAGCCACTTCGTGAAAACCGAACCCAGTCTCAATGCCGCCCGTTTCAATGCCGAAGTCGGAGCCATGACGGGATGGTCCTACGTCGTGATCGCCGTGCCGAGCATGATCTTTCTCTTCGGGATTCTCTTTTATGTCGTGCGCGGGATCCGCAAATACACCGGCCTTGGCTTCGAGGAGGCGCTTGCCCCGCACCTGCGGGACGGAAATAAATAAGGGGTGAAAGGAAGCCTCCCTCGGAGCACTCCTCAACGTTTTTCGATCGGGATCCAGTCGCGTTTGGTTTCGCCCGTGTAGATTTGCCGGGGCCGGTGAATCCGGTTCGAGGATTCGGCAATTTCCTTCCAGTTGGCGATCCATCCGGGCATCCGGCCTATAGCGAACATGACAGTGAACATCTCCACGGGGATACCAATGGCCTTGAGGACAATCCCACTGTAAAAATCCACATTCGGATAGAGTTTCCGTTCCACGAAGTACGCGTCCTCAAGGGCCGCCTTTTCGAGATGGCGGGCAATATCCAGAAGGGGATCCTCTCGACCAAGTGCCTTCATGACGCGCTCCGCCGCGGCTCCGAAGATCTTGGCCCGGGGATCGTAATTCTTGTAGACGCGGTGCCCGAAGCCCATCAGCCGCGCCTTGCCTTCCTTCGCGTCGCGGATGAAGCGGCTTCCATCGTCTCCCCTCGCGTGGATCTGCTCCAGCATCCTGATCACAGCCGAGTTGGCTCCTCCATGAAGGGGTCCCCAGAGAGCGGAAACGCCTGCAGAAACAGAAGCGAACAGATTGGCCCCTCCACTGGCCACCATCCGGACCGTTGAAGTCGAGCAGTTCTGTTCATGGTCAGCGTGGAGAAGGAAAAAGAGATCGAGGGCCTCGGTCACCTCCTTCGGAGCCTCATACTTATGGTAGGGTTCCGTGAACATCATGTGAAGGAAGTTCTCCACGTAGCGGAGATCGGAACGGGGATAGACGAAGGGCAGGCCCTGGCTCATGCGGTAGGTCATCGCCGCTATGGTGCGGACCTTTGATATCAGCAGGGCGGCCGTATCGGAAAAGAGCTCCAGGTCCTGTTCCCGATTATTACTGGACATTTCCGGATAATAGCAGCCGAGGGAATTGAGCATGGAACTGAGGACCGCCATGGGATGGGCATTGGGCGGAAATCCTTCAAAGTGGTGGCGAAAATCCTCGTGCAGCCGCGCCGCTCCCGCCACCTGGGAACGGAAACCGTTCAGTTCATGCTCATTCGGCAGGTGCCCGTAAATGATCAGGAAGGCGGTGCAGAGAAAGGTCGAGTTTTCCGCAAGCTGGTTGACCGGGATCCCACGATGCCGGAGAATACCCTTCTCCCCATCAATGAAAGTGATGTCACTGAGGCAGGAACCCGTATTGCCATAGCCTTCATCAAAGGTGATGTACCCGGTTTCGCTGCGTAGTTTGCGTGTGTCGATCGCCTTTTCATTCTCGGATCCGACAATGACCGGATAAGTGAACTCTTTTCCTTCAATGGTTATTTTGGCAACTTCTTCCTTACTCATGGGATATATTTCTGAGGGGTTTAAATCATCTTGGCAACCGTCAAAAAGAGGTACGGAGAGCTTCCGGGATCAGCCCAGTTGAGAGACGAAATTTCGGTATAACTGGAGACCTTTTGCCTGCGATTTCTCAGGATGAAACTGGGTTGCGACAAGGTTGCCTCTTCGCACGGCACTGCAGAATTCAACGCCACCGTATTCAGTCGATGCCCAGAGAAAAGTTGCCGGTTCCGGAACCACGCGATAACTGTGAACAAAGTAGAACTGCTCCGAAACCGGGTCAATGTGCTCAAGCAGGGAGGGCTCGCTGTCGCGGAAACGAACCGTGTTCCAGCCCATGTGCGGGATTTTCAGCCCGCTTTCCCGGGGAAAACGGAACCGCGCGACACGGCCCGGTAAAATCCCCAGCCCGGGGGTATCACCTTCCTCGCTATGCTCAAACAGGGCCTGGAGGCCCAGGCAGATGCCGAAGAACGGCCGGTCAGCCCCGATCCAGTCCTTGATATAGCGGTCCCACTTCCGTTCCTTGAGAAGAAACATCGTATCGACAATGGCTCCCTGGCCGGGGAACACGAGGGCACGGGCATCCTTGACGGCCTCCGGATGGCCGACGATCGAGGCGTCTGCACCGGCTTCCAGAAAGGCCCGATGGACACTTCGGATATTCCCCATCCCGTAATCCAGAATGGCGATCCGGGGACGTTTCTCGGGTAGATCAATCATTGCAGAGGGGATGGAGACGGCCATCGGCCGAGGCAAGCCATCTTGGACCTACTCGCCAATTTCACGATCCCAGTGATAGTCTGAAGGATGGCGACGCAGATGATCCCAGTAGCCAAGGGCAAAAAAGAGCGGCCCAACAGCAAAAAAGGAAATGAGCAGGACCCAGCCGCTCATCAGGTAGAGGGTCTCCTCGGTAACGGCCCGGAACGTCATCCAGCCAATGCTGGCAAGGAGAAAAAGGGAGACAGCCAGAAATGAATAAACGAAACCGCGTAACATGACTCCATTATCGAGGAATCCGGGTTCTCATGCAAGCGTTCCCTTGGTGGAGGGAACCGTTCCCTGGCGCCTTGGATCCAGACGGACACAATCTGCCAGGGTGCGCCCGAAAGCCTTGAAGAGGGCTTCCGCAATGTGGTGGGGTTCGTCACCGTGGAGAAGCTCGATATGCACGTTGGCGCCGGCACTGTTGGCGAAGGCCTGAAAGAATTCCCTGAGCAGTATGATATTGAAATCACGGACAAAGGCCTGTCCGCCAGGAACCCGGTAGGCAAGATGGGGCCGCCCGCCCAGATCCATGGCGAACCGGCAGAGGCACTCGTCCATCGGAAGCACGAAAAACCCGTACCGCTGGATGCCTGCCTTGTTCCCGAGGGCCGCTTTCAGGGCCTCTCCGAGGACAATGCCGACATCCTCAACCGTGTGGTGATAATCCACCGAAAGGTCGCCTTCGGCCTTGAGCTTGAATGCATAAAGACCATGGCAGGCAAACAGCTCCAGCATGTGATCGAAAAAGGGAATCCCCGTGGAAACCTCCACCTCGACGGGCCCGTCCAGCCCCAGAGACAGCTCAATACGGGTTTCACGTGTCGTGCGGCTTATTGATCCTCTTCGCCCTGCGTCCATGTCTTTACCTCCTTCAGAAAGTGATCCATCTCCAATTCACTGCCGATGGTGATGCGCAAGTGAGAGGCTGTCAACGGGTGCTTCGGAAAGTAGCGCACCAGAATCCGCCGGCGTTCAAGATGCTGGAAGAGTTCATGGGCCACATCGGGACCAGTTGAACCGGCGCGGACCGGCGCCGCGAAAAGGAAGTTGGCCTCGGAGGGATAAACTGACCATCCAAGTCCCGCGAGCGCCTCAGCAAAGGCGTGCCGCCGTTCCTTGATCGCCGAGATGCGCTCCTGGTAAAGCGCCTGTTCGCGGATTGCGGCAAGCGCGCCAGCCTGGCTGAGGCGATTGACGTTGTAGCTGTCCCGGATCCGGTCCAGAATCGCGACGGCTTCCGGGGATCCCAGAAGATATCCCACACGAAGTCCGGCCAAGCCATAGGCCTTGGAAAAGGTGCGCGTCACAACCACGTTGTCGTGCTCGGAAAGGAGGGGAAGAGCACTTGCTTCGGCAAATTCCACATAAGCCTCATCGACGACAAGAAGCCCTTCCATTGAAGCGGCAAGCTCTCTCAATTCAGAGAGCGGGAAACGAACTCCCGTGGGGGCGTTGGGGCAGGTCAGGAAGAGAAGGTCGGGCCGCGCCTCTATCAGCTTCTTCAGTGGCAGACGGAAGGTGGCATCAAAGGGGATCGATTGAATGTCACCGCCCGCAATGGCTGTAATGACGGGATAGAGGGAATAACTCGGGAAGCTCTGCCAGGTCAATTTACCCCGGCCTCCAAAGGCACGGGCAAGAAGGTTGAGAACGTCATCCGAACCGTTACCGACAAGGACCTGCTCGGGGACCAGTCCCAGATGATCCGCCAGCGCCTCCCGCAGGGGGACGCTGCCGGGATTCGGATAACGTGCCAGGCTGGCCGATTCGGCTGAGATTGCCCGCAAGACACTTTCCGGCGGGGCAAACGGCGACTCATTGGTGTTCAGCTTGATCCAGCCTTCTCCCAGCGGCTGGGACCCCGGAACATAGGCTTGGAGAGCCTGAATATGCTCATGAGCCCGGTCTGCAATCGATTTCATACCTCAATCATCCGGGCCAAACCGGACCTCCATCGACTCGCCATGGGCATCCAGGTCCTCCAGCTTGGCGAAGACCCGCACAACGTCCCTCGCCTTCACAAGGGACTTCCTGTCGTATTCAACAACACTGCTCCGTCTCATGAAATCCGTGATCTTCAGACCACTGAAAAAGTGCCCCGTACGGGAGGTAGGCAGCGTGTGGCTCGGACCCGCGGTGAAGTCACCGAGAACGGTCGGTGTCTCGTGTCCGCAGAGAATCGCCCCGGCGGTCCGGATCTTCCGGATCATCCAGGCGTAGTGTCTTTTGGCCACATGCAGCTCAAGGTGCTCCGGGGCGATGAAATTGGCCACCTCGGCAGCCTCCTCAAGGTTCTTGACCCGGATGAACGCGGTTCGGCTCTTCCAGATGTGCCGGATCCTCTCCTCGTGCTTGAGCCCCGGAAGCATTTCGGCAACGGCTTCCTCCACCGCTGCCGCCTGATCATCATCCATGTGGAGATAATAAACCCGCTCCTTCCCGCTGCCGTGCTCGGCCTGGGCCAGGAGGTCGGCAGCAAGGTACTCGGGCCGCGCCGTTTCGTCAGCGATTCCCATGGCCTCACTGGGACCGGGAAGGAGATCAACCCCGACAGCGCCGAAAACCTGCCGCTGGGCTTCCGCCACATAGGCATTACCCGGCCCCATAATCTTGCGCACGGAAGGAATCGTCCGCGTCCCGTAGGCCATCGCCGCTATGGCCTGGGCCCCGCCGACCCGGTATACTTCGTTGACCCCGCAGAGCGAAAGACCGGCCAGCATCTGCGGACTGACAAGGCCGTCACCCCTGGCCGGCGTAAACACAGCGATCGAGGGAACACCGGCAAGGCGGGCGAGGGTCGTCGTCATGACGGCCGTCGAGACCAGGGGGACGTTTCCCGCCGGAATATAGATCCCAACCCGGTCAATCGGATACCACCGTTCCCCGACCAGGGCTCCCTGGGGGTTGCGCGAGGTCCAGTTCTGCGGAAGGCCTTTGCGGTGGAATTCCCGCACGCAGCGGATAGCCTCCCGGACTTGCTTCCGCTCTTTCGGGCTCAAGGCCGCTTCGGCCTTTTTCAAGTCGGCCGGATCAAGACGCAACTGGGATGGCCGGCAGCGAAATCCGTCAAACTTTTCCCCGTAGTCGAGGACGGCCCGGTCCCCTCGCCGGCGGACATCCTCGAGTATGCCCGCCACCACCTCACGGAGGGCGTCGCGGTCGGTTTCCTCCGCGGAAAACCGTTCCAGTTTGGCATGAAAACGGGGATCAGTGGTCTTCAATCGTTTCATAATATGCCTCTCTGCGTCAGGTGCTGTCGTCGCGAGGATCCGCTTCCCTATTCCCACTCAATAGTACTGGGCGGCTTCGACGAAATATCGAGAACAACCCGGTTCACCCCCGGAACCTCATTGATGATCCGATTTGAAATCTTCTCAAGGAACGTATGTGGGAGATGCGCCCAGTCGGCCGTCATGGCGTCGATACTCTCCACGATCCGCAGGGCGATGACGTAATCGTAGGTGCGCTCGTCGCCCATCACGCCAACCGACTGGACCGGGAGAAAAACGGCAAAACTCTGCCATACCTTGTAGTAGTAATCCGCCTTTTTCATTTCCTCGATTAGAATGGCATCCGCCTCGCGGACAATATGCAGACGCTCCGGGGTGATGGCCCCGATAACCCGCACAGAAAGCCCCGGTCCCGGAAATGGCTGACGCCAGACCACGCTCTTGGGAAGCCCCAGTTCCTCTCCGAGGCGCCGGACCTCGTCCTTGAAAAGCTGGTTGAGCGGTTCCAGGATCTTAAGCTTCATCCTTTCCGGCAACCCGCCCACGTTGTGGTGGCTCTTGATAAGCGCCGCCGGGTTGTCCCCGATGGGCACGGACTCGATGATATCGGGATAAATTGTGCCCTGTGCCAGGAAATCCACCTCGCCGATTTTCTCCACCTCGTCCTCGAAGACGGAAATGAAGGTGTTCCCGATGATCTTGCGCTTTTTCTCGGGATCAACAACACCCTGGAGACGATCGAGAAAGAGATCCGCAACCCGGGAGACAACAAGGTTCATGTGAAAGTTATCCCCGAAAAGCTTCTCCACGGCCTGCACCTCATCCTTGCGCAGAAGCCCGTTGTCGACAAAGACACAGGTCAACTGGTCGCCGATGGCCCGGTGGATCAAAGCCGCCGCCACCGAACTGTCGACCCCGCCGCTGAGGCCGAGGATGACCCGTCTCGTCCCGACCGTCTCCCTTATACGCTTGATCGACATCTCAATATAACCAGCCATTGTCCAGTCGCCCCGGCAACCGCAGATATCGAAGAGGAAGTTCCGCAGAATATCCGTTCCCCGTTCCGTATGGAACACTTCCGGATGGAACTGCAGGCCGAATATCCGCCGCCGCCTGTCCTCAATGGCGGCGAAGCTCGAGTTCTCCGTCCGGGCGATCGCCTTGAATCCAGGCGGCAGTTCGATCAGTTTGTCGCCGTGTGAATTCCAGACGATGATCGATTCCGGCAGGTCCTTGAAAAGGAGGCTCTTTTCCGTGATGGAGAGCGTTCCCCGTCCGTATTCACGCTGGGTGCTCTTGGCAACCTTGCCCCCCAGGCGGTTCCCCAGAAGTTGAAGGCCGTAGCAGATGCCGAGAATCGGAACCCCCATCTCGAAAATCCCGCGGTCAGGGAACGGAGCTGTATCCGCAAAGACACTACTGGGTCCTCCCGAAAGAATGATTCCCGTAACCCCCTCACGCCGCAGATCCGCGACCGGGGTGTCGAAGCGGTACACTTTTGAATAAACCTGGCATTCCCGGAGCCGGCGGGCGATGACCTGGGTGTACTGGCTTCCAAAATCAAGAACAGCGATAATCTGTGGCATCTCTCTAAGGCAGTATTTGGGTTTTATTGATTCCCATGCGGGAATAACTCAGAAGCGAAGCGCCGTGTTCTTGAACCCGCAGTCCGGGCAGGGGACCATTCCCTCGGGATTCCGCGTTGTATATAACTTGCCGCACTTTACGCAGTGATGAACGTGGCGCAACCGCTGATAATCATAATAAAGGCGGTCTCTCCGGTCATAGTACAACCAGATGAGGGCGAAAAAAACCAGACCGGCAACAAGTACCCCCGTGACAAAGGCCTCAATCCCGATTGATATCATCTTCAAAACAACAAAGACGCTTCCCTTCTGGTGAAGCGCCTTTGCCAAAATCGAATTTGGGAATCAGGCAGTCAGTCCTTTTTCCCTTCATTGGAATCCTTGTCTTCAGCCGGCCCGTCCGGCGCAGCGGCTTCCGTTGCCTCGGAGGCGACCGTTTCCGCCTCCCCGACCGGGGCAGTTTCTACAGCCGACGGTTCCGTTTTCGCGGGCACCTTGGCAGCCGCCTTGCGGCGTGATTTTTTCGGATAACCCTCGTCCTCGGCTGGGATAAGCTGGATGACAGCCATCTCCGCGGCGTCCCCGGTACGGGTACCCAGCTTGTAGATCCGGGTATATCCGCCCGGCCGGTCGCTGAAGGCCGCGGCCCGGTCGTTGAAAAGCAGCCCCACCGCTTCCTTGTCGCGGATCCGCGAAAGCGCCAGGCGCCGGTAATGCAGGGCCTTCTCCGGGGCGGCTTTCTCTGCCTTTCTCGCCAGAGTGATTGTCTTTTCAATAAAAGGTCGCAGGGCCTTGGCCTTCGGCAGGGTTGTCTGGATGCGGCCGTGACGAAGCAGGGCGGCGCCAAGATTGGCCATCATGGCGGTGCGGTGCTCCTTCTTACGGCCCAGTTGAAAGCGATGCTTTAGGTGACGCATAATTCAATCCTATCTGTAAATCGGGTTTTTTCCTCTACGGAACTCAGAAATCACTGCGAGCTTCCAGAAGCCGCTCATCAATCTTCATTCCGAGGCTGAGACCCAGCTGCTCAAGCTTGGCCTTGATCTCGTTGAGGGATTTTTTTCCAAAGTTCCGGTATTTGAGCATCTCCTGTTCGCTCTTCATCGCCAGTTCCCCCACCGTGGTGATGTTGGCATTATTCAGGCAATTGGCCGCGCGTACGGAGAGCTCTATTTCGTTGACGGACATATTGAGGAGTTTCCGCAGCTTGTTCTGCTCCTCGCTGACCTCCACCTGCTCGCTCTCGAATTCCACCGCGTCCTCGGAAACCGTATCAAAGACATCCAGATGGTGCTTCAGGATGGCCGCAGCATGCTTCAGGCAGTCGTCCGGGGTGATGCGTCCGTCCGTCCAGATTTCCAGAATCAGCTTGTCATAATCCGTCATTTGCCCGACACGGGTGTTTTCCACAGCATATTTAACGAGCTTGACCGGGCTGAAGAGGGAATCGATGGCGATCATACCGATCGGCTGCTCTTCTTCCTTGTTTTCCTCCCCGGAAACATAGCCCCTCCCGAGTTTGACTTCCAGTTCGGCCAGGAAGCGCCGCTCTGTATCCAGTGTGCAGATAACCTGACCGGGGTTCATTATCTCGATATTGGAGTCTCCTTCGATGTCCCCCGCCGTCACTTCCCCCTGGCGGGTTACGTCTATCATCAGGCGAACCGGTTCCTTCTTGTGGGAAACGATCAGGACTTTCTTGAGGTTGAGGATGATATCGGTGACATCCTCGACGACGCCCTCGATACTCTGGAATTCGTGCTGCACGCCCTCGATTTTCACCGAGGAGATGGCAGCCCCCTCAATCGAGCTGAGCAGGATCCGGCGAAGGCTGTTGCCGATGGTATGCCCGTAACCCCCTTCAAAAGGTTCGGCTAGGTACTTACCGTAAGTTTCAGTCGAGGACTCATCGTCCTTACTGAGTCGGTTGGGAAGCTGGAATTTTCCTAAACGTATGGCCATGGTCAAAGGTATGTAAAGATGTCTGCGTGGTGCGGTTTATGGGCGGCGCGAAAACCTCCCCGAGGCTCCTTAACGGGAGTAGAATTCGACGATCAACTGGACATTAATGCCGGTCTCAATGTCGTCAGCTGTGGGCTCGCGGCTAACCGTCGCTGTAAGCGCATCTTCGTTGCGCGTGATCCAGAGGGGAACCGTCCGGATCCGCGTATCCTCGAGGGCCCGGGTCGCCAATTGCCGGCTGGAAGTTGACTCCTTGACTTCGATCGTGTCCCCGGCGGATACCGAGAAACTGGGAATATCAACCTTTTTCCCGTTTACCTTGACGTGTCCGTGACCGACAAACTGCCGCGCCTGGCGGCGGGTCTTTGCGAAGCCGACACTGTAGATGACGGCGTCGAGGCGCTTCTCAAGCATCTGGACAAAAAGTTCACCCGTGACACCCCGTTTGCCCTTGGCCCGCTCAAAGGTACTCCGGAACTGTTTTTCCGTCAGGCCGTAAAGGTAACGAAGCTTTTGCTTCTCGTTGAGACCGATTGAGTAATCGGAAAGCTTGCGTCGCAGCCTCGGGCCATGCTGGCCGGGCGGATGGGGCTTTCGATCCTGCGCCTTGTTGGGCGGGAAAATCGACATGCCGAAGCGGCGGTTGATCCGGGTGGTGGGTCCTGTGTAACGGGCCATGATAATGTGGGTAAATCGGTGTTTGTATAATCAGGTTCTAGACGCGACGACGTTTTTTCGGGCGGCATCCGTTATGCGGAACAGGAGTCACGTCGACGATAGCCGTGACGATCATCCCAAGAGACTGGACAGCCCGAATGGCCGAGTCCCGTCCCATTCCAGGTCCCTTGACCCGGATTTCCACTTCCTTCATCCCATGTGAGAGGGCTACTTTGCCCGCGTCCTGTGTCACCACCTGAGCCGCGTAGGCAGTGCTCTTCCGGGAACCCCGGAAATTCATTTTCCCCGCGCTTGACCATGAAATGACATTCCCCGACTTATCGGAAAAGCTGACCTTGGTGTTGTTGAAGGTCGCCAGAATGGTCACGGTTCCGCTGGTAACGTTCTTGCTCCCCTTGGCTTTCCGTACGGTAAGATCGACCTCGGTCTTCAGGAGATCGGCCGCTGTGGGCTGGCTCGACTTCTTTTCTTCCGCGTTCTCCTCTGCAGCCTCAGCAACAGCCTCCGGGGTGCCTTCCTCCACGGTCGCCGGAGCTGCTTCGTCCACCTTTTCGGGCGCCGCTTTTTCTTCCTTTTCGGGCGCCGCCGGGGCCGCCTGGTCCTTTTTTTCTTCTTCGCTCATTTATGGAAAATTACTGGATTATTTTTTCTTCATTATGCCGACGGTTTTCCGACGGCCCTTGCGGGTTCTGGCGTTGCACTGAGTCCGCTGCCCCCGGACCGGAAGACCGCGGCGGTGCCGGATTCCCCGATAGGACTGGATGGCCTGAAGGCGCTTCAGGTTGGCCGTGATTTCGCGCCGAAGGTCACCCTCCACAAGGATTTTCTCCTCCACAATAGCTTCTGAAATCTTGTTCAGCTGTTCCTCATTCAACTCGTGGGCGCGGCGATCAGGATCCAGACCTGCGTCCTTGACAAGCCGATCGGACAGCGCCGGCCCGACCCCATAGATATAACGAAGCGCGTAGGGGATTTTCTTGTTCCCGGGAATATCGACACCCAATAAACGTGGCATAATTTCAGATAGTATTGATGTTGAAGTCTTTAGAAAGGACTTTCCGGCCTTATAATTTGAAGGACAGAAAAAGAGATGACGCAATGTATAAGGGGAAGTCTTGTCAAGACTTTCCGAAAAAAAGCTCAAGGAAGCGGATCGGGAACGGTCAGGATCTCGGGTTCCCCGGAAGTCACGAGGACCGTTTGCTCGAAATGGGCCGCCGGAGAACCATCGGCGGTGAGGGCGGTCCACCCGTCATCCCCCATAAACACCTTTGGACCTCCTCTGGAAATCATGGGCTCGATGGCGAGGGTCATCCCCGGACGTAACCGTTCCCCGCGATTGCGTGGGCCGAAATTGGGAATCTGGGGCGCTTCATGCATTGTCCTGCCAACCCCATGGCCGACAAAATCACGGATGATCCCGTAGCGGTAAGGGCGGATAGAGCGCTCAACGGCATTTGATATGGCCCCGACACGGTTTGCCGGGCGAGCGGCATCGATGGCGGTGTAGAGGGCCTTTTCGGTCCGCCTGAGCAGGTTCTCATTCTCCGCGGAGAGGGTCCCAACGCCAACCGTTCTCGCATTGTCGCCGATAAGACCTTCATATTCCACACAGACGTCAACGGAAACAAGGTCCCCTTCTGCCAGAACCCGTTTCAGGGTTCCGATTCCGTGGACAATTTCGTCATTCACGGATAAGCAGGTGTAAGCGGGGAACCGCTTATTTCCAACCTGATAACCAAAACAGGCACTGCGGGCATTCCGCTCTTCGAGGAGCCGCCGGCCAGCCTGGTCAAGGTCATAGGTGTTAACGCCAGGAGCAACGAATCCACATAGCCGGTCCAGAACGGTTGCTGCGATACGGCAGGCTTCCCGCATAATCTGGATTTCGGATTCGGACTTTATCGGAATCATGAGAAAACCGAAAACTCCACTGTTGGTGAAAGTCCCGGACCAAAGCCGGGAGGCGAGGTGAGCTGTGTGAAAGAACAGGGGGCCGACATGGGTATATCAGCCGTTAATACAGGTAAAGGTTAAGGGCCCAGGCAACAAGGCCGATCGCAAACATTATTAAAAGCCAGCGCCAGAGGGCCTTCCCCTGTTGCAGCCCGGCGGTATCCACAAGCTGGCGTGTACGGCCCTGGCTGCGCCCCTTGATGCGACCTTTTTTCATGAAGCCGTCGTAGTGGCGCTGGAGGAGATACGTTTCAATCTGCCGGAGGAAATCGAGCAGGACGCCGACGATGATGAGGAGCCCGGTTCCACCGAAAAACTGCGCCGCCTGATACGGGACACCGGTACTGAACAGGACGCCGTCCGGAAGGATCGCAATGAGGGTCAGGAAGGCGGCTCCGGCCAGCGTGAGGCGCGTCATCGTGTAGTCCAGATAGCGGGCCGTGGGTTCGCCAGGGCGGACGCCCGGAACGTAACCACCGTATTTTTTCAGATCATCCGCGATCTGGACTGGTTTAAACATGACCGACACCCAGAAGTAACTGAAAGCAAAAATGAGGATTCCAAAGACCAGGTAATAACTGAACTCACCCTGCTGGAAAAAGAAGCCGGAATCCCTCAACCAGTTGGCGTTGATGGCCGCACCCAGTTGCGAAAGGACGGTCGTGAAGAACATCATGATCGCCGAGGCAAAGATAATCGGCATGACCCCGGAGTAATTCACCTTGAGCGGCAGATAACTGCTCTGACCTCCGAAAACCTTGCGTCCGACAACCCGCTTTGCGTACTGAACGGGAATCTTGCGCACCGCCTGCGTCACCATCACAACCCCGGCAATGACAAGAAACAGGAACAGGAGCATCAGGATGCCCTCCCCGAGTCCAAGCTGGGCCGTTTCTCCCACGGGAGCGGTGAAAAGCTGATAGGTGAGAACAATAGCTGCCGGAAGATCAGCGAGAATGCCCACCGTAATCAGAATAGAGATGCCGTTACCGATACCACGGCTGGTAATCTGCTCTCCCAGCCACATCAGGAGCATCGTCCCACTGGTAAGGAAGATCACCGAGGTGACCATAAACCATCCATGGCTTAGCATGATGATGTTACCGTAGCGGCTGACATCATAATCCGGAAATATCTGTTGCGGGTTCTGAAGGGTCAGAATAAGAAGAACCGACTGGACAAGGCAGATGGCGAGAGTGGCATATCGGGTATACTGGGTGATCTTCTGCCGACCGACTTCCCCCTCCTGCTGGAGACGGGAAAGGGAGGGAACCACGGCCGTAAGAAGCTGGAAGACAATGGAGGCACTGATGTAGGGCATGATCCCGAGGGCAAAGATGGCCCCGCGCAGCAGGGCTCCCCCGGTAAACATGTTGTAGAGCCCGAGAAGACTCCCGCCTCCGGCCCGGCTTTGCGCATCGAAGAATTCCTGCAAAGGTGTCGGATCGATCCCCGGCAAGGGAATATTCGCCCCGACCCGCGCAATAAAGAGCATGAACAGGGTGAAGAATATCTTGTCCCTCAGTTCGGGAATTTTAAAGACGTTTACAAAGGCGGAAATCATAACTGGGCGCTTTTCCGGAGTGTCAGGTTAGGTGGTTCAGGCTCTGGAAGGGAGGCCTGATTCAGTTCGAAGGCTTGTCCACCTCCTTGGAGGGACTCACTTCATTGACGATTACGGTGCCACCCGCCTTTTCAATTTTCTCCCTTGCACCTGAGGAAAACTTGTCGGCCTGGACGGTCATGGCCCTGGTCAGGTCCCCCTCTCCAAGGATTTTAATCAAACCTGAGCTAGCCCGTGCGAGTCCGGAACGTACCAGGACCTCACGGTCCACGGTATCGCCTTCAATCCGTTCAAGATCCCCTACATTGACGATACTGTATTCTGTACGGAACTTGAAGTTGCTGAAGCCGCGTTTGGGGAGTTTCCGGTACATGGGCACATGGCCCGACTCAAAACCGGGCCGAAGCCCGAATCCACTTCGGGAGCGCTGGCCCTTGTGTCCACGGCCGGACGTTTTACCCATGCCGGAGCCTTCGCCACGGCCAATTCGCTTGCGGCTTTTACGGCCGCCACTCTTGATCAAATTATGTAGTCTCATCGGTATCCCTTGCAGATTAAAGTTTGTTCCTGCGGCGTCCCTCAGGCCTTCCGCAGGGCATCGATTGTCTCCCGCGTGCGCAACTTGTTGAGGGCATCCAGAGTCGCAAAAACGGTGGCACCGGGGTTGTTCGATCGGAGACTCTTAGTCAGGACATCCTTTATCCCGGCCGCCTCGAGGACGGCACGGACGCCACCCCCCGCAATCACTCCAGTGCCGGGCACGGCGGGGCGGATCAGGATCCGCCCACCATCGTGCTGCCCGAGGGCATCGTGGGGAATGGTATTGTTTTTGCGCGCCACAGGAGCCATATTCTTACGGGCCTGTTCAGTACCCTTGCGGATACACTCCGGCACTTCCTTGGCTTTGCCGTATCCAACACCGACATTACCATCGCGGTCCCCGACCACGACAAGAGCCGAAAAACTGAAGCGCCGGCCTCCGGCGACCACCTTCGCACAACGATTGATGTGGACAACTTTTTCAAAAAGCGGATTTTCCTCCTCTTCCTTCTTCGGTCCTCCAAAACGCCCACCTCCCCGTTGGTGTCCTCCGCGGTGACGTCCCCTGCCGGTTCTCGGAGCTGCTGCGGGGCGGTCCACCTTGCCAATGACGGCGCTTTGCCGCTCCTTGGCTCCCGGGCGTGAGGCAACGATGTCGGATCCCTCAGGTTCCGGGGTGGAAGGAATGGCAATCTCGGGGGTCTCCGCCTCGGACGGTTTGTTCTGTTCTTCTTCGCTCATTTAAATACCTGTTGTCTTAGAATTGAAGGCCGGCTTCGCGGACGGCATTGGCAAATTCCTTTACGCGACCGTGATAGGGCCGACCGTGCCTGTCGAACACAACCGCTTCGATCCCCGCAGCCCTGGCCTTTTCGCCGAAAGCCTTTCCAAGCTTGACGGCGCTCGCGCAGTTGGACCTCAGGCCCTCCCCTTTCATCTCCTTACCCAGGGAAGAAACCGTCACCAGCGACCTTCCCGTGTCGTCATCAATAGCCTGGGCATAAATGTGCTTGTTGGTGAAGGATACGCAAAGGCGGGGGCGCTCGGCGGTACCGGAAACCTTTTTCCGGATACGCCAGACCCGTTTCCGGCGCAGCATTAACTTTCGTTTCAGTATTTTCATTATTCTTCTGATTGGGATACTTGCGGAAGAGGAAGGCGCTTCCTCGCACAGGATCAGGTTAGCCCGCCTTCTTGCCTTCCTTGCGGCGGATGTATTCTCCATCAATGGAGACACCTTTGCCCTTGTAGGGCTCGACCGGGTAATACTTTTTCACGCTGGCGGCGAATTCACCGACCACCTGCTTGTCGTAGCCCTGAACCTTGATCTTTGTCTGGTCCTGGACGGTGACCGTAAGTCCCTCCGGAATCCGATGCTCGATCCCGTGTGAGTACCCGAGGGCCAGTTCAAGATGGTCTCCGTCCACAGAGGCGCGGAAACCGACGCCGTTAATGGTGAGATTCTTCTCAAAACCGTTCAGGACACCTTCGACCATTCCATTGATCAGGCTCCGGGCGGTCCCGTACATCGCTTTCGATTCACGACCTTCTCCCACGGGCTCGACAATGACCGAACCCTCTTCTTCCCGGATGCGAACCACCTTTGGATCGAAGGCTTTCTCAAGGGTTCCCTTGGGGCCCTTCACCTCGATCCGGCAACCCTCATCGATGTGGACATCCACCTTTTCGGGAATGGCAACTGGTAATTTTCCAATTCGGCTCATAATAAATGCTCTCCTTTTACCAAATGGCGCAGATCATTTCCCCGCCAACCTTCTGATATCGTGCATCCCGGTCTTTCAGAATGCCCCGGGATGTTGTCAGGATCCCGACACCGAGCCCTCCGAGGGTCCGCGGTATCTCGCGCGCCTGATAGTACAGCCTCCGGCCGGGGCGGCTGACGCGCTTTACGCCGGACACGGCAGGTACGTCATCAACGTACTTGAGCCCGAGGCGCAGGACCGGCTTCCCGTCGACCTCGATTTTTTCAAGCTGCTGCAGGTAACCTTCCTCCCTTAGGATTTCAGCAATTTGCAGGTGGACCTTCGAATAGCGCGTGTCGCAGGATTCCTTGTTGGCACGGTACGCGTTGCGGATGATGGTTAAAAAGTCACTGATAGGATCAGACATTATGGCACTCCTTCCTTAAAATGGACGTCATGTGATTACCAGGAGGACTTGGTCACACCGGGAACTTTGCCCTGGGTTGCCAACTCGCGAAAGGTGAGACGGCTCACCCCGTATTTTCTCAGGTAGGCACGGGGGCGCCCGGTAATGCTGCACCGGTTACGGACACGGATGGGACTCGAATTTTTCGGGAGCTTGGTAAGCTTCCGCTGCGCCGCGTAGAAGGCTTCATCAGGAGTCTCCGGATCTGCGAGAATGCGCTTCAGCTCCTCCCGTTTCGCGGCGTACTTCGCAACCATGCGGATACGCTTCCTGTTTCGTTCAATCATTCCTTTTTTGGCCATTGTCGTATCCTTGAATTAAGCGTTCACCATTGCCGGGCTCGGCGTCCGTTTGCGGAAGGGCATCCCGAGCATGCTGAGCAATTCCCGACCCTCCTCGTCCGAGGTGGCAGTTGTCGTGATGCAAATGTCCATGCCAAGATTGAACCGTGAGGAATCCCCATGAATCTCCGGAAAAATGGAATGATCACCTATCCCCAGGGTATAATTCCCGTTCCCATCAAGGCGGTCCTTGACCCCGCGAAAATCGCGGATACCCGGAAGGGCGACGGCAAGAAGCCGGTAGAGGAACTCGTACATCTGCCGGCCGCGAAGGGTTACCATGACCCCATTTGGGACGCCCTCCCTGAGCTTGAAATTACTGATGCTTTTGCGGGCTTTTGTAACCACTGGTTTCTGGCCGGCAATACGGCCTATGTCCCGGACAATATCGTCAATCTGGCCCTTCTCAACCGTGGCGGTGAAGCCGGTGTTGATGACGATCTTCTCCAACTGGGGAACTTCATGGATGTTTGTGTATCCACGGGTTTCCTTCAACTTCGGCACGACCTGATCGGTATAGTACTGGTGTAAGTATGCTTTTTCCATTTGCTCTGGTCCCTCTGGTTTCCGTGCTTGCCGGTTCAACGGCTACGGACCTTTCGGGCATTCCTGATTAATTGTTTTTCGACTCCACTTTTTCCGCGTAACGGGAGGCCAGCATGACGTTTGAAAGGTGAATCGGGTTTTCCCGTTCGACTATAGCCCCGTCAGGATTCTCCTGGGTCTTCTTTTCGTGGTGTTTACGCTTGTTGATGCCCTCGACAATGATGCGTTCCGCGCGCGGGAAAACCTGCATCACCTTGCCCCGGTCCCCGCGATGGTTACCGGATATGACAACAACTTCATCTCCTGCCTTAATCTTCTTTTTCATTCAGAGAACCTCCGGTGCGAGACTGATGATTTTCATGAACTTCTTCTGCCGCAGTTCACGGGCGATGGGACCGTAGACGCGGCTTCCACGAGGTTGCCCGTCCGGATTGATCAGAACCACCGCGTTACTGTCAAAACGGAGATAGCTTCCGTCCCCGCGCCGAATAGGCGCCTTGGTCCGGACAATGACGGCCCGGCAGACCGTTCCTTTCTTCACGCTCGAGTCGGGGGAGGCATCCCTGATATGGACGACAATCTCGTCCCCGATTCCGGCGGTCTTCTTGAGTTGGCCGAGCCGGCGGATCATTTTCGCCTCCTTCGCTCCAGTATTATCGGCCACCCTGACCTTTGAAAGCATTTGAATCATAGCTTTAGTCTCCTTGCTTGATGAAATCCCCACCGAGGAGGTCACCCGATAACCGGGGCCTTCTCCAGGACGCTGACAACACGGAACCGTTTCAGCTTGCTGATGGGTCGGGTCTCCATGATGGAAACCCGGTCACCGACGGAACACTCGTTCTTTTCATCATGGGCATTGACCACGGTTTTCTGCTTGATCTCCTTTTTGTAAAGGCGGTGACGAACCTTGAAATCATACGTTACCTTGATCGACTTGTCGCCTGACCGGTTCGTAACCGTTCCAATGATGGTGCTGCGTTTCTTACGTTCTGACATGTTGGGTAATTCCTCTGGATAAAATCAGTCCGGGCCTTTTCAGGCGGTTTCCTTGCGCTTCCTGCTGGCAAAGGTTTCAAGACGGGCGACATCCCGGCGCAGGTCCTTCAGCATGTGGGACTTCTCCAGTTGGCCGGTCTTTTTCTTCAGGCGAAGCTCCAGGAGCTCATGCCGGACATCCCGGATTTTCTTCTCAATTTCAGCAATTGAAAGCTCGGCTATTTGTTTGGTGTCTAGGGCCATGGTACAGCTACTGGGATTAAAGGTCCTTGTGGATAAATCGACACCGGAGCGGTATCTTGCCGTCAGCCAGCCGAAGCGCCTCCCGCGCCGCGGAGAGGCTTACACCGCTCAACTCGAAGAGAACCGTTCCGGGCTTTATGTTCGCAGCCCAGAATTCCACGCTTCCCTTACCCTTGCCCTGTCGCGTCTCAGCCGGCTTTTTCGTGATCGGCTTATGGGGGAAGACACGAATCCAGACTTTGCCGCGACGGCTGAGGTAGCGGTTGATAGCCACACGGGCAGCCTCGATCTGGGCTGCGGTCAGCAAACCCCGTCCGAGTGCCTGAATCCCGAAGTCACCAAATGCAAGGGTGTCCCCGCCTTTGGCATATCCCCGGTTCCGCCCACGCTGGGCTTTCCGGTACTTGGTTCTGGATGGCATTAATGGCATGACTCGTTTCTCCTGTAATTAAAATTTAACACACCTTGCGGTTTCAATTAAAGAGCTTCTCCTCTTCATCAAGGCAGACCCAGCACTTGACGCCGATCTTGCCGTACACAGTCCTGGCCTCCGTGAATCCGTAATCGATATTCGCCCGGAGGGTGTGCAAGGGGACGGATCCGGAGCGGGCGCTTTCAGTCCGGGCAATGTCGGCTCCCCCGAGACGACCGGACACCTGCAGGCGAATCCCTTTGGCCCCTACACTGATGGTGCTCTGAACGGCCTTTTTCATGGCCCGGCGAAAAGATATCCGCCGTTCCAGCTGGAGGGCGACACTCTCGGCGACCAGTTGGGCGACAAGATCGGGTTTCTTGACCTCCTGGATATCGAGGAGGACATCACTGCGGATAAGCTTGGCAAGGGACTCCTTGATTTTCTCCAGTTCGGCTCCCTTGCGCCCGATGACAATTCCCGGGCGGGCCGTGAAGACTTTGATCCGGACCCGATTGCCGGCGCGCTCAATGAAGATCCGTGGGACGGCCGCGTAGCGGAATTTTTCCTCAAGAAAGGAGCGAATGCGATGATCCTCCTCCAGATTGGCGCCAAAGTCCTTTTTACTGGCGAACCAGCGAGACTGCCAGTCACGCCGGACGGAGAGGCGGAAGCCTATTGGATTAACTTTCTGTCCCATGATAAATTCAGGTTGCGGATTCAGTGAGTACGATGCGGAGATGACTGGTCCGCTTGCGGATCGGCTTTGCGGAACCGCGGGCAGCGGCTTTGAAACGCCGGAAAGAAGGGCCTTCCTCGACAATGGCATCCTTTACGATAAGATCGTCAGAATTCAGGTTGTGATTGTTTTCAGCGTTGGCGATTGCACTGTGGAGGGTCTTGTAAAGGAGACGGGCTGATTTGCGCGGAATGAACTTGAGCAGTTCGAGGGCATCATTTGCAGGGCGGCCACTGAGTTCGCGTGCTACCTGCCTCGCCTTTTTCGGCGAGATCCGACTGTACTTGGTGTGAGCAATGACTTCCATGGTAACCCTCCTTACTTCTTCGTATGCGGTTGGTGCCCCCTGAAGGTGCGTGTCGGGGAGAATTCTCCCATCCGATGACCGACCATATTTTCCGTGACATGGAGCGGATTGAAGCCCTTGCCATTGTGGACCTCGAAGTTCAGGCCGACAAACTCGGGGGTGATCTGGGAACGACGACTCCACGTCTTGATCGGACGGCGGTCGTCAGCTTCCTGTGCCTTGATGACCTTCTTCCACAGTCCGGGATCAACAAAAAAGCCTTTTTTAAGTGAACGTGCCATAATAATGTCCTTGGAAAACCGTAAACGCTGCTTCTATAGGTTAATTTTTCATCTTGCGGCCGTTCCGGCGGACAAGAATGAGCTTGTTGGAGGGTTTGTTCTTCTTCCTTGTCGGGAAGCCCTTTGAAAGTTGACCCCAGGGACTGACCGGATGGCCACCGCCTGAAGTACGGCCTTCACCCCCACCCATTGGGTGGTCTACTGGATTCATTGCCACGCCGCGGACTCGGGGGCGCTTTCCTTTCCAGCGGGAACGACCCGCCTTCCCGAGCGACTGGCTTCCATGCTCCGAATTGCCCACCTCACCGATAGTTGCCCTGCATTCCGCGTTAAGCATCCGGATCTCACCCGAGGGCATGCGCAAGGTGGCCATGCCCTTTTCAATGGATACCAGGGTAGCGGCGCCTCCGGCTGAGCGCACCAGTTGGGCCTTTGTATTGGGCTTCAACTCCACGTTGTGGACTTTCATGGCCGCCGGAATGGACTTCAGGGGCATGCTGTTGCCGGGCTTGTAGTCGGCTTCCTTGGAGGCATTTATGATCGCATCCCCCACTTTCAGCTTGTTTGGAGAAAGGATGTAGCGCAACTCGCCGTCCTCAAACTTCAGCAGGGCAATATTGGCAGACCTGTTGGGATCGTATTCAAGGCGGATCACCTCGGCCTTCATATCCCGTTTGTCCCGCCGGAAATCAATTTTCCGGTACAGTTTCTTGTGTCCCCCTCCACGACGCCGGCTCGTGATTCGGCCGCGGGCATTCCTGCCCCCGGTCCGCTTTTTACTTTCAGTGAGGTTGCGGACGGGACGTTCCTTGCTCAGGGAATCGTTCTTCAGCCCCACGTGGTAGCGCTGGGCTGGTGTCATGGGTCGTTTGGAAATCGTGGGCATGATTCTATATTCCTTGGTGTTCCTGAGGTTCAGGCCATTTCAATCGCCGAACCCTCCTTGAGCCGGACGATTGCCTTCTTGTAGGCGGACCTCCGGTTGACACGTCCGCGCCGCATCCGGTCCTGCTTGAACTTCGGTTTGACATTGGCGATACGGACCTTCGCAACCTCTACACCGAACTGGCCTTCAATGGCCTGCTTGACGGAAACCCGGTTGGCTTCGCCGGCGACTTTGAAGGTATACTGGTTCGAAAGGGAAGCCGCTTCGGTGGCTTTCTCCGTTATCACATGTTCAAGAAGTATGGTGTCCCGATAAATCATTTCAGTTTCCTCGGTTTAGACGGGTGAGAATCCGGTCGAGCCCTTTTTCAGAGACAAGTATGCGATCGTAGTTGCTGAAGTCATACGCATTGACATCGCTGGCTTCGTTAACGTCGATCCTTTCAATGTTGCGGGCAGCCAGAAGGTTGCGGTCGGACCAGCTGTCATCCAGAACCAAAAGACGGCCTTCAGGGGCAACCTGGCCAAGGATGGCATTGAAGAGACGCGTTTTCTGGTCGCTCAACTCCCATTTTTCAATAACAACCACTTCCCCGCCGCTGGCCCGGTCGAAGAGGGCCCGGGAAAGGGCTCCAAGACGCATCTTGCGATTGATGCGCTGGCCGAAATCACGTGGCTGAGGGCCATGGGCAACGGATCCGTGGGTGTGCTGTGGTCCGACACGGGATCCCTGGCGGGCCATGCCGGTCCCTTTCTGGCGGAAGGGCTTCTTGCCCGTTCCGTGGACGGTGGAACGGGTCTTCGTTGAAGAAGTACCCTGCCTTCGATTGGCGAGGGTTGCGAGGATAACCTGCTTGAGCACTTGGAGGCCCTTGTCGCCCTCGAACTCGGGAATAGGATATTCCTTCTCCCCGGCCGGACCGCCTTCCTTGTTGAAAACCTTTAATTTCATCTGACTGATTTCCCTTGTAAAATTCAGGCGGTGGCCCGGGTCTTGATCGCTTTGCGGATGAGGAGGTCCGACCCCGACGGCCCGGGAACTGACCCCTTGACCAGGATGAGGTTCTTTTCCGGCAGAACCTTTACGACCTCGAGATTTTGAACGGTACGGCGTTCCGTGCCGAAATGACCTGGCATCTTTTTACCCTTAACCACCTCACCCGGCCACTGGCACATGCCGTAGGAACCCCCGCGGCGATGAAACATCGAACCGTGGGAAGCCGGACCGCCGGAAAAATTCCAGCGCTTCACAACACCCTGGAAGCCACGTCCCTTGGTCTCCCCGATAACATCCACCTTGCCCACCTCAGTGAAGAGGTCGAGACGGAGAACCTGTCCTTGTTCAACATCAGGGGGATCCTGGAGACGAACCTCCTTTAGTTGGCGGAGCGGCTTCGTTGAGGCCTTACGGAAATGCCCGAGTTCGGCCTTGCTGGTGTTTTTCTCCTTTTTGGAGCCAAAACCAATCTGGACCGAATTGTAACCGTCCTTATCGCCGGTCTTGACCTGTACGACGGGACAGGGTCCCGCTTCGATGACGGTCACCGGTACAAGTTGCCCAGTCTCGGTATAGACCTGGGTCATGCCTACTTTTTTGCCTAATAGTGTTGTGCTCATAATCTAAGCGGCAGGTGGGAACCCCCGTTTAAAACCTGCATTAGAGGGTGAATTAAGGTGAAAATATAAAATGGGAGTTTTCCGGACCAATCCGGAGACTTTCCTCGAAACCGGCCACTGGCAGGCCGGTAAAAAGAAGGAGATCAACCGGGCGGACTCACCCTGTCAATCGTTTTGATGCAAAAATTTCCTGCACCTAAACATTGATGGTGATGTCAACACCAGCCGGGAGATTCAGCTTTTTAAGTTCGTCGACCGTTTGCGCGGTTGGCTCAACAATGTCGATCAACCGTTTATGGGTACGTTGCTCGAACTGGTCCATCGACTTCTTGTCAACGTGCGGAGACCGGTTCAGGGAGACCTTCTCGATCAGGGTCGGAAGCGGTATGGGACCGGAAACCCTGGCCCCGGAGCGTTTAGCGGTGTCAACGATCTCGGAAGCACTTTGATCGATGATCCGATAGTCGTAGCCTTGAAGCTTTATGCGTATGCGAGGTCCACTCATGACAAATTTTCAGATAACTATTGAGGAAGGTCGGGCTCAGGTTCGAGCCGGGGCACGGGAAGAGGTTTTGACGATGGCGTCGAGAAGGTTGTTCGGAACCGGTTCGAAATGACTTGGTTCCATGGAGTAAGAGGCCCGCCCCTTAGACAGGGAACGGACGTCAGTGGAATATCCAAACATGGTTTCCAAGGGGACATTGGCCGAAATTTTTGTGACAACCCCTTTTGTCTCAATCCCCTGAATAACGCCGCGACGCCGGTTTACATCCCCGACAATGTCACCCTGAAATTCATCCGGTGTTTCAATTTCAACCTTCATAACCGGTTCGAGGAGAACTGGTTTTGCTTTTGCCATGGCATCGCGAAAGGCAAAGATACCGGCCATCTTGAAGGCCATCTCGGAGCTGTCGACCTCGTGAAAGGAACCAAACACCAACCGAACGCGGAAATCGACAACCGGGAATCCGGCAATGGTTCCGTTCCGGCATGCCTCCTTGATGCCCTCCTCAGTGGGTTTGATGTATTCCCTGGGAATAACGCCCCCGACAATTTCATTCGAGAATTCGTACCCCTTGCCAGGCTCAATGGGCTCAAGCTTGATTTCGGCATGCCCATACTGACCGCGACCTCCGGATTGACGAACGAACTTTCCGACGCCATCCGCCGGATGGGTAATCGATTCGCGGTATGCAATCTGCGGACGACCGACCTGGGCGGCCACTTTGAATTCGCGCAGCAGCCGGTCCCGGATAATGTCCAGGTGAAGTTCCCCCATTCCGGCAATGATGGTCTGTCCTGTTTCCTCATCGGAAGAAACAACAAACGTCGGGTCCTCCTCCGCGAGCCGCTGCAAAGCGAGGGAAAGTTTTTCCTGATCCGCTTTTGATGAGGGCTCAACGCTCATGCTGATAACCGGTTCCGGGAATGTCGGCGGTTCAAGAATGAGATCGACGCCCTTTTCCGAAAGGGTGTCCCCTGTGCGGACATCCTTTGCCCCGATGATGGCCACAATGTCCCCGGAGAACGCTCGGTCAACGTCTTCGCGGCGGTCGGCGTGCATCACCATGAGACGGCTTATCCGCTCGGACTTGCCCGTGCGCGGGTTGAACAGACTCGACCCCTTTGAGAGGGTTCCCCGGTATATACGGAAAAAGACGAGTTTTCCTACATACGGGTCTGTGAATAGTTTGAAAGCGAGGCCCGCCACCTTGCCGGAGTCATCCGGGCCAACCTCGACAAGTTGGGCCTCGTCCTCAATGGAATGGCCTTTTTGAGGAGGAATATCAAGCGGACTTGGAAGGTAGTTCACGACCGCGTTGAGAAGCTTCTGGATGCCTTTGTTTTTAAACGCTGTTCCGGGGATCACCCCGATAAAGTGGTGAGAAAGGGTCGCCTTCCGGATCCCGGCCATAAACTCGGCTTCGGTAATCTCCTCGCCCTCAAGGTATTTTTCCGCCAGATCATCATCAAAAGCGGCAATGTCTTCAAGGAGAGCCTCCCGGTACTCGGTCGCCTGCTCCATAAGCTCCTCAGGAATATCCTCTTCCGAGAAACTGGAACCGGTTGCATCGCCTTCGGTGTAAATGTGGGCCTGCATCCGGATGAGGTCGACAAGGCCGCGGAAATTTTCCTCCGCCCCGATGGGCAGGAAAAGGGGATGAGCATTCCCGCCCAGCTTCTTCCGGATATCGTCGATGGCGCTGAAAAAGTCGGCTCCGGTCCGGTCCATCTTGTTGATGAAGCAAATACGGGGCACCATGTATTTGTTCATCTGGCGCCAGACGGTTTCAGATTGAGGCTGGACCCCGGCAACGGCACAGAAGACCGCGACCGCCCCGTCAAGAACCTTGAGGGACCGTTCCACCTCGGCCGTGAAATCAACGTGGCCGGGGGTGTCGATAATGTTGATCCGATGAGGAATGCCTTCATACGGACCACGCTTGGTTAACCATTGGGTTGAAATAGCCGCGGAAGTGATGGTGATACCCCGCTCCCGTTCCTGTTCCATCCAATCCGTCGTGGCGGCACCCTCATGAACCTCCCCGATCTTGTGGATCTTTCCGGAATAGAAAAGTATGCGCTCCGTCGTCGTCGTCTTGCCGGCATCAATATGAGCCGCAATACCGATGTTCCGCTGGAATTCCAAGGGAACCCGACGTTCCTTTGAATTGGCCGGGGAAACCTTTTTAGGATCAATCTTACTCATTGAAATAAAACATTTTGCGGGATTCACCAGCGCAGGTGGGCGAAGGCCCTGTTGGCCTGTGCCATGCGGTGAGTGTCATCCTTCTTCTTCACGACGGAGCCCGTATTGTTGTAAGCATCCGTTAACTCGACAGCCAGATTCTCATTCATCGAACCACGACGGGAACGGGCTGCCGTAACAAGCCACCGGAAGGCAAGACTCTGCTGGCGCTCAAAACTGATCTCAAGCGGGACCTGATAGGTGGTTCCCCCCACCCGGCGACTCTTGACTTCCAGCTTCGGCCGAATGTTTTCCAGGGCTCCCAGAAGAAGATCTATGGGATCCCCTTTACCGAGATTCTCACTCACCTTTTCAAAAGCTCCGTAAACAATGCTCTGGGCGCAGGACTTCTTTCCGTCCAGCATGATCACATTGATCAAATGGCTTACCAGAGGACTGTTGTACCGGGGGTCCGGATTATGTTCGCGTTTTTCCGCTCTACGACGTCGTGACATGATGCAATTTTTCCTGAAGGAGTTGTTAAATCAGCTTTTGGGGCGCTTGACTCCATACTTGGAGCGGCTTCGACGCCGCTTGTCGACGCCGGTGCAGTCCAAGGCACCCCTTACAATATGATAGCGCACGCCCGGAAGATCCTTCACCCGGCCACCGCGTACAAGAACGACACTGTGTTCCTGAAGGCTGTGGCCCTCGTCCGGAATGTAGGCGATAACTTCATACCCACTTGTCAGGCGGACCTTCGCCACTTTGCGGATCGCGGAGTTCGGCTTTTTCGGCGTCCGCGTCATCACCTGGGTGCAAACCCCGCGGCGGAATGGGTTTTTACGCAGGGCGGGGGACTTGCCCTTGGCTGTCGCCACAGAGCGGGGATTTCGGACTAGTTGATTGATCGTTGGCATGACTGAGAATTCGAGTTGGGAAAAAGCGTGGACCGTAGAGCTTTGATAATCCACGGCAAGTTTTTTTTGGAAGAAATGAAGCTTTGGAAAAAAATGCCGGCCGCCTTCAACAATCCGGCGGCCGGCATGTGAACAACTACCTGTCAGGACTTCTTACCCAGCCTAAATAACATCCTCGCCCTCGGTTGCCTCCGCCGCGGAAGGAACCAGGGTATTGATCTTAAGGCGCCGGTATTTGGGAAGGCCTGTCCCCGCGGGGATGAGATGTCCCATGATCACATTCTCCTTGAAGCCCTCGAGGCGGTCCACCTTTCCAAGGGTGGAGGCATCGGTGAGGACCCGTGTCGTCTCCTGGAAAGAAGCGGCGGAAATAAAGCTTTCAGTTTCCACGGAGGCCTTCGTAATTCCGAGAAGGATCGGTTCCCCCTCGGCAGGTTGTCCCCCGGCTTCGGAGATGCGTTCGTTCTCACGGATAAAGGATTCCCGGTCAATCTGTTCGCCCCAGAAGAAATCGCTGTCACCGGGCTCCGTAATGCGCACCTTGCGAAGCATCTGTGAAATGATGACCTCAATGTGCTTGTCATTGATGGTCACGCCCTGAAGACGGTAGACTTTCTGGATTTCAGAGAGAAGGTACTCCTGAACGGCATTTGGCCCGAGAATGTCGAGGATTTCATGCGGGTCGGCAGCCCCCTCTGTGAGATGCTGTCCCTTGAAAACCACATCTCCCGGCTGAACGATAATGTGTTTGCCGTGGGGGATGAGGTGTTCTTCCTCCTGTCCCGTTTCCTGGTCGGTGACAACAAGGCGCTTCTTCCCCCTGACAGTGCCATTCATGGAGACGACACCGTCAATTTTGGCCATTTCAGTGGCTTCCTTGGGTCGGCGGGCCTCAAAGAGCTCGGCAACCCGCGGCAAGCCGCCGGTGATGTCCTGGGTTTTGGAGGCTTGACGGGGGGTCTTGGCGAGAAGCGAGCCACCATCAATCTCGTCCCCATCAACGACGGAAACCGTTGCTCCGGTCGGGATGGAATACGTGGCCAGGAGGCGACTTGAATCCGCCGAGTCGACAATTTCGATCTGCGGAGCGAGATCCTCCTTGTGCTCGATAACCATTGTCGCGATGCGTCCGGAGGATGGGTCGATCTCCCGCTTGACGGTCACACCCGGAATCATGTCCTTGAAACGGACAATTCCGGACTTTTCCGAAAGAATGGGGACATTAAAGGGATCCCACTGGGCCAGTCGTGTCCCGGATTCAATGGTGTCCCCATCGCGGACCGTGAGGACAGCTCCTGCCGGAATATTGTAGGTTTCAAGTTCCTTGTCGTTCTGGTCAATGATAGACACCTGCCCGGTCTTGTTCAGAACCACCCTCGAAGTGCCGTCCCCGACCTCAACAAGGCGAAGCCCGCTGAAGCGGACAATGCCACCGTTCTTGACGGTGATGTCCGCCGACTGGGCAAGGGCCGAGGCAATCCCTCCGATGTGGAAGGTACGCATCGTCAACTGCGTGCCCGGTTCACCAATCGACTGGGCGGCGATGATGCCAACCGCGGTACCGATCTCGACCAGGTCATTCGTGGCCGGGTTGATCCCGTAGGCTTTACTGGAAAGGCTGTTACTCTTGGCATGGGTCAGGGGAGACATCACCTTGACACGCTCAATTCCCAATTCATCAATGCGGGCCGCAATCTCCTTGGTCACCATTTCGCCGGCCGCAATCACCGTTTCATCCGGATCAATGGGATTTCGGACATCTTCTGAAACACAGCGGCCAATTATCCGCTCACGAAGAGGAACGATGACATCATCCCCTTCAATAATGGCGAATTTCCAGATACCATCCCTGTTCCCGTCATCCTGATCGGTGATAATACAGTCCATTGCCACATCACAGAGCTTTCGCGTGAGATAGCCGGCATCAGCTGTTTTTAAAGCTGTATCGGCAAGCCCCTTCCGGGCTCCATGCGTGGAGATGAAGTATTCCAGAACACTCAACCCTTCGCGGAAGGAGGAGAGGATGGGCCGTTCAATGATCTCACCGGACGGTTTGGCCATAAGGCCGCGCGTTCCACACAGCTGGCGGACCTGTTGCTTGTTTCCCCGGGCACCCGAGTCCATCATGAGATAGACGGGGTTTACTTCTGTCTTCCCGTTGTTGTTATCAAGGTGCTCGAAAACGGCCTGGGCGATTTCATCCGTGGCCTGGGTCCAGATATCCACCACCTTGTTGTAACGCTCGCCGCCTGTGATGATACCCTTCCGGTACTGGTTGGAAACCTCGGTGATGCGATTCCGGGCCCGGGCGACAATATCACTTTTTTCCGGCGGAATGATCATATCCTCCATGCCGATTGAAATGCCGGCCATTGTCGCGATCGTGAAGCCGGTCTCTTTGAGCCGGTCCAGCATATGAATCGACTCCTCGCGCCCGGCGACCTGATAGGTGTTGTTGATCAATTCCCCCAGTTTCTTCTTGGCGACCGGGAAATTAATGAAACCAAGTTCTTCCGGCCAGATCCCGCTGAAGATCACCCTGCCCGGTGTCGTGACGATCACCTTTTGGCGCGAATTGCCGTAGGATGACGTTTTCCCGAAATCGTGATTTTTCAGACGTATCCAGTCATGTTTCCCGATCACGCCATCGGCTTCCGCCAGGAGGACCTCCTCTATCGTCCCGAAGAGGGGAATGTGCTCACCGTCCTTTGGCTGCTCCCGCGGCTCAAGGGTCAGGTAATAGGAACCGAGGACGATATCCTGCGAGGGCGTCAGAATCGGATCACCGCTGGAGGGCGAAAAGATATTACTGGTACTCATCATGAGGAGCTTGGCCTCAAGAATGGACTCCAGGCTCAGGGGGACATGGACCGCCATCTGGTCCCCGTCGAAGTCGGCATTGTAGGCCGCACAGACAAGGGGGTGCAACCGGATGGCGTCACCTTCAATAAGCACCGGTTCAAAAGCCTGAATCGAAAGCCGGTGAAGGGTCGGGGCACGGTTCAGGAGTACCGGATGTCCTTTCGTCACCTCTTCAAGAATGTCCCAGACTTCCGGCGAACGCTTTTCAATCATTTTCCGCGCTCCCCTTACGGTGTGGACAAAGCCGAGTTCCTTGAGCCGGCGGATGATAAACGGCTCGAAGAGCACCAGGGCCATCTTTTTCGGAAGACCACACTGGTTCAGCTTCAACTCCGGGCCGATGACAATCACGGAACGTCCCGAGTAATCAACCCGCTTGCCGAGAAGATTCTGGCGGAAACGCCCCTGCTTGCCCTTCAGCATATCACTGAGCGACTTCAGGGGCCGGTTGCCTGCACCGGTGACGGCACGTCCATGGCGGCCATTGTCGAACAGGGCGTCCACCGCCTCCTGCAGCATCCGCTTTTCATTGTGGATAATGACATCGGGCGTTTTCAGCAGGAGCAGGTTCTTGAGGCGATTGTTGCGGTTGATGACGCGGCGGTAGAGATCGTTGAGATCCGAGGTGGCGAAACGTCCACCTTCGAGAGGAACAAGGGGTCGCAGGTCGGGGGGGATGACCGGGAGAACCTCGAGGACCATCCATTCCGGACGGGATTCGGACTCAATGAAACCCTGGATCACCTTCAACCGTTTCGAGAGTTTCTTTTTGATCTGCTTGGAGCGCGTGTTGTGCATCTGCTCATGGAGCTCGTCCACAACGGAGGGAAGATCCATATGCTCGAGGATCTTGCGGATGGCCCCGGCTCCCATTTCCGCAGTGAAGGAATCGTCCCCGTACTCGTCCAGCGCCGCCTGATAATCCTGCTCCGAGAGCAACTGGCGTTCCTCCAGAGGGGTCTTACCAGGATCCACGACAACGTAATTTTCATAGTAGATGACGCGCTCAAGGTTTCGGGCCGTGAGGTCAAGCAGGAGTCCGAGACGGCTCGGCATGCTTTTCAGGAACCATATATGGGTACAGGGTACGGCGAGTTCAATGTGCCCCATGCGTTCGCGACGGACCCGGCTCACCGTGACCTCGACTCCGCATCGGTCGCAGATCACGCCTTTGTACTTGATGCGCTTGTATTTACCGCAGGCGCATTCGTAATCCCGGACAGGACCGAAGATCCGCTGGCAGAAAAGACCTCCCGGCTCCGGTTTGAAGGTACGGTAATTGATGGTCTCCGGATTTTTGACTTCACCCCGGGACCAGCTGCGGATGGCATCCGGGGAGGCAATTGTGATGGAGACCTGATCGAAGGATTTCTCCTTGTCAAATCCAAGAAGCTCGCGGGCTTCGCTCGTCTGAAGTTCGTCACTCATGGCAAATGGATAGAAATGTTATATAGCGGTTGTTCAATTGGCGAAGGCCGACGCCAGGGGATCCTGATCGCCCATCTTAATATCCAGGCAGAGACTCTGCATCTCCTTCATCAAGACATTGAAAGACTGTGGCGTGCCCGCCTGGAGACTGTTGTCGCCCTTGACGAGGGATTCGTAGATTTTTGTCCTGCCGGAGACATCGTCGGATTTTACCGTCAGCAGTTCCTGCAGGGTATAGGCCGCCCCGTATGCCTCAAGGGCCCAGACTTCCATCTCCCCGAAACGCTGGCCACCGTACTGCGCCTTCCCCCCGAGCGGCTGCTGGGTGATAAGGCTGTAAGGGCCCACGGCACGGGCGTGAATCTTGTCTGCGACAAGGTGGTTGAGCTTCAACATGTAGGTGTAGCCGACAACCACTTCCTGATCGAGTCGCTCCCCGGTCCGACCGTCGTAAAGGTAGCTTTTTCCGGAGAGGGGAAGACCCGCCTGCTCCAGATAGCCCTTGATCTTATCCTCTTCGATTCCGTCAAAGATCGGGGTCGCGATTTTGATCCCAAGGGCCTTACAGGCATACCCCAGGTGGCATTCGAGGACCTGCCCGACATTCATCCGACTCGGGACACCGAGAGGATTGAGGCAAATGTCGACAGTCGAGCCGTCCGCAAGGTAGGGCATGTCCTCCATCGGAACAATCTTGGCCACGACACCTTTGTTTCCATGGCGGCCAGCCATTTTGTCCCCCACTTGGATCTTGCGTTTTGTGGCAATGTAGACCTTGACATTTTTAACCGTTCCCTGGTCGACGTCATCGCCGGATTCGACTGATTCGATACGGCGCTCCTGGTCGGTTTCCAGTTCCTCGAACTTGCTTTTGAAGCTGTCGATTATCTCCATGATCTTTATGCGCACGGGCGACGGATCGATGTCGATGGACTTATAGACGGAGGCCAGCTTGCGCAGGAGCGTCTTCGTGATCTTCCGGTTTGCCGGGATGATGACCTCGCCGGACTCGCCATTGACCACATCGAGGGGGATTTTTTCTCCGAGCAGGATGTTGGAAAGGCTTTCCGTCAGCGATTCCCTCAATCGGTCCATCTGGGTCCGGTACTCTTCATTGATCTTCTTGATCTGCCGACGGCGGTCCGATGCGGAAAGTTTATCGCTTTCACCTTCCACCCGGCTTGAAACCTTCACATCCATAATGATTCCGTTAGTTCCGGAAGGGACAAGGAGTGAGGTGTCCTTAACATCAGCTGCTTTTTCCCCAAAAATCGCGCGCAGCAATTTTTCTTCGGGAGCGAGTTCAGTCTCACTCTTTGGCGTAATCTTGCCCACCAGGATATCCCCCGGCTTGACCTCGGCCCCGATCCGGATGACCCCGTCATGGTTGAGATTCTTGAGCGCCTCTTCGCCCACGTTCGGAATATCACGCGTAATTTCCTCAGGCCCAAGCTTGGTGTCCCGGGCCGTCACTTCAAATTCCTCGACATGAATCGAGGTGAACACGTCGTCCTTGAGGAGCCGCTCGCTGATCAGGATGGCATCCTCGAAGTTGTAGCCGTTCCAGGGCATGTAGGCCACGAGAACATTCCGGCCAAGGGCAATTTCACCCTCATCGGTCGAGGCGCCGTCGGCAAGAAGATCGCCGGCACGTACTTTCTGCCCTCTCCGGACGACCGGCTTCTGATTAAAGCAGGTTCCCGCATTGGACCGGAGAAACTTACGCAGAGGATAGACGTGTATGCCGTTCTTCGGATCACTCTTTGGCTTTTTCAGCAGCTTGGATGAAATTTCCCCATCGGCCGTGACGATGATCTGGCGGGCATCCACGTTGGCGACAATGCCTTCCGCATCAGCTGTGGTGACGGTCTTGGAGTCGCGGGCAACGCGCTCTTCAATTCCAGTCCCCACCACGGGCGCCTCCGTCTGCAGGAGTGGAACCCCCTGGCGCATCATATTCGAGCCCATTAATGCGCGGTTCGCATCATCGTGCTCCAGAAAGGGAATGAGGCCCGCTGCAACCGACACGACCTGCTTTGGGGAAACGTCCATGTAGTGAACCTCGGTAGGTTCAATTTCAATGAAGTCATCCCCTTTCCGAGCCGTTACCCGCCCTTCAAGCATGCCCTCTTCCGAGACTTTGGAATTGGCCTGGGCGATGACCTTTCCCTCCTCCTGATCGGCATTCAGGTAAACAACATCATCGAGGACCCTGCCCTTCTCGACGAGTCGGTACGGGGCCTCGATAAATCCGAATTCATTCACCCGGGCATAAGTGGAGAGGCTGTTGATGAGTCCGATGTTTGGCCCTTCCGGCGTTTCCACGGGACAAATGCGGCCGTAGTGGGAGGGATGGACATCCCGGACCTCGAAGCCGGCCCGGTCCCGGTTCAGTCCCCCGGGCCCAAGGGCGGAAAGCCGTCGCTTGTGGGTCACCTCCGCAAGCGGATTGATCTGGTCCATGAACTGGCTCAACTGGCTCCGGGCAAAAAAGTCGCGGATCACCGTGCTCAAGGCTTTCGGATTGATGAGCTTTTGCGGGGTGACGGAATCGACACTCTGGTCGTAGAGGGTCATGCGCTCCTTGACCAGGCGCTCGGTTCGGGCGAGTCCGATGCGGCACTGGTTCATCAGCAATTCCCCCACGGTGCGCACCCGGCGACTCCCAAGGTGATCGATGTCATCAACAATCCCGTCGCCCTTTTTCAGGCGCACGAGGTACTTGGTCGCCTCGACAATATCCTCTACCAGGATCGTGCGGCTCTCGAGGTTGGTCTCCAGGCTGAGCTTCTGATTGATTTTATAGCGTCCAACACGACCCAGGTCATAGCGCTTGGGATCCTGGAAAAGACGTTTCAGAAGGGCTTTGGCGTTGGCCGTTGTCGGTGGCTCGCCCGGCCGAAGGCGCTTGTAGATGTCCTTCAGGGCCTCCTCCTCGTTCCTTGTGGGATCCTTTTTCAGGCAGCGGATGATCGCCCCGTCATCAATCGTCGTGTCAATGACGCGGACCGTGTCTATCCCGGCCGCTTCAATGCTGCGGACAATGGTTTTTGTGAGCGGTTCGAATGATCGGGCAAGAACGGCCCCCTGATCCGCATCGACAAGGTCTTCCACAAGGACAAGCCGGCTCACACTTTCATAATTGAGGGCGTCAGCGACCTTGATGTCCTCGATATCATAGAAAAAATTCAGAATCTCGAAATCACTCCCGTAGCCCATTGCCCTGAGAAGGGTCGTGATGAGGAATTTCCGCCGGCGCCGGCGCCGGTCGAGATAGACATAGAGAAGATCGTTCTGGTCAAACTGGGTCTCAAGCCAAGTTCCCCGGTCGGGAATAATACGGAAACTGAAAAGGGTCTTCCCGCTCGTGTGGGGTGTTGTTTCAAAGGCGATCCCGGGCGACCGGTGCAACTGGCTCACGACAACCCGTTCCGCGCCATTGATGATAAAGGATCCACGCTCCGTGATCATGGGCATCTCGCCCATGTAGATTTCCTCGTCCTTGATCGAGTCCTCCTCGCGGAGGCGCAGCTTGACATAGAGCGAAATCGAATAGGTGACCCCTTCACGGATGGCATCCATTTCCGTCATCTTGGGACCGGCAAGGGAATAGGAAACGTACTCCAGGCTGCACCGACCATCATAGCTTTCAATGGGAAATACTTCCCTCAGAACAGCTTCCAGACCGAGGTGCTCGCGCTGAGCAGGAGAGACCTCCTCCTGCAGAAATTCCATGAAGGAATTAGACTGAATTTGAATCAGGTTCGGCGGTGCGATGACCTCTTTCAATTTCCCGAAGTTTATTCGATCGGACATAGTATTTTTTCAGGTTAAAGAATGGTAATTGGGTCGAGTAATTGATTCGAAACAGGACAGGATTACACCAGGCTCTCTTAACAACGGGATGCCTTCTGGTAACGTTTCATTGTCTGGATGCAAAACAGCAGACAGAGGCAGGTCCCATGGAGAGACCTGCCAGCCTGTCTGCGTAAACTGTGCGCTCTGGAATATAAGATTTACTTGATTTCGACTTCGGCACCGGCGGCCTCAAGCTTCTTCTTGAGTTCGTCCGCGTCGTCCTTGGTAGTTGCTTCCTTGATCGCCTTTGGCGCGCCTTCAACCAGCTCTTTGGCTTCCTTGAGGCCGAGTCCGGTGATTGCACGGACTTCCTTGATAACAGCAATCTTGTTGCTGCCGTGTCCCTTGAGGACCACGTCAAACTCAGTCTGTTCCTCTTCCTCGGCGGCGGCTTCACCGCCAGCAGGACCCGCCGCGACGGCGGCAACCGGAGCTGCAGCGCTCACGCCCCACTTCTCCTCAAGGTCCTTGACCAGGCCGGCGATTTCGAGAACCGACTGATTGCTGAGCCATTCAATGACGTCTTCTTTTGTGATGTCTGCCATGTTCGTTATCTTTCCTTTCAAGGCAACTAGCGTTCCCGGCACCCCATGTGCGCTTCCCGTTTAAGGAGACTCTCTCCCTAGCTGCTTCGTTCAGGTTAAATGTATATTGAAACTGTTACCCGCTGACCCTAGTCCGCTTTTTCGGACTTGGCCTGAAGGACGTTCAGCAAGCCTTGCGGGACTGCCTGAATAATGCGGGCCATCCGGGTTCCCGGCTGATTGAGAAGCCCGAGGAGCTGCGCCTTCAGGACGTCGGCGGGTGGCAGCTTGGCGAGGTCCGAAACCTCGTCGGCTGTCAGCGCACCTTTTTCGAGGACCCCGCCCTTGATCTCCAGTTTCTTCTTGTCCTTGAAAAACTTTTCCAGGGCCTTGGCCACTCCCGGCGCGTTGTCCCCCCCGACCACAATCCCGGTCGGCCCGCGGAGATAGGAGTCATCCAGTCCAAGTTCCCGGTCCGAGGCGGCGATCTTGAGAATGCGGTTCTTCACCACATGAAACTCAGCCCCCAGATCCGCCAGAACATGACGGAGTTCCTCGGTTTCCGCAACCGTTACGCGCTCAAAATCGGCCAGAAATACATAATCGGACTTGTCAAGGTAGGCCCCGACTTCGTCCACAAGGAATTTTTTTTCAATTTGCATCTTAAGAATCTCTTCCGTGAAACATTATACTTTGGCAAAAACGGCTTGTTCGAGACGAATTCCGGGGGTCATCGTTCCCGAAAGGGCCGCGGACTTGATATAGGAATGGCCTTTCATGGTTTCAGGCCGGGCTTTGCCGAGGGCCGCCAGGACGCTCTCAATGTTCTCCTGGAGATCCTCCGGCGAAAATGAACGCTTTCCCACGACAACGCCGAGGTTGGCTGTCTTGTCCATTTTGAATTCAACCCGTCCACCGCTTTTAACGGATTTGATGGCCCCTTCGATGTCATCGGTCACCGTGCCGGACTTGGGATTGGGCATCAGGCCGCGGGGACCGAGAATCCGGGCCACTTTCCGGACCTCTTTCATCGCGGCGGGGGTGGCGACGGCAACATCAAAGTCGGTCCAGCCCTCCTGGATTCTTGCAATCAGGTCATCCATGCCGGCCTCATCCGCGCCCGCTTCCCTTGCCTGGTCCGGGTTGTCCGTGAAGGCAACCACACGGACTTTTTTCCCGCTTCCCCTCGGAAGGTTTACCACTCCGCGAACCATCTGCGTGCTCTGCCGGGGATCCACACCGAGATGGACGGATAGTTCAACTGTCTCATCGAATTTCGCCTTCGGGAATTTCCTCAGGATTTCGAGGGCATCGTTGAGGGCGTAGGTTTTGGCATGTTCATAAACCTCGCCTGCCGCTTTTTGTTTTTTTGTTTTTTTCGCCATTTGCTTAAACTCCCTCCTTGGAGGTTCGAACGTCTGCTTTTAAAATTAGCCGCGGATTTCAAGCCCCATCGACCGGGCGGTCCCTTCAATGATGAGCATCGCCGCCTCTTCGCTGGTCGCGTTCAGGTCCTTCTGTTTTGTTTCCACAATTTCCTTTATCTGCTGCCTCGTGACCTTGCCCACTTTTTCCTTGTTGGGCACGCCGGACCCTTTGGCGATACCGGCCGCTTTCTTTAAGAGAATGGCCGCCGGGGGGGACTTGGTGATGAAACTGAAGGAGCGGTCCTGGTAAACCGTTATTACAGTGGGAAGGATGGTTCCCGCCTGATCCTTGGTGCGGGCGTTGAAATCCTTGCAGAAGGCCATGATATTCACACCGGCCGCACCAAGTGCGGGACCAACCGGGGGAGCCGGATTAGCGGATCCCGCCGGAAGTTGGAGTTTGATCGTTCCTGTTACTTTTTTTGCCATGTTTGTTAATCGATTTTTATCCGGCTGCGACGATAACGAGGCCTCTCGCTTCAACCGGGCGGTTTAAATTCAAAGACTAATCGTTATCGGTCATCCGCTCTACTTGCCAGTATTCCAGTTCCACAGGAGTGAACCGCCCGAAAATGGAAACCGAAACTTTCAGTTTTCCCCGTTCCGCATCGATTTCATCAATCCGGCCAGTAAGGTTAAGAAAGGGACCATCGGTGATTTTGACTTCCTCTCCGATTTCATACTGGACCTTCGGGACCTCCTTGCCTTCGGATTCGGCAACCTGCTTCAGGATACGATCAATCTCTGCATCCTTCAAAGGGGCCGGCGACTTGCCCCCGGCAAACCCGATCACCCCGTCGGCCCCGTTGATGAAATACCACACTTTCTGGATGACAGCATTATCTTCATCGAATAGACGGCAGTGCACAAAAATATAGCCGGGATACAGCTTGCGCTTCCGCTGGCTCTTCTTGCCATGCTTGACTTCAGAGACGGTCTGTTCGGGAACCAGAACCTCAAAGACATGATCCTCGAGTTCGTTTTCAGAAATATAGCGGTCGATGTAGCGCTTGGCGGCCGGTTCCTTGTTCGAAAGGGTCTGGACGACAAACCACTGCCCTTCGCGAAGGGGATTTGAACTGCTGACTGTTTCTTCCATCATGAGGCTTTGGCCGCTAGCCGCGTACCCAGTTGGTCAGGAGTTGAATCCAGTTATAGACACTGAAATCAGCCAGCGCAATATAGCAGCCAAGAAGAATCGTCGCGAAAAACACGACGATCGTGCTGTCTCGCAACTCCGATTTCGTAGGCCATACGGCCTTTTTCAATTCCGTGGAGGTTTCTCCGAGGAATATACGGGCTTTCCGGAAGGGATTCGGCATTTCTTTAATGGGTGCTTGGGGGCGTCTTTGGGAGGTATGACATCTGGCAGGGCAGGAGGGACTCGAACCCCCAGCCAATGGTTTTGGAGACCACTACTCTACCAATTGAGCTACTGCCCTGTAAATAAATGTTGATTAAGTACGGATGCCGGGAGTCTTCACATGAAGAAACCCGGCAACCGGAATTGAAGCATTCAGGAGTTATTCGGTAATCTCGGTAATCCGGCCGGCCCCGATAGTCCGTCCACCTTCACGGATGGCAAAACGCTGGCCAGGCTCCATCGCAATGGGCTTTTGGAGCGCGATATCAACCGGCAGGTTATCCCCGGGCATGACCATTTCGACGCCTTCCTGAAGGGTCAGGATCCCGGTGACATCTGTCGTCCGGAAATAAAACTGAGGCCGGTACCCGGTAAAGAACGGGGTGTGGCGACCGCCCTCTTCCTTCGTCAGGACGTAGATCTCGGCTTTGGCCTTGGTGTGCGGGGTAATGGAACCCGGCTTTGCAAGGACATGTCCGCGCTCAATGTCATCCTTGGCGACCCCCCGCAGAAGCACGCCGACATTGTCTCCCGCCTGGCCCTCGTTGAGGAGTTTGCGGAACATTTCAACCCCGGTAACAACGGATTTGCGGGTGTCGGAAAGGCCGACAATTTCAACATCGTCGCCAACCTTGACAATACCCCGCTCGATACGACCGGTGGCCACCGTACCCCGACCGGTGATGGAGAACACGTCTTCCACGGACATCAGGAAAGGCTTGTCGATTTCACGCTCAGGGGCCGGGATTTCAGCATCGATGGCATCCATAAGGTTACCGATGCATTCGATCCCTTCCGGCTTGCCTTCGAGAGCAGCGAGGGAGGAGCCGCGGACAACCTGGGCATTGTCACCATCGTACTGGTACTTTGAAAGGAGGTCGCGAACCTCGATTTCCACAAGCTCCAGCAATTCTTCATCGTCGAGGAGGTCAACCTTGTTGAGGAAGACGACAATCTTCGGCACCCCGACCTGTCTTGCCAGCAGGATGTGCTCGCGGGTCTGAGGCATGGGGCCGTCGGCGGCACTGACGACGAGGATTGCTCCATCCATCTGCGCCGCACCCGTAATCATGTTCTTGACAAAATCAGCGTGCCCGGGGCAATCCACATGGGCGTAATGCCGATTGTCGGACTCATATTCAACGTGGGCAACGGCAATGGTGACCGTTTTCGTCTCGTCCCGCACGGTTCCGCCTTTTGCAATATCCTTGTAGGACTTGAACTGGGCAAGGCCCTTGTCCGACTGAACTTTCAGAATGGCAGTGGTCAGGGTTGTTTTCCCGTGGTCAATGTGACCGATGGTTCCCACATTGACGTGGGGCTTGTTTCTTTCGAATGTTTCTTTGGCCATGATCGCTAATCAGATGGTGTAGCGTGCGTTTGAGCGCGTCTTAACTGATGATAGGTTTAGGTTGATAGGTGATGGAGCCCTCGAGCGGATTTGAACCGCCGACCTCTTCCTTACCAAGGAAGCGCTCTACCGACTGAGCTACAAGGGCACCGGATAAGAATTGGATAGAAGCAAAGCTGCGGAATGTGCGGCTGATGTTCAAGGGGGTCAAGACCTTTTTCAACGATTTCCCAACAAAGGCCCATGCCCTCGGGATTTGATCCCTGAAGGGGTTAAGGGTAGATCGTGATCCGGTAATAACCGTCTTCCAGGCGCGCATAGAATTCAAGGGATCCGGCATAATCCTGCAATGCCTGATCCCATTCCGTAAAGCCGGTGCTGCGGGCGATCAAAGGGACCCCGACGGCCTTGCCTTCGTGAATCTGGAGAAAAAACTGGGCCGGGTTCCACAAGGCCTCCGGTCGAACGGCCTCAAGCACAGCCGGAAGGGGGTTGTCTTCCTTCACGACGACGGCGTCCCTTCCAATGCGTTCCGCCTTCCAGGAGGGACGGGATGGAGAGCCCTCTCCGGAGATCGCTTCGTTGCGTCCAAGAAGGGACAGGTAGAATTGCGGATCCTCCGGAAGAAGCTGGGAGAACAGGAAGGGTTCCGGATCCGGGTCGAGGGATTCGGGAACTTCATCGGGGAGGCGGATATGGGCCGGGAAGGAGGCAAAAACCTCGGTCGATTCCCTCAGGCTGGCAACACCTGCCATCTCGCTGGCAAGGTTCCACCTTGTCGGCATGAAGACCGGGGCGCTGTCGCGCAGGAGAGCCTGTTCACGCAGGACAGGATCCCGACCCCGGTCGAGGTCACCGACAAACTCCATCACCGTGGGCTCAGCCGCGGACTCCGGGACAGAGGGCCGCTCTATACGGAAAAAGAAAAAGACCCCGACATGGGCGACCAGGCCGAGAACGACCGTCAGCAGGGCGATGGGAAGAAGCGGCTTCATGGGACAGGCGACCGACCCGGAGGAAGGTTTGTTCCCTCTTGGGCTGGAAATTCAGCAGCCAGGTGGACACGGACAAACCCAGCTTCACGGGCCTTGTCCATCAATGCGAACAAGGCCTTCGCGGAAATAGTGGAATCGGCTTTAATGAGAAGTTCCGGAGGAGCAGGGACATGGCTTGACCGTCCTTCGATGTAAGACGAAAAATGCTTCACAAGGGAAGATTCCGACAACTTGGCACCTTCAAAGAAAAAAAGGCCGTTGCGGTCAACGGTCAGTACAGCGGTATCGGGTGAGGGGGCAAAATCACCGGACTCACTTGTGGGAAGCTCAATGACTGTTCCCGGGGCAATGACAAAGGACGAGAGGTTCAAGGCCGTGAAAACGGCAATTAGAAGAACGTCGAGAAAAGGGATCCCATCCAGACCCGCCCTTGGAGCGGATCGCATCTGTTTACGGAATTCAAGAGGCTCGGTGAGGCTGGCCATCAGGAAGCAGAATCGGATGATGAGGTTTCCGGATGAACGGCGGAATCGGCCACCGGATGCTGGAGAAACTGGATCAATTCCTGACCCGTGTATTCCATATCGTGCACAAGGGCCCGCACACGACCGTGAAGAAAGTGATGCCCGATGTGGGCCATCACGGCAATGATAAGACCAAAGGCCGTCGTCAAAAGGGCCTCGCCGACGCCGTTCAGGAAAAGCCCGAAGGTGGGATAGCCTCCACCGGCCCCGCCCGGGATCGCGAGGAAGGTCTCTATCATTCCAAGGACCGTGCCAAGAAGTCCCAGCAGCGGTGCTATGCGGGAAATGGCCGCAATTGCGCCGATACGTCGCTCGAGGATCGGAATCTCAACAAGGGCAGCTTCCTCGGCAGCCATGCGCATGCGGCCCTCGGAAGACCCCACCTGCAGGAGAACCCCTTTGACAATACCCGGAATCGGTCCAGGCATGTCTTCGCAGAGGGTCAGCGCTTCAAGGCGTCTTCCCTTGCGCAGGAGATTCCTGATCCCGTCGAGAAACTGGGCCGTCCGAATCTGCCCGCGGTGGAGGAAAAGCGTCCGCTCCACAAAAAGAATAAAGCCAAAAAGGCTGACCGCGAGAAGAACCCACATCACCGGCCCTCCCTGCTCGATCAAGGTAAGATCCAAGGTCTCCATTGTCATATCGGCAGTACTTTTTTCATCTGAGCGTCTCCAGTCGTGCTGCGGCAACTGCGGATCCCGGTAATTCCAGGCGCAGAATGCGCTCAAATACCCGCGCCGCAGCAGCTGTCTCACCTCTTTGGACCTGGATGTTGGCCAACTCGAGAAGGGAACGGGCCATCCAGTAACGGCCGGCTTCAGATATGAGAATCGGCTGATTGAGGTCGGGATCGAGGACAAAGCGTTCAAAAAGCAACCAGAGGACACTTTCACTGCCTTCGGCATCGCCCTGCTGCTCCAGCGAATGGGCCCATTTGAACCCTGCCTCCATGCGTACGGGGAGGGGGGCGGCGGAAAGAAGGCAAGTGCGTTCGTAAAGGATCGCGGCCACATCGTAACGTGTCGGGTCCTCACTTCCCAGGGCCATAAGGCAATCCGCCCTGCTGATTTCAGCTCTGTAGCGCTGCGGGTGTCCGGGATAACGGGTCAGGAGGCGTTCATAAAGCAAAAGGGCGGTGGAAAAGTCGTTCAGCCGCCGGGCCAGATCCCCCTGCTTCAGCCTCGCAAAGTAGACAAGTGAGTTTTCCGGATATTCGGTGGCCAATCGCTCAAGGAGGCCGATTGCTTCCTGAAGATGCACCAGAAGCCCCCGCTGCTCGGCATTCAGGGCGGCCTCCCAGAGGGCAATAGGCGCAAATTCGCTTTCAGGAAACCGGTCCACCAGACTGATCAGGCTCTGCTGGGCACTGACCAGATTGTCCTCGTCGGACTCAGCACGCGATTCAACGAGGTAGGAAAGAATCGCCGGACCGCTCTGGCTGTATTGTTCACGCAGGGACCTGAATGCCTCCCGTCCCGACTCCTCCTCATCTTGCGCAAAAAGAGCCTCCCCCGTCAACAGAAGCAAGTGACTCTGAAGTTCATCGATCAAGGCCTGATCTATCCCCGCATAATAACCCGACTCGAGATCGGTGCGCAGGGCGGCGGCTTTGGACTCCGCAAGTCCAGGTTCATCCGCCTCAAGCGACAGGCGCGCCGAGACCCATTCCATCCTCAAGAGCAGGGAGGGGGGGACGTCCCTTTCTTCGTAATCCCTTTCAAGAACCGTTTCCACCCGCTCGAAGGCCGCTTCGGTGGCGTTTTTCCGGCGCAGGTGATCAAGGAGATTCCATTCCGCTTTCCAAATCCAGGAGAGTTCCAGCCGGGGATCCGCATAGGCCTCATCAATGTAACGGGCCGCCATTTCCGGGCGATCCGCACCCATTTCAGCAAGGATCCGCTGAAAGAAAACACTCCCCGCCAGGTCCCGGGGAGCATCGCTGAGGACCGCCGCATAGGCCTCCGAGGCCCGGGCATAGTCCTCGTTGAGGAAATAGCAATCGGCAACCTGAACCCGGTTCGCAAGGAGTTCGGCATCGGAAGTGAGATAGGGACGCAACTGGTTCAGGTAATCAGCTGCGGTCCGGTAACGGGGCGGTGTCTGGTTCCAGGAAATCCGGGCCAGAAGACCAAGGGCAACCGGGACATATTCAGAATCCGGAAAAGAATCGAGAAGTTGTTTTGCACTCTCTTCAGCCTCTTCCGGGAGGCCCTGGATCTGGAGCAGATGGGCCTGATGGACAAGCAGGCGGTCACGGAGGGGATGCTCGGAATCAGCCTCCAGCCAGCCCTCGATATCCTCAAGAAAAGCAAGGCGGTCGCTCTCCGAGGAAAGGGACTGGACGAGAAGGGAAAACGCGGTTTCCAGCGTCTCTCCTCCCTCTGCCTCGGAAACAAGCTGCCTCAAAGCAAGTCTGCCCCGGGATGAATCCGCGCCCGCAATCATCCCCATCAGGAGGAGAAAGGCCGGCCGGTATCCCAGTTCCTTCAGACCCGGAAGGGAAAGATGCTCATTGAGCATTTCAATGGCCTGATCCTTTTCCCCGCTCCGGTTGAGTGCAATGACGAGCAGGCGGGCTGCTTCAAATCCACTCCGTTCTCCTCGCATCGACCGCACCGACCCCCGCAGCGCACTGATACCTTCCTCGGAAAAGGCACCCCGGTGCAGTTCATCCCTGAGGCGGACGATTTCAAAGTGGTCGCGCAGGAGGGCCGTGGGAGCCAGCCGCTCAGCCTGGTAAAAGGCGATGTTGGCGGCTTCAACATCGCCCTGGCGCGAGAGGTCGAGTGCCTGCATGAGACGGAACCATCCCCGCGCGGAAGCGGACATCTCTTCCGGATCGATTTCAGCGAGCACACTCCGGGCCTCGGTTGTTGCCCCGGAAAAGAAAAGAAACATTCCCTGAAGGAGCGGGTCCGGACCCTCCCCGCTCTCCTCCAGTGTGCGGATCGTCCGTCCGGCACTTTCCAGATCCCCCTCCACGAGAGCCACCTGCAGCTGGTACTGGAGAAGGTCTGTGCGCTCGTCCTCCGGCAGGTCGCGCTCGAGAAGGCGGTTAACAAGGGTCCGGGCAACAGGAATAAACCCGTTCCGAAGGGCGGAACGAATCGCCCTCATCTCCCAGTTTTTCCGCAATTCCTCGAGTTGCGAGCTTTCGCTGATCTGCTCGGGAAGAAGAAAGGAGGGCGACGACTGGACGCTGCCGATCTGGGCATAGGCCGGACAAAGCCCCATCAGGAGAAGTCCCCCAAAACGGAGCCAGGATCGCGTGTGATTCAAAAGGATGAACATGGGATGCTGCTGTCAGAGTATCGGTTCAGATAAAGACGCAGCAAGGCTCCTTTCTATACAAAAATAAAATTAGCGGCTTGAATGTGTCCGTCAAAGCGATTAGCCCATCCGACTCTATGCTAGTGTTTTGTCCACGGGAACCTGAACCGGAGACGCGAGCCTGCGCAGATCCGGAATCCGTAAAAAAACTGGTCGGCCTCGGTATGGAGGTCGTTGTTGAAGCCGGCATCGGGCTTTTGAGCGATCATGAAGACGAAGCCTATGAAAAGGCCGGTGCCCGCGTCTCCGGGGACCCCCGTTCCGCCCTTGCCGAGGCCGACGCCGTTTTGCGGGTTCGCCCGCCTGAACCCGCGCAAATCGCCGGCTTGAAGAAGGGCGCTCTTCACGTCAGTTTTCTCAATCCCTTCGGAAGGAAGGACCTCGTCAAGGCGTTTGCCGAGGCCGAGGTCAATGCGGTTTCCATGGAAATGATGCCGAGGTCCACCCTTGCCCAGAAAATGGATGCCATCAGTTCGCAGGCCAACCTTGCCGGCTACTATGGAATCATCACCGCCGCAGAAAGGCTGAACCGCATTCTGCCCATGATGATGACTCCGGCCGGGACCATTGCCCCGGCACGGGTCTTTGTCGTTGGTGTCGGGGTTGCCGGCCTTCAGGCCATTGCCACCGCCAAGCGCCTCGGGGCGCGCGTCGAGGCCTTTGATACGCGACCCGTCGTCGAGGAACAGGTCCGTTCACTTGGGGCTAAGTTCATCAAGATTGATCTCGGGGAAACCGGACAGACCAGTCAGGGATATGCAAGGGAACTGACCCCCGAGCAGATTGAGCGGCAACGCAAGGGCATGGGCCGCATCTGTGCGCAAAGCGACATCGTTATCACCACCGCCAAACTGTTCGGACGTCCCGCCCCGACGCTCCTCACGGCGGACATGATCAAGGGGATGAAGCGCGGAAGCATTGTTGTTGACCTTGCCGCCGAAACCGGGGGCAACGTCGAGGGGACGGTTGCCGACGACGAGGTGGAAACCCCCAACGGTGTCCGGATCATTGGCATTTCCAAGCTTGAAGCCTGTGTTCCCTGCCATGCGACCCAGGTCTACGCCGCCAATCTGGCGAACTTCATCGAACATTTCTGGGATCCGGAAAAGACGGCATTCAGCTATCGGATGGATGATGAGATTCTCAAGGGATGCCTCCTGACCCATGGGGGAAAAATCCTTGATTCACGATTCCAGGACTGATTACCCCTCAGACGACATCCCGCACACCTCTTAGAGTACCATGGAATTAATACAGCTTCTCTTCATCTTCGTGCTCGCGGCCTTCCTCGGCTATGAGCTCATCAAGAAGGTCCCCTCCCAGTTGCACACGCCCCTGATGTCCGGATCCAACGCGATCTCCGGCATCACCATTGTCGGGGCCCTTCTTGCTGTGAACACGAGCGTCAGCCCTTTCGCCCTCATTCTCGGCCTCCTTGCTCTCATCCTGGCCACCATCAATGTCGTTGGCGGCTACCTCGTGACTGACCGCATGCTGGCCATGTTCAAGAACAAGGAGGCACGGAAATGAGTCCCTCCCTCATCAATTTCGTCTACATCATTGCCTCCATCCTTTTCGTCCTCGGCATCAAGATGCTGGGCTCGGCGAGGACGGCCCGGAGAGGAAACCGGATTTCCTCCCTTGGCATGCTCCTCGCCGTGGTCGTCACCCTCCTTTACAATGGCCTGGATTACCGATGGATCCTCGTCGGCCTTGCCGTGGGAGGCATTATCGGGGTTCTCGCCGCCCGTCTGGTGAAAATGACTTCGATGCCGGAAATGGTGGCCCTCTTCAACGGGTTCGGAGGCCTTGCAAGCCTTCTTGTCGGATGGACCGAATACGAGAAAATCCGTGCTTCGGGAACAGAAGCCTACTTCAGCGTTCACCAGACGCCCATTCTCTTCACCACAGGGGTCATTCTTCTCGCGGTGATCATTGGGGGGGTCACCTTCACGGGCAGTATCCAGGCCTGGGGCAAGCTGTCCGGCAAACTCGGGAGCCGCGCTGTCGTCATCCCCGCCCAGAGGATCATCAACAGCCTCGTCCTCACCGGTCTCCTGCTCGCCGCCATCCTGTTCATCACAGCTTCCTCGACTGGCCTTGAGCCCGGCACGCAGTGGATTCTCTTTCTCGCGGTTTTCTTTCTCTCCCTCGCCCTCGGCATTCTCGGGATCCTTCCAATCGGGGGCGGCGACATGCCGGTGGTCATCGCCCTCCTGAACAGCCTTTCGGGCCTTGCCGCCGCGGCTGCTGGCTTTGTCATCCTCAATAATGTCCTCATCGTAGCCGGATGCCTCGTGGGCTGCAGCGGGCTGATCCTCACCGTGATCATGTGTAAGGCCATGAATCGCAACCTCAGCAACGTGCTCTTCAGCGGATTCGGCTCCACCACCCAGTCTGTCGGTTCGGAAATCGAAGGGGAGATGAAGGCGGCCTCGGTCGAGGACGCCTACTATGTCCTCGAGGCCGCTTCCTCCGTGGTCATCATTCCGGGATACGGGATGGCTGTCGCCCAGGCCCAGCACGCCGTCAAGGAACTCGGGGAATTGCTCGAGGCCAATGGAGCGGATGTGAAATACGCCATACACCCGGTCGCCGGCCGGATGCCCGGACACATGAACGTCCTTCTCGCCGAGGCGGACGTCCCCTACGAACAACTCGTCGAGATGGACAATATCAACCCCCTCATGCCGACCGTCGACGTGGCTATCGTCATCGGGGCAAATGATGTCGTCAATCCCGCCGCCGCCGCGGACGAGGCAAGCCCGATATACGGCATGCCGATCATAAACGCCCACCTTGCCAAGACTGTCTACGCCCTCAAGCGCGGAAAGGGCGCGGGCTTCAGCGGCCTGATCAATCAACTCTATTTCCTGGAAAAGACGCGCATGCTCTATGGCGATGCAAAATCAACCGTAAGCGCTCTCGTGGGTCAGCTCAAGGAAGAGGACTAGGCTTGAATCAGGCCCGGAAGTAGCCGCGCTGTTTGTCCGAAACCGGCAGGTCAAGGCGCTGCATGACTTCCAGCATGTCTTCCCAGACAAGGCGCTTCGTCTCCAGGCTGCCGTTGCGGAGCAGATAACTCGGATGGAACGTCGGCATCAGGGGGATGCCCCTGAATTCCTGCCATTTTCCGCGAATGCGCGTCATCCGCCTTTTCGGGTCCCGTCCGAGAAGACCGTCGAGAGCCGTCTTCCCCAGCCCCACAATAACCTCCGGCTGGACGATTTCCAGTTGGGCGACAAGGTAAGGAAGGCAGTAGGCCATCTCTTCCGGAGTCGGGGGCCGGTTTCCAACCGGACCCGGCGGGGGCGGCCGATAGGTCATGATGTTGGCGATGTAAACCCTTTCCCGTGAAAGGCCCATGGCCTTGATGATACGGGTCAGGAGCTGTCCCGCAGGACCGACGAAAGGCAGCCCTTCTTTCTCCTCCTCGGCTCCCGGGGCTTCACCGCAGAAGAAAATCCGGGCGTTCAGGTCACCGGTCCCCGGGACCAGCCGCCTCCCGGGCTTAACCTGGGAAAGCGACCAGGAGTCGCCGAGGATCCACTCCCGAAGAACCTCAAGCTGAACGTCCTTGGCTCCCTCCGGAAGCCTGCATTCCGGCGGCCCGGGCAACGCTTGCTCTTCCTTGCCAGACCGCCGGGAATTTGCCGTAGAGTCTGCTGGACGCATAAGGAGCTCAGGCTCCGGGGCCGCGGCCTGGGGCCGTTCGGAAGCTTCCAGTTTACGGGCAGCCGCCTCCCGGAGAAAAGCCAGCGATTCCCCGGTCAGGTAAACCGTTTTCTCCCCCTCTCCAAGACGACGGTTCAATTCGTCAAATACTGCCGCCAGTTCCCGTTCCATACGCCTTCCGAGTATCGTTCCGCGTTTTTCAGACCGTCAATGAAGAAGAACCACGGCTTTCCCGCATTCGTGCCCGGGAGGCAATATGTGCGGGGACCCCGTCAAAGGAACCGTTGCTGAAAAAAATCAGAACCGTGGGTTCACGGGCTTGGAGCAGCTCTTTCTCGAGGGCCTCCTCCAGGGCCCTGTTGCTTTCATGCGCATGGGCTTTGCCTCCCAGACGCCGGGCCATCCCCGGCAGATCGATACGGTCGCCCTCGGCATACCGTCCGGGACGGAAGACCTCACCAAGGTGAACCTCATCGGCAAGGTCGAAGGTTAGCTCAAAGGCAGATTCATGGACTTTCCGGCAGGCTGTATGCGAACGCGCCTCGAAGGCCATGACTAGATACTGATCTGGGTACCGCAGGCGCAGGGATTCCAGGGTTGCCCGGAGAGCGGTCGGGTGGTGGCCGAAGTCAGAGAGGATGAGAAGACGGTTCCCCTTGAAAAGGATTTCCTGCCGCTGCTTTACCCCGGCAAAGCTGGAAAGCGGGGAAAGGTCAAACGAGCATGGATCCTCATACCCTGCGGCAAACGCCGAGGCCAGGCCCGCCATGGCCGCGTTGCGCACATTGTAGAGCCCTCCCAGCTTCAGATCCATCCGGGTCCAAAAGCGGCCCTGGAAGTAGAGGTTGCAGCCGCTGCCCTGCTCATCCCCTTCAAAATCGGCGATCTGAAGGTCAGCCCGGTCTCCGAGACCCACCCGCAGCACGGGAGCCCAGTCAATGTCAAGAAGGCTCTCAAGGGTCGGATCATCACTGTTGACGAGAATCTTTCCGGAAGCCGGAACCAGCTTCAGCAAGTGGTTGAAGGTCCGCTTCACGTCCTCGATATCGCGGAAGATGTCGGCGTGATCAAACTCCAGATTTCCAAGGATGAGAATGTTGGGACAGTAATGGATAAACTTGCTTCGCTTGTCAAAGAATGCGCTGTCGTATTCATCCCCCTCAATAACGAATGGAGCATCCGGACTTCCCGCATGGGCTCCCGAGGAAAGATCGAGCGGCACTCCCCCGATAAGGTAGCCGGGATTGACGCCCGCCCGGTCAAGCAGCATCGCCGCAAGGGCTGTCGTGGTCGTCTTCCCGTGGGTTCCCGCGACAACCACGGTACGCCGCCTGCTGAGGATTTCCTCGCAAAGCAGCTGTGGCAGGGAAACAAACGGAATCCTTCGATCCTCAAGGAGCCATTCGACTTCCGGGTTGCCCCGCGTATTGACATTTCCGACCACCACCAGATCCGGATTGAGGCTTTCAAGCCGCGCCGCATCATACCCGGGCAGAATCTCGATCCCCTTTTCCTTCAGGCGATCCGACATCGGCGGGTAGGTATTTTGGTCCGCCCCGAGGACCTCATGCCCGAGAGCCCGCATCAAGAGGGCCCCATTTCCCATTCCAGTCCCACAGATGCTCATGAAGTAAATCCGCATTGCCTCAGGTAGGAAAAGGAAAGCTCTCCTGACAATCCAGAAGAGAGGGGAAATCACCCTCAAGGATCCTGATAAGCTCTGCTGATAAGCATTGGCTCTACCCCTGGATGGATCTAATGTGCAGCCCTCCCAGCCCCTCCCCGAACCCCTCAATCAAGCGGTCAGCAAGCAGCCATGTACCGTGCCGCTTTTATCCAGACCCAATCAACCGCCGTTCCTTCTCCAGACACCAACCGCAACGGTGGCCTCGGGATTCCGCAGCAGCGCCTTTTCACCTTTCAGGATCGCACAGGATCCCTCCCCGGACCGGCTCTGGCAGGGGGATACTAACAAGCCGTGTCCTCCCAGCAAAGGGAGGAACACGCCTTGTGCTGAATACCGTATCGACGGCTACTTTGAACGCGCGATTTCCACCAGTTCGATAAACGACTTTGACTTCAGCGAGGCCCCGCCGATGAGGCCGCCGTCAATGTCGGGCTGATCGAGAAGCTCGGAGGCATTTTCAGGTTTCATGGAACCTCCATACAGAATCCGGATCTTGGCCGCCGCCGCTTCCCCAAAGAGGCCGTTGAGCTCCTTGCGGATAAAGCCATGTACCTCCTGGGCCATCTCGGGAGTGGCCGTTTTCCCGGTCCCGATCGCCCAGACCGGCTCGTAGGCAATCACGAGGCTCTCCGCTGAATCCGCCGAAACGCCCTTCAGGCCTCCCGCAAGCTGCGCCTTGACCACCGCAAAGGTCTCTTCCGATTCCCGTTGTCCAAGGGTTTCGCCCACACAGAGAATAGGCTTCAGGGAACTTTCAAGAGCCGCCAAAACCTTTTCATTGATGAAGGCATCCGACTCGTTGAAGAACTCCCGCCGCTCGCTGTGGCCAAGGATCACCACCGTGCAGAAAAGGCTGCGGAGCATCACCGGCGACACCTCCCCGGTGTAGGCTCCCTCCAGTTTCGGATGCATGTTCTGGGCCCCAAGTTGGATACTGCTGGCCTCAAGCGCCCGCGCACAACTTTCGAGGGCGGTGAATGGCGGGCAGACGGCAACGCCGACATCGGTCTGCTTGCCGATGCCAAGGGTGATCTCCTTGACGAGGTCAGCCCCTTCCGAGGCGGTCCGGTTCATTTTCCAATTACCTGCGATCAGGTATTTCCTAATGGTATTTGCCATGATGTTGAATGGATTGGGTGTTGGTGCGAATATCCCTTAATAAAGCTTCAATCGTGGTCAAGGGCGACAACCCCGGGGAGCTCCTTCCCTTCCAGGAATTCGAGGCTGGCGCCACCACCGGTGCTCATGAAACTGACTTTTTCGGCAAATCCGCTCTTCTTGATGGCCTTGACGGAGTCCCCTCCACCGATAATTGAGAAGGCCTCCGATCCGGCGACCGCCTCAGCCATGGCAAAGGTGCCCTTGGCTGAGTCCCCTATCTCAAAGATGCCCATCGGGCCGTTCCAGAGAACCGTCCTGGCCTCATCCACGCTCCGCGCATAGGTTTCGATCGTCTTCGGGCCGATGTCAACGCCCTCCCAGCCGTCTTCAATGTCGCCTTCCTGGATTTTCGTCTCCCCGAGGGTGCCCGCCTTGAAATCGAGGTCGCTGGCGACCATGTTGTCCTCTGGAAGAAGGAATTCCACCCCTTTCTCCTTTGCCTTATCAAGCGCCTTGCGGGCCGTATCCACCTTGTCCGGCTCCGAGAGGCTGTCACCGACCCTCCCCCCCTGGGCAAGCTTGAACGTGTAGGCCATGGCCCCGCCAATGAGGATCCGGTCGGCCTTTTCCAGCAAGGCGTCGATCACCGTGATTTTGTCACTCACCTTCGCTCCGCCGAGAATGACAACAAAGGGACGTTCCGGATTCGCCGTCTTTTCCCCGAGGAATTTGAGTTCCTTTTCTATCAGGAATCCGCAAACACACGTGTCCAGGTGGTGGGTCACACCTTCCGTGCTGGCGTGCGCACGATGTGCGGTACCGAAGGCGTCATTGACGTAGATTTCCCCCAGTGAGGCCAATTGACCCGCAAATTCAGGGTCGTTCTCGGTCTCTCCCTTGTGAAAACGGACATTCTCGAGAAGGAGAACCTGGCCGTCCCCGAGGGAATTCGCGGCCCCCTCGGCATGGGCCCCGATACAGTCGTTGGCAAAGGCCACGGGCTGCCCCAGTTTGACAGACAGGGTGTTTGCAACCGGTGCGAGCGAATATTCAAGATTGGGCTCCCCCTTCGGTCGCCCGAGGTGGCTCAGAAGCAATAGCCGCGCTCCTTTCTCGACAAGATACTGTATCGTCGGCAAGGCGGCTTCGATTCGGGTGTCATCGGTAATCTCTGCCCCTGTAATGGGGACGTTGAAATCAACACGTAATAGTACCCGTTTTCCTTTAACGTCGATGTCCTTGATTGTCTTTATGGCCATTTTTTTGAATCTCCTGCGGTTAGTGCGTTTAAGTTGCTTTAAAGGTAAAAAAGCCGCCCACAGCGTTACCGGGACACTGGGGCGGCCTGTATAAGGTATGCTGCTCTTGGATTCCGCTTAAACCACCTTCTTGAGCAGATCAACAACACGGTTCGAGTAGCCCCATTCGTTGTCGTACCAGCTCACCAGCTTGAAAAACGTACTGCTCAGGCCGATTCCGCTGCCGGCATCAAATATCGAGGAAGCCTTGCAGTGCACGAAATCCGAACTCACCACTTCGTCCTCGGTATACTCAAGAATACCTTTGAGGGCCCCTTCAGAAGCTTCCTTCATTTTCTGGCAGATCTCCTCGTAGGAAGTTTCCTTTTCCGTCTTTACCGTCAGGTCGACCACAGAAACCGTCGGGGTCGGAACCCGGAAGGCCATCCCGGTCAGCTTGCCCTTCACTTCGGGAAGCACAAGACCCACAGCCTTGGCTGCTCCCGTCGTCGAGGGAATGATGTTGATGGCCGCGGTTCGTCCGCCCTTCCAGTCCTTCCGGCTCGGACCGTCAACGGTCTTCTGGGTCGAGGTGTAGCTGTGCACCGTTGTCATCAGGCCTTCCTCAATCCCGAAATTGTCCATGATCACCTTCGTTATCGGAGCGAGGCAGTTTGTCGTGCAGGAGGCGTTGGAAATAATGGTATCCTCAGCCTTCAAGGTCTCATCGTTGACCCCGATGACCACCGTCTTCACGTTGTCCCCCTTGCCGGGAGCCGAGAGGATAACCTTTTTTGCTCCACTCTTGATGTGACCCTCGGCCGCCGTGTCCTGGACAAAAAGGCCCGTCGATTCAATAACAACTTCCACCCCCAGTTCCTTCCAGGGCATTGCCGACGGTCCTTCCTTAACCGCAAGGCACTTGATCTTCTGCCCGTTGACGACCAGCGTGTCGTCAGCTTCCGCCCCGGGAGAGCTCTTTTCACTCGTTACCGTGCCCTCGAAACGCCCCTGTATGGAGTCATATTTCAAAAGGTAGGCCAGGTTGTCTGCCGGGACGAGGTCGTTGATCGCAACGACTTCGAAGTCCTTGCCGAGCAGGTTCTGCTCGACAAGTGCCCGGAATACCAGTCGGCCAATCCGGCCGAATCCATTGATTGCTATTTTTGTTGCCATAATTCTGTCTGCTTAAGCTGTTTTCGAATTGATTCCTGATCCCTCCTCCGGAAAAGAACCATCATCCTCTTATTTTCCCGGGGAGCTTTGCAAGGGATATCTTTGCTTCGGGCGTTTCCAATTCAATGAAATATTTTAATTTCAGCTATTTTCCTGATTAGCATGCCTTATCAAGATCGCCCTCACTGACACGCTTGTCAGCCAAGGCCCGATCCCGTGACCCCATCCTGCACCAGATAGCTGGGAAGAAACAAATACTTGCTCTCAGGCGCCGGGGATGCATAGTGACCGAAGGATTTTCAAGGCAAGCCCGGGATAATCCATACCCCAATCCAAAATCAGCTCCCGAAAGAATCGACCCCATGACTCGCCAGAGTGTTGCCCGCCTGTCTGAACATATTGTTGAAATCGTAAGTGATGCCGGAGAGGGCGCTCAAAAAGCTGCTGTGAGTTTTGCCCAGGTATGTGCCAAAGCCGGCAACGGCCTTTGGACGGTGGAAATCATTCCCTCCGAAATCCAACCGCCTCCCCACACGACGGGAAGTGCCAGCGGCAACCGGATCCGCCTCGCCGAAAGGGAAAACGTGAGCAACGCGGGCGATCTCGCCAATGTTGTCTTCGCTTTCAATGAAATGGCCCTCCTCTCGCGCCTGGAGGCCGGTTCCGTTGCCGAAGACGCCCTCTTCCTCATTGATGACCAGTGGGCCAGCCACGACATCGAGGCCCACCGCAGATCCTATGCCGAGGTTCTTGAAAGGGTGCGCGCAAGGGGCGGTACCGTTATCGAAGTCCCCCTGGAAAAGGAGACGCGCCGCCATGTCGACGACACCCGCCGGGGAAAGAACATGTTCGCTCTCGGCATGCTCTGCGCCCTCTACAGCAAGGACCGGGCGACCATGAAGGCGGTCGTCCGGGACGTCTTCAAGAAAAAGACGCGCGAGGTTGTTGATACCGCCGTAAGGCTTGCCGAAAACGGCTTCAGCTACGGCCTCGAAAACCTCGAAACGCGCTTCGAGATCCCCGCCCTTCCCTCCGATCTCCAGAAAGTGGCCATGAACGGGAACACCGCCCTTGCCCTCGGCGCGGTGGCCGCCGGTTTCGAGCTCTGCTCAATGTATCCCATCACCCCGGCAACCTCGGCCTCCCACGCCCTCTCCGAGATCTTCGAGGAATTCGGCGGCTTTGTCCACCAGGCGGAGGATGAAATAGCTGCCATTGGTGTCGCCCTCGGCGCCTCCTATGTGGGCAAAACCGCCCTGACCATCACCTCCGGGCCCGGCATGGCCCTGAAAACGGAGTTCCAGGGCCTTGCCGTCATGACCGAAACGCCGCTCGTGATCGTCGATGTCCAACGGGGTGGCCCCAGTACAGGTCTGCCGACGAAGATTGAGCAGGGCGACCTCCTTCATGCCCTTTACGGCGCCCCCGGTGACGCCCCGAAGGTGGTCATGGCCGCCAGCACCATCGAGGAATGCTATTACATCCTCTCCACCGCAAGGAGGATCGCCGAGGATTTCCGGATGCTTGTCATAGTTCTCTCCGATGCCAACCTGGCGACCGGCCAGCAGCTATTCCAAAGACCCGATGTATCAAATATTCCGCGACGTCTTCCGGTCGACCTGAGCCCGGTTCCCGAGGGTGCCCTGCCCTACGACTGGGATCCCGTCACCGGGCTCTCCCAACCCCTCATCCCGGGCCAGCCAGGCGGGATGGGGGTCATCACTTCCCTCAACCACGACCGCAATGGCAAGGCCTGCTACGATTCGGAACGCAACCAGCGTGCCCATACCATGCGCAGCCGCAAACTGGCGGCCCTCCAGAAAAGCCTCCGGAAACCGGAGATCAACGGGGACCGTGAAGGCGCCCTCCTCCTCGTCGGATGGGGAAGCACCCGGGGAGCCATTGAGGAAGCGGTCGAAAGGGCCCGTTCCGGGGGGCTTAAGGTTTCCTCCCTTCACCTGACCTTCCTCAGTCCCCTCCCGCCTGGACTGAAGGACATTTTCCGGGCTTTTGAGAGAGTCGTTACCGTCGAGCTGAATTACAGCGACGATCCCGGTGATCCGCTCATCACCGATGAAAACCGACGCTACGGGCAATTGGCCTGGCTCCTCAGGGCGACGACCCTCGTGGAGGTGGACTGCTATGCACAGGTCCCGGGTCGGCCCTTCATGCCCGCCGAGATCTACGGCACGATAAGGGAACATCTTGCGGCAGGCCGGGAAGCGTTGAAGGAGGAACCGGCCCCGGAACCCGAGGAAGTGAGAAAATCATGACATCAATTATCGAAGAATGCCTTGATGAGGGTTGCGCCATGAGGACGCATTCCCTTGAAGACTACGAATCGGAAGTTCCACGCTGGTGCAAGGGTTGCGGCGACCACGGTGTCCTTGCGGCCCTTCAACGCGTTCTCCGGAAAAACAACATGGACCCGGAAAACGTTGTCTCCGTCTCCGGGATCGGCTGCTCCAGCCGCTTGCCGCACTACCTCAAAACATACGGCTTCCACGGCATCCATGGCCGCGCGCTTCCCATCTCCACCGGTGTTCGCCTCGCCCGTCCGGACCTCAAGCTGATCGCCACCATGGGCGACGGGGACTGTTTCAGTATCGGTGGAAACCACTGGCTTCATGCCATCCGCTATAACATCGACGGGCTGGTCCTTGTCCTCGACAACGAGGTTTACGCCCTGACGAAGATGCAGGTTTCACCCACCACTCCGGACGGTTGGAAGACCAATACAACCCCCCACGGAACGTATCTCCAGCCCATGAATCCCCTTTCCATCGTGGCCGGGATGACAAATGTTTCCTTCATCGCCCAGACCGCCACCTGGCTGCCCTCCCACCTCGACGCCACCATAGAAAAGGCATGGGACCACAAGGGGCTGTCGTTTGTACGCATCCTCCAGCGCTGCCCCGTCTTCATGCCTCAGGCCTTCGGCGAAGGCGGCCTCAACTACCCCGTCATCTTTCTCGAGAACGAGGGGGGGATTCCTGTAACATCCGGGCTTCTCAAGCGGGGGCCCGCCCAGCCCCATGATCACCTCGACATCAATGAGGCCCAGCGTGTTGCCTCCACCGTCGACCCCGCACCCATGGGATTGCTTTACCAGAACCCTGATCTTCCCACCTACGAGGAGGTCCGCGCCGAACGATGCCAGCGTCCCGATCATCAGACGTTTATCAAACGGCTGGACCGAGTCCTTGACCGGTATGCTGTCTGAGCCCCCTGCCATGAATGCGCAACTCCTCAAACCGGTCACCGATCTCTGGCATCATCACCTCGGAATCCTTGATGAGGCCCTTGATGAGTCGATCCGCAGCCTCAACAATCTCCTGCGTCTTGACGAACACCACCGCCACGGCCGCGAGGCCGGGCACCTGAAGGAGGCCCTCGGCCCATTCGGCTCCACGAGCATGGACCTCTCCTCGCTCTCCGAAGTCCTGGGGAAGTCCAGCCGGAGCATGAGCGGGGAGCGCCGGCAGCGCATCCGCGGACTCCTCCAACGGCTTTCCGGACTCAGGGAAATCTGTGTTGATAATAGCCCTACTGTTCCCGTCGCCCAGCTGGACCAGGACGAGGAGGAAATCCGCCGGGAGGCCGAAGCCCACCTCAACCGGATGGCCCGGGTTTTTGCCAGTCTCCGCGCAGCCCAGCTGGAAATCCGTTCCAAGTATGAGGCGGAGGAACACGATTCCTTTTTCGAGGCTTTCGACTGGAGGCAGCTCAATGCGACGGAACTCAGCCTCTGTCCTCCCTACATCATCCATGCTGTCATCGGCGAACATCAGGCACCGGCCCTGCTTAAAATTCTTTCCCTCCTGGAAAGCCGCAAACCGGTGAAGATCATCGCCACGCGGGACGCCCTCAGGAAATCCTATTCCCCGAACTGCGATACCGGGGTCCCTTCCTCCCTTTCCCTTGAAATGCTCCCCGTGGCCATGCGGGCCGTCTTCTTCCTTCAGACTTCTTCCGCCCTTGAAGGCTTCAATGAACAGCTCTTTGAAGCGCTTACCTCGCCGCGTCCCACCCTGGTTTCCCTTCTCCAGCCAAAGGAGGACGAGAATACCGAAGCCTTTGAGATGCGGACCGAAAGAGCCCTGCGCGCGCGGGCTTTCCCCGCCTTCCGCTATAATCCCGATTGTGACAGCGGCTTTGTTTCCTGCTTTGAAATCTTCGCCCATCCTGATCCCGAGGATCTTGACTTTGCCCGGTTCGCCCTGAACGAAAGCGAGTTCAAGGACGATTTTTCCGCCCCCCCCGGCAACTGTCATCCCCGGGATCTCGTCCCCGTCACGGAATACCTTTCCCTCAATCGGCGCCAGCGGAGTGGCAAGCATCCCTGCCTCTTCATTGAGGACAGGGAGGGCCAGACCATTTCCACAATCCTTTCCCCTTCTCTTGTCACGCAGTTCTCCGACCTGCTTCACCTCTGGAAAACCCTCCAGGAACTCGCGGGGAGGGACAATCCCCACGTCCGGCAGTCCCGCGACGCCCTCAAGGCCGAGATGGATGTCCAGAAAAAGGCACTCCTGGAGGACCAGCAGGAGAAACTCGAAGCGGATCAGAAACACCGTGAGGAAGTCGCCGTGGCCGTCGCCGTCAAGCGGATTGTCTCCACCTTCACGGGCATAAACCCTGCCAGCATCGATCTCCAGAGCATGCTTTCGCGGCAGGGATCAGCCGGGAATGACGGTCTTGAGGTACCGCCTCACCTTCCTGGCGATCATTGAATGTACCCGGGGCGGGGGTCGAACCCGCACTCCTTGCGGAACCGGATTTTGAGTCCGGCGCGTCTGCCAATTCCGCCACCCGGGCTGGGGAAGTGCCTAAGAGAGGCACCGGAAGAAGGGAGGGCAAGAAAATTCAGCTCCTTTCCGGAAGAGCCAGGCCTCCGGAATCAGGAGCGTTCCAATCTGGGATCGGGGCCGGCATCGGGAATGCCCTGGGCCTTTGCCCGGGCCCTCAGGCGCAGTCCCTGGAGGCGGATAAACCCGCTCGCATCATCAGGATTATAATCGCTGGCAACCCCTTCCATGGAGGCAATGTTCTCGTCATAGAGGGAAAAGGCCGACTTGCGACCAGCGGTCATGATATTGCCTTTGTAAAGCTTCAGCCGCACCGTACCCGTCACGTATTCCTGGCTCTTGTCAAAAAAAGCCTGCAGGGCCTCCCGCTCCGGAGCGTACCAGAATCCGTTGTAAATGAGTTCGCTGTACTTGGGAATCAGGCTGTCTCGCAGGTGTTCCAGATCCCGGTCAAGCGTAAGGGTCTCCATCTGCTTCCGCGCCTGCAGAAGGATGGTTCCGCCCGGGGTCTCGTAGATACCCCGGCTCTTCATGCCGACAAAACGGTTTTCCACGATATCAACCCGGCCAATACCATGTTTGCCGGCCAGCCGGTTTAATTCCATGAGGACGCCTGATGGGGAAAGCGGCGTTCCGTTGACGGCGCGGCAATCCCCTTTCTCAAACTCAAGGTCCACATATTCACCCTCATCCGGGGCGTCTGCCGGGTCCACCGTCAGTTTGAAAATACTCTTGTTCTCGGCCTTGGTGGCGTCAAACCAGGGGTCTTCGAGAATGCCGGCCTCAAAGGAGATATGGAGCAGGTTACGATCCATGGAATAGGGCTTGCTCGCGGAAGCCTCGACATTGATGTCGTTTTCCCGGCAGTAATCGATCATCTCCTTGCGTCCCGGAAATTGCAGACGGAATTCAGGCATCCTCCAGGGGGATATTATTTTCAAATCCGGTGCCAGGGCGGCATAGGCAAGCTCGAACCGCACCTGATCATTTCCTTTTCCGGTGGCTCCATGCGAAACAGCATCCGCCCCCTCCTGCCGCGCGATTGCCAGTTGGGCCTTTGCAATCAGAGGACGGGCTATCGAGGTGCCGAGGTAATACTGATTTTCGTAGAGGGCGTTGCCACGCATCATCGGGTATATAAACTCCGAGGCAAATTCATCCACGAGGTCCACCGTGTAGTGCGCGCTGGCTCCGGTTGCCCTCGCCTTCTCGGCGAGCCCATCGAGTTCTTCGTTCTGCCCGATGTCGGCGGCGAAGGTTATGATCTCTGCCTCAAAATGTTGTTTGAGCCAGTTGACGAGTACGGAGGTGTCCAGTCCTCCTGAATAGGCCAGTACGATTTTCATGGGTTTTCCTGCACTTGTTGGGTTTGTCTCCCCAGCATCGAAAGGATGGCCTTCTGGGCATGCAACCGATTTTCCGCCTGATCAAAGACAATACTTGCCGGCCCGCGGTAGACCTCAGCCGCAACCTCCTCCCCTTCATGGGCTGGCAGGCAATGCAGGAAGAGGGCCTCTCTCTTCGCCATTCCCATCACGGAGGCGTTGACCTGATAGGACTGGAGCTGCTTGATCCGGGCTTCCTCTTCGGCCTCGTCGCCCATGCTCACCCAGACATCCGTGTAAACGGCATCCGCCCCCGCAAGCGCCTCCTCCGGTTCGCTCGTAAAATGATAGCCCGCCGGCAGTCCGGCCTCCTTCAGGAGATCATCCACGAAAGGTTTCGGAGCAAAGGATGGCGGACCACACAGGACCACTTTCATTCCCGCCAGCGCCCCACCCAGTATCCACGAATGGGCCATGTTGGAGGCGCAGTCCCCCATGAAGACCACCTTCTTGCCGGCAAGAGCCTGAAGCAACTGACCTTTGGATCCCCACCTTTCGGAAAGGGTGTATAAATCGGAAAGGACCTGGCAGGGGTGGAGGTTGTCTGTCAGGGCATTGATGACCGGAATCGATCCGGCCTCGGCAAAAGCCTCCACGAAAGGGTGCTCATAGGTCCGGATGATGATCCCATGTATGTAGCGGGAGAGCACCCGGGCCGTATCCTCGACCGTCTCCCCGCGCCCGGTCTGCATTCTTGACTGGTCGAGAACCATTGGATACCCGCCCAGTTCGTGGATGCCGACCTCGAAGGAAACCCGGGTCCGCGTCGAGGACTTGTGGAACAGGAGCGCCCAGGTCTGCCCGCTCAGGGGCCCCTGGGCATCGTGCCCCCGGCCATGCTTTAACCGCCATGCCGTTTCAAGGAGGTCCCCCAGTTTGTCCGGGGAAACATCTGTCAGTTTGAGAAAGGATTTCACAGTCATCAGTTGAATTGGGTTCCAAAGACAAAGTCGATGATCTCCACACTTGTATCGAGATCCTGGGCACTTACAGTAAGCGGTGGCATCAGCCGGATGGCGTCCGTTCCTCCCCTCACGGTCAAGAGGCCGTTTTCCCTCAGACGGTCCACCCAGGGAGCGGGATCCCCCTTCACGACAAGGGCCATGTGATACCCCCTCCCCCGGATTGAGGAAAGATGCTCGGGATGCTTTTCCACCAAGGTCTGGAGAGCCTCGTGCCAGGGCTTGCTCTGAATGCTCACCCGGTCGAGCAGGTTTTCCTCCTCGATGACGTCAAGCACCGCAAGGGCCGCCGCGCAGGCCAGCGGATTGCCCCCATAGGTGGTCCCGTGGGAGCCCGGTGTGAAGAGATCCGCAAAGGGCTCACGGACCCACGCCGCCCCGATGGGAAAGCCTCCCCCAAGCCCCTTTGCCATCCCAATGGCATCAGGCTGGATCCCCGCCGCCTCGTAGGCGAAAAAGTGGCCGCTACGCCCGATGCCACACTGGACTTCGTCGATCAACAAGAGCACGTCGTGTGCCGTGCATAATTCCCTTATGCCCTGGAGAAAGGCTCCGTCCGCGGGATGGATGCCCCCCTCCCCCTGAATCGTTTCCAGAAGGATGGCGGCCACCGATTCGTCAACCTGTCGGGCAAAGCTCGCCACATTATTGTATTCGGCAAGGAGAAAACCGTCCAGAAGCGGGCCGAACCCTTCCCGGACTTTCCCCTGCGGGGTCGCGCTCATGCCGCCAAAGGTCCTCCCATGAAAGGCGTTTTTGGCCGTGATGACCTTGTGGGAACGGCCTTCCTCTCCACCGCTCTTTCTCCGTCCGTGCAGCCTTGCCAGCTTGATCAGGAATTCATTCGCCTCGGCCCCGCTGTTGCAGAAGAAGAGCTTTCCCTCTCCCGCTCTGGCGCACAGGCGTTGGGCAAGCTCACCCTGCTCGCGCACATGGAAAAGATTGCTTACATGGCCCAGTTGTTTCAACTGCCCCTCCAGCCGTTCAACCCACCGCGGATGGCAGTGCCCAAGGGTGTTAACGGCAATTCCGGAGGTGAAATCCAGATAGCGCCGGTTCTCTGCGTCCCAAACCTGGCTGCCCTCCCCCCGTACAAGGGTGAATGGCGCGGGTCCGTAGTTTCTGAGAACGTGGGAGGCGTAGAGGCCGGCAACCTTGCGCGACGTCGTTTTGCTGGAGGTGACAGAATTCATGGTAGTTTAATGATGACCGGCATGGACGATCTCCGTTCCCACACCCTTGTCCGTGAAGATTTCCAGCAGGATACTGTGCGGCATCATGCCGTCAATCAGGTGGACCCGGTGCACGCCGCTGCGCAGGGCCGCCGTCGCACTCTCCACCTTGGGAAGCATTCCTGAACCAATGACCCCTGATTTGCGGAGTTCGGGAACCTCCGCCTCGGCCAGGCTGGAAATCAGACTTGAGGGATCCCGGGGATCCCTCAACAAACCGGGCACGTCGCAGAGGTACACAAGGCGCCGCGCCTGTATCGCCGAAGCCAGCCTCGAGGCCGCAATATCCGCATTGACATTGTAAACCTGCCCTCCCGGTCCCTCGCCGAGGGGCGAAACCACCGGAATGAAGGCCTCACCCAGCCCGTCGAGAATGGGTGCTGGATCAACCCCCGTAAGGGCCCCCACATATCCCAGATCAACGGCATTCCCGTCCCGGTCTCGCTCCATCCGCTCACACCTGAAGACTTCCTGTCCGCGGATGCCCCGGGCCCGGCCTCTGCGAGCTTCAATATTGCCACAGACGCCTGGATTGATCTTGCCATTGAGCGTCTGCTCAACGATTTCCACCGTCCGGCGGTCCGTGTACCGGAGCCCCTGCTTCCATACCGGTTCAATCTTCGCCGCTGACATCGCCTTGTTGATGGCCGGACCGCCACCATGGACGACCACCACGTGAATGCCTACCGTGGCCAGAAAAACAAGATCAGTGGCAACACCAATTCGGGCCTGCTCCGTATCCAAAAAGGATCCTCCGAATTTTACGACAAAAACACTTCCCCTGAATTCCTGCAGGTAAGGAAGCGCTTCCAGTAATACTTCGGTCTTGGCCTGAATACTGATATCGACACTCATGAACAGGTTACTCCGATTTGTTAAAGGCCACATAGCCCTCTGTCAGGTCAGTGGACCAGATGCGACGGCTTGCCGTTCCCTTCCCGAGATCCAGGATAATGCTGAAACGCGGTTCGGAGACAATTTCCTTCCAGAGTCCGCGGTTTGACGAAACCACTTCGCCACCGACAAAAGCGGCTACTTCCGGAGATTCCCCCGAACGCGCGTAAAACATGGAGACATCTTCCTCAGCAACCTCCGCCCCGCTGTAACCGAGGGCATCCATAATCCTTCCCCAGTTTGGGTCATTGCCATACCAGGAAGCCTTCACAAGAAGGGAATTCCCGATCGCGCGGCTTGCCTTTTCGGCGTCAATCCCGCTTGCCGCACCCCGGACCATGATTTCAACCACCTTGGTTATCTTTTCCCCGTCTCCGACAATCATCGAGGCCAGATCCAGGCAGAGGGCACCCAGGGCGGCCGCGAAAGCCGCCCATCCCGCGGCACCCGGCTTCAGGGAAATTCCGCTGCTCCCGTTAGCGAGCATGAGAACCGTGTCGTTGGTGCTCTCATCCCCATCCACAGTGATGGAATTGAAACTTTCCCCTGTCGCTCCAGCAAGAAGCTGTTGCAGGGGTTCCGGCTCGATGCGGGCGTCCGTGCAGATGAACGCCAGCATTGTCGCCATATCCGGCTCAATCATTCCAGCGCCCTTGGCCATTCCGGAAAGCCTGACCACGCCTGCGGGTGTCTCGACCAGATAGGAACTGACTTTCCTGCGCGTGTCCGATGTCAGAATCGCATCAGCAGCCTGCCTTCCGGCTGAGGATTCCCCACTCAGCAGGCTTTCCGCTTCAACAATGCCTTTCCTTATCCGCTCTATCGGAAGGCGCTCCCCTATCCGCCCCGTGGAACAGACAAACACGGCCATCTCATCGCAACCCAGCGACCTGGCCGCTTCACGCCGCATCAACCGCGCATCCTCCAAGCCCCCGCGACCGGTACAGGCGTTCGCGTTCCCACTGTTGATCAGAATCCCGCGGAATCCTCCTCCTCCTTCATGCACCTGTTCACGTCCAAGCCGAACTGGAGCCGCGGCCATCGTATTCCGCGTGAAAACTCCGGCGGCATTGCAATCGGACTCGGAACTCAGCAGCGCAAGGTCCAAGCGGCCATCGCCGTTACCGCGAATGTCACAATGAACCGCCGAAACCTTGAATCCGGGAACGTCCACAAGTCCGTTGCTTGAATCCAATACCGTGTACGCCGTTCTCATCCTTCAGGTCCCCAGCTCAACTCAAACCCGCAAATTCCGGCCACCCCAGACGCAGATTCATGATCTGTACGGCCTGGCTGCCGGCACCCTTCATCAGGTTGTCGATCGCACTCGTGATCAGGAGATTACCCGTTCGCCCGTCTTTGAAAGCGGCCATTTCTATACGGTTGCGCCCAAGGACGTTGCGTGTGTCAGGGCTCTGCCCGGAAGACAGAAGATTCACGCCCTGCTTTTTTCCAAAAGCCTTCTCCCAGGATGCATAGACCTCCCCTGCCTCCGCGGCACAACGAATCACAATCGTCGAGGCGATTCCACGCATCATCGGAACCAGATGAGGGGTGAATTGCACCATCACAGCTTTTCTCGCGACCATGCACAATTGCTCCTCAATTTCCGCAAGATGACGATGTCGGCCCAGTCCATAAGGCAACACACTGTCGGATCGTTCACAGAAGCTGTAGAAAAGGGCCTCCTTCTTCCCTGCCCCGGATACCCCGCTCATTGAATGAATAACGATATGTTCCGTGGAAAGCAGTTTCTCACGCACGAGCGGCAACAAGGGCAACAGGATACTGGTCGGATAACATCCCGGACAGGCAATCAGAGACGCCTTCTTCCATCCGGGAGAAGCTATCTCGGGAAGAACATAAGGAACCTTCTGAAGCCACTCGGGCGCGGCATGCTCCTGCCCGTAATAGGCGGCATAGGTTTCTTCCGAATTGAGACGAAAATCAGCGCTCAGGTCGATAACCACCTTCCCCGCCTCCACCAGAGGCAAGGCATAGACACTCGAGACTCCGTGCGGCAGGGCGAGAAACCAGACGTCCACATCCTTCTTCGCAAGCGCCTTTGGATTCGCCTCCGTAAAAGTCAGATCCGTCACCAGTCCAGCCAGGCGGGGAAGGACTTCATCAACCCGCTTCCCCGCGTAAGTCCGCGAAGCCACAGTCAACTCCTTCACTTTCGGATGCCCCGCAAGGAGCTCCACAAGGACTTCCCCGGAATAGCCGGATGCTCCGATAATACCGATTTTCTTCATTTCTTTTCTCCCCTTCTCCTCGACTGAACTCGGAAATAAAAAAGTCCTTCCCTCACCGACGCAACCGCCGCGGAGGGAAGGACCCGTGGAAAGGATTCAAAACCTCGAAGACAGAACGCCTTAGCGCTTGCTGAACTGGAACCGCTTCCGGGCTCCGGGCTGGCCCGACTTCTTGCGCTCCCGGCGTCGCGGGTCGCGTTTCAGTAGCCCGGCGCGCTTCAGGGGCAGACGCAATTCACTGTCAAACTTTTCAAGCGCCCGCGCCAGTCCGTGTGATATCGCTTCCGCCTGCCCGTTGGGACCCCCTCCCTGGACTTTCGCAATGACGTCGAATTGCCCTTTTCGCTCAACGGTCACAAGGGGAGCCTCCGCCGTCCGGGCCAACGCTTCGGAGTAGCAATACACGTCCATTTCCTTGTTGTTGACCTTGAAAGATCCTGTTCCATTCGGAATCAGGCGTATGCGCGCAGAGGCTCTCTTGCGGCGGCCCGTGGCCGTTAATACCGTGGCAGTTTCACTCATAGATAATGGGATTCCAATAGGTTAAAGGGCGTAAGGTTCAGGATTCTGAGCGTCATGGGGATGTTCAGGGCCCGCATAAATCTTCAGCTTCTTCATCTGGGCACGGGCAAGGCGGTTGCGTGGAAGCATTCCCTTTACCGCATGCTCGATGATAAATTCCGGACGGCGATTACGGAATTCCTTGATACTCACATACTTCTCATTCCCGAAGTAACCGCTGTAGAACATGTATTTCTTCTGGTCTTCCTTCCGGCCTGTGACAACGACCTTTTCCGCATTGACCACGATAACGAAATCCCCCGTGTCCATGTGGGGAGTGTACGTCGGGCGATGGCGCCCTCGAAGAATGTTTGCAACTTCAACCGCAAGACGCCCGAGGACCTTGCCCTCCGCGTCAACGACGTGCCACTTGGGTTGAATTTCACCTTGTTTCGCCAGATAGCTTTTCATTATTCGAAAAAGGAGAGGACCGTAGATCCACCCCCGCACCTGTCAACTTAATTTGTCCAAAAATAAAGGCGCGCCCCGTGACCCGGAGCGCGCCTCTGTAAGAAGGCTTTGAGTCTTCAGAATCCAGCTGTGAAGCTGACGCTCAACGTCACCTTGTTGCTGGTATCCATCTTGAAATTTTCGCCCATCAGGTCTTCCTCGGCTCCATAATAGTTAACCCCGAAGGAAGCTGAGGCCGCGTCCGTGAACGCGTAGGCATAGGCTGCCGAGGCTCCGTAGTAAAAGTAATCGGATCCGCCGTCAGGATCAACGTAGCCAAGGTAGACGGACATGTCGATCGCCGCTTCATCGCTGATGGCGATTGAATGCCCTCCGGAGGCTTCAAGGGTCAAGGCCTCAAGGTCGAAATCGTAAAAGGCATAGATGGCCGGGCTGAATTCAGTCTCGAACGACAGGCCACCATAAATTTCAAAGGTGTTGACATCGCTGTCAAAAAAGTCGTCCTGCGCGTCCGGATAGCTGTAATAGGTGAATCCGACATCGCCACTGACCGATTCGTTTATTCCGAACCCGTAGCCGCCGTAAAAGTCGACTTCGTTGTCGTACTGATGGTCAACAGGCAGAGCAGCCCAGATGCCGGCATAGTATCCGCCATAGCTGATATCAATGGCAGGTGCGTAGAATTCCTCGGCAAGCTGGACGCCGCGAAAAATATAGTCGGATTCCCAGCCGAAGGTGGAACTGATGGACAACTCCTCAGCACCGGCGATGGAAGCCCCCGCGATAGCGGCAGACAGGATTGCAATAGTTTTTTTCATAGTGGTTTTCTCGTTTCGTAGTTTTAGTATTGGTATATAACCGAATAGAACTAACAGTTTCTGAAAGGAAGCTGTCAATGGAATTGGAAGCGAAAACCATTCCAATTTCTCCTGAATGAACGTATTTTTACAGCTCTTCGGAAAATACGGCTTCATCAAACCGATCGGGGTTGTCAAAGGCACCTCTCTCCTGCAGGCTGAAACCATGAATTCAGATGCCAACCCCCCGCAACACTCCAGCCAGTTGGACCAGCTGAAAGCCTTCACCACCGTTGTCGCCGACACAGGCGATTTCGAGTCGATTCGCGCCTATGAACCCCGCGATGCGACAACAAACCCCACGCTCATCTACAAGGCTGTGCAAATGGATGCCTACGGGGGCCTTCTCGAAAAGGCCGCTGAGATGGCCGAGTCCGAAGGCAATCATGGAACCCGGCTCGTCGAGAGCGTCATTGACCATCTTCTCGTCCTGTTCGGCAAGGAAATCCTCAGGATCATTCCCGGGAGAGTCTCCACCGAGGTCGACGCACGCCTTTCCTTCGACACCGGGGCCACCATCGAAAAGGCCCGCCACATTATTGCTCTCTACCGCAATCAGAGCATCGACCGCGATCGCGTTCTCATTAAGGTTGCCTCCACCTGGGAAGGTCTTGAAGCCGCCAGGATCCTTGAAGAGGAGGGGATCCACTGCAACCTGACCCTCCTCTTTTCACTGGTCCAGGCCGCTGCCGCGGCCAATAACAAAGCCACTCTGATCAGCCCTTTCGTCGGTCGTATTCTCGATTGGTATGTCGAACACACCGGCGGCACGTATGAGGCCGATGAGGATCCCGGCGTTCAGTCCGTGACCCAGATTTTCCACTATTTGAAGCACCATGACTTTCCCACTGAAGTCATGGGAGCGAGCTTCCGTAACATTGGCCAGATAAGGGCTCTGGCTGGCTGTGACCTCCTGACGATCAGCCCGGAACTCCTGAATGAGCTGAAGGCCTCCGAAGAACCTCTGGAACAGCAACTTTCAATTGAGAAGGCAAAGGCCGAACCCATCCCCCGGATGGAAATTGACGAAAAGACTTTCCGCTGGCACCTCAACGCCGATCCCATGGCAACCGACAAGCTCGCGGACGGGATTCGCCGCTTTGCCTCCGATACGGACAAGCTCAGCGACCTCATTGAAAAGGAAATCATCGACTAGCCCTGTAGGATTGCCTTCCCATGATCACCCACATTGTCTTCTTTAAAATGCTCCCAGAGGCCGAAGGCCGGAGCGATCGCGAAAACGCGGACAAGCTTGTTGAGCTTCTCCAGAACCTTCCCCGGGAAATCGAACCGATCGTCGAACTCGAGGCCGGAACCGACTTCAGTGCAACGCCGGCCTCCTTTGACGTCGGCCTGGTCACCCGTTTTCGTACCAGGGAGGACCTCGAAACTTACCGCGTCCACGAAGCCCACCAGGCGGTTGTCCAGTTTGTCGGCCGGACCACTTCTGAGCGGGCCGTGGTTGACTATGAGTCTGGTTAGGCGACGATGATCTCGAATATGTGGGCCGGGGTCTTCACCGGATCGAGGCTGAAAAAATTACTCGCCCCGCGCCAAGGATATACCGGTTCACTTGGATCATAAAGATCCTTGACCACAAACCGCTTGTCGGGCCCTATGCCCATCTCGCGCAGGGGAAGGTTGATATGGCCTGCCTGCTGGTTCTGCCAGTCGAAGTTCACAATGACCAGTATCTGGTCAGCCCGGTCGGCAGTCTGCTTCAAGTAAGCCAGAACCTTCGGATTATCGGATTCCACGAACCGGAGATTTGTGGTCCGCTGAAGTGCCGGATGCGCGCGTCGGATATGGTTCACCCGGCTGATTTCCCGTTTCAGGTGACCTGGCCGGTCCCAGTCCCAGTGCTTGATTTCATACTTCTCATTATGGTTGTACTCTTCCTTTCCAGGAAAGGGATCGCGTTCCATGAGCTCGAAGGGAGGACCATAAATACCCATGTTGGAGGAAAGGGTGGATGCCAGGATGTAGCGTCCCATGAAAGTGGCCCGGTTTCCCTTCTGCAGGTCCTCATGAAGGATGTCGGGGGTGTTCGGCCAGAAGTTGGGAATAAAGTACTCGCTCACTTCTGAATGGGCCAGCTCCTCCAGGTAAGCCCTCATCTCCTCGGGGTTGTTTCTCCATGTAAAGTAGGTGTAGCCTTGGGTGAAGCCGGCTTTGGCTAGACGGTACTTTCTCTTGGGCCGGGTAAACGCTTCCGCCAGTAAGATTACCTCGGGATGCGCACCCTTGATCTCACGGATGCACCATCGCCAAAACTCCATCGGCTTGGTGTGGGGATTGTCCACCCGGAATAGGCGGATACCGGCCTCAATCCAGAAATCAAAAACACTTTTCAACTCCAGCCAGAGCGCCTCCCAGTCTTCGGTCTCAAAGTCGAATGGCAGGATGTCCTGATATTTTTTCGGAGGATTTTCCGCATACTGCACCGTTCCATCCGGTCGCCATTTGAACCACTGGGGATGATCCTTCACATAGGGATGATCCGGAGAACACTGGAAAGCGATGTCAAGGGCCACCTCCAACCCATGCCTGCCAGCCTCTGCAACAAGGTCCTTGAAATCAGCCATCGTCCCCAGGCACGGGTGGATTGCCTTATGCCCGCCTTCCCCGTTTCCAATTGCCCACGGGCTGCCGGCATCCTCATCGCCTGCAAGGAGGGCATTGTTGCGCCCCTTGCGGAAGGTTGAGCCAATCGGGTGAATGGGAGGGAAATACACGACATCAAACCCCATCGCGGCAATTTCAGCAAAACGGCCGCAGGCTTCCTTGAAGGTGCCATGACGCCTTCCTTTCCGCGTCACCACCGAGCGGGGAAAAAACTCATACCAGGTACTGAAAAAGGCCTTTTCACGTTCCACAAGGACGCTGTGGACTTCCCCTTCCGTCTGCAGGGTGCGGTTGGGATAGCGGCTTACAGTGGCGAAGAAGTCAGCATCGCGGGCAAGGCTCACCTTCTGGAGCAGATCCCGCGAATGATCTCCAAGAAATTGTGCCCATCCATGGAGCTTCTCGATATCCTTTCCGCGCGCCCGGCTCGCTGCTTCAGCTACGAGGTCAGAACCGATATCCAGTTCAACCCCGATTGTGGAATCTCCGGCATCCGACTTCTTGACAAACCCTACATGCCAGTTCCGGAAAGGATCCACCCAGCCGATGATGCGATACTCATGGATTCCCGGCCCTTCAGGGGTGAAGGAGGCTGCGTAAACGTCATTGCCCAGGTCCTTCATTGCGATCTCCTCCCACTTCCTTTGGCCTGCCCGGCGCCAGGCAAGCCGGGCATCAAGATGATCATGCCCGTCTGCGAGGACATGGGCCCGCACGTGAAAGGGTTCCCCCTCGGGCCGCTTGACGGAAAACTTGCCACAATCCAGTGATGGGCTAACCCGGTCGATTACCACCCGGGCACGTCCCTGATACGTTTTCAAACTCTTCATATTTATGCTGAGAAGGCCATTATCATCGGAATACAGGTTACAAGAGCGATGCGTACAGGTCGGAGGTCTGCCGGGCAATCGCCTTCCAGCTGAAGGTCGAGACAGCCCGGTCGCGCCCGGCTTTACCCATGCGCTCACGCTGGACAGGATCCGCCATCAATCGGTTGATCGGCCGGGCCAGATCATGGGAAAAATGATCCGGCTCAAGGGGCGTGAAAGGGCTTTCGCTGAGTTGAGCCACCGGGACCAGATACCCGGTACGGTCATGAATGACCACTTCCGGGATCCCCCCGACGCTCGATGCCACAACCGGTGTTTCACAGGCCATCGCCTCAAGATTGATGATACCAAAGGGCTCGTAGATGGACGGGCAGCAGAATACACCCGCTCCGGAATACAGCTGGATGGCTGTTTGCTTATCCACCTTCTTGTCAATCCAGTGGATGCCGGTGCGCTCTGAGCGCGCCACATCAACCGCCTTCTTCATCTCAGCGGCGATCTCGGGAGTGTCCGGGGCCCCCGCACACAAAACCACCTGAAAGGAGGGATCCATGTGGCGGATCGCATTGACAAGGTAAATGATGCCCTTCTGGCGGGTAACGCGGCCGACAAACAACACGTAGGGCTTGTCCTCATCAATGCCGAGGCGCCTCAGCGCGGGACCCGGATCGACTTTTCGATACGCCTCCGGATCAATCCCATTGTAGATGATGTGAATCTTACCCGGATCAACGTGGAAATGCTTGAGGATGTCGGTCCGTGTTCCCTCCGAAACCGCGATCACCGCATCCGCCATTTCAAGGGCCGTTTTCTCAACCCAGCAGCTGAAATCATACCCCCCTCCGAGTTGCTCCCGTTTCCATGGCCGCAGGGGCTCCAGTGAATGGACCGTGACAACCAGCGGTATCCCGTAGTTCAGCTTGGCCATGATCCCGCCCAGATGCGTGTACCAGGTGTGGCAGTGGACCACATCGGCATCGATTCTCCGGGTATTGTGGTCAAGATTCCGCTGAAGGGCCGAGAAAACCCCGTGAAGTGACTTCGGGGCCGTGTAGCCCGAGGTATCGGCTTCAAAACCGAATACCGAAAGATCGGGATGTTCGATATTCTGGTCTCCAAACGACCTCACTTCAACAGGATGGAGACGGCTTAACTCGCGGCTGAGGTATTCAACATGGACCCCCGCACCTCCATAGGTGTGCGGAGGATATTCATTGGTCAGTAAGAGGGTTTTCATGAGGGATGCAGCGGTTCTTCAAGGGGATACTCCAGTCGCAGGCTGAAAAGCTTCACCAGAGCAAGCAGGCATAACACCGTTATCCCCAGAACCACCCAGCCTGTAAAATCATGAATGTTGCCAAGATCCATACCCCAGAGTGTAAGGTGCGCGTCGAGTCCCTCGGGACCCTGGCTGTATGCCCAGGAAGTCAGAAAAAGGCTTCTTCCAATATTGTTGATGAAGGCAAAAAGCATCGCTGTGAGCACCAGCAGTCCCTTTTTCCAAAACGCCTCGAAATAGACCGCTCCGAGAAAGGAACCAGCAAAAAGGCAGGCTGTCAGCGAACGGATGCCCGAACAGGCATCCTCTACCCCGACATCCCCCAGCGGCAGTTTGAGGACACTTCCTTCGCGGATAATGGCAAAGCCCAGCAGGTCAAAGCTGTGGTAGACCACAACCGCTACCTGATTCATCAGGAAGGTACTGATAACCCGGTGAACAGCTGAGAACATCGGTACCGAAAGCATCCAGATCAGGGCTGGAAAAAGAAACAACAAGGCCAGGCTCAACCGCTCTCGAAGCGAATTGCGATTTCCGTCAGAACGTTTGTCCCCGTATAGAAATACCGATCCCAGAAGCAGATTCGCGAATCCGAATGCTATCAGATTCGAGGTAATCAGATTCTGCCCCTCTATTGCCCGATAAAGGGCACCAAGGAAAAAGATGCCAAAACCCCCGAAAACCATCAATAACGCCACCCCTTCAAAGAAGCGCATCAGCAGCTTTGTCCGACTGTCGGGATCCTTCTCCGTATCCTTTTCGTCCGGCTTCTGGCCTTCCAACCCGGCTACCCCACCTGATCCCACGAAAAGCCCCGAAATCCGGGGCCAGCGATCATAGAGGACGTAGGCCACAAAAAGCGGGACGATGAAACCGAAGGCATATTCGTCACTGAGCTTCCACCAGAAATACTGGTCCCAGATCAAAAACAGGGCCAGGCCGGCCACCGTGAAGGCTGCCCGGCGGGTTTGTCGTGGAAGCTCCGAAAACATCAATTGCACAGGAACGTTGGCAAAGCCTCTTTGCAACTTCAAGTTCAATGGAAGCCAACCCTGCCTTGAAAAACCATCCCTTCGGCGACACTTTTTTCTTGCCAAGGTTTTCTGCCCCACCTTGGTTTGTCCGCTTATGACAACCGAGGAACCACGTCAGAAAAACCCGCTTGAGCTCACCCATACGGATGTGGAGGCCCTGTCCCGCCATGTTACTGACACGGGGAAAATCCTTCCCCGCCGAATTACCGGGCTGACTGCCATTCAGCAGCGCCATATCACCAAGGTCATCAAGCGGGCCCGCAACCTCCTTCTGATGAAGTAGGTCTCAAGCATCGCCCTTCATTCAATTGACAGGGAACACGCAGGACTTTCCAGGCAAGGCTCCCCCCGATGGGGGAGCCTTGCCGTTTATTTATCCGCCGACCGCGGCTAACATCCAGTTCTTCTCGGATGCCCTTCTGAGGCGCGAGCTTGTCGCCATCCCTACCGAAACGGTCTATGGGCTTGCTGCCAACGCCCTCGATGCATCCGCGGCTGGATCCATTTTCGAAATTAAAGGCCGGCCCCTTGTCGATCCCCTGATCCTCCATCTGCACCGACCGGAAGCCGCCGTGCAACTCGCCTTCCTGCCGGAACCATTTTTCAGGCTGGCGGAAGCCTTCTGGCCCGGTCCGCTGACGCTTATTCTCCGAAAAAAACCACTGGTTCCCGACATCATTACTGCGGGAAAGGAAACCGTCGCCCTTCGGATACCCGCGCACCCGGTTACCCAGTCCCTCCTCGAATGTGTGGGATGCCCGCTGGCCGCTCCCAGCGCAAATCCTTTTGGCTACGTGTCTCCGACAACCGCGAAGCACGTCGCGGATTCCTTTGGATCCCGGCTTCCCTACATTCTTGATGGCGGAGCCTGCCGCATCGGCCTCGAATCGACAATCCTCGATCTCTCAAAACCCGGTCAGGAATCCATCCTGAGACCGGGAGCGGTTCCCGCTGAAGCGCTCGCAAAGGTCTTCGGCCACCCTGTTCCCTATCATGAAAAAAGGGCTCCATGTGCCCGGCCTGCAACCGCCCCGGGCATGTTCTCCCGCCATTACAGTCCCAGGACAACCCTGCAGCTGGTCAAAGAGGCGGGTTCCCTCAAGACGGAATCCGATACCGCGAGAATTTTTCTCAAGGCCCCGGAGACGGGTCAGCGTAATTCCCCGCACCATTACTGGCTTTCTGAAAGGGGAGACCCCCTGGAAATGGCCCAGTCCCTCTTTTCACTTCTTCGCCGGATCGACCAGGCCGGTTACGGCCGCATCGTGTGTGAAGTTCCCCCGGCCGGGGAAACGGGCATCCTCAGGGCGGTGCGGGACCGGCTCCTCCGAGCCGCTTCAGTGTGAATGGAAGCCCTTACGGGCGAGCCCGGGAATGGGGCCCCGGCTCGCCCATGGAGAAAGTCCTTCTACTGCTGGATCCAGTTTCCGCTTCCGTAGTCGAAAAACCACCGCTGATCCGTTCCGGAAAAGGAGGACCGCTGACTGAGGAGCCAACTGGCCATGTCGTGCCGGTACAGGACGGGATACATGCCCGATTGAGTCCATACCCACCCCATGCTGCCATCGTAGTACCAGAAGTTCTCCTCATCCATGCCGACCATTTCAAAGGCCACCCATCCAAGCTCCGCATGAAACACCCAGGGATCCTCGGCCGTGCTGAACCAGCCAAACCATTCACTCCGTTTCCATCCCCCGGGAAAATGCTCCAGACGATCAAAGGTGCTGGAAAAGCGAGCAGCGTACCGCGGGTCCTCGATGACCGCAGCAACCTGGGCCGCGAAAAGTTTCCCGGCAAGATCCGCAACGTCCTCTTCCGTTGGCCGAACCCGGAGGAAATTGATCAGAAGCGAGGCAGCATCGGCCTCACGAAGAAAATCTTCACTCGGGGGGGCGCCGGAAGGAAACTGGAAGCCCAGACCAATCGTCACATAACCGTTCGCGGTGACCACGATCTCCACATCGGAAATGAAGCTCGCTGTAAAGGCATCCCGCCCGCTCGCAAGGAAATGGAGTTTCCCGAGGGCAAGCTGACTGGGATTCGGTTCCCGTCCATACTTTGCAGAAAAGAGAAAACGAAGGTAAGCCTCGATTTCGGCGTCGGGCGACACCCTGTCGGGGACTCCCGAAAATCCTGTTTCCTGCATGTAAATCGTCTCGAAATCCGGCATCAGGGAGGCCACCAGGGCTTCAAGATTGCTGTCAGATACCGCTCCGCTGTCCGCTTCCAGCCGGTCTCTTTCCGGCCATTCCCCAAGAAGGAGACGGTTTGCCAGGAGAGCGTCTCTTACCGCATCATAATCACTCATGGCCTGACCATCAGCAGGGTTTATCAATTCCCGGATAAAACGGGCCCGGGTCAGGTCCCCGGATTCAATACGGTTGGTGAATTCGGCACTTTCCGCCGCCGTGGGCGTGCGGAACAACAAGTCAAGAAAGCTCTGGTAGACGAAATCATCCGTGCGGTTAACCGGATCCGGATAGCGGGCGGAGATCTCAAGGGCTTCCGATTGGGCCGTCAGCCCGTCCGTGTTCGTCACCAGCACCGTAAAGCTGAAGAGCCCCGCTTCCTCGGGCGTGAAGACAAATTCCGCCGGTGACCCCGGTAGCGTTGCCAGGGTTGAACCGCCAAGACGTAACTCAACCTGTTGAATCCCTTTCTCATCAATGGCCTCCACCTCAAATTCAACCGGCGTCCCGACCAGGGTCTGACTTCCTCTCGCGTTGCTTTGGAAAACCGTGATCTCGGGAACGGTCCCATCAACCCCCGTGACAAGCACTTCCCCGGAAACCGAGGTCAGTCCGGTATCCGAAGTGGCGATGGCGGTAAGGGTGTTGGGGCCCTCGAAAAGATTCACTCCGGGCAGCTGATAGGGCGCGCTTTCGACGCTTCCGAGCAGCTCTCCATTGGAATAGAAAGCGACCGATTCAATTGTGGCGGAAGGGGATCCGGAAACCGAGGCAGAAGCCCGCAGCGTTACCGTATCGGAGAGGTTTATACTGTTGCCGGCCTGGGGACTCTCGATGGAAACCGTCGGAGGTGATCCGCGGGTGGTCGTTACCTCCACAACACGGCTTCGGGTGACATTGCCCGCTGTGTCCGTGGCCTCGGCAAAATAACGGAAGCGCCCGACCCCGCTCAGGGTGTCGCTGATCTCCAGCGGAATGGCCACTTCCGTGGGAACCCGTTCCCCGTTCCGAAAGAGATCCACTGCCACCAGGCCGTAATCGTCATCTACATCCACGGTCCACACGATATCCTGGTTCACCCTCGCGATGTCGACATTCCCGGGAAGATCGTTTTCAAAGGTCACAAACCGGGGTGGATTATCCGGGACAACCGTAAAGGTTACGGGCTCCGATTCCGCGAGGTTCCCGCTGTTGTCACGGGCTCGGGCTACAACCGTATAATCGCCCGCCCCCGGAGGCGTAAATTCCACATCGTAGGGAGCATTCGTCAGGACCTCTCCCACGGGAACGCCATCGACAAGGAAACGGATTTCCCTCACTGACCCATCAGGGTCCACCGCGCTTGCCCGAAGTTGCACCGGATTCGCCGGACGGAATTCAGCATTCGTTTCCGGAGCGGTCACCGACACAGTTGGAGTCTCCCCGACAACGACCTGAATGGACACCACCTCAGACTGGGTCTGCAGCCCCCCCCGGTCGGTGACGACGACCGAGTATTCATACAATCCCAAGCCGGGAGGCGTGTCTGTGAATTCAAAGGGTGAAGCCGGACTCTCTGATTCCTGGACGGGTTCGCCGTCACGGAGAAGTTCCACACTCCTGAGAGGCCCGCTGTCCTGCACTCTGACACTGAAGCTGATGGGCTCCCCTCCAAGTGGATTCGATTTTTCAAGGGACTTTCCGGGAAAGCTGGCCACAACTTCCTCGATCACCGGCTCCTCATTGCCCGAGAGCAGGCTTTCCTCAATCTGGGAAACGGTTGTAATCCGGGTCCCGTCAAAAAGCGTCTGCGTCGCCGTACTGAAAAAGGTCACCGGCCCATTCAGGTTCACCAGCCAGGGCAGCCTGTAGGGCAGATCCTCGGATTCCCCGATCAGCTCGCCATTTCCATAGAAGGCAATTCCCTCCGGCGGATTGATAAAACCTTCCGTGCTCGCACGCAGGCTGAGAAAGCTCCCCTCCTGCCCGGAGGAGGGAACGGTCAAGGAAATCGACGGCGTGCGTGTCACGACCCGGGAGGAGACATTGAGATTGACCACCGTGGAAGTGACAACATTGCCGTCCGAATCCGTCGCAAGGGCGTTTACCGGCAAATCTCCCTGCCGGGTCGTTGTCAGTATATAGGTGAAAGGGGCCTCTGTGTCCGTCCCCATGTTGACGCCATCTACGAAAAACTGCACCTGCTCGATTTCTCCTTCAAGATCCTGGGCATCCGCATAAAGGATAACCCGGGATCCGATCGCCAGATTTGAGCTGCTCGGCATCACATCGAGGGAGATGGAAGGGAGAACGCCCACCGCTTCATTCGCGAAAACGCTTACCGGCGAGGACACGTTGACCGGCGTCACAGGGATCAAGGGCGTTTCAATGTCGTCGTCATGATCAAAGCTTTCAGTCTCCAGTAGCGTCGCCACGGATATTTGATTCCATCCCAGGCGGTCGGGAAGCCAGTCCAGGGTGTATTTACCGGTAGGTTCGCCCCCGGGCAGGCGGCCGATCTCAATACCGTCTGCGTAAAAGACAACATGCGCAAGGTTCGCAGCCGCTCCACCTGAGACGTCAACCCGAATCGGCACCCGGGAACCAAGGGTCACTTCGTCACCCGTCGAAAGGTTGAGGATCTCAACGGAAGGCTGGTCTACGGAAAAATCGGATACATAGAGGGGAGCCAGGTTGTCCGCCCGGCTGTTGCCGTCCCGGTCCGATGCGACGGCAGTCAGGGAGTAGGCTCCGTTGATCGCCGCAACCTCCGGGTCGACAATGATGGAATAAGGGGCCTCAGTGTCTTCACCAATGAAGTCTCCATTCAGAAGAAAGCTGACCCGCAAATCCTCGGGATCATCATCGAACACATTGGCCCGCACAACAACCCGGCTGCCCGGGGTCACGTTTCCCGAACCCGTAACGCTCAAGGTCACCCGGGGAGGAATCCCGACCGGTTCACCGACCGTGACCGTCCTCTCGATTTCCACTTCATTTCCCGAGTTATCCGTAATAAGGGCACTCAATTCGTAGATTCCGGGATTCTCAGGGCGCCAGAATGTTTCCGTGAGGGGGTTCCCGTTCACGAAAAGCTCGGTCCCCGCAATAAAACCGTCCGGGTCATTTCCCTGAACCTGTAACCTGATGTCGGAACCGGCTGTCGGATTATCCCCGTTGGGCAGCACGATCTCACCCGAGGGCTTGTCCGTTACCACCACATTGACCGACACGGGATCCGATTGGACCCGAAGGCCGCGGTCCGTCAGCATTTCCGCGACAAATTGATACAATCCCGGGGATTCCGGCTCGTAACTGAAGGAATACGGGAAACGGGTATCGACAAATTCCTGTTGCTCCCCGTTCACGTAATAGCGGACCTCCTCGATGCTCCCGAGAGGATCCAGGCCCTCCGCCTGAATCAATATCGGGCGCAGAACAACCGAGCTGTCACCGTCCTCTGGATTCACGATTTCAACAAAGGCCTCCTCTTCTCCCGCGGGTTCTGTAATGGATATCGGTACTGGATCCGTTATCTTCCAGTTGTCGAAGACCGCGCCCGCAGGGTCTATCTGGACAATTCTCGCCTGCAGGTCGTAATCGCCGGGCTCCTCGGGGACCCAGTTCAGGGAATACAGGTTGTCTACGGCCGGCTCATCGACACTCCCGAGGAAAACCCCGTTGGCAAAGAAGTCGACCCGATCAATCGGAATAAGCCCCCCGTCGGCTTCCACAAAGAGCCCCACGACCCGTCCAAGAATGGATTCCTCAAACGGGGCGATCATTTGCGCCTCGGGAAGCTGCCGTTCGAGGGGGCCCACATCAAGAAGAAGGGGAACGCTCCAGCTGACGTTTCCTTCATTGTCAGTCGCCTCTGCCGAGATCACATAACTTCCCAGGGCGTTCGGATCGTAAAAGAGCGAGAAGACGTCCCCCACCCGGTTTTCGGCCTCGCCCAGCATTTGCCCGTTGATGTAGAAATTCACGCTTTCAATGGAACCGTCGGGATCCGTCGCCGTCGCGTTAAGAAACATCGCCGAGGCATAGGAGACATCATTGACCGTGTCGCCATCGCCAAGGGGAAGGGGGAAATCCATTACAACCTGAGGGGAACCGGCGTCGGCGGGCCCGGCTTCAAGGATGATTTCATCGGATTCCACTTCGAGGCCCGAATCGTCGACTGCGCGAGCCCTGAGACTGAATTCGCCTATCGTCGGCAACTGGATTTCCGCCCTGAAGGGTGCGGTTGAAGAAGAGGCGACCTGGTTGTCGTTGAGGAGAAATTCCACCTTCTTGATGAGGCCGTCGGGATCGGCGGTCAACACCTGGACGGGCAGGTCCGTCCCGGGCAGGTAACGGCTCCCGCCTGCAGGCGCAAGTATCGAAATGCTCGGAGGAGCCGACTCCACAACCGTGTAAAGGAAAACGGACGACAGACTGGTGGAACCGTCTTCAAAGGTTGCCTCCGCCTGAAGGCTGATCGCCCCGTTAAAGGCCGGCGTGAAGTCAAGCTTCCATATTCCTTCATCAACCGCAAGAGCAGCTTCACCAAGGACGGATTGCTGCCCGGCCCCGTTGGCTCCATCGTCGCCGTTCACAGCGGAACCGTTCCCGAATATCCTCACCCCCGAAACCTCGGTATCCTGCAGCAGATCGTCGGAGGCCGTCACGGATACATTCACGCGGACCGACTTTCCCTGCATGAGGGTATCGTTTATGGAAGGGCTGACGATATTAACCGTCTGGGCCATCATCGTTGCAGGCGACTGGACGGCGACAACAACCAACAAAGCTCCGAGAAGGCGTCGAATGTAACTGAATTTTCGTTTCATGGTGCGTTTCTCCAATGAATGATTTACTGGTAGCGGCGCCGTATGACACGATCGTCCCCGGATGACCCGGCCTCCTCTTGGAGGGATTGGGTGCTGGTCTGGCGCATGGATTCGAGGGCCTTCACCTTCGACTGCAACTCCAGTTCATCCTTGAGGCGGTCTACCTCGTTCCGGCTTCGCTGGATTTCATCCAGCATCTCCTTCTCTTCATCGGGCAGCTCGTATCCGGGTACATCCCGCTCTGTTATGCCCATTTCATAAAGGGTCTTTTCCGAGAAAACGTCCTCGTAGGTGGCTCCGCTCGCGCTGAGGATTTTCGCGGTGATGAATACAATCAGGTTCCTCTTGTCGATCTGCTTGCCTGTGCTGCTGAAGAGCCGTCCCAGTCCCGGGATGTCACCCAGGACAGGGACTTTTGAGGAATTGTTCTCACTGTCAGTCTGGATGAGGCCGCCGATTGCCAGTGTATACCCGCTCTTGATGGTCACGCTGCTGTCCGTTTTACGGACGGTGATAATCGGAATCTCCGCTCCCGAGGCGCCGCCGAACTGAACCGATCCCGTCCTGCTGCTGATCTCGGGCTGGATGTCGAGATTGATGAACCCGGCACTGTTGATCTGCGGTATCACGCTCAGGTTCACCCCGATTGGTTTGAATTCAAAGTTGCTCACCTCAAAGGTGCCTCTCTCGTCGTTGTAGGTGTACTCAGGAATTGGATACTCCTCGCCGATGTTGATCTGCGCCTGCTTGTTGTTCATCGTCACTATCGTCGGATTGGAAACCAGCTCGATATCAGTGTTCGTCTCAAGAGCACTCAACACGACACTGAAGGCATCCGCTGAAAATACGGCGGTGTCATTCTTCGTGATGCCGTCAATCCATTCGGTCACACTTTCATCGGAATTGGACTGGGAAAGGCTCGTCGTCGTCTGCCCGTTTGTATTGGAGATCGAGAAGTCGTTTTCCGAGCTCATCCGCGGGGTACTGGTGCGGCTGTCCACCCTTTCATAAGTCCGTTCCATCGGGCCCGCCTGCATCCTGTATCCGATCATGGATTGCCAGTCCACCCCGATCGAATCTTCCTCCCGGCCCGTGATTTCAACAAACTTCGATTCAATCATCACCTGCTCGGTCGGCCTGTCGAGGATCTCAATGATTTCCTGGATGTCGTTCATCCGGCTCGGGCGTTCCGTTATCACAAGGGCATTGCTGCGCGTGTCCACCTGGATCCGCCCTCCCGCGGCGGTGTCCACCAGCGGCTCGACCGAACCCTGGATTTCCCCCGCCTTAGCGAAATCGACAATGAAAACCCGCGTGTCCACCGGTTCCATCGCCAACTCATCCTGGCTTTTGATTTTGATGATGTTATCATCGGTAATATAGGTGAAATTAAGCGGCTCCAACACGACGTTGAAGACCTGTTGCCACGTCACGTCCCGGAGTTTGATGCTCACACTCCCGGTCAACCCGTCCGGAATGACGACATTCAATTCATAGAGGTCCGCAACGCTGCGGATGATATCCCGCACATCCTCCTCCGGGAAATCCACCGAAATCGTTTCGGAGTCAGTGGTTACCATCGACCCTTCAACGGCGCTCCCCGGCATGTCCAGGCTCACCTCGTCCTCCGGGAGTTCAAAAACGGGTTCCTCCTCCGCTTCGGCCTCCTCGGAGGCATCCGACCCGGCTTCGGCGGCTTCCAGCACTTCCGCCTCGTTTTCCCTCTGGGTATCTTCGGCATCCTCGATGCCTGATCTTGCCTCCTCGAGGGCAGCTACGGGTGCCGCGACATCCGCCCTTTCCTGGGCAAAAAGGGGAGAGATCAACATGCTTGCAAGCAACGGGAGGAGTTTGGGGCCTTTCATGAGTGTTCCTTTCATAATGGATTCCTGCGAATCGTAAATATTCTCTCTTTCGGTTTCACCGGGACTGTCCGGTCTTTGTATCCATAAATGATTTTTCGACTGTCGCAGTCTTGAGCCGTAAACGGTAGCCGGATGAGGTTACGGCCTCCAGATGCACCGTGTAGGAGAATCCTTGAATGGCGGCGCGAAAGCTTTCCCCCTCTTCAATCGTCCTTCCTGACGCAAGTTGAAGAAACCCCCTCTCGCCGATGACCATGCTCCCGAGGGGCCGGAACCGCTCCGAAATCAGGTCGAGGGCCACCTTATCGGGAAGAACCACCGGCTCTGTCTCAGCTGCCTCGGTCTCCAATCCGGTATCCGGGGGCATTTGCTGCTCAGCACTTGCAACCGCGCTTTCCTGGAGAAAGGGCGAGGAAACCCCGGCATAGGATTGGGCTTTCTTCTCGGTGTTCAGGATTACCCGGTCAATCCGCTCCAGGAGCCCCTCCCGTTCGGCAGGGGTGCTGATCACCTGACTGCTGACGGAAATCGCCGGTAAACAGGCTCCCAAAAGGAAAAGTGATACCGGCCTAATCATTCTGGTGGGCGAGAACACGGCACTGAAGCCGTCCCCTCAGCAATGCCTGGTTTTCAACTGAACCCTCCTGGGGACGCATCAGGGAGAGTTCATCATTTCGAATAATGTAGCGGCTTCGGCCCAGCAGGTCGAGCATCTCAAGGATTTCCGGAAGGGTCCCATTCAGCGAAAGGTCAAAGGGGATCGCGTCGAAATGCGACAGCCCCGTCCGGGTTCCCGGAAGGCCTTCCCCGGCAGTGGCCGATCCCTGTGAAAACTGCACCAGCTCCACTCCCGTAAGCTCTTCAAGTGAATAGAAGAATTCCGAATTGACCGCCACGGCTTCAGCATCCATCAGACGGGTTTCCACGCGTTCCCGAACGCTCTCGATCCTCTCTATGTCGTCCTCCAGTCCGGCCGAGCGCTCCAGATTGATCTGGATGCTCTGCCACGTCCGTTCCAACTCGGATAATTGAGACTCGTACTTTTCAATTTTCGGTCCACGCATGATCAACAGGCCCGAGAAAAAGAGGATTAGGAAACCACAAACAAATGGTATGGGATACTGGCGGACAATTTTACCGATTCCTGACAAATTCATGGGTTTTGCTCATTTTCGACAGACAGAATGACCTTCAACGTAAAATCAAAATGGCCGAATTCATTGTTGCGGTTGAAGCGGGTCAGGTCAGCCCGCACCGCCCTCTCCCCAACCGTCGGGAGCATCTCCACGGCCTCCTGGAAACGGGAAATCACTTCTGATGCAGTGCTCCCGGGCTCCGGGAGGAGGCGTCCGTTCAACTCCACAAGGGTTGTTGCTTCCGGCCCGCCATCAATCCCGCCTCCGGCAGGGCCGATATCGATTCGGGAGAGTACGATGCTCTCAGGCCTCGCCGTTGAAAGCCGTCTCAGGAACTCGGGAAAATCGACCACCTGCCGATCAAAGTCCACAACCTCGGCAACAACCCGGCGGCTTTGCTCAAACCTCCGGTTTGCCTTCAGGATACGGTTGTTTTCAGCCGTGCTGCCGGCTACCTGAGCTTCAAGGACATTCACCGAGGACGAAACTGTCTGCAGGGTGTATTCCTTGAATGCATACATAATGCCCAGCACAAGCGTCAGCAAAATGGCAATGAAATTCAGGAGGAAGCCGGTGCGGATAACCTTGGTGTCAGGCAGTTCACTGACATCCCGGAAATCCGGCCGCCAATGAGCCTGGCTGTCCCGTTTAGATTTCCTCCCCAGAGCCATCTTTCAGTTGTTCGAAGTTAATAAAAAGGCTGAACAAGCCAAACCGGGAGGGACCAAAGTCGGCTACGGAACACCCCTCGCCGAAGGAAATTCCCAGTTCCGTGGACCAGCCCTGCCAGTCAATATCGAGCAGCTGGATCTCCAGTTCATTGGCGATCACCTCCGGAATCCAGGCAAGCGTCTCCGGAAGGGACGTCATGTAGAGGGATGGAATGGTCTGCCCGGTCTGCACCTCGTAAAATCCCGTGGAGGAGTTCACCTCCTTGAGAAACTTGGCGAGAAGCCTCGGCCCGATTTCCCGGAAGTCGAAGGTGTTCGAGAAAAACAGGTTCCGGGCTGATTCCTCGTCCTTTAAACCCAATTCCTTCTGAATGACCGGCAAAACGCCGTCGAACCCGAAATTCACGGGTCGGCAAAGGTCGATTTTGTCCCGGGTCAGGATGAAGAGATTAGCTGAGGCCTGGGTCATTTCGACTAGTAGAACCGGCGCCTCAATGGCCCTGCCCCGCAGATAGGACTTCAGTGCGGCTATACTGGAAAGCGTGCTCAACTGAAGGCTTTGAGGATAGATGCCACCCTCGACAAGGGTGTCCTGGAAGGCCGCGAGTTCCTTCGCCTCCGCGCCACAGAAAAGGAGCTCCTTCTGGCTCGCAAGGGATTTGGATACATCAAAGGCGGCGCCGTCCCGGGCGCTCAGAACACTGAAATTAGCTGAACGCGGATCCAGCCGGAACTGTTCTTCAAGGATCTGGAGGAAATAATCGGAACCCTTGGCCTTGGCCATGGATTCAAGGGTGTGGAGCCTGAAAAAACGACTGTCGGGGACCACACCGCAATGGGCGTTGATATACCGCTTTCGTCGCGCCGCGGATTCCCCCGCGAGGAAGCCGCGTAACTTCTCCGGTTCCTGGCGAGGGAATTCATAAAGATTCTCGACCGTGAACGGGGGAATCATTCCCGTCACGGTCGCCACATGGCAGGAAAACCCGTTAACCTCCACAAAGAGGCCTTTAGTTTTTTTGGATAGCATTCGAGCGACTGAATTTAAGTATTCGGAACCGGTCTGACAGATCCATGATCCTCCTCGGGTAGATAAACGGCAAAAGCCTCATGACAAGGCTAAAAAAACCGCCAAGGCCCTTCCGGAAAGAGGGAAGCCACGCCTGCGTGGTAGCGAGACTTCTCGTACACCATGGCTCCGGAGGCGTTCCGGGGGTCGCCTTGCCGGCAATCGTTCAAACAAGGTCTCTGGGGGGTTTTATTTAAGCCTTCTGCACACCCCTTTCCATCGATCCCGTATGAACAGACGACTACAAAAAAGCCGCGGCCTTTCGAGGCCGCGGCTTGGTTAAAGCTGCTGCTGGGTGATTAACCCCATGTCCGCTTTTTATGACGGTTGGAGCGCGAGCGCTTCTTGCGCTTGTGCTGCGAAATCTTGCGACGACGTTTCTTTCTGAGATTGCCCATAATATTTTAGTAAAACCAGTAAGGATTTTTGTTTTCGGAGGTCAAGTAAAGCCTTTTTTTGGATTTTCCGACTCAGCGTCCTGTTTGTTTTTCAAGCTGGTTCAGCAAGGCTTTCCATCTGGGGGGCTCGGGACTTGTGACCCGGAATGCCGACCCGTGGGAAATCGTTTCAAGATAGGCTGCGGGGCCCTCGAAGAGGGGACGCTCCTCCCGGTCACGTCGTGGACGGTATGAGCGCTTGAGGTTCGAAAGGAGGGGCGCCGGGCTCTTGGCATAAATGACATCCCCGAGGACAGGCAACCCGGACTCATAGGCGTGAAGCAGTAATTGATGCCTTCTCGGAAAGTGGATCCGGGCAGTGCAGAGGGCATACGCACCCACAAGGCGGTCCACGGTGAAAGCGGTACGCGCTTTTTTTCCTGTGGCATGGGAAACAAGCATTCTCGGCCAATGGTCGTGGCGGGCCAGCGGAAGTTCGCAGACCCGGGGATCCTCGGCGGAAGTGGTGGAAGCGATGAAGCGGTAGGTAAGATCAAATTGTCCCGACCCGAACTGATTGCGGAGTTCCTCAGCTGTTTCCCGCCTCCGCGCGAAAACCACCGGACCGAAAAATTCGGGGTCGAGGTCACACACAGGCCACAAGCCCTCGGGGCCAATATTCTGGCGCCTGAACTCCGGCTTTCCAAGGCCCGCCTGATAGCGGATCGCTTCAACAAGGACCGGCAGCCTTGGATACCAGGAATCTTTGTGCACCAGGACTTCCGCCGGCTTCGCGAGGGCGATCAAATCTCCCTCGTCAAGGAGCACTGGCAACCGCAGCGACTTAAGGCCGAGAAGCGGCGCGGGAAAGCCCAGATGCTGCAGAGCGCTCATTTCCTGACACGAATCCTGAAAGGGGAACGAAGAAAGAAAACCCTCCGGGCGGAAGCTGGAGGGTCAAGGGGAAAATTGATCGGGGCAGAGGCCCGTCCACCTAGTGGGATTTCTTGGAATGGAGCCCGTTCCTCGAAAGCTTCGCCTTTTCGCGACTGGCTTTGTTCTTGTGGACGACACCCGATTTCACGGCCTTGTCGATGGCAGAGGCATAGGAGGCCTTGTCCTCCGCGGGCGCCTCCCCAAGAGCCTTCTTGCGAAGGGTCTTGAGCCGGCTCTTGACTGCCGCATTCCGCTCCGTGCGGCGGGCAATTCGACGAATGTCTTTCTTTGATGATTTGAGATTGGCCATGAGTGGATTGCTTTGAGGAAACGCGCTAAGCTAGATGGGGCCGGAGACCTGTCAAGGTTAAATCCCCCCGTTAAAGGGAAAGGGTTCGTTGGCATACCAGGCTCGCAGATCCTTCAGGTTCCATTGTCCGATTTTTCCAGCCTCCTTCAGAATGCGGAGCTGGATCTGCGCTGCCAGGAAGGCGTCACCCCAGGCAGTGTGACGGTCATGGGGAACGATGTCGAAGTAATTGCAGAGCGCATCCAGGGAATACCCTTCGGGCGCGGGTCGCGAAGCAAACCCGCCCGCCTTTGACAGAGCGAGGAAGCTTTCCATGGTGTCGAGGGCCGCATTGCGCAGCTCCGTGGAAAAGTGTCGTCTCAGAGCGCTGTTAAGCAATGTCAAATCGTGTTGTATGTGATGTCCGACAATAACACCGTCTGCTATCCAATCCAGAAAAGCAGCCAGCGCCGAAGGCTCGTCCAGTCCATCGACGGATTCTTCACGCGTAATTCCGTGAACCGTCACCGAAGAGGTGTTGTACGCTACCGGAAGGATCTCGGAAATGCGGTCCCAGAGGTGGATTTCACCCGCCCGCAAAGCAATTCCAGCAAGGCTGACAATGCTGTCCCGCTGCGGATCGAGGCCCGTACTTTCGAGATCAACACAGAGAAAACGGGAATTCTCCCAGTTTGTCTCCAGACTCGCGGGAAAGCGGTTCATCCGCAGATACCGTTCAAGGGAGGGATTCATCCGCGCCAGTTCAGGTTGAAATGGCCGGCCGTGACCTCGAGTACATTCAGGATCGTCCGGAATGAGGTAATCAGAAGGGTCCGGTCTCCGGCGCTCAGGACATCCGCCCGAATGAAGGCCCCATCGGTTCCGGAACGCAGTCCCTGCGAAATGCGGGCAAACTGAGCCACCAGAAAGGCCTCCGAGGCCTCTTTGAAGAGGTTTGCGCGCTCGCTGTCTTCCCCCAGACGCCGGGCATGGGCATCAAACCGCTCGAACGTCGGGGTCGGTTCTCTCGCCCCGCTCTGAAGCGTGAACACCCGTGCCACGTCAACCAGTGGAAGGAGCGCGTGGGATTTGATGGCAAGCTCGTCGCGGCGCATTCCCTCCTTGTCGACCACATAGCCCTTGAAAATGGTCCTTGGGGGCTGGTTCATCAGGGAATCACTGGCCATATGGCGAATGAATTCCGGATGTTCCCGCAATTCCCGGTCGATATGGCGGCCCAAAGCCTCGGCCAGGGGGCACGGGCCCTCCTCCACGGGCAGGAAATCAAAAGCGTCCCGGGCACTGTAAACGTGTTCCTTTACGGGTTCCCGGATCATCCTCGTAAACCGTTCCTTGAAGGCCTTCAGGGGAAGACACCAGCCCGGGTTTTGCGCGAGGACGTTCTGGGGGCTTTCCAGAAATCCGCATTGCCGGAGGCAACTCGATCCGCGCAAGGCCAGTTCGGTGAAAAAGCGGCTGCTTTCCCCTTCTTTGCCTGCAACAGCATCTTCGTATACGAGGGCATGATAGACAGCCGAACGAATCATCAGTTCATCCCGCCCGCCGCTTCCCATCATCAACCAGGAAAACTCAACCGGAGGATACCCCCACCCGTCACGCACCATCTGGGCGAGAACCAGGTCGAGAATGCGGCGGACCATTTTCCGGTTAAGGATGCCGACCATCTTCATCAGCCACTTGAGCGAAGCCCGATTGTCGAGAAACTCCAGAACAAGGGCTTCCAGCCGGTCCCGCAGAAAACGCAGCGACTGGATGTCCGGAGCACTGGCAATCGCCTCCCCGACAACGGTCGGGAAGCGTCCATACTGGAGAAAAAGATTCCTCTCGCTCACCAGCCCTGTCGCGGGGCTGCCCAGCGTGCCGTCTTCTGTTATGACAAGAAAATGTTTTCCATGACGGGCCAGCTTCAGGAGGAGATCACCTGTGCTGTCTCCCGATCCGGCCGCGATGAGGTCGGTGAACATCAACTCACCCACAGGTGTCTGGGGATGAACCGATCCTTCGAGCAAGCGATCCCGCAAATCGGCATCCGTCACCTTTCCCAGGGGTCTTCCCTTCTCATCGACGACAAGAACGCATTCCACGCGCTTGGATTGAAGACGGATCACGACTTCCCGCAGGGGGGCGGTCGCCTCCACAGTCGTCAGGTGGCGCCGGGCATCGGCCTGGGTCGGCCCCGTCTCGGTCAATCCGCCTCGCATGAGGGTCACCGGACCGTGGTCGACGATTACAGGTTCCGGATGGTACGGCGTCCCTCCCCATTCATAGGCCGGATTCAGGCTGAAATAAGCGGCCAGGTAGCGGCGCGCACGGGCCGATTCCAGGGCCACCTCGGTGAACGTTTTCCGCGGTAATCCATAGAGGATGGTCTCCGTGTCAGTCTTGCAGGTGTGGATGTACGGTTCCTCCGATCGAATGCCCTGTAGGCCGAGAATGTCCCCGGGGCCACGCAGGTCTATAAGGTGTTCGCCTTCAGCACCTTCTTCGATAATGCGGACACTGCCCTTCTGGATTACGTAAAGCCAGATATCCCTCGGTTGTCCCTGGGAAAAAACGATTTCCCCGTCTTCGTGGAACTTCACTTTGCTCAAACTGGCCAATTCGCGCAAGGCATCCACTCCGATAAATTCAAAAGGAGGGTATTCCTTCAGGAAATCGGCTATACGAACGGAAATAAAGGAACCTTTCATCAGAAGCAGCGGGGCAGGAACTGACATCAGGTAAGCCCAAACGCTTTCGCCGGGCAAGTCATTCCCTCCCGTTATGCAGTGATTCTTCCCATCACGTCACCCATATGGGCATAGAGTTCAATGCCTTCCCGGGAATGCGCTGCAAGGTCGTCGCTCAGGGAAACCTTCCCCCGCTCAAAGATAGTCAGCAGGGAGGAACCGCCGAATTCAAACCAGCCTGCCGGTTCCCCTTTCTCGATTCTGTCCCCCATACCAACGGGACGGTGCCGGATCGATCCCACATTCGTGGCGCCAACTTCGATGAACAGGACTTCGCCAAGGGAGCCCGCGTCAATCCGGGTAAGGCAGCGCTTGTTTGCCCAGAGGTAAGCAAGGTTTTTTCTCAGGGCAAAGGGACTTACCGAGTAAAGATGACGGCCCATCCAGTGCCGGTGGCACAGGAGGCCCGATACCGGAAAGTGAAAGTGGTGGTAATCCGTGGGACAGAGTCGGCTCAGGACGAGGGTGCCCCCCTCAAACCGTTCAGGCCTTTCCACGCTCTTTTCCAGCAGCGGTCCCAATTCCCAATGCTGTCCCTTGACGAAGACGCCCTCTTCCGAGCCAATCTCCTGCCAGCCGGAATGACGCCCGTCAGCAGGAAAAACAATCGCCTCCGGTCGCCTGTCAACAGGACGGGCCCCCGGCTTGAGCTCCCGGCAGAAGAAGTCGTTAAAGCAGTGGTAGCTATCGGGAGGCTTCGCAAATTCCCCGGCGTCCAGACCATATTTGCTGATAAATGGAAGCACTTTACCCGCCGTCCCGCGCTGCCTCATCCGCCAGCCGAATAAACGGGAAAAAAACGGTCGGGAAACGAGCGCCCAGGTTGACCAGCGACCAACCGCTGTCCCGTAAGCCAGTCGAAGAAAGGCCTCTCCGTAGACAAGCTCTTTTTCATATTTCCCGGTATACCGGTTAAAGATCCTGATGCAGTCCGCGGCCATTGCTTGAAAGGAATTCCCATTATCGATGGAGTCAAAAGAGTTCGGACTGTACCTGCTCGCCCCCGCTCAATTCCAGAAGCCAGCCCCGGGTCATCCGGCCACGCAGCTCCGGTTCTTCCTCCAGCCGGAGAAGAAGGAGGGAGGAAGCCAGCGCATCAAAAAGCGCGCAATGCGGACGACAGCGCTCCCGCGGGCAATGCTTCCGCGCCAGATCCAAAAGGGTTTCCTGCAAACCAAAAGCATGCACAAGCTCGCCCAGTCCATAGGTTTCAAGACCCTGGTAAAGGCGGCGGTAAAGGCTCAGGCTGTCGATCCAGGGTCCCCATTCCTGGGCCCTTGTCTGATCACCGCGCCAGTCCGGGACAGCCGGGGGAACCGCCCATGTGTCCTTGAGAAACCGGTTCTCTGCATGACGGTTGTGGGCCGCGAAGATACCCGCCCTCCGAAGGGACACAAACAACCCGTAACGCTCGGAAAAGCGGGCCTTGGCAGCAGCTGTCCCGATGCCGATCCCGTGCACGGCGCGGTCCCTGTCGGGAATCGGCCCCGTCGGGCGGCAGAGATCCGTTCTCGTATCAGTGATACGGCCGCCCTGCAGTTCCACCACCCCGTACTCAACCACGCCGCTGGAAGGGCTTCCTTCAAAGTCCATCATGTATACCGGTGTCTGCCTCCAATCCTCTTCAAGCATTGCTCCCCCAAGGATGCCTGCCCCCTCCTTCGCCCGCAAGCCCTCAGCCGGCAGGGTATGAAATTCAACACGTTTCCCACTTGCCAAAGCGTCGTTCTTTTTTGCTCCTTGCCTGCATGAACGTACCGTTCAATCCAGCCGACGCCATCGCCGGGGCCCTCCGGCGCGCGGCCGCCTCTGCCGGCCTTGACCAGGAGAGCTTTGATCCCGTGGTTCGGGCCGCCGATCCGCGCTTCGGCGACTATCAGGCCAACGGCGTCCTTCCCTTTGCCAGGGCAAACCGCCAGTCACCAAGGGAACTCGCCGTCAAGCTGGTCGATCTCGCCGAACAGGAGGGTCTCCTTGATCCCGGTCTTCTGCAATGGGAGATAGCCGGGCCAGGCTTCATTAACTTCACCCTCCGGCCACGGTTCTCCATGCGCTGGCTGCAGCGCTTCCGTACCGAGGAACAGTTGCGTGAAGGGGCCGGCTCCCGGCTCAACGGCCAGACCATGGTGGTCGATTTCAGCTCCCCGAACACCGCCAAGGAAATGCACGTCGGGCACATCCGCTCCACTGTTATCGGGGAATGCCTGGCACGGCTTCTCTCCTTCTCCGGGGCACACGTCATCCGCGACAACCACATCGGTGACTGGGGAACCCAGTTCGGGATGCTCATCTGGGCCATCAAGAAGCAAGGCTACGATCCCGCCTCCGCCAGCCGCGAGACCGCCGTCGCCGAGCTGGAGGCCCTTTACAAAAAAGGACACGCCGCCTACAGGGAATCCGACCAGGCTTCCCGCGAAATCCGGGCCGAACTGGTCAAACTCCAGAATGGCGATCCCGTCAACACAGGGATCTGGAAAGCCATCACCCAGGCCAGCTGGGAAGCCTTCGACCTGATTTACAGAAAGCTGGATATCCGCTTCGACGCCGTTCTCGGGGAAAGTTTTTACCGCGGTAAGCTGGACCGGGTCTACGAGGAACTTGCCAAAGCAGGTCTCTCCGAGGAAAGCGAGGGAGCCACGGTTGTCTTTCATCCCGAGCACAAACGCTTCGCCAGCCAGCCCTTCATCATCCGCAAGCGCGACGGGGCAAGTAACTACGCCACCACCGATCTCGCCACGGTCCTCTATCGCGCCGAGCACTTCAAGGCTGACGGCATGCTCTACGTCGTCGATTCGCGCCAGTCAGATCACTTCGAGCAGCTGTTTCTCACCGTCGGCAAATGGTTCAAGGCGACGGGCAGGCCGGTTCCCAGAATGGAACATGTCGCCTTCGGCAGCGTTCTCGGTCCGGATGGTAAACCTATCAAGACCAAGGAGGGCGGCTCCGTTAAGCTGAAACAGCTCCTTGAGGAGGCCGTCGGGCGCTCCGAAACCATTGTTCGCGAGAAAAACCCCGAACTTCCGCCCGAGGAAACCGCCGAAGTGGCCCGGATAGTCGGGCTCGGAGCCGTCCGCTACGCCGACCTCTCCCAGAACCGCAGCAGCGATTACCTCTTTTCATGGGACCGTATGCTAAGCTTCGAAGGCAACACCGCTCCCTATCTCCTCTACGCCGTGGCACGCATCCACAGCATCTTCCGCAAGGGAGGCATCCCGGTCACGTCGACCTTTGCCGAAGCCTCGCCTCTCGAATCGGTCGAGGAACGCCTTCTTGCCAGGAAGCTCCTCGCCTTTCCCAGCACCATCGACCTTGTCCTTTCCGACCTCAGGCCCCACGTCCTCTGCAACTACCTCTATGAACTCGCGGGCGCCTTCAGTACCTTTTACAACGCCAATAAGGTCCTCGTCGAGGAGGAGGCCGTCCGCCAGCGGCGCCTGCTCCTCTGCTCCCGGACCCTCGTCATCATGAAAACCGGTCTGCACCTGCTGGGCCTCGAGACGCTCGAACGCATGTAACCGTTTCCCTAGCTCTTCCCGGTCTCCCGGATAGCCTGTTCCACCGCCTCCGGAAAGGGAAGCCCCCCGTCCACCAGGAGGCCTCCGATACCGGCATTTGCTGCCGCTTCCATATCCACCCCACTGTCGCCGATCATCCGACAGCGGCGCTTCTCCAATCGGTAGCGCTTCACCATCTCCTCAATGTAACGGGGACTCGGCTTTCTGTAGCGGACCTCTTCCCACGGCGCCTCCGGGGCAATGCAGGTTTCCCTGAAGACCCCAGGGCCCATCCCCAGCAGATCCTCCATCCGCCGGTTGCAGGCCGTTACCGCCTCCAGGGTGAAATACCCCCGTCCGACACCACTCTGGTTGGTGAAGAGAAAGAGGTCGTAACCTGCTTCCCGTGCCCCCTGAAGAGCCCCGGCGGCACCCGCCACCAACCTTACCCGCGCCGGCTCATGGAGATAGGGTACGGGCTCGATCAACGTTCCGTCGCGATCAAGGAAAAGTGCTTTGCCGGAGCTGCCCATGTTGACGCTTATACTCGTCCCGGAAACAATATCCTTTTAATCCGTCTGTAAAACATGAAAGACAAGATCCTTGATGTGGCCATTGTCGGTGCCGGCCTCGCCGGCCTGAGCTGCGCCGTTACCCTCACCCGGGCCGGTCGCCAATGCCGCCTCTTCGAGTCCGCGGATCAACCGGGGGGACGTGTCCGCACCGACAGGGTCGAGGGGTTCCTCCTCGACCGGGGCTTCCAGGTCCTCCTCGACGCCTATCCCGAATGTCGGCGCTTCCTCGATTACGACCGCCTCCGGCTCGGGCGTTTCCTCCCCGGAGCCCTCGTCTGGGATGGGAAAACCCTCCTCCGCCTCGTTGATCCGCTCAAGCACCCCACCCAGCTTCCAAACGCCCTCCGCACCCCTCCGGGTTCCCTCGCCGACAAACTGCGCGTCGGAGCCCTCAAGGCACGCCTCTCCCTGGACTCCGTCGCCCGCATTCAGGCCCGTGCGGAAATGCCCACCCGGCAGGCCTTCGAGAACCTCGGATTCAGTCAATCCATGAGAAAGGGGTTTCTCGAGCCCTTCTTCAGCGGGATCTTTCTTGAGGAGTCCTTCTCGACCAGCAGCCGCATGTTTGAATTTGTCTTCAAGATGTTCAGCCGGGGCTCCGCCGCCCTTCCCCATAACGGGATGCAGGCCCTCCCCGACCAGCTCGCCGCCAACCTGCCCCCCGGCGCCCTCCGCCTCCGCGCTCCGGTCCGTTCAGTCCACGACGGTGGCCTCCTCCTTGAATCGGGAGAGGACATCAAGGCCCGCCACGTTGTCCTTGCCACCGACATGGATGCCGCGGCCAGTCTTTTCTCCGGAATCCGCTCCCGTCCATGGAACAGCACCCGCTGCCTCTATTTCTCAACCCCCCGCAGCCCCTTGCGGGAGCCGCTCATCGTCCTCAATGGCAGTGGCACCGGTTCTTTTTCCAACCTCTCTGTACCCAGTGATGTCGCCTCCGGCTATGCCCCCGCCGACGCGGCTCTCATTTCCGTTTCCCTCCGCCCGGGAGTCTCGCCCGATCACGAAGCCGTCATCGCGGAAATCCGCGCCTGCCTCGGGCAACCCGGGATGCCCCTTCGCTTCCTTAGGGACTACGTCATTGACAGGGCGCTTCCCCGCCAGGATCCCGGGGACAATCCCTTTGGAAAGGCTCCCCGCCGTCTCCCCGACGGGACCTGGATTTGCGGGGATTACCGTGATTCCGCCTCCATCGACGGCGCCATGCGCTCCGGCCGCCACGCCGCGGAGGCCCTCCTTCAGGCCTGATCTGTCCGACCTTCACGATGCCTCCAGGCAGCCAGCAGATCCTCCCGCTCCAGACTCGCTGTCCCCAGTTTTCCCACTACCACGCCGGCCGCCACATTGGCCAGGCGCACCGATGTCTCAAGGTCCGCACCGGCCAGGAGGGCCGCGGAAAGGACCGCGATCACGGTGTCCCCCGCTCCCGAAACATCGTACACTTCCCTTGCCGAGGCCGGCACGATTCCCCCAATCCGGCCGCCCTCCGCGTAAAGCATGCCTTCCGGCCCGAGCGTGATCACAAGGTGGCGCGGCCCATACCGCTTCTCGATCCCCGCCACGATTTCCTCCGCCGGGTAGGCATCCTTCGGGTCCCACTCCATCCCGCTCATCACAACGGCCTCCATCCGGTTGGGGGTCAGGAGATCAAGACCCGAAAAATCCCGCCAGCGCTTCGGCTTGGGATCACAATAAAGGGGAATCTCCCGTTCCCGGCAACCTTCCCGAAGGTCGCCCAGGAGCGCGTTGTCGATCACCCCCTTGGCATAGTCCGAAAGCAGGATCGCGTCACTCTTCTCCAGCAGCATCGCTACGAGATGCTTCCGGGCCGGGTCCCCGATCGCGTAGTCCCCCCGCCGCCCCTCGCGGTCAAGCCGGCAAAGTTGCTGGTTCTGGGCCACAACCCGCGTTTTCAATATGGTCCCCGGGGACGAGCCCAGCATTCCTCCCAGCCATTCGATTCCCGCTTCCCCCAGCAATGTGGTACAGACCCGCTCCCACGGATCGTCCCCGACCCGCCCGGAGAGGGAAACCCGGATACCGAGACGGCTCAGATTCAGGGCCACGTTTCCGGCGCCACCCAGTCGGTGGCTTTCCCCGGAGACATCAAGAAGCGGCACCGGGGCTTCCGGGGCGATCCGGTCGACGGTTCCCCAGATGTAGTGATCGAGGATGACATCCCCGACAACCGCTATCCGCAGTTGCCGGAATCGTTCCCATATCGCTTCCATGGTTGTTCGCCCCGTCATCTCACGGTCAACGGATATGCCAGCGGTAAGGATGGCGTGACAACAGCTCGGGCTCCCCCGTGCCTACCCGGATCACATCCTCGACCCGGACCCCGCCAAGGCCGGGGTAGTAAAGCCCCGGCTCCACCGTGACCACCTGGCCTTTGCGCAGGCGCCCTCCCCCCGCATTTACCCGCGGGGGTTCGTGGACGTCCAGTCCCAGCCCGTGGCCAAGCCCGTGTATAAATCCCACTGGCAGCCCTCCTTCACGCGTTGTCGGGTAGCCTTGGGATTCGAAAAACTCCACCACTTTGCGGTGGATCAGGGCCGCCGATTTTCCGCTCCGATGTTCGCCCAAAGCCCATTGCTCGGCCTCGTGGACGGTCCCGTAGAGGGCCTTCTGGGATTCGGAGGGGCGCCCCTTCAGATAGGTCCGCGTCATGTCTCCGTGGTAACCCGTTGCCGATACCCGTGGAAAGATGTCCACGATGATAAGCTGGTTCGCCCGCAGGGGACCCGTGCCGCGGCAATGCGGATCGCAGGCCTGGTCGCCCCCGGCTACTATGGTGTTGGACGCAAGGGCTCCCTTCTCCAGGCACGCCCTCCCAATGGCCTCCTGGACGCGTTCCGCGGTCAATCGCCTTCCGCCGTGATAAAGGTAACCTTTCCGGATTTCAGCTTTTCGTAGCAGCTTTTCCACGACACGGAATCCGGCGGCCGAGGCCGCATTCCCCGCCTTGATGCAGGCCGCTTCGGCGTCACTCTTCACCTCCCTCTCCGGAAAGAGGGGTCCTTCCGACACCTCCAGCTCGACCCCGGCCTCTAGCAGCTTCAAGCCCGGTCCAAGCGGAAAATCCGCCCCCACCCGGAACCTCAGGATTCCAAATTTCCGGGCCAGAAAAGCGATCGTCGAGGCCGGATGGCCCGTGTCTGCACCATAAGCCTCCCGGGCCTCCCGGAGCACTTCCTCGAGCGAAAGGACCTCGTCAAACCGGCTCTCCCGCCTCACCCGCGTGAATTCGAGCTGGTTCACCACCGCCAGGCGGCGTTTCCCCTGGGAAAAGGCGATATACGGATCGGGCACAAGGATTCCCCCGAAATAGAGCATGTCCGCGTTTTTCTCGGAGTCCGCGTACAGGAGGACGTCCTCAATCTTCCTCTTCTTCATGATTTTACAATTGTTAAGTGGCCTCGTGTGTCTAGATAAATCCCCATCATGAAACGCCTCCTTCCTTCCGCCTCCCTCCTCCTGATTCTCCTCCTCTTTCCCGGGTGCAATGCCGGCGATGATCCCGCCGGTACAGTCGCCGGTCCGGAGGTCTGGCTGCCCCTCCAGATCGACACCGTCCCCCTCTCGGCCCAGATCGCCCTCACCAGCGAGGAACAACGGAAGGGGCTCATGGATCGCGACAGCCTCCCGCCTGACAGCGGCATGCTCTTTCCTTATCCCCAGCCACAGCGTCTCTCCTTCTGGATGGCCAACACCCGCATTCCCCTCGATATCGGCTTTTTCGACAGCGAGGGGCTGCTGCGCGAGGTCCACCGGCTCCATCCCTACGACACCTCCTCCACCTCCTCCCGGCGGGATGACCTCCAGTATGCCCTTGAAATGAATGCCGGCTGGTTTTCCGCCAACGGGCTCTATCCCGGTGCCCGGCTTGATCGCCAAAGCCTCGCCGAGGCCCTCCGTCGCCGGGGGGCCGATCCCCGCCGCTTCGGTCTTGAGTCGGATTAGGGCCGCGGGGTTGCCCCATCAAGCGCGGCCCTGGTTGCCGCCCCGCAGAACCGGCCTCCGGCCTCCGGCAGGAGAGAGGCTTCCAGGGCCCCGAAACTCAGCCGCACGAAGCCGTGCGGCTGCCCTTCCGCAAAGCAGAGATCCCCCGGCACGTAGAGAATCTCTTTTTCCAGACAACGCTGGTGAAAGGCACTGCCAATCCGGGTATCGGTACCTGCCGGTCCCTTCGCCCAGAGCAACAATCCCCCCTTCGGGCTCTCCCAGCTCCAGCCCGCCTCTTTCAGGCCGCCTTCAACGAGTGTTTCCTCAAGGACGCGCGCCTTCCCCGCATAGTGTCGCCGGATCATCGAGAGATGGTCCGCATAGAGCCCCTCAAGCAGCATCCATTCAAGGATCGCCTGGGTGAAGTGGGCCGTCCCGAAATCCTGGTGCCCCTTGATCTTGGCCAGGGTCTCGAGGCAGTGCCCGTCGGGACTGACGACAAAACCAACCTTCAACCCGGTCGCGAACGGCTTGGTGAAAGTTCCCAGATAGAGCACCGGATACCCCCTCCAGCTTTGCAGGGAAAGAAGGCTCCGCGCGGGGGCCGGCTTCTCGAAATAGAGTTCCCGGTATGCCATGTCCTCAATCACCGGGACCGGGCGCTCCAAGGCCTGCAGGATCCCCGCCAGAGCCTCCTTCTCGTCCTCACCCGGACACCGGGTCGAGGGATTCGCAAATGTCCCCATGAGGTAGACCAGCTTCAGCCGCTCCAGCTCCCCCTCCTCCCGCAGTCTGCCGAGAAACCCTTTCAGGGCCTCCGCGTCCAGCTTACCGGAACCGTCTTCCGGGAGGGAAAGGGCGCGGACCCCCATGCCTTTCAGCAACTCCAGAAAGACAAAGTAACTCGGTCGCTCCACAAGGACGATATCCCCCGGGTCACAGAGCATCTGGACAATAATGTAGAGGGCCTGCTGGGAGCCGTTCGTGATGAGCACGTCGTCCTCATCCAGTTCCAGTCCACCCTCCCCGGGGTAGCTTCTCAAAAGGTCCAGGACCGCCCGCCGCAAGCCCTCCCGGCCACGGTTTGTTCCGTACTGCAGGTGACCCCGGCCGGCCTTCTCCCCCAGGGCGTTCACCGCCCGCTGCACGAGTTTCGCCGGCAGGATCTCGTTGTCCGTGAAGCCGGCCGCGAGGGAGAGGAGCTCCGGGTGCTCCAGTTTGCTCGCCATCAGGCGGGTTATCACAGAATCCACTTCCCGGCTCTGCCGCCCGAGATGCGAATAGGCAATCCTCTCCTTTTCCGCGTTGACCATCATCCGTCAGTAAATCAGAGAATCCGGCCTTCATCAAAATCAATCATGTCCGCGAAGGTGAGAAGATCCTCCCGGTCACCGGCGCCCATCTTCGCCTTGGCCGTCTCAAGCGCTTCCCGGCCCATTTCACTCATCCCCTTCTGCACCAGTTCCCGGTTCCATTTCGCAACCCTGCAGTCGGTCGGAAAGGAGGCCAGAAGCAACCGGTCCAGTTCCGCCTCGTTATCTCCTGCTTTCCGCACGCATTCGATCACGGTTGAGGGGTCGATCCCCAAATGCAGGCAAAGGAAGCGGTCAAACCCCCGGCAGTAATTCCGCTGGTAGGAGGCGGGAAGGCGCCCCTCCAGATCCTTGCGGATCTTCGCGATGAACCGCGGCAGGTGCAGCAGGCCGGTGGCCCTGTGCGGAATGTAAGGCGATGGCAGGTCCCGGCATATTTCCCCGGTCGGTCCCAGTTGCGTTTCACTCATGGCCCTGAAGGTGCGCGCAGGCCCGCGGTTGTAAAGCCTCCATCAGCAATTGCCTTTTCCAAATGCCTTTTGACAAATCCGTTTTCCACGGGGATCTTCGCCTTCCACCTCCTTCGAGATTTCCATGAAGACCATCTGGCGCGTTTCCAAATACCTTTTCCGTTACCCCGGGCTGTTCAGTACCGTCCAGGGCCTCGCTATCGGAATGACCCTCCTCACCATCGCCATCCCGAAATTTATCGAGGGGATCCTTACCCGCATTCAGGATGCCGGGGCCCCCGAAACCCTCCTCGGCGGCATTGTCGGGATCATTCTCCTCTATTTCGGGAGCGAACTTCTCAACGGTTTCCGCATTGTCTGCAACAACACCCTCGAACAGCGCGTCCTCTTCGACATGCGGCGCGACCTCCACCAGAAGCTCCTCGTCCTCCCCATATCCTTTTACGATCAGCGGAAATCGGGGGAAATTTCCTCCCGCGTCATCGAGGATGTCATGGCTGTCGAGCGGGCCCTCCTCGATGGAACCGAAATGGGGGGGCGGGCCCTCGTCATGATCATCGGGGTCACGGTCATGCTCTTCCTCACCAACCCGCTCCTCGCCTGGTTCGTTTTTCTTCCCGTCCCCATCCTTCTCGTCATCGGGGTCCTATATTCGCGGGGTTCCCGCAAGGTCTGGAAACGCGTCCGCGAGTCCGCCGCCGACCTCAACAGCCTGCTCGTTGAGGACATTCAGGGAAACCGCCTTATCCAGACCTTCGGGCTTCAGAAGCGCGAGGGCTCCCGCTTTGACACCAAGGCCAGCCTCCTGCGCCGGCGTACCCTGAAGGCCATGTTCCGGTGGGCCGCCTACAGTCCCGGAACGACCTTTCTCACCAATATGGGGGTTGTCGCCGTCATCGGCTTCGGCGGATGGATGATCCTCAGCGGCGATACCAGCTTCGGCTTTCCCCAGATGGTCGCCTTCCTCATCTACGCCAACATGCTCTACATGCCCATTGGCCAACTCCACGGCATCAATCACATGCTCGCCGCCGGCAAGGCTTCCGGCGAACGCGTCTTTGAAATCCTTGACACCCGGGTGGAGGTCGAGAATCCCGAAAATCCGAAACCTTTCCCTCAGGCCCCCCTTCACATCCGTTTCAACGATGTCGGCTTCCAATATCCGGGAAGGCCCGAGGTCCTCAGCGGTTTCACCCTCGACCTCCTTCCCGGCAAGGTGACCGCTCTCGTCGGGCACACCGGAGCTGGCAAAAGCACCGTCGCCAACCTTGCCATGCGGACCTACGATGTCACCAGGGGCGCCGTCACCATCAACAACACCGACATCCGCGATCTCGATCTGGAGGATGTCCACGCCAACATCGGTCATGTCGCCCAGGATCCCTTCCTCTTTGAAGGTTCCGTCCGTGACAATCTCCTCCTCGCCCGTGATGACGCCACCGAGGAGGAAATCCTTGCCGCCCTTGAAGGAGCCTGCGCCCTTGATTTTGTGCTCAAACTCCCGGAAGGGCTCGACACCAATATCGGTGAAAAGGGCATCCGCCTCTCCCAGGGCGAAAAGCAGCGCATGACCATTGCCCGGGTTCTTCTCAAGAATCCCTCCTTTGTCATCCTCGACGAGGCCACCGCCAGCGTCGATACGATCACCGAGCGGCTCATTCAGGACGCCCTCGACAACCTCACCGCGCACCGCACTGTCCTCGTCATCGCCCACCGCCTCTCAACCGTCAGAAAAGCGGACCAGATTGTCTGCATGCATGAGGGACGGATCATCGAGAAGGGCAGCCACGACGAGCTTTTGTCGCAGGATGGTCACTACGCCCGCCTGTGGAGTTACCAGAACGACCTTATTCCCGAGACCGCTTCGCTCTGATCCCCGGGTTGCCCGGTTCCGACGGACCGGCATCACCCCCGCGAACCGGCCCGTTCCGGTGCAGGGCAAGGAACCGCTCCGCTCCATCCACCCCCATATACTTCCGGAGGGTCTTTTCCGATGTCCGGCGAAGGTCCACCAGCACCAGGCCGTCAAGGCTGTCATTGAAAGCCGGATCGACGTTGAAACTGAGCAGGGTCGCGTTCAGCTTCAGGTATTGCCGCAGGAGGACCGGCACCCCGCGCTCCTCGCGCTCGATCTCCGAGATCAGGGCCGACACATCTTCAATGTCCCGTACCGATCGCCGGAAGGATCCCCGGTCAAGCGAACCGAAGTTGCGTGAGCGCAGCGGATGCCTCGCTTTCACCTTTGATGCCAGGACCGGATCAAGGTTGTTCTCCTTCAGGTAGGCCACCATCAGGTTCTTCGACAGGCCCTGATACTCCTTGCTGATACTCACCGGACCAAAAAGGGTGCAATAGCGCGGGTTCCGCACGATGAACTGCCCGATTCCCCTCCAGAGCAGCCCCAGGGAAAGCGGCTTCCGCTGGTATTCTTCCACGACAAACGAACGCCCGAGTTCAATTGCCGGATCCAGTGAACGGAGCACCCCCGACTTGAAACGGAACAGGGTTGTCGTGTAGAGACCCTGATCCCCGCGCTCCGGGAATATCTCGTCCGTCAGTCCCAGACGGTAGGCCCCGACGACCTCGCGTGCCTCCCGGTTCCAGATGAAAAGGTGACGGTAGGTCGAGTCAAAAGAATCCAGGTCGGAGGCCGCCCCGGTCCCTTCACCCACTTTGCGGAAGGTGATTTCCCGCAGCCGGCCCAGTTCAAGGAGAAGGCGCGGCACCTCTCCCGCCCGCGCGACATAGACCATGAAGGGATCGTGTTTCACCAGAAGCGCCTCCGGGGAGAGTCCCGCCAGTTCCTCCTCGATGGCCTCCGGCGCCTGCGCCGGCGCCACCGGTTCACCGGAGCGGGCTGTTCGCCTGTCCGGCATGAAAACAGTTTTCTCAGCCACTTCCCGACTCTCCAGGATGTACGTCCGCAAGCGCAGGAAATCCATCGCCGCACGATTGCTTTCAAACCGGCCCAGGCGCTTCGCCGGAATGGGGTTGCCGATGCGCACCTCTATCACCCGGTTTCTGCTCCTGAGCATTTCCCGCGGCAGCAGGGCCGTGCGAAGGGCCGGATGCACCAGGCCCGCTAGCTGGAAAAACCGGCTGTTGCCTCCCGTAAAGTAGACCGGTAATACGGTCGCTCCGCTCTTCATCAGGAGAGGTACCAGGTTTTCCGCCCAACAGGGATCGGTGACACGGCGGGAACCCCACTTCAGGTGGGATACCGTTCCCGAGGGAAAGGTCGCCAGCATGTGCCCCGACTTGAGCCAGCGAAGGCTTTCCTTGAGACCTTTCAGGTTGGCCCGCGACGCCCCTTGCCCCCCGAAGGGATCAACATAGAAACAACGCCCTCCCATCCGGTCCAGTCGGTCGAGAAGGAAATTGACCAGCAGCTTCCCGTCCTCCCTCACCCGGTCCATGAGGGATCCCAGGATCAATCCGTCGATTCCTCCATAGGGATGGTTGGAAATCATGAAGACAGGTCCTTTCTTCGGGATCCTCGAAAGGTCCTCCTCGCTCGTCCTGTAATGTATGTTGAGGACCCCGAGTCCACGGTCGAAAAAAGAGGCCCGCGGCTGGCTCACCTTTGTCTCGAGAAAAGATGCGTGGACCCGGTTCAGATGGCGTGTCTTCAATAACGGGTCAAGCACCCACTGGCCCGCTCCAAGCAGGCACCTCGTGAACGGGTTGGTACTCAGTTCGCGGAAGTCGACAAGGGACCGTTGAAGCTCCTGCGTTGTCGATTCTTCCGGCATCTCCACCCCCATCAATGTGGCCGCAAAACGCCTCCCGGCCAGCTTAAAGGAGGTCCCCCGGGCGCTCCCGCGTTAAATTCCCGTTACATCGGGCCATCCGCGGCCGGGTCAACTCTTCAGGAGCTTGAAACGATAGGAATCCCGCAGGGCCTGCCAGCTCGCCTCAATGATGTTCGGGTCCGCCCCGCAGGTCCACCAGGTCCGCTCCCCGTCCCCGGAAAGCATCAGGACCTGCACCACTGAATCCGTCCCCAGGCCCGACTGCAGGATCCGGACCTTGTAGTCGATCAACTGGACTGTCCGCAGCTCCGGGAAATGGGATCCGAAGGCAATCCGCATCGCGTGGTCCAGCGCTCCCACCGGACCGGTCGATTCCGCCACACTGATCTTCAACTCCGCGTCGTCCTCCACCCGGATCTTTACCACCGCTTCCGAGATGTTCTCATGATTGTCCCGTACCACCTCCGAGATGGTGCGGTAGCTCACCAGCTTGAAAGTGTCCTTTATCCCGTGGAAATGACGACTCAGGAGAACTTGTAAACTCGCGTCAGCATTCTCATATTCATAGCCTTTCGCTTCCCGCTCCTTCAACAGGGCGATGAATTCACGCATCTCCCCCGATTTGGGATCAACCTCAATACCGATGTCACGGGCCTTCATGGCCACGCTGCTGCTGCCCGCCATGTCCGAAAGGAGGATCCGCTGGCAGTTCCCGACGAGGCCGGGCTCAATATGCTCATAACTCCGGGCAACCTTCTGGGCCGCATTCGCGTGCACCCCTCCCTTGTGCGCGAAAGCACTCCTCCCGACATAGGGAGCCTTTGTATCCGGCACCAGGTTGGCCAGCTTGTCGATCTCATGCGCCAGGCTTGAAAGCTCGCTCATCTGTTCACGGCACGCCATATCGAAGCCCATCTTGAACTGCAGGTTCGCCATCACCGTCGTCAGGTTGGCGTTCCCAACCCGCTCCCCGTACCCGTTTTGGCAGCCCTGGACCATCCGCGCCCCAGCCTCCACCGCGACCTGCGAAAGGGCGACCCCAAGCCCGCTGTCATTGTGGGCGTGGATTCCCACCGGAAGGGGGTGCAACACCTCGACGACTTTCCGCACCACCTCCTGCAGCCAGGTTACCTGGGAGCCCCCGTTCGTGTCGCAGAGAACAACCCAGTCAGCTCCTCCGGCGGCCGCCACCTTCAGCGTCTCGACCGCGTATTCCGGATCCTCCCGGTAGCCGTCAAAGAAATGCTCCGCGTCGTATATGACCTCGCGTCCTGCGGCCTTCAGGAAACGCACCGAGTCCTCGATCATCTCAAGGTTGCGTTCCGGAGTGGTCCGGAGGACCTCCGTCACATGCAATAGCCAGGTCTTCCCGAAAATCGTCACCACCGGGGTCTCGGCCTCAAGGAGGGTCGCCAGTTGCGGATCCTCCCCCGCCTCGAGGTTGGCCCGCCGCGTGCTCCCGAAGGCCGTGATCTTGGCATGCCTGAAGGTCCGCTTCTTCGCAAGGTCGAAGAAAACCATGTCCCGGGGATTTGAACCCGGCCACCCCCCCTCGATGTAGTCCACTCCAAAGGCATCCAGCTTTTCCGCGACCAGGATCTTGTCGTCCGCCGAAAAGGAAATCCCCTCACCCTGCGTCCCGTCGCGAAGGGTTGCGTCGTAAATCAGGACCGTTTCGGAGCTTTTCATGAATAAGGGAGTTTGGCGTTTGCCGGGAGGGGTCAATTGCAAAATCCGGTTGCCCTTTTCCTGTCCAGCAGGTTCAACCGGACCTGCAGGCCTCCATGAATTACCGGGAAATCAATTTTGACGGGCTCGTCGGTCCAACGCATAACTACGCCGGCCTCTCCCATGGCAACCTCGCTTCCGAATCGAGCCAGGCGCGTCTTTCCAATCCCCGCAGCGCAGCCTTGCAGGGCCTCCGGAAGGCCCAAACCCTCGCTGCAAGGGGCTTTCCCCAGGGAATCCTCCCCCCCCATGAGCGGCCTTCCATCGAAAGCCTCGAAAGCTGGGGGTTCACCGGCCCGGACCGTTCATCCGTCCTCAGGCAGGCCGCCCGCGGGGATCCTCTCCTCCTCGCTGCTGCCTCCTCCGCCTCCGCCATGTGGACCGCCAATGCCTGCACCATGGCTCCTTCCTGCGATACCAGCGACGGGAGAGCCCATTTCACTCCCGCAAATCTTTCGGCCAACCTCCACCGCTCCATCGAGGCCCCCTTCACCCTCCGCCTCCTTCAGTCCGTTTTTTCCGATTCCAGTCATTTCGCCGTTCACCCCCCCCTTCCGGGTGGTGAGTCCATGGCGGACGAGGGGGCCGCCAATCACAACCGCCTCGCAGGCCCCTCGGGGAATGGCCTCCACCTCTTTGTCTATGGACGCAGCGCCCTGCATCCGCAAGTCCAACGACCGGGCCGTTTCCCCGCCCGCCAGTCCCTTGAATCTGTCCAGGCCCTCGCCCGCCTCCACCGTCTCGATCCCGCCGGTGTGCTCTTTCTCCGGCAATCCCCCAACGCCATTGATGCGGGCGTCTTTCATAATGACGTCATTTCCGTCGGTCATGCCGATACCTTCATCTGCCATCAGGAAGCCTTCGCCGGCGGTCGGACCGACCTTGACCTTCTCTCCATGGCCTTTGCCCGGTTCGCCGGTTCCCCCCTCCGCCTCATTGAGGTTCCCGCCTCCCGTGTCAGCCTCCGGGAAACCGTCCGCACCTACCTTTTCAACAGTCAGCTCCTCAGCCTCCCCGGCGGACGCCTCCTCCTCGTAACCCCGCGCGAATGCGGGGAATCGCCCACCGTCGCCCCCCTCCTCAAGGAATGGCTCGCCGATCCGCGGAACCCCGTCGACGAGGTCCTCAGCGTCGATCTCCGCGAAAGCATGCGTAACGGAGGTGGTCCCGCCTGCCTCCGCCAGCGCATCATCCTTTCCGACGAGGAAATAGCCGCCATGAAAGGCCGTCTGCTCCTCGACGACACGCTCTTTCAGGAACTTGATCGCTGGATCCGGAAATACTACCGCTCCGAGCTCCGCCCCGCCGATCTTGCCGATCCCCACCTCCATGAGGAATCCTGCCAGGCCCTCGAGGCCCTCACCCGCATCCTCCAGCTTCCGCCCCTCTATCCCTTTCAACAGTGATTTCCAGATCCTTCCCTTGCCTCCCCGCCCATCCTTCACAACGCTGACCCGCATAATGGCCGATTTATCCGAAGCAGTCTCCTTTTGCGATGCCCTCACAAACCGGCGCGCAGTGGCCGATTTCCCCGGCGCCAACAATGGTCTTCAGCTCCAGAACAACGGCCACATCTCCAAAATTGGATCGGCCGTCGACGCCGGATTCATCCCCTTCCGGAAGGCCGCCGCTGAGGGCGTCGACTTCCTCGTGGTCCATCATGGCATGATGTGGAACCCTCCCCGGCGCTACACCGGCCCCCTTTACCGGAAACTCAGCTTCGCCATTTCCCACAACCTCGCCCTCTACAGTTCCCACCTCCCCCTCGACGCTCATCAGGAATTCGGCAACAACCGCCTCCTCGCCGAGGCCCTCGGCCTCGATCCCGTGGACTGGTTTCTTCCCCATGAGGGAACCCCCATCGCCCTCCTCGCCAAGGCGCCTCCCCACCGCCGCGACTTGAAATCCCGGCTGCTTCACGAATTCGGGCAAACCGTCACCGCCATCGAGTATGGATCCGAAAATCCGGAACGTGTCGCCATCCTCACCGGTTCCGGACGCAGCGCCCTGCCGGTCCTCAAGGAGGCCGGTACCGATACCCTCGTCACCGGGGAACTCCGTCAGGAACATTTCACCCTCGCCCAGGAAGAGGGGCTCAACCTCTACCTTTGTGGCCATTACGCCACCGAAACCTATGGAGTCCGCGCCCTCGCGGAACGCTGCGCCCGGCATTTCGGCCTCGAGCATGTCTTCATCCCCTCAGAATGTCCCCTATGAACACCTCCCCCCTCGCCTGGAAACCCAACTGGCCGGAAACACGCCAGCGCCTCATCGACTGGTGGAACGGCAAGGGTCTCGTTATCGGCATGTGGGGAAGCCTCCCAGCGCCACAGCCCCGCGAAGCGCTCCCCGAACCGGAGGGCCTCGACTGGCGCGGTGAAGCCTACTATATGGCCGGGGCACAGCGTGCCCGCATTGACCACTACACCCTCTCCAGGCAGGCCTTCCCCGCCGATTTCCTGCCCGTCAAAGCCCCCGATATGGGTCCGGGGTCCCTCTGCCTCCACGTCGGAGGCGATGCCGATTTTTCCCAGCACCATACCGTCTGGTTCAAGCCGGTCTTCGCCGGCATTGAGGATGTCACCGATATCCCCGACCTCGTCTTCACCGGCCAGGACCCCTTCTGGCTCGCCACCGAGGACTACCTCCGCGAGGCCGTCCGCCTCGCCCGTGGCCGCCACCTTGTCGCCTTTCCCGACCTCTGCAACGATATGGATATCCTCGCCTCCCTGCGGGATCCCAACCAGCTCCTTCTCGACCTCCTCGATGAGCCCGAATGGGTCCACGCCGCCCTCAAGGCCGTCAACCGCGCCTACAAGGCCGTCTACCGCCGAATTGAGGACATCGTCAATCCGCACCGCGACGAGGGAACTGCGAGCCGCTCCTTTTACCTCTGGAGCCCAGGCCGCACCGCCAAACTCCAATGCGACACCTCCGCCATGTTTTCCCGCGACATGTTCGCCGAGTTTGTCACGCCACGCCTCGACGAGCTCTGCCAGTGGTGCGATTATCCCCTCTATCACCTCGACGGAACCAACGCCCTCCACCAACTCGATGAACTGCTCCGCATAGATGGCCTGCGCGCCATCGAATGGACCCCTCAATCCGGCAAACCCGGAGGCGGTGACCCTGTCTGGTTCGATATGTACCGCCGCATCCTCGAGTCCGGAAAAGCCCTCCAGATCATCAATATCCAGCCCCGCGAGGTGCCCGCCCTCCTCAACGCCATCGGATCCAACGGTATTTACCTTTTTCCCGCTTTCTCCTCCCTTGAGGAGGTAGATCAGCTTCAGGAAGCCGTCAAACCCCTCACCAACGCCGCCTCCTCCTGATCTTCGCCTTCCAGGGCCTGTTTTTTTGCCTTGCCTTCCATCCCATAAGGCCCACCGTTACGCCCTTCATCGCGTCCAGAGGTCAGGCTGAAACCCTCTCCTCCGCGGCCCGCCCGGTTCGCCGGGTACAGACGGTTGGACCGGCCGGAAGGCGGGTCCTTCGAATCCTCAAACGGGGATCCCGGTGGTCGTGAACTTCAATCAAAATCAATGGCTAAAGCACAAATCGACAAATCATCCGTAATCACGGACTTCAAAACCCACGATAAGGATACCGGGTCTCCCGAGGTCCAGATCGCCCTGCTGACCACCCGGATCAGCCATCTCACCGAACACCTGCGTACGCATCGCAAGGACTTTCACAGCCGCCGCGGCCTCATTGCCATGACCAGCCGCCGCCGAAAGCTTCTCGATTATGTGAAGCGGCACGACCTTGATAAGTACAAGGAATTACTTGAACGCCTGAAACTGCGTCGCTAGGGTTTTCCACCATTCCACCTCTTTCCCTGGTGGAATTTCAACTCCACTTCCCCCGCAGTCCCCAGCTGATTGCTGTAGGAAGTCCGCCTGCCCGGGCCCGTATGTCACCGGGCAGGCGAACTTCCTAGTCTCAGCTGGATGCGGGGTACCATCCGGCCCCGGGGCCTCATGCCCCGCGGCCAAACCGTTAATAGATTCATGCTGAAACAGAAACACTCCGTCACCGTAGAGGACTACGGCCTGACTATTGAAACCGGCACCCTCGCCAAGCTGGCGAATGGCTCCGTCACCATCACCCTCGGTGAAACGACTGTCTTTGTCGCCGTCACCGCCGCCAACAAACTCCGGGAAGGGCAGGACTTCTTCCCCCTCACGGTCGATTACCGGGAAAAATTCTCCGCCGCAGGCCGTATCCCAGGCGGGTTCTTCAAGCGCGAAGGCAGGCCTTCCGAAAAGGAGATCCTCACCATGCGCCTCACCGACAGGCCTCTCCGGCCCCTCTTCCCGGAAGGCTTCTTCTATGAGGTCCAGGTGCAGGGCATTCTCATGACCGCCGACCTCGTCAATGAGCCCGACATCCTCCTTGTCAATGCCGCCTCCACCGCCCTCCTCTGTTCCGATATTCCCTGGAACGGCCCCATCGGCTGCGTCCGCATCGGCCTCGTCGACGATGAGTTCATTGTCAATCCGACCCACGAACAGCAGTACGAGTCCGAACTCGACCTCATCTATGTCGGCAATGAAAAGGAAATGATGATGATCGAGGGCTCCGCCGAGGAAATCCCCGAGGAAACCTTCCTCGCCGCCCTCGACTTTGCCCAGGAGGCCGTTCAACCCATCATCGCCGCCCAGCGCGAACTGGCCCGGCAGGTCGGCAAGGAAAAGAAGGCTTTCGATCTTTTTGTCGTCTCTGATGAAAACCTTGCCTTTGCCCGCGATATCGTCGGCGAACGGATGGCCGAAGCCGTCTTCAGCGGGGACAAGCAGGAACGCCAGGCCGCCGTCGATGTCCTCAAGAAGGAGGTCGAGGAAAAGATGATCGAGCGTGATGGAGCCGAGGCCTACGATGCCAACCAGGTCATGCTGGCCTTCGAGGTCCTTCAGGAAGAGGTCTACCGCAGCAATATCCTCGATTCCGGTAAGCGGGCCGACGGGCGCAGTCCCACCGATCTCCGTCCCATTGAATGCCATATCAATCTCTTCCCCCGCGTCCATGGATCCGCCCTCTTCCAGCGCGGCGAGACCCAGGGGATCGTTTTCACCACCCTCGGTTCCCGCTCCGATAACCAGAGTATGGACGGGATCACCGGGGGGCCCCGCGAAAAAAGCTTCCTCCTCCACTACAACTTCCCCAATTTCTCCGTCGGGGAAACCGGCCGCATCATGGGCCCGGGTCGCCGCGAAATCGGCCACGGGGCCCTCGCCGAACGCTCCCTCCTCCCCGTCCTTCCAGCCGAGGATGAATTCCCCTACACGATCCGTCTGGTCTCCGAAATCATGGAATCAAACGGGTCCACCTCCATGGCCTCCGTCTGCGGTGGATCCCTCTCCATGATGGACGCTGGCGTCCCCATCAGCGATATCGTCGCCGGCATCTCCGTCGGCCTCGTCACCCGATCCAACGACAACGGCGAGATCGACAAGTACGTTCTCCTCTCCGATATCATCGGCGCCGAGGACCACTTCGGCGATATGGATTTCAAGATCTGCGGGACCCGCACCGGCATCACCGGGTTCCAGCTCGACCTGAAAATCCCCGGAATCCCCGCCGAAATCGCCCGCGAGTCCATCCAGCGCAACCATGAATTGAGAATGAAAATCCTCGAAATCATGAGCGCAACCATCGACAAGCCACGCGAGGAACTCAGCCCTTACGCCCCGCGGATTGAAAGCGTCACCATCGATCCCGAGAAAATCGGCCTCATCATCGGGCCCGGAGGCAAGACCATCCGCCGTATCTGCGAGGTCTCCGGAGCCGAGATTGACATCAATGAGGATAACTCCGGACGCATCAACATCTATGCCACCAGCGGGGCCTCCATGGATCGCGCCATCGAGGAAATCAAGGCCATGACCGCCGACATCGAGGAGGATAAGCTCTACCACGGCACCGTCCGGGGCGTGAAGGACTTCGGGGTCTTCGTTGAATGCCTCCCCGGAAAGGAAGGCCTCGTCCATGTCTCCGAACTGGCCGACTTCCGCGTCAACCGCGTCGATGATGTCTGTGCCATGGGTGATCAGATGTGGGTCAAGTGTATCGGCATCGATGATAAGGGCCGCGTCCGTCTCAGCCGCACCGCCGCCCTCGCCGACAGGGAAGGCGAAGACGACGAAATCAGCGAAAAGGTCGCCGCCGCCAGGGAGAAGGCCGAATCCGAGCCCCAGGCCAGCCGGGAGCGCCGGCCACGGGGTGACGACGACCGCGGAGGTGACCGCCCCCGCCGTCGCCAGACCGACCGCCGCCGTCAGCCGCGCCGCAGACGGGAAGACGACTGACTTTTTTCCCAAACCCACCCACCAAAGCCTGACCGGTCCCCCCTTATGCCGGTCAGGCTTTCTTTTTTCCCCTTTCCCTCTTTTCCCGTGGTTGACCCCCCGCCTGCCTTCACCACTCTCTTTCCCCAAGATGCTTCTCGTTATCGACAATTTCGACTCCTTCACCTACAATATTGTCCAGTATTTCGGCCAACTCGGGGTCGATCAGAGGGTCTTTCGCAACAACGAGATTTCCGCCGCCGAGGCCCGCTCCCTCAACCCCGACCGCGTCCTCATCTCTCCCGGCCCCTGCAGCCCCGATGAAGCCGGCAACAGCCTCTCCATCATTGAGGCCTTTGCCGACTCCGGGATCCCCCTCTTCGGGGTCTGCCTCGGGCATCAGTGCATCGGCCAGTTCTTCGGCGGTTCCATTGTCCGCGCCGACCGCCTCATGCACGGAAAAACCTCCCCGGTCCTTCATCTCGAAAACGGCCTTTTCAAGGATATTCCCTCCCCCTTTGAGGCCACCCGCTATCACTCCCTCCTCGTCGATCCCCCCTCCCTCCCGGATTGCCTCGAAGTCACCGCCCGCACCTCCGAAAATGAAATTATGGGCCTCCGACACCGCTCCCTTCCCATCGTCGGTGTTCAGTTTCATCCCGAATCCCTCGCCACTCCCAACGGAATCCAGATCCTGCGCAATTTCCTCAGCTTGTGACCGTTCGTTCCCCCTCCCCGAACTCCCCCCAGACCGCGGTTTCAAGCCCTTTTTCGCTTGCCCCGGCTCCCCTTTTTCTGACCTAATTTATTCCGTCTTTAAGGGCGCCCCGTATGCGCCCCTTTTTATTTTAAAGGATTTATTTTACCTCCTCATAATCAATGACTAACAGCAAAAACTCCCCCGATCCCTACAACGCCGCCCAGATCGAGAAACTGGAAGGTCTCGAAGGCGTCCGCAAACGCCCCGACATGTACATCGGCGATACCAATGAAAGGGGGCTCCACCATTGCGTTTTCGAGATTGTCGACAACTCCATCGACGAGGCCCTTGCCGGCCACTGCAGTGGCATCCGCGTCAGCCTCCACAGCGACGGCTCCATCTCCGTGGAGGACGATGGTCGCGGCATCCCCGTCGATATGCATGTCAAACATAAGATGCCCGCCCTCGAACTCGTCATGACCAACCTCCATGCAGGCGGAAAATTCGGCAAAGGCGCCTATCAGGTCTCCGGTGGCCTCCACGGCGTCGGGGCAAAGTGCGTCAATGCGGTCTCCGAATGGTTCGAGGTCGAGGTCAGCCGAGACAACCAGGTCCATCACATGGGCTTCAGCCGTGGCAAAACAACCGAGAAAATGAGCATCATCGGGAAAACCCGCAAAACCGGCACCAAAATCAGCTGGCTCCCCGATCCCGAGATTTTCCTCACCACCCGCGAGTTCAAATATGATCTGCTCGCGAAGCGGCTCCGCGAACTCGCCTTCCTCAATCCCGGTATTGAGATCACCCTCGAGGACCAGCGTAACAACCGTACCGAAACCTTCCTCTTCCGCGACGGTATTTCCGAGTATGTCCTCTTTCTCAATCGCGGCAAGGCCGTCGCCCACCCCAAGCCAATCGCCTTCTCCGGGGAAGCCCGGGCCCGCGACGACGACGACGCCAAGACCATCGTCGATATCGCCCTTCAATACAACGACAGCTACAACGACCAGATCTACGCCTACGCCAATTCGATCCACAACATTGAAGGGGGCACCCACCTGAGTGGTTTCCGTACCGCCCTGACTCGCGTCATCAATACCTATGCCAGGCAGAATAACCTCGTTAAGGAGAAGGATCCCACCATCTCCGGGGAGGATGTCCGCGAGGGCCTCACCGCCGTTATTTCCGTCAAGGTTCCCGAGCCCCGGTTCGAAGGCCAGACCAAGACCAAGCTCTCCAACGGCGAGGTCGACGGGATCGTCCAGAAAATTGTCGGCGAGAAACTGAAATACGAATTCGAGACCACCCCCGCCCTCGCCAAAAAGATCATCGACAAGGCCCTGAATGCCGCCCGCGCCCGCGATGCCGCCAGAAAAGCCCGCGAAACGGTCCGCAAAAGTGTCATGTCCTCCGGCGGCCTCCCCGGAAAACTCGCCGATTGCTCCGAAAAGGATCCTGAATTGTGTGAGATCTTCATCGTCGAGGGTGACTCCGCCGGCGGATCCGCCAAACAGGGCCGCGATCGCCGCTACCAAGCCATCCTCCCCCTCCGGGGAAAGCTCATCAATGTCGAGAAGGCCCGTATCGACAAGGTCCTCAACAATGCCGAAATCCGCACCATGATCACCGCCATGGGAACCGGCATCGGGGACCATGAGGGTGACGGCGCCTTTGATGTCACCAAGGCCCGATACCACCGCGTTATCATCATGTGCGATGCCGATGTCGACGGAGCCCATATCTCAACCCTTCTTCTCACTTTCCTCTACCGCCAGATGCGCGCCCTCATCGAGCAGGGCTATGTCTATCTCGCCCAGCCACCCCTCTACAAAATCAAGCGCAAACGGCGCGAACAGTACATCGAAAACGATGAACAACTCAACCGCCTCCTCCTTGAACTCGGAAGCGAGGATGTGACCCTCGTCCGGCTCCGCGACGCCTTCCAGTTCGCCTCCGGCAAGGTCGACCGCATCGTCGAGTCCCTCGCCCGCCTCGAACTCCTCGGCAACGGGGTCACCCGCTACGGCTGTGCCCTCGAAACGTTCCTCGACCAGCATGACGGCGAGGTCCTGCCCAAGTACCTCGTCCGCATCCGCACCGGCAATCTCGAGGAATTCCGCTTCCTCAAAAACGAGGCTGAAAGGGTCTCCTTTATCGCCGAGGAGGGCATTGAAGACGCCTTCGCCGAAGTCATTGTCCGTCCCGCCGAACACAACGGCCGCATCGTCAATCAGCGCCTCAGCATCCATGAGATCTTTGAAGCCGGCGCCATGACCAAGATCCTCCGCGAACACCGGCGCATGGGTCTCGATGTCCAGACATGGACCGCCGGCGAGGAACCCCGCTACCACCTCGTCGAAAATATCGGCGAGGGCGAAAAGGAACAGCGCTTCGAGCTCTTCTCGATTCTCGAGCTCCTTCCCAAGATCAGGGAAATGGGCCGGCGCGGCCTCTCCATCCAACGCTATAAGGGCCTCGGGGAAATGAATCCCAAGCAGCTCTACGAGACCACCATGAATCCCGAGTCCCGCCGCCTCCTTCGCATCAATATCGAGGATGCCGCCAAGGCCGAGCAGACCTTCACCATGCTCATGGGCGACGATGTCCCCTCCCGGCGCGCTTTCATCGAGGATAACGCCCTCAATACCACCAACCTCGACGTCTGATTCTTCCTCTTTCTTCAGCGACCCAGCCGCCTAATGTACACCGACAAAGAAAAACTCACCCAGTCCAACATCACGGACGTGATGGAACGGGCCTACATCGACTACTCGATGTCGGTCATTATCAGTCGCGCCCTGCCCGATGCCAGGGACGGCCTAAAACCCGTCCAGCGCCGGATCCTCTATTCCATGATCCGGCAGGGCCTCGTGCACAATCGCAGCTACGACAAGTGCGCCGCCGTTGTCGGTGAAGTCCTCGGCAAGTATCATCCCCATGGCGACGCTTCCGTCTACGACACCCTTGTCCGCATGGCCCAGAACTGGGTCATGCGCGTCCCTCTCGTCGATCCCCAGGGCAATTTCGGTTCCATCGACGGCGACCCTCCCGCCGCCTACCGCTATACCGAATGTCGCCTCACCGCCGTTGCCGAGGACCTGATCCGCCAGATCGATGAGAACACCGTCGATTTCATCCCCAACTACAAGGAGGACACCACCGAGCCCAGCGTTCTTCCCTCCGCCCTTCCAAGCCTCCTCATGAACGGCTCCACCGGTATCGCTGTCGGGATGACCACCAATATCCCTCCCCATAACCTCGGGGAGCTCATCGACGGCACCTGCCGCCTCATCGACAACCCCAACATGTCCATTGATGAGCTTGCCGGGATCATCAAGGGACCCGATTTTCCCACCGGCGGCTCCATCCTCGGTCGCGAGGGGATCGACAAGTATATCCGCACCGGCCGCGGCATTGTCCGCATGCGCGGAACCATCCACACCGAGGAACTCAAACAGGGCAAGGAACAGCTCGTCATCACCGAGATCCCGTACAACGTCAACCGCTCCAACCTCGTCACCCGCATCGCCGACCTCGTCCAGAACAAGGTCATCGAAGGCATCAGCGACCTCCGTGACGAATCCGACGAAAATACCCGCGTCGTCGTCGAGCTCAAACGCGGCGAAATCCCCCGCGTCATCGTCAACAAGCTTTTCAAGCACACCCCTCTCGAGTCCTCCTTCGGGGTCATCCTCCTCGCCCTCGTCGACCGGCGGCCCAAGGAGATGAACATGAAGGAAATGCTCGAGGTCTACATCGAGCACCGCCGCGAAGTCGTCCGCCGGCGCACCGAATTCCGCCGTGCCAAGGCCGAGGCCCGCGCCCACATCCTCGAGGGCCTCAAGATCGCCCTCGATAACCTTGACGATTTTGTCCGCATCATCCGCGCCAGCCGTAACCGCGACGAGGCCAAGGTCAGCCTCATGGACAAATATCCTCTCTCCCTCAAGCAGACCGACGCCATCCTCGATATGCGCCTCTACCAGCTCACCGGGCTCGAGCGTGAAAAGATCGAGGCCGAATACCTCGAGCTGATCAAGCTCATCGGGGAACTGAACGAAATCCTCGAAAACGAGGCCCGCCTCCTCGAGGTCATCAAGGAGGAACTGGCCCAGATGAAGGATAAATACGCCTCTCCCCGCCGGACCCAGTTCCTTCCGGAGGAGAGCGAATTCCGCATGGAGGATCTCATCGTCAATGAGGGCTGCTGCATCACCCTTTCCCACAAGGGCTTCATTAAACGCACCCCCGTCAGCAGCTTCCGCTCCCAGAAACGCGGCGGAAAAGGGGTCATCGGTGCCGGAGCACACGACGAGGACTTTGTCGAGCGCCTCTTCACCGCCAGCACCCACGACTACATGATGTTCTTCATGAACACCGGACGGGTCTACGTCGAAAAGGTCTTCGACATCCCCGAGGGCACACGCGTCTCCAAAGGCCGCAGTGTCGCCAATGTCCTCGAATTGCACAAGGATGAGCGCATCGCCTCCATGATCCCCGTTAAGGATTTCGAGGAAAGCCTCCACCTCGTCATGGCTACCCGGAAGGGTATCGTCAAAAAAACCAATCTCAGTGCCTACCGCAACTTCCGCCGCGGCGGGATCATCGGAATCAATGTCGACGAGGGCGATGCCCTCATCGGGGTCAAGCTAACCTCCGGCGACGATGATCTCTGTATGATCACCCGCAAGGGAATGTCCATCCGCTTCAAGGAAACCGATCTTCGCGACCAGGGTCGGGCCACCCGAGGAGTCAAGGGTATCAGCCTCAAGGGCGAGGATGACTATGTCGTCACCATCGAGGTCGTCGATCACAGCGCCACCCTCCTCATCGCCGGTGTCAACGGTCAGGGCAAGCGCACCGCCTTCGACCAGTACCGCGTCCAGAGTCGCGGCGGAAGCGGCATCATCGCCATGCGTACCGCCGGGGTCGCGGGCGCCCTCAGTGTCCAGGAGGATGACGAAATCATGCTCCTCACCAATAATGGGCAGGCCGTCCGTACCAGCGTCGGCGAAATTCGTATCATTGGCCGCACCACCCAGGGAGTCCGCCTCATCAACCTCGGTCCGAAGGACTCCTTGATCGGCATCACCAAGATTATCGAGGTCGAGGATACGGAAGCCTGACATGAAGGTCGTCATTATCGGCGTGGGTGAAGTCGGCAGCCACCTCAGTCAGGTCCTCAGCGACGAGGGCCACGACGTCACGGTCGTCGATGCCGATCCCCAAAAAGCCTCCCGCATCGATGCGGAGTTCAATGTCCGCGTTATCAGCGGCAACGGCAGCAGCGCTGCCACCCTGAAAAAGGCCATGTCCGATGGCTGTGATCATTTCATCGCCATGACCAGTATCGATGAAATCAACCTCATCGCCTGCTCCCTCGCCCGCGTCCTCGGGGCCAGGAACGTCATCAGCCGTATTCACGACCAGACCTTCACCGACACCTCCCATGTCAATTATCCCCTCCACTTCGGGATTGACCTCATGCTCAATCCCGAGGGTCTCTGTGCCCTCGAACTGGCCAAGTCCATCCGTAATCCGGCCCGGATCGCCGTCGAGAATTTTGCCCGGGGCCAGATTGAAGCCCAGCGTATCCGGGTCAGTGAAAAGGCCCGTTTCCGGGGAAAGGCCCTGCGGGATATAAAACTCCATCCAGAGGTTAAATTCGGCTACTACCAGCGGGGCGAGAACCAGGATATCCCCTCCGCCGATACCGTTCTCGAGGCCGGTGATGAGGTCACTGTCTTCGGCCCTCCCAACGAATTATACCGCCTCCGTTCAAAACTCGATCCCGATACCAGCGGGAAGGAGATACGCGTCGTTATCTTCGGTGGCAGCGAGACCGCGGTCGCTCTCCTCCGGCTCCTCGGCAATCCCCGCTTCCGGGTCCGGGTCATTGAACAGGATGAGGAAAAATGCCGCCGCCTGGCCGAACGCTTCCCCGCCGTCACGTTCATCAATGGCGACGGTACCTCCCTCCGCCTCCTCGAGGAGGAACAGGTCGGAAGCGCCGATTTCTTTGTCGCCTCCACAAGCGATGATGAGCGCAATGTCATGACCAGTATCCAGGCTGCCAAACTCGGAACCCCGCATGTCCAGACAGTCATCAACAAATCCGATTATGAGGAAATCCTCCTCAACCTGCGATCCGCCCTGCATATTGAAACCCTCGTCTCCCCCCGCCTCGTCACCGCCAATGAGGTCCTCCGCTACCTCTCCCGCGAACCCTATATCGAACTCTTCAACTTCCCCAACCAGCAGGCCCATATCCTTGAAATTCAGGTCTCGACAAAAAGTGGCTGCGCCGGGCAATCCCTTCGCGAGATCAACTGGCCCAAACACGCCGTCCTCGTCGCCCTCCTGCGCAAGTTCCAGGTAAAGGTCCCCGGGGCCAGCGACCAGATCCTCGCCGGCGACCGCGTCGTCGTCATCACCCGCGAGGAAAATATCAAGGACATCCTCAAACTCCTGCGTGGCTGAAAACGGGTCCGTTTAACCGGGGAACAACGTACGGGAGCGGCATGAACTATTCGATCCTCTTTAAACTCCACAGTTTTATCCTCGGCGCTCTCTCAATCGCCTTCGCCCTCTCCCTCGGCATTGCCCTGATGGAGGACAATGCCTCCAGGGGAGACCTCGCCGTAACCGGATTCTCCTTCAGTCTCCTCGCCGCTTCCAGCCTCGCCCTCGGTTTCTGGATCCTCGGTCGCACCGGCACCAACACCCTTTACCACAAGGAAGCCCTTGCCACCATCGGTACCGGATGGCTCCTCGCCAGCATCGTCGGGGCCCTCCCCTATATCCTTATCCTCCCCGACCTCTCCCCCGCCGAAGCATTCTTCGAATCCGCTTCCGGCCTCACCACTACCGGGGCCTCCATCCTCAGCGATCTCGAACGGCTTCCCCGCAGCCTCCACTTCTGGCGCGCCATCAGCCAGTGGATCGGAGGCCTCGGGGTTGTTGTCTTCTTTGTCGCCGTCCTCTCCTTCCTCGGGGCCGGCGCCAAAGTCCTCTACTCAAGGGAATCCTCGGCCGAAGCCGCTGACCTCAACGCCTCCCGTGTCCAGGAGGGTGTCCTCCGCCTCCTCAAACTCTACCTCGGCCTCTCTTTCCTTTGTATCCTCGCTTACCGGTTCTGTGGCCTCTCCTGGTTCGAATCTGTCATTCACATGTTCACCTCCCTCAGCACGGGTGGCTTCAGTACCCGGTCCGGCAGTATCGCCGACTTTGCCAATCCCGCCTTCGAATGGACCGTCATTCTCTTCATGGCCATAGGCGGAACCAGCTTCCTTCTCATGACCGAGCTCCTCCGCCGCCATTGGCGAAATCTCCTCCTCTCCACCGAGTTCAGGACCTATGTCCTCCTGATCTTCGTCTTTACGGGTCTCATAAGCCTCTTTCTTTTCCTGGACTCCGCTTCCACCTCCGGCCTGCACGATACCGTCCGCTCCGCCGCCTTTCAGGTCGTTTCCATCATGACCACCACCGGCTATGCCACCGCCGATTTCGCTCAATGGCTCCCCGTCAACCAAGTCCTCCTCGTCGCCCTCATGTTCATCGGCGGCTGCTCGGGCTCCACCGCCGGTGGAACCAAAGTCATCCGCTTTATCGTAGCCGCCCGGGTCGCCCTCCACCATGTCGAAAAGGCTTACCACACCCGGGTTATCCGCCCCCTCGAGGTTAATGGGAAAAGCCTCTCCCGTAACGAACAGGACTCCATCATTGTCTACATCGTCATCCTCGGTCTCGTCGTCTTCGCCAGCACCCTCCTCGTCGCCCTCCTCCAGCCTTCCATGAGCTTCGAGGGCATCATTTCCACCATGGCGGCCTGCCTCTTCAATATTGGTCCCGGTCTGGCCGAGATTGGTCCGACGGAAAACTTCTCCGGCCTTCATGGAATCACCCAGGTCTTCCTCTCCCTTCTCATGATCACCGGCCGGCTCGAGCTCTATGCCATCCTCGTTCTCTTCTCCCCCGCCTTGTGGAAACACTTTTGACCTCGCCGGAACCTTCTCCCAGTCTTCCTTCTGCCAGCATTCCTTCCCTAGTTCCGAACGCCCGCCCTCCCGGATTCGTCTCAACCCACTATGCCAGATCAGGAGCCCAGTATCATCGCCCACCGCCTGACCCGGAAGTTTGGTCGCCAGGCGGCTGTCCGGGATCTCTCCTTTGAGATCCGAAAGGGCGAGATCGTCGGCTTTCTCGGACCCAACGGTGCCGGCAAAAGCACCACGCTGCGCATGATGACCGGCGTTCTTCCCGCAACCTCCGGCCACCTTTCCATCTGCGGTCTCGCCGTTCCCCTCCACCCCGATGAAATCCGGCGACGGATCGGCTATATGCCGGAAAACAACCCCCTTCCCGAGGATATGCGGGTCATCGAATACCTTCGGTTCCGCGCCCGCATCAAGGATATCCCCAGGCGTCTGCGCAGGTCCCGCGTCGAGCATGCCCTCGAAGTCTGTGAGCTCCACCGGAAGGCAAAACGCAAGATCATCGGCACCCTTTCCAAAGGCTTCCGCCAGCGCGTCGGCATCGCCGACGCCATCCTCTCCGCCCCGGAGATAACCATCCTCGATGAACCCACCATAGGCCTGGATCCCCATCAGGTGATCGCTATCCGGCAACTCCTCGACAACCTCCGCGGCGAAACCACCGTCATCTTCTCCAGCCATATCCTTTCCGAGGTCGAGGTTTCCTGCGATCGCGTCCTGATCCTCAATCAGGGAAACCTCGTCGCGCAGGGAACCGCCGACGAGCTGCGCCGCGAATTCCTGCCGGGCGTACGCTACCAGATCCTGGTTTCCGGAAAAATGGAATCCGTCCGGAAAGTGCTCGCCTCCCTCGGGTCCACATGGCAATCCAGCCTTGAAAACGGTCCTGGACCCGGCCTCTATTCAGTCTCCCTCCACAATCCCGACAGCGAGGCCTGCGCCCCCGCGATCCTCCGCCAGCTGGTCCACTCCGGAACCCTGGAGGTGCACAGCTTCAAGCAGGATGAACCCAGTCTTGAGGATATTTTCCTCACCGCCACCAGACGTAGCTGGGATCTCCCTTTCCCCTCCAACCGGGAGGCCTCAACCTCCACGCAAACCACTTCCTGATGTCGAAAATATTCCATCTCCTGCGACATGAAATCAAGACGCTCTTTCACGCCCCGAGCACCTACCTCGCCCTTGTCCTTTCCCTCTGCATGACGGGCTTCTTCTTTTACCTTACCCTCCTCTCCCTCAGCTCCGAGGAACAGGAGCAGATGCCAGCAACCATCTTCTTCAGCCTTTTCTGGATCCCCGTCCTCCTCATCGTTCCCATGCTCACCATGCGCAGCTTCGCCGAGGAACGCCGCCAGGGAACCATTGAAACACTCCTCGCCTCACCCGTCCGGCCCATTCATCTCGTCGTCGCCAAGTTCCTGGCCGCCTACCTCTTCTACATGCTCGCCTGGTCCCTTTCCCTTCTTTATCCCGCCATTACCGCCCTCGTCCTCGACCAGCCCGAGACAACCCGTCTTCTCTTCGATTCAGGCTCCCTCTTTGGTGGCCTTCTCTTCATCGCGACTTCCGGGACCCTCTTTGTCAGTATCGGCATCTTCACCAGCAGCATCACCCGGAGCCAGCTTGTCGCGGGAATGCTCTCCTTCAGTGCCCTCTTTATGATCATTGTCGGCGTTGCCGCCATTCGGATGGTTGAATTCAATCCCGGGGACTCCCCCCTCCTCAACGAGGCCCTCGCCACTTATTTCCAGATTTTCGATCATTTTCAGGACTTCAGTCGCGGCATGGTCGATACCCGTCCCTTCGTCTACTACCTCTCCAGTTCCGCCGCCGTCCTCGGCCTCGCCGTCCTTGTCGTCGAATCCAAACACTGAACCACGATGCGCTTCTGGGAATCCTATCAGGTCGTCAACCGCCTCAAACAGGTCAATTACTGGGTCCAGGTCCTGCTCATCGTGACCTTCATTTTCGGCCTCAATTACCTCGCCCTGCACCACTTCGTGCGCATTGACCTCACCCAGAATCATCGCTACGCCCTCTCCCCGGAAACCAAGGCCTATATCAGCGAAATCCGCGAGCCCATCCGTTTCATTGTCACCATTCCTGAAAATTCCCCAAGGCCGGAGGAACGTGTCCTCTTCCGCTATACCGAACAGCTCCTCAGGGAATATGCCTACCAGAGTCGCCACAAGGGCGAGTTCCTCATCTCCGTCGAGTACGTCGACATCTACAAGGATCTGAACCGCGCCGATAGCCTCGCCCGCGAGTTCGGCCTCGAACAGGTCAATTCCCTCCTCGTCCTTTCCAGTGAGCGCAAACGGCTCCTCAGCGCCGATGAACTCGTCTCTTTTGCCAATCGGGAACCCGTCGCCTTCACCGGGGAAGCCGCCATTACCTCCGCCATCATGGAGGTCACCCGCGAGCAATCCCCCAAACTCTACTTCCTCAGCGGCCATCAGGAAACCAACCCCGAGAACGCCTCCCCACAATCCGGTCTCTCCGAAATCAGCCGGGAACTCCAGATGCGCAATTATTCCATTTCCCGCCTGGACCTCACCGCCGTCGCCGAGGTCCCCGCCGACGCCGCCGCACTCGTTCTCGCCGACCCACGAGGCCCCCTCCTCCCTTCCGAGGTCGAGAAAATCCGCTCCTATCTCTCCGACCGGGCCGGTCGCCTTCTCGCATGGTTCCGCCCCGGAACCTCCACCGGCATTCAGACCCTCCTCGAGGAATGGGGAATCGCCCTGCCCGAACAACGCGTCGTCGAGCCCGATCCCGCTTTCCGGGAATCCGGCAATACCCTCCTCATCCGGAACTATTCCCCCCATCCCGTTACCGATTCGCTTATCCAGAACCAGACCTTTGTCCTTTCCGGAAGCCCCCGTCCCGTCTTTCCCATTCCCCCCTCCCCTCCCGATGAACGGCTCGCTGTCCTCCCCATCCTCGCCACTTCCGACAGCTCATGGGCCGATTCCACCCTCTCCCCCCCCGCAAATCCCGCCTTTAACGAGGAAGTCGATACCCCCGGCCCCATCCCCATTGCCGTCGCCGCCGAACGCAGCGCCTCCAGCCAGCTCGGCATCAAGGTCCCCGGTGGACGTCTCATCGTTTTCGGCTCCGTCGATCTCTTCTCCAATCGACGCGTCTCCTCCCTCGGCAACATCTCCCTCTTCTTTAATTCCCTCAACTGGATCCTCGATCGCGATCGCCTCCTTTCCATCCCCCCACGCCCCATGGAATCCTACCAACTCGCCCTCAGCCAGGCGCAACTCAAGCGCATCGGCCTGTTTTTCTCCTCCGTCCCCGCCTCCATCGCCCTCCTCGGCTTCATCGTCTACTGGATCCGCCGGTCCTGATTCCTATGCGCCTACGTCTCACCTTCCTCCTCTTCGCCCTCAATGCCGCCCTCCTCGGCGCCATCTTCTATTTCGATAAGGTCCGCTCCACAGAGGACCTCCTCGACCAGTCCTCCAGACTCGTCCTCAATCCCGATTTTGCCCTCGATCTCGACCGCCTTACCATCGAAAGCCACAATACCCCGGATCCATGGACCCTCGAACAGTCCGCTTCCCAATGGGAAGTCGTTTCCCCTTTCAAATGGAAGGCCAACCCCTATGCCGTCGAACAACTCCTCTTTCAGCTCCAACGGCTCTCCTGGGAATCCCGCTTCCCCGTCTCCGGCCTCGATGATTCCACCCAGTCACTGGAGTCCTACCAGCTCCATGATCCCCCCATCCGCCTCACCCTCCAAAGCGGCTCCACCCGTATCGTCCTCCCTCTCGGCGCCCCGACAGGAGTCGGAAATCGTCTCTATATGATGTCTCCTGACGGTGACTACGTCTACGTGGTCCCCCGTGGGGTCCTCGATTCCCTCCAGCATGACCTGGAGGCCTTTCTTGACCGGCGGGTCTTCGACCTCGCCGTCGAGGAGGCCCGCGCCCTCCAGATCCAGGACCGCGCCGCCAGCAGCGTCCGCGTCCGGCTCGAACGCAACCAGGACCGGTGGCGCTTCGTCTCCCCCATTGAAACTGCCGCTGACCCCGACCGGGTCGAAGCCTTCCTCAGAGACTGGCAGGCTCTCGAGGTCGAGGATTTCCTGGAAGCCGACGCGTCTTCGGAGAACCTGTCCGGAAATTCCATCCGCCTTACCCTTGAGGGGACGGGAGCCCGCGAAACCCTCATCCTGCGCCCTCCCGATGACTCCGGTGAGGCCCCAGACCATTTCCTCGGCCGTCGCGAGGCATGGCCCACCCTTTTCCGCATCCGTGCCGACCGCGTCGACGAACTGCGCTCAGTTCAGGAAGACTTGCGGGAAAAACGGGTTCTTGCCCAGACCTCAAAGGACTGGAGCAGCCTGGAAATCCAGTTCGGGGATCTCGGTCTGACGCTCCAGAAACTCGAAAACGGCACCTGGCAGGTCCTTTACACGGACAACGATGGTCAGCTCAATTCCCTTCCCGCCGATGAAACGGCGATCTCCCGTATCGACCAGTTGCTCTCCACCCTCGAAGCCCAGCGCTTCCTCACCGATGCCCCCTCCGAATCCGATCTCGAACGGTTCGGTCTCAACAGCCCGCAGCGCCGCGTTATCATCCGGCGCGAAAACAATCCCGATGTCACCTTTCTCGTCGGAGGGCTTCATCCGGATGAAAGCGAGACCCTGCTTTATGCCCGTACCGACCAGTCCGATTCCGTCTTCCTCATCCGCCCCCACGTCCTTCCCTCCCTTTCCCTCGATCCATACTTCTACCGCGAACGGACCATCCGCGCTCTCCCCGAGGCCGCCGTGGTCCTCGACCTGGAACTGATCCACCGTGAATCAGGCCTTCCCGTCCCATTTCCTGAAGAGGATCCCGAAAATGAGACCCGTCCCGGTCCCCGGGAAACGCTTGCCGACTTCATGAAAAACATCCGGGTTGAACGGTTCATCAGCGAGCCTTTTGCCGAACCCCTGCCGCTCGACGATGAAAAGCGCATCGAATGGCCCTACCTCCTCGAGGCCCGCATCCGCTATCCAAGCGGTTCCTCGGAAAAGACGGAGTCCTTCACCCTCTATCTCTCCGAGCGTCTCGGCGGAACCACCCAGTACCTCGGCGATCCCGAAACCGGGCTCGTCGGCACCCTTCCGGTCTCCATTATCGAATCCCTTTACGACCAGCTTGCCACCTTTCCCGAAACCCCTTCCGAAATTCCTTCCGAGCCCATCGAATCCGACCTCGCTCCGGAATCTGATTGAAGCATGTCCCGCCTTCGCAAGCTTGTCGCCTCCTGCTGCTGGCGCTTCGGCTGCGCCTCTCTTTCATGCTTGAATATCGCTCTGACCCTTCTCGCCCTCGCTCAGGCGGGCATTATTCTCCTCAACAGCCTCCAGCAGGTCATCCCCCTGCCCAACCAGGCCATCCGCCAGTCCCTTCAGCAGGTTCTGGGAAAAGGCTATGAAATTGACTGGAAAAGCCTCGCCTTTGATCTCAAGGGCGGGCTCTTTCTCCGGGAATTCAGCCTCCGCGACCCCGGTCGGGAAAAAGCCTTCATGACCACCCGTGCCCTTCAGGTCGATTTTGCCCTTATCCATCTCCTCCTCGGGCTCGAGCCCCCAATCGAATCCCTTCGCGCCCTTGATATCACCCTCTCCCTCCCCCCGGAAAAAACCCGCTCCGGCCTTCATGAACCCGTCCTCACTATCCCCGAGACAGCTCTCCGTTTCGATAAATCCTCCCTCACTGTCGAATACCTCTTCCTCGATTCCCGCAATCTCCAGCTCATCGCCTCCGGGTCCGCCCCCCTCGACCCGATCACCTCCCGTGATCGACCCGAAACAGGCTCCCTCGATCTTCCCTCTCTCCTTGACGCCCTCCACGGCCTGCCACCCGACCTCACGCTCCTCGGCCGCCTTCACGCCAGGATGGACCATTCCGGGAACCTCTCCGCCAGGGCCCGGTTCAGCGCCCCCCGGGCCTCACACGCCGGATTCATTTTCAACCGTCTCCTCGCCTCCGCCACTTTCACCTTTCAGGACGCTGTCCCCGCCCTCACGTCCCTCTCCCTAGAAGGACAGATTGAAGCCCTCGGTTCCTCCCCGGCGCTCCCCGACCTCCAGAACGTCGATCTCAATCTTCCCATTCCTTTCAGCCTCTCCGCCTCCGGACCCCTCTCTCCTTCCCCTTCCCTGCACTACCCCCAAAGGATTCAGGTTGGCCTCTCCCGTCCTCTCCAGTCCCCCCTCCCCATTCGTTCCCTCAATCTCTCCTCCAACCTCTCCAGGAAACCCCTCCACCTGCTCTGGAACGCCGTCGGCCCCCGCAGCTTCGCCGCCGGCTCCCTCACCAGGGATCCCGAAGCCGATACCCCTTTCCCTTTCTCCCTCCGCTTTCGTGCCTCCTTCCATGAACCGTCTCTCCGCGCCTTCTTTCCCAACCTCCCCCATAACCCCCTCCTCAAGCGCGCTCAGGCCAGCTTTCTCAGCCTTGACGCTTCCTTCCTGCCACGCTCCAACACCCTCTCCGGCCTCCTCCTCGCCGACTTCCTCCATATAGGCCGGACCGATTTCGATCACCTCCACACGCGCTTTCGCCTCAACCCCTCCGAAATCCACCTCAATCCCGTCCTTGTCCGCAAATCCTTCAATGAGTCCGCCTCCGGCTCCTATTCACAGCACTTCCCCTCCTCCCGCTTCTCCCTCAACGCCTTCGGCTCCATCTTCCCCGGTTCCCTCGACGCCCTCCTCGGTCAATGGTGGGAACGTATCTTCCTCCCCGTCCATACCCCCGATCCCCTTCAAGGCGATGTCTCCGTATGGGGACAATGGCCCGACCGCGATTCCCTCCAGAGTGTCACCGCCGTCTCCGGATCCGGTGCCTCCTACCGTGGCATGGCCATCCCCGATCTCCGCCTCAAGATCCGCAGCAACCGGGAATGGGCCTACCTTGATGAACTGAATGCCCGCTTCCTCGACGGCCGTGTCAGCGGGCGCCTCGGCTGGCGTCTGGGCCTCGGGAAAGGGCAGCTGCGTCCCATGATCGTCGACTTCAAAAGTGACGGACCATGGAAGGCCGTTGTTGCCGCCAGCGGCGTGGAGGCCCTCTCTCGCCTTGAGTTCAGCGGACAGCCCCGGGTCCGGGCCCGCGGAACGCTCTGGCGTTCTCCAAGGGAAACGCCTTCCGGGGAATCGCTCCTCTTTCCCGATCTCACCTTTGAAATCAGCGATCGCGAGGATGAATGCCATCTCAAGAGCCTCGTTCTCTCCGATTTCCGCTTTGCCGGGACCCTCCTCGGGAGCGACCTCAAACTCGACAGCCTCTCGGGCGACTTTGCCGGAGGCGTCTTCACCGGCAGGATGGCGCTTCGCGACTGGAACCGGCCGGCCATGCGGGAGCAGCAGCTGACGCTTCAGCTTTTCGATGCCGATTACCAGACAGCCCTCCGCCAGCTGGCCGGCCTCCTCCGCGAGCCCGATCGCCTCGAGGACGCGCTTCTCCATGGCGACACACGGGGCCGGCTCGACGCCGCTGTGGACATGTCCTTCGGATCCGACCTCGATGAGGCCGAGGGCTCCGGCCAGATTACGCTGAGAAGGGCCAATATCAGCAGAATCCACCTTTTCGGGGGTCTCTCCCGCCTCCTCGACGACATCGGACTGGGTTTCAGCACCGTCAATCTCAATGCCGCTTCCATCCAATGGAGGCTTGCCGACAACCGCCTCGGGATAAAGGAGGGCCTCGTCACCGGTCCCGTCGTCAGCCTCCGCGCCGAAGGCGAAATCAATCTCAAAAGCCGTCTCCTCAACCTCGATGCCGACCTCATGCTTCTTCAGGGCCTCATCAGCAAGGTCCTCACTCCCGTCAGCGACACGATTGAGCTGAAAGTGACCGGACCCATTGAGGAACCCGTCTGGCGCATGAACCTCACTCCCCTTCGCTGGTTCCAGAACCGCCTCTCAAGCGATTCCCGGAACAACAATGAACGCTAGCCGGCATCCTTGGCCCCAAGGTTAGATTTCCGTTGCCCTCCTCTCCCAAACCGCTTCAACATGCCCTGTTTACGTATCAAACGGAGGTCACAAACTTGGAATTCAAACAGATCAAACAGATTGTCGATTTATTCAAACGCTCCGGGTTGACTGAGTTTCAACTCGAGGAAAAGGACTTCAAGCTCCGCATCTGCCGCCAGGGAGAGGAGGTTCGGTCTATCGTCCAGGGGACGACCCCGCCTCCCTTTCCCCTCGGGGCACCGGCTCCGCCAGTCCCTCCCCAGCAGGGAACCGCCCCGGCGCCGGCGACCCCGCAGCCCCCGGCGGAAAAGCCGGTCGATGAAAGCAAGTTCATCAAATCCCCCATGGTCGGCACCTTCTACAGCGCCCCCTCCCCGGAAAGCCCGCCTTTCGTCCGCGAGTCCGATTCAGTCAACGAGGAAACCGTCGTCTGCATCGTCGAGGCCATGAAGGTCATGAACGAGATCAAGGCCGAAAGCCGGGGCGTCATCGCCGAGATTCTTGTCGAAAACGGCGACAGTGTTGAATACGGCCAACCCCTCTTCCGCCTCAGGTAGGCTCCGGAGCACCAGTCAGGATATGTTTAAAAGGATCCTTGTCGCCAACCGCGGAGAGATTGCCCTGCGCATTATCAGGGCCTGCCGCGAAATGGGTATTGAGACCATCGCCGTCTATTCGGAAGCGGATGAGCAGTCCCTTCACGTCCAACTGGCCGACGGGGCCATCTGCATCGGGCCGGCCGCGGGTTCCGAATCCTACCTCCGCGCCGAACGGATCATCGCCGCGGCCGAGATAGCCGACGTCGACGCCATCCACCCCGGATACGGGTTCCTCTCCGAGGATCCTGACTTCGCTGAGCAATGCGAAGACTGCAAAATCAAGTTTATCGGCCCCCGCTCCTCCAGTATCCGGCTCATGGGAAACAAGTCCACCGCCCGGGAAACAGTGAGGGCCGCCGGCGTCCCCACCGTGCCCGGCAGCGCGGGGACCGTCCTCAAACCCGAGGACGGCCTCGGCATAGCGGAGGAAATCGGCTACCCCGTCATCATCAAGGCCGTCGCCGGTGGCGGGGGTCGTGGCATGCGCCTCGCCCATAACTCGATCTCCTTCCAGCGTGAGTTCATCGCCGCTGCCTCCGAGGCCGAGAATGCCTTCGGCAATGGCGCCGTCTATATTGAGAAGTTCATCGAGGAACCCCGGCATATCGAATTCCAGATCCTCGCCGATCAACACGGCCACGTCATCCATCTCGGGGAACGGGACTGCTCCATCCAGCGCCGCCACCAGAAGGTCATCGAAGAGGCCCCTTCCCCCTTCGTCACCCCCGAGTTGCGCCAGTCCATGGGCGATGCCGCCGTCAAGGCGGCCCGCGCCTGCGATTACTGGAACGCCGGTACCATCGAGTTCCTCGTCGATAAGTATCGGAACTTCTACTTCATCGAGATGAACACCCGCATCCAGGTCGAACATCCCATCACCGAGGAGGTCACGGGTATCGACCTCATCAAGGAACAGTTGCGCATCGCTTCCGGAGAGGAACTCTCCCTCCGCCAGGAGGATGTCAGGATCAGCGGACATGCCATCGAATGCCGCGTCTGCGCCGAAAATCCGCTCATGAACTTTGCCCCCTGCCCCGGGGAAATCGGCCTTTACTATCCTCCCGGAGGGCATGGCATCCGTATCGACAGCCATATCTACGGGGGGTACACCGTCCCCAAGTTCTACGACAGTATGATCGCCAAGGTGATCACCGTCGGCTCCGACCGTAAAATGGCCCTCGCAAGAATGAATCGCGCCTTGAATGAATACCTCATTCGTGGCATCTTTACCAATATCGGTTTTGCCCGCTCGATCATCAACGATCCGGATTTTGCCCGCGGCGATTATACCACCCGGTTCATCGAGGATTTCATGCAGCGAACGCCGAAAACCCTTTTTGATCCCCGTTCCGAGCCCTAGCATCACCCGTCAACCACGAATACCATGGAAGAGAGCCACCCATCCGGACAAACCGACAACCTCGATACCCTTCAGGAGGATTCCGGCCTCGGTAGTATCAGCATCAATAATGAGGTCGTCGCCAACATTGTCGCCATGGCCGCCCGAGAGGTCACGGGTGTCGTCAGCCTTGCCAGTGGCGGCATCAAACAGGACATTGCCGGCCTCTTCGGTTCCCGGCGCGACGGCAGTTCCTCCGTGAGTATCCGGGAAGAGGCCGATGGTACCTACCATATCCGCGTCAAGCTGATCCTGACTTTCGGCGTCCAGCTCGCCAAGGTCGCCCAGAATGTTCAGGAATCTGTCCGCGATCAGGTCGAGAACATGACCAACAAGGAAGTTTCCAAGGTCGATGTTATTGTCGATGGCGTCCGCCGCGAGGAGGCCGACACCGACAAGGACTCCGAGACGGAGTGATCCGTCAGCACATTCCCATCCCTGAACCGGCATCACTATGCCCGACATTGAAGAGCTCACCAACCATCTCGGCCAACCGCCCTACGTCTACCTTGCGGTCGTCGCCCTCATCCTTCTCGTCCTCCTCTACGTTCTTTACCGCTACCGCCGGGCCCATCAGGGAATCATTCCTTTCAAGGCCCAGGGAGGGACCATCGAAATCGCACCCCAGACCCTCCGGGCCATCATGGAAAATGCCGTCGACAATGTTGAGGGCGTTGAACGGGCCACCTGCCGGCACGTTATCCGGGGTCACCGTCTCGGAGTAAAAATTGCCCTCCATATCAAGGCCAATCAGCGCCTGCGGGATATCGATACCCGCGTCAAAGACCGCCTCCGGGCCACCCTTCAGGAACAGTTTGGAATTGAGTCCGTCGAGCCCATCCACATCCGGGTTACCCGCATTATCGGCGATCCTGTTGCGTCCCTCCCAAAGAATGATACCCTGTCCGAAGGAACGTCCCGAGGAGAACCGCTTCCGCTTCCCGAGACCGGGAAAGATGCCTCCTCCAGTGACGCCCGCCCTTAATCTCCACCTGAAGGCTTTTTAATGGAAATGATCGCCCAAACCAACTCAAATACCGCTTTCCAGGGCTTTTATGCCATCCTCGACACCGGCTATATCGGCGATGAACAATGGGAATACACCGCTCATGCCCTCCTTGCCGGGGGAGCCCGCCTGCTCCAAGTCCGCGCCAAGGGCCATCCGCTTGAAAGCACGCGTGATCTCATCGAACGGATCCTGCCCGTTGCCAGGGACTTTGATGTTCCGGTCATCGTCAATGACCATCTGCAACTGGCTGCCGAGATTCCGGGCACCGGACTTCACCTCGGCCAGGATGACGGCAGTATTCAGGAAGCGCGTCAGATACTCGGTCCCGACCGTATTCTCGGTCTTTCGACGCACTCCCTCGACCAGGCGCGCGAGGCCCTCGCCATGCAGAATCTTCTCTCCTATTTCGCCGTCGGTCCGGTCTTTGCCACCGCGACCAAACCCGACTACTTGCCCGTCGGGCTGAAGCTTGTTCGCGATGTCAAAGCCCTCCAGCCGGCCCTCCCCTTCTTCTGTATCGGGGGCATCAACCGCCGGAATGTCCGGGAGGTCCTCGAAGCCGGTGCGACCGGAATTGTCTCCGTCTCCGATCCCCTCGAGGCCCCCGACACCAGAGGTGCCGCGGTTGAGATCGCGGGGATGATTGCCGGGGTCTCCAGATCTTGACATCCCCCCGCCTTTCTTTCCTTTCCTTTATTCTCTCCCGAACTAAGGCGTGCGCATGGAAGGCAACTCAAGGGTCATCACTGTCGTCTGTACCGGCAATATCTGCCGCAGCCCCATGGCGGAACGACTTCTCGCCCACGCCCTCGCTGCCGAAATGGATCCCCTCCGTTCCCTCAGGGTCCGCTCAGCAGGCCTTTCCGCAGCCGTTGGCGATGCTCCTTCCGCAAACTCCGTCAAGGCGCTCAAGGCCGTTGACATCAATCTGGAAGACCATCGAAGCCGCCCCTTCTCCCCTTCGATCGCCGAGTCCTCGGACCTGATCCTCACCATGACTTCTAGCCATCGGGACGCTATCCAACTCAATTTCCCCAGCCTCGGAATTCCTGTCTACCGCTTCCGGGAATGGGTCCGGGACGGTTCCCGCGAAGTACCTGATCCCTTCGGAGGTCCTCTCGATCTTTACACGGAAACCCGCGACAGCCTCGCCGAGGCGGTTCCCTCCATTCTTAACTTCCTGAAAAAGGATTTTCTTCAATGATCGTCAGTATCGGTTTCGACCACGGTGCGGTTCCCCTCCGCGATGCCCTCCTCGTCTCCCTCAGGGAGGACGGACATGAAGTCCTGGACCACGGGACCGACTCCGCCGGCCCTGTCGATTACCCCGATTACGCCCGCCTCGTCTGCAGGGATGTCCGCCAGGGACGGGCCCAGATCGGCATCCTCTGCTGCAGCACCGGCATCGGGATGAGCATGGCCGCCAACAAATACCCCGGAATCCGCGCCGCCCTCGTTCGCTACGACGATGAAGCCGCCCTCACAAGGCGCCACAACAACGCCAATGTCCTCTGCATGGGAGCCTTCCATACCACCCCTTACGAGGCCCGCATACTCCTCCGCACCTTCCTCAAAAGCACCTTCGAGGGCGGTCGCCACGCCCGTCGTGTCGGAAAGTTCACCGAATGGGAACAGGAAGACAACATTTGACAGGGGCCCACCCTGCAATGATCTTGGCGACTTCATGAGTATCCAAACCACTTCTTCCACCGGCCTCAACGCCGCCTCTGTGAACGAGCTTGATCCGGAGCTTTTCGCCGCCGTCAGCAGTGAAAAGGACCGGCAGCAGAATCACCTCGAGCTGATTGCCTCCGAGAATTTCACCCTCCCGGCCATCATGGAACTGACCGGAAGCGTCCTCACCAACAAGTACGCTGAGGGCTATCCCGGCAAACGCTACTACGGTGGATGCGAATGGGTCGATGTCGCCGAGCAGCTCGCGATCGACCGGGCCTGCGAACTTTTCGGGGCCGAGTACGCCAATGTCCAGCCGCATGCCGGCAGTCAGGCAAATTTCGGTGTCTATACCGCCTTCCTCGAGCCGGGTGACAAAATCCTCACCATGAACCTCTCGGATGGAGGCCACCTTACCCACGGCAGTTCAGTCAATTTTTCCGGGAAGCTCTATTCGGTCGAGCACTACGGGGTCGACCCCGAATCCGGCCTCATCGACTACGATGCCCTCGAAGCCCAGGCCCGCAGCGTCCGGCCCAAAATGATCACCGTGGGCGCCTCCGCCTATCCCCGGATCATTGATTTTGAGCGTATGGCCGCCATTGCCCGTTCCGTGGATGCCTACATCCTTGCCGATATCGCCCACATCGCCGGCCTCGTCGCCGCCGGCGAGCATCCCAGCCCCGTCCCCCATTGCGACTTTGTCACCACCACGACCCACAAGACCCTTCGCGGCCCGCGTGGAGGCCTCATCCTTGCCCGCGGGGCTTACGCGAAAAAACTCAACTCCGCTATCTTTCCCGGAGGCCAGGGCGGTCCCCTCATGCACGTCATCGCCGCCAAGGCCCTCTGCTTCCGCGAGGCCATGAAAGACGAATTCAAGGCCTATCAAGCCCAGGTCAGACGCAACGCCGCTGCCATGGCAGCCGCCTTCCTCGATCGCGGTTACAAGCTCAGCAGCCACGGGACGGACAATCACCTCGTGCTCCTCGATCTCCGTCACAGCCACCCTGACCTCACCGGGAAGGCCGCCCAGATCGCCCTCGACAAGGCCCACCTCACCACCAACCGCAACACCGTCCCCGGGGAGACCCGCAGCCCGTTTCAGACCAGCGGTCTTCGCCTCGGTGCCCCCGCCTGTACCAGCCGGGGAATGCTTGAGGACGATTTCCGGCGCATCGTCGAGGCCATCGACATCGTTCTCGCGGCCCCCGACAGTACCGAAGCCATTGCAAAGGCCCGCCAGATCTCTATCGAGCTCTGCCAGGCCCATCCGCTTCCCTACTGATCCGCCTCCGGTGACGACAACGGTGAGCCCAGAGGTTGAGGATGCCCTTATCCGGCATCTCCTCCAATTCGTCACCCCTGAAAAACAGAGGCGCATGGAAACCGTCCTCGACCAGCGGACAAGTCATGTCCAGGTGGTTCTCGAGGATATCTTTCAACCCCATAACGCGAGCGCTGTCATGCGCTCCTGCGAGTGTTTCGGAATCCAGCACCTCCATGTCGTCGAGAACCGCTACCCCTATTCCCTCAACCGCGAGGTTGCCATGGGGGCGTCCAACTGGATCCACCTCCACCGCTACCGCGGAACAAAGGGCGACAACAGCCTCTCCTGCATCCGCCATCTCAAGGACCAAGGACACCGGCTCGCCGCCACCTGCCTCACCCGGGAAGCCATCCCCATGGAGGAGCTTCCCCTCGACAAGCCCCTGGCCCTCTGGTTTGGGACAGAGGAAGACGGTCTCAGCGAGGCGGTGCTCGAAGCCGCCGATATCACGGTCAGGATTCCCATGTACGGTTTCACCCAGAGCTTCAACCTTTCGGTCTCTGCCGCCATCTGCCTCCATGATATCCGCCGGCGCCTCATCGCTTCCGACATCCCCTGGAAACTCTCCGATCCCGAAAGACGCGATGTCATGCGCCTCTGGCTCAGGAATGCCATCCGCAACGCCGACATCATTGAGCGGTCCTTTCTTCAGGGGCGGGACGCTTCCCTGGAAGCCTAATTTGCTTGATGCCGGCGCCCTTTTCTCCAGTCTCCTCCAAAAGGCATGGCTGAAGAATATTTTATCCGCGGCCCCGAGGACGAAACAGCGAGCGGCCCCTTCTCCCTCGATGCGCTCCTTACCCTCGCCGAAGCAGAGAAAATCAGCCCGGAGCATTATTACTATGATCCCAAAATCGAGAGCTGGGTCCAGTTTAAGTCCAACGAGCCCCTCCTGAAACAGATTTATCCGCAGAAACGCAAGCTGGCGCTCCGTAAACGTGAGGAAGAAGCTTCTGATGCCGTCAATGTGGAGGACGCGTCCCCCCCCGTCAAAATCGATGAAATGCTCGCCGCCGCCGAAGGCCATACCCCCGAGACACGCCACGTCCGTACCCGCCGCCAGTGGCAGGAACGCACCGCCGCCATCTCCGTCCCCACCCTCGGCATCATGCTCCTCATTTCCGCCCTCTCCGTTCTTTACCCGAGCTGGAACATCATCAACGGTATCATTAACGAGACCGAAGGCTCCCTTCAACTGCTCTTCCAGAATCCCGTTGTCTTCCTCGGCGCCCTCGATCTCCTTATGGGCATTTTTCTCCTTCTCAATGCCACTGAAATCTTCCCCCTGATCCGTTTCCGGGCCATGCTCGGCGCAGGCTTTTTCTCCATTGTCTTCGCCGCCGACTGGATCAATGGGGACCCCGCCAGCCTCTGGCTCGCCCTCGCCTCCCTCGCCTTCGGCTTCGGTCTCTACATCTGCACCCTTACCCTGAATTTCAACCTCATGCTGATCTCCGCCGCTGCCGGCATTATCGGGGCCCTTGGCATTTTCTGGTTCACCAACCTCGCCCCCGTCCTTCTCGCCTCCTGAGAGTCTCCAGGCCATGAAGCCGTCTTCGTCAGAGCATGACGGGAACCCCGCCGGGTCATCCCAGACACCAGCGCAGGCCTCCCTGGTCGCCCGCCTCCGCCGCTATTTTGAACACGAGATCTGGACACCCCCACCCGCTGGATCCTCCCGCTTGCGCAAACAGGGCCACGCCCTCATTCGCGTCATGGTCCTTTCCATCCGCGGACTCGGGGAAAACCGTCTCCTGAACCGCGCCGCCGCCCTCAGCTACGCCTCCCTTATCGCTCTCGGCCCCTTCATCGCCATCATCGTCTTTCTTTCCGGATCCTTCGTCCAGACCGATGCCCATACCCAGATTAAACGCGGTCTCCTCTTTATCGCCCCTTCCCTTCAGGAAATGGCCCGCCTCGATGAGGGCGAGGCCTCAACCGAAAAGTCATCCGCCATCGATGACCTCATCAACCAGATTGTCGCAGGGGCCGAAGACCTCCTCAATCGCGTCAACACCAGCGGATCGAAGGCCTTTGGCACCATCGGGGGCCTTATCTTCATCTGGGTCGTCATTCAGCTCCTGACTTCCGTGGAAACCACCCTCAACCAGATCTGGGGTGTCCACAAAGGGCGAAGATGGAGCCAGCGGGTCGTCTTCTACTGGACTTTCATCAGCCTCGGAGCCCTCCTCGGCCTCGGTTCAACCGCCCTTCTCTCCGCTTCAAATCTTGTCAGCATGACCGACTGGATGCCTTTCGGCAGCGATATGGCCAGGCTCTTTCTCGCCCTTTCGCCGCTCCTCTCCTTTATCATGCTGGCCCTCCTCCTGACGCTCTTCTACCGCTTTTTCCCCAACACCAGTGTCAATTTCACCCCCGCCTTCATCGGCAGCCTCATCACCGCCGGGCTCCTCGTCCTGAACAACTACCTGAGTATCCTTTACGTCCACCGCGTCATCTCTTTCCAGAGCCTCTACGGTTCTGTCGGTATTGTTCCCGTCCTCATGATCGGGCTCTATTTCTTCTGGATCTTCATCCTCCTCGGGGGGCAACTGACCTACGCCATCCAGAATGTCAGCTACCTCTCAACCAAATCCGCCTGGCTCGACGTCAGCCCTCTTGTCCGAAAGGCTCTTACCCTCGCGACTTTCCTCATAATTGCCCGGCGGTTTCATCAATGCCTGCCGGCGCCCTCCATCAATGCCATCAGCTGCCGTCTCCATGTTCCGAGCAACCTCCTCAATCAATCAATCTCCATCCTCGAGCAGCTGGGTTGGATCACACGCGTCTCCCTTGAAGAGACCGGGGATGAATCCGAAAGGACCGCCTTTCGCCCCTCGAGACCTCTCGCTTCCTACACCCTTTCCGGTTTCCAGGATGATTTCGAAAACCTTGGCCAATCCGATCTCCTCGACGCGCTCCTCCAGTCCGAACCCCTCCTTCAGGACTACCGGCAAACCCTCCGCAAGCACGGTGACGATCCCTTCTGGCAGTCCTCGCTCTCCGAGCTCCTATCCCAGGAATCCTCTTCCGCTGCACGCACTTGACAGGCCACCCCCCCGGCCTAGCATCGCTCGCTTAACTCCTCAAACTTTCATATGATCACCTGGTTACAGAACTTCTTTCTCAAACATAACAAATGGCTCTTCGGCGGACTTCTCATTGTCATTATTGTGACCTTTGTCCTCACCATCGGTCCCCAGAGCTTTTTCGGCAGCAGTGGCCGACCCCAGCGTGAAGCAATGAACTATTACGGCTACGACCTCAGTTCGGAAGCCGACCAGCGCTCCATGGTCATGGCTGCGGAAATCAGCTCCATTTTCCACCCCGAATTGCAGGTCCAGCGTGAACAGCTGATGGACTATGCATACCTCCGCGTCGCCGCCCTCGGACTCGCCCGCCAGTTGGGGATCCCCAATCCCTCACAGGAGGCCCTCAGGGAATATGTTGAAACCTTCCGCATCTTCCAGGATCCCCAGAGTGGCGATTTCTCCGCCGAGAGTTACCGCTCCATCATGGATGCGATGCAGGCCAATGACCGCTATCCGCGCGAATCCATCGGCCGCGTCATGCGTGAGGATTACCGCATTGCCCAGGTCCGCGAGGCCCTCGGAGGCCCTTCCTTCGCCCTTCCCTTCGAGATGAGAAAAGAGTATCTCGACCAGCAGACTGAATTCACCGTTACCCTCGCCCATTTCGACTATCAATCCTATGAACCCGACATCTCCCCCTCGCGGGAAGATCTCGAACAGTTCTTCCGCGAAAATCCCTCCCGCTACGAAATCCCCGAAACCCTTTCCGTAACCGCCCTCGTTTTCCGGCAGGATGCCTACCTCGACGATGTCCCTGAACCGGATGAAGCCGACCTCGAGAGCACTTTTGTCGCCAACCGCTCAACCTATGAGGAAGCACGCGAATCCTCCGAATCGGAATCAGAGGACGGCGAGGCCTCCGACCTCACCCTTGATGATGTCCGTGAAGAGGTCCTGGCCGACTGGCGCCGCGAGGAAGCCCGCAGGATTGCCGCCCGCCAAAGCGAACAGTTCAGCGTCCGCCTCTGGCAGGAGGAAATTGCCCGCGATTCCGAGGCTTTCGATGCCCTCCTCGAGGAGTTCGAGGCCGATACCCTCTCCGTGCCTCCCTATTCCCGGAATCAACCCCCAACGGTCGCCGGTCTCTCACCCCAGCTTTTCAACTCGATGTGGATCTACAGGGGAGATTCCAACCGCTATTTCTCCGACATCGCCCAAACGGATGAAGGGGCCGCCCTCCTTGTCGCCGACGATTTCTCCGAAGCCCGGATGCCGGAATTTGAAGAGGTCCGTGATGACGTCGAAGCCGATTACCGCCAGTCCGAAAAACGCCGCCTTTTCGCTGAGGAGGGGGCCCGGCTTCGCGAAACCATCCAGGAGCGTCTCGAATCCCGCTCATTCCAGGAAATTGCCGCCTCCCATGGCCTGGAACTCGAGGAACTCGATCCTTTCACCGGGGAAAATGTACCCCAGGAACTTCGCCAGAGCCAGGTCTGGAGCCAGGCCCGCTTCCTTTCCGAGGGAAGTGTTTCTCCCATGGTCATGCAGGATCAGCGCGGCACCTTCGCCTACGTCGCCGACCGCGAGGTTCCTGAAATTGAGGCTGATTCCGAGGGATTCAATGAATTTATTGCCCGGAGAGAAGAGGCCAGGAACGATGCCATGGGGTGGGCCCGACTCCGGGAAATCACCGACCAGAGCCTCAATTCCCTCCTCGGCACGTCCCGGATCCAATAAACCGCTTCCCTAGCCCTCTATCCGGCGGTCTACCGGAATCTGGTGCCGGAACCAGCTCCGCTGCTTCCGCATCAGCTGGTTCGTGTGGACATAGATCGTCTCCTCCAGCTCCTTCAACGGTCCCCGATTGTCCAGAAAAGCGAGGACCTCACGATACCCGATGGCCCCGCAGGCACTCGGATTCCGTTCAAATCCACGGCGCCGCAGTTCGCGCACTTCCTCCACAAGGCCCTCCTCAAGCATCCGCGCCACGCGCCTCCGGTTGCGCTCCCGCAGGTCATGCTTCTCCCGCGAAACCAGCCAGACCGTCTTCTTCCATTCACCAAGGGGCGGCGGCTGGGCCTCAAAGGCCGCTCGGAGTTCGCTGTAGGGCCGCCCCGTTGCCATTGTTCTCAGAAGGGCTTTTTCAACGCGGAGCCCGTTCCTCAGATCCAGTCCCGGAAAGGTCGCCTCCTCGGGGTGCAGGGCTCTCAGGGCCCGCTCCAATCCGTCCCGTCCCTCATTCTCCCGGATCCGGCTCACGGCCTCCCTCGTCCCCTCCGGTATGGCGATCTGGTCGATCACAGGAGCGAAAAAACTCTTCAGGTAAAAACCGCTTCCCCCAACGACAATCAACGGGCGGCCACTGCCTCGATGGGCTCCGAGAACTCTGTCCCGGTAGGCAATATAACGGGATACCGAGAACGGTTTGTCCGGATTCGCAAGGTCCAGTCCGTAATGCCGGATCCGCCCCTGCTCCTCCTTCGTCGGCTTGGCTGTTCCGATATCCATCCCCCGGTAAACGCAGAGGCTGTCGCAACTCAGGATAAAGGCCTCCCGCCTCTCCGCTTCCCGGAGGGCGAGTTCTGTCTTCCCGGAGGCCGTCGGGCCGACGATAAAGAGCAGTTCGGGCGCTTTCATGAGAATTGTGACAGAAGTGTAACCCCGCAGCCACCGACTGGGAAGACTTGCCCCCTATGCTTTTTCTGAAAAACATCGATTGCAAGCGCTTACCCTGAAAGCTTCCATTGAAACAGGCATTTTGAAACTCTCACTGGTCACTGAAACCTTTCCTCCCGAAATAAACGGGGTCGCCATGACCCTCGGGCGCCTGGTCGACGGCCTCCACCAGCGCCGGATCGAGGTCACCGTTGTCGCCCCCGCTCGCCCAAACCGCCCCCCCGGCCCACAGGAAACGCATCTTCTCCACACCGTCCCGGGCATCCCCATTCCACGCTATCCTGAACTCCGCTTCGGCCTTCCCGCCCACCGGTCCCTCCGCCGGCTCTGGACAGAACATCCCCCTGACTGTATCCACGTGGCCACCGAAGGCCCCCTCGGCTGGAGCGCTCTCCGTGTCGCCCGCCGGATGGGCGTTCCCGTCGTCTCCAGCTTCCACACAAACTTCCACAGCTATGGGCGCCACTACGGTTTCGGGTTCATGAAACGCAGCGTCCTTTTCTGGCTCCGCTCCTTTCACAATGCCACCCTCCGCTCCTTTGTCCCCTCAGACGATCTTCTGGAGGACCTTCGAGCCGACGGATTTCTCAACCTCCGCCTCTTCGCGCGAGGGGTCGATACCGACCTCTTCAGCCCCGCTCACCGCAACCACGATCTCCGCCGACAGTGGGGCGCCGAGAAAGGAACACCGGTTGCCCTCTATGTTGGCCGCCTCGCCGGGGAGAAAAACCTTCGCCTTGTTATCGATGCCTGGCAACGGATGAAAGCCCACCTGCCTTCCCTCAAGCTCGTCCTTGTCGGTGACGGACCTCAGCGCGACAGGCTTCAGGAGGCAGCTCCGGGAGCCATCTTCGCCGGCATGCTTTCCGGGCTCCCCCTCGCCGCCCATTACGCCAGTGCCGATGCCTTCCTCTTTGCCAGCATCACGGAAACTTTCGGAAATGTCGTCACCGAGGCCATGGCCAGCGGCCTCCCTGTTCTGGCCTACGATTATGCCGCTCCTGGTCGCTTCATCCGCTCCGGGGAAAACGGTTTCCTCGCTCCGTATAACAAGCCCCTGCAGTTCCTCGACCAGGCCGAAAACCTCGCCCGCCGGCGTCCCGAATGGCCCCGCCTCGGCGCCGCCGCCCGGGAAACCATTCTTCCCCTCTCATGGGATGCCATCGTCGATGCCTACCTCAATGACCTCCGTTCACTCCTCACATCCCGTTTATGAAAAAGCCCAGATCCGGAAAGCGCGTCCTCAGGTTCAAAACCATCTTTCTCTCCGATGTCCATCTTGGCGCTCCCGACTGCCAGGCGGCCAAGGTCAACCATTTCCTCAAGCACACCGAATGTGAACGCCTCGTCCTCAACGGGGATATCATCGATGGCTGGTCCCTCGGGCGCCGCGGGGGTTGGGATCGCCGCCATACCCGCTTTGTCCGCCTTGTCCTCAAAAAAATCGAAAAGCGTCAAACCGATGTCATCTACCTTCGCGGAAACCACGACGATATCCTCGACCGGTTTTTGCCCCTCCACTTCGGCAGGCTCAAGGTTGTCGATCGGTATATCCACGAATCCCCCCGCGGCCGCTACCTCGTTATTCACGGTGATGCCTTTGACGCCGTGACACAGAACTCAAAGCTCATTGCCGTCCTCGGTGACATCGGCTACCAGAGCCTGCTCAAGCTCAACCGTCTCTACAACCGTTACCGGGCCTCGCGGGGAAAGGGCTACTTCTCCCTTTCCAAAGCCATAAAAGCCCGCTCAAAAAGGGTCGTCAACTACATCAGTCGCTTCGAGAACCAAGTCGAATCCTTCTCGGCCCGCTATAATTGCTCCGGCTTTATCTGCGGCCATATCCACACTCCCGAAGACAAATTCATCGGCAAGGTCCATTACCTCAACTCGGGGGACTGGGTCGAATCCAACACCGCCCTCGTCGAACACCTTGACGGCCGCTTTGAAATCCTCCCTTACGAAACGTTCTGCCAGCGCCTGGACACCCGGGTCACCCCTGATCCCGGCACCACCGACACCGGGGAACCATCCGCCTTCAATTGAAGGACTTCCCACAGCCACAGGTTGATTCCGCATTCGGGTTGCGGATTTCAAAACCCTTTCCCGTCAGGCCGTCGTCAAAGTCAATCTCCGAACCCTGAAGCCGGTCCAGACTCCGCTTCTCCACCAGATACGTCAGTCCGTCCTGTTCAAAGGTTTCGTCCGTACTCTCCGGATGAGTAAACTCCATCGCGTACTCCAAGCCCGAACATCCCCCGGATTTGATCGACACCCGCAACCGTTGTCCCGGTTCAGCTCGTTCCTTCGCCAGTTTACCGATGGCCTCAATAGCGCGTTCCGTTATCCGAATCATCCTCTAACTGGAGTCTCCACGCCCTCCTTTGTCAACCGCCGCAAAGGGGTTTTCCATCATCCTAAAGCAGAAATCATGCTAGTTCTTCAGACTTCGCTTGCATTTCTCCATGTCTTTATCAGAAAAGAACCCCATGCGGTCTGTTAGACTCTTTTCCGACAGCGTTTCCTACCGCCTTCTGCGGCCCATCGCACAGGGTGGAATGGGCTGTGTCTATGAGGCCCTTCAGGAAGGGGCTGATGGCTTCAGGAAACGGGTCGCCCTCAAGATCATCCGCCAGGAATACTCCAGCCAGCCCCTCTTTCAGAAAAACTTTGTTGGAGAGGCCAAACTCGTGGCCGATTTCATCCACGCCAATATTGTCCAGATCTACCATCTGGGACAGGCCCATGGCCAGTATTTCATGGTCATGGAATATGTCCACGGCGTGAACCTTGAACAATTCTTTCTCCAACACCGCGCGCTCAAGGCCTCCATTCCGTGGAATCTCGCCGCCTTCCTCGTTTCCCGGGTTGCCCGCGCCCTTGCCCATGCCCATCAACAGAAAACCCCCTCCGGGGAATCCCTCGGTATTGTCCACCGGGATGTCAGTCCCAAAAACGTCATGCTCTCCCACTCCGGCGATGTGAAACTGACCGACTTCGGCATCGCCAAGGCCTTCAACCTCATGTACTCCAAAGAAGGTGAGATCATCGCCGGGCGCAGCGACTACCTCTCCCCTGAACAGGCCCGGCTCGAAGTCACCGACGCCCGGGCCGACATCTTTTCCTGTGGCGTTGTCCTCACGGAAATGCTCCTCGGCTATAATCCTTTTCTCGCTTCCTCGCCCGAGTCTTCCCGCGCCAGAATCTGCTCCAGCTACATGCCCGACTTCGAGAGCGTTCTCCCCCCGGAGGGAATGGACCTCATTCCCGTTCTCGAACGGTGCCTGCAACGCGAGCGCGAGGCAAGGTACCAGGACGCCGAATCCCTCATGACCGACCTGGAGGAACTCCTCTATCGCGACGGCTACGGCCCGACAAACGAGAAACTGGGCCTCTACATGAAAAACCTTTACCACCACGGCCTCGCCTATGAGGAGGATCGCCGCGACCTCCCGTCCTCGGCCGGCATCACTTCAGTGTCCACCTGAATCTCCACGCACCCATGCCAAGGCAAGGCTTTCAACAGGTCCAGAAACAGACGCAGTCCATGGTGCTCGCGCCCCAGCTGCGCCAGTCCCTGAAGATTCTCCAGGTTCCAGCCGTCGAGCTCCGCTCAACCATCCTCGAGGAACTTGAGGCCAACCCGACCCTGGAGGAACTTCCGTACGACGACGTCTCCATCGAGGCCCAGTCGGAATCCTCGAAGGACGACGATGCCGATCCGTCCAGCTCCGCAGGGGAAAGTGACGAGTCCCCCCCCGAGGCTGTTCCCGAATCCACAGAGGCCTCCGAGTCCCTGGATTTCTCCGACGAATTCCGGGTCCTCGATCGCATGGGCGAGGACTGGCAGGGCTACCTCAACGACGAAGCCGGGGAAATTCCCTACACCAGCGAGGATGCCGAGCGCCGCCAGCATTTCTTCGATTCCCTCACCGCCAGCACCTCCTTCCAGGAAGACCTCCTTGAACAGGCCCGTCTCGTTGAAGAGGATCCGGACGTCCTCACGGCCCTTGAGTTTGTCCTCGGCAGCCTCGACGACAACGGGCTCCTGACCTCCCGCCCATCCGACCTCGTCCTCATGTCTCAGCTTTCCCTGGATAGTATCCAGAAATCCATCACACTCCTGCAAAGCCTCGATCCGCCGGGAATCGGTGCCGAATCCGTACAGGAAAGCCTCCTCCTCCAGCTCCGGCGCAAGGGCATGGAGAATTCCCTTGCCGCGAAAATCATCCGCCGCCAGTGGAAGCTCCTCATCCGTCGCCGCATCCCGGAAATCGCCAAGGCTTTCCGTGTCAGCCCCGCGGAGGTCCAGGAAGCCGTCGCCGAAATCTCCAAGCTCGATCCGTCCCCGGGACGCAAATACGCCGAGGATGTGAACCAGGTCATCGAGGCCGATGTCACGGTGGAAAAGGATGAAAACGGTGAATGGCAGATTCACCTCAATAATGAATACATTCCCCGCCTCCGGATAAGCTCCGACTACAAGCAGATGCTCGCCCGCGGCAAGGTCACCGGTAAAGACCGCGATTACCTCCAGAACATGTTCCGCAGCGGGCGCTTCCTCATCTCCGCAATCGAGCAGAGGCAGCAGACAATTGAACGGATCACCCGGAAGCTGCTCGAATTTCAGGAGGACTTTTTCGAGCAGGGCCGGAGCTTCCTCCGTCCCCTCACCATGAGTCAGGTCGCTGAAAGTGTCGGCGTCCATGAGACCACCGTCAGCCGCGCAATCGCCAACAAGTATATCAGGACCCCCCTGGGGATCTTCGAGATGAAGTTCTTTTTCACGCCCGGATATCAGGGTAACGACGGAAAGGCGGTCTCCAACAAGTCCATCAAGGACCGCATCGCCCGCATCGTCGAAGAAGAGCCCCCGGAAAAGCCGCTCAGCGACCAGAAGATTGTCGAGCTCCTCAAGGGCGAGGGGATCACCATCGCCCGCCGTACGGTGGCCAAATACCGTGATGAACTGGGAATCCTCCCCACCAACCTGAGACGCCGCTATGAGTGACGGATCCTCCGCCGGAACGTGGCTCCTCCTCGATGCCGCCGGCCCCGAGCTTGTAACCGGACTGCTGCGAGAGGACCGCTGGGTCGCCCGGAACCGCCATCAGGGTGGTTTTCTCGAATCGCTGCAGCCCTCCGTCAAGGCCCTCCTTGAGGCCTCCTCCCTCGGCCTCCCCGACCTTTCGGGGGCTGTCTCGGCCGCCGGTCCCGGCTCCACTCTGGGCCTCAGGCATTCAGCGATGTTCCTGAGGAGCCTTCTCGGCCTCCCGGCCCTCTCCCACTGGTCCTGCTGTACCTACAATAACCTCGCCCTTGCCGGGTGCGGCCTCATCGCTTCCGGGCAAGCCGGCCCGTTCGATCTGGCCGCTCCATGGCGGCGCAACCGCCTCCACCTTGCCACCTTTCAAAGCGGCCCGCCCCTGCGCATCACCACCCAGTATCGGGATCACCATCCCGATGCCCCTTATTCCGGGGTCTGGGTTCAACTCGGCACCCGGGATCCCTCCCACCTCCGGGCGGAACACCGGATCCCCTACCCCGTGGAACGCATTCCCGAAATCCTCGCCGCCTTTCCTGAAATCCTTGAACCCGCTTCCCAGCCGGCTCCCCTGCAGCTTGACAATCCCGCCTTTGCCCCCTGGAGCGGGGAAAGGCATGCCCGGGCATGAGCGGGCAGCCCGCAAACCTCCGGGCCTGGGCGGAGATCAACCTCGGTGCCCTTGAACGCAACCTCCGGGTTATCCGCCAGGCCCTGCCCGATTATCTCAGGTACATCGCCGTCATCAAGGCCAACGCCTACGGGCATGGCCTCGCCCCCGTTGCCACCCGCCTCATGCGCGCCCGGGCCGACGCCTTCGCCGTCGCCAACATGGAGGAGGCCGTCCGCCTGCGTGAAGTCGGAACCGGCTGGCCCATCCTTGTCCTCAGCGTCCTCCTGCCCGGCGAATACCGCGAAGCCATCCATCTCGACCTCAACCCGGTTATTTCCTCCGTCCGCGAAATTGAAGACCTCGGGCAATTGGCCGCCTCCATGAACCGCACTGTCGGTGTCCACCTCAAGGTCGATACCGGGATGGGACGTCTCGGGGTATGGTTTCCCGAATTCCCCGGGCTCCTTGAGGCTGTCAGGCGCTTTCCCGCAATCCGTGTCGAAGGGCTCTGTACCCATTTCTCGTCCGCGGACTCCGATCCCGCCTTCACCCGGACCCAGCGGAAACGCTTCCTCGATTGTCTCCGCAAGCTGCCTCCCGCCCTCCTTGAGCCGCTTCTCATTCACGCTGACAACAGCGCCGGAATTGAGTCCTTCCCCAGCAAGGGCCCTTTCAATGCCGCCCGTATCGGCCTCATGCAGTTCGGAATCCGGCCCTCCCCGGGTTCCCTCCTCGGATCCACCCGCACCGAACCGGTCCTTTCCTTCCATTCCCGTATCGGCCTCATCAAGTCCCTTCCTGCCGGAACCCCCGTCTCATACGGTCAGTCCCTGCGCCTCCAGCGGGATTCCCGCATCGCCATCCTCACCGCCGGCTACGCCGACGGCCTCACCACTGCCCTCAGCAACCGCGGCTCCGTGATCATCGGAGACAGCCTCTGCCCCGTTCTCGGTCGCGTTACCATGGATCAGACGATTGTCGACCTCACCGATCTGCCCCGGCTTCCCGAAATCGGGCAGCGGGCCACCTTTATCGGCCAATCGCACAGCCAGTCCATAACCGCCAGCCGCTATGCAGGCTGGTCCGGACAGATCGAGTGGGAAGCCCTTTGCTCCCTCTCCGCCCGCACCCGCCGCGTCTACCTGACCGACTCCGCCCTCTGATCCGGATTCCTCCTGATTAGCATTGCAAGGCCGGGCCCGCCTCCTATCCCATCAGTTTATGGCTAAAGTCGATCTGGACATCGTAAAGCACATCCTGCAACGCAACGAACTCGATATCAGGCAGGTCAATGCCATCATTGAGGATATCGAGCAGGAACTGAAAACCCAGCAGGAGGAAAATCCCCCCGCCCCGAGGCAAGCCAAGCAATTCGCCATCCTCGTCTCCGACCCGGAAAACATCCTGCCCGCGAAGGACCTTACCGGATGGGTCCTCCAGATGCCGGAGGAGGACAGCCCGGCCCTTCTGGAGGGACAGATCCACAAGGCCGCCTACGATTTCAACCAGACCCCGAAAGGGCGCCGCATGCCCGTCAAGACCATCGGGGAAGCCTGCGAATCGGTTCCCGCCCGCATCTTCAAGGAACATCAGGTATGGGTCAAAACCAAGGAACCCGTCCTCATCCTGAAGTCCGATAATTCCATTCCCACCGATCTCAGCGGAAAAGAATAAGCGCCGGATGCTCCTTCGCAAAAGGGGTTAAAAAGAGGTTCGGAACGGTTTTTCAGGACAGGGTTCCCCGCTTCGCGTGGGCCATCGCGCTGCCGGCAACGTATGCGCTCGCCCAGCCAAGGTTCATGTGGCTCCCCCCGGCCTCACCGAGAACATCCAGGATTTCCCCGGCGAGGTAAAGCCCGCGCGTACCCGCCGCCTCACAGGTGCTCCAGTCAATCGCCTCCCGTTCAATCCCTCCCGCCCAGGCCCGTTCCCCTTTTGGCAACCCCATTCCCGAAAAGGCCAGTGAATGCGCCTTCAACCGGTGCACAAGGGTCTGCAACTGACGCGTCCTCAGCCGCACCCAGGGGGTTTTCGGATCGATGCGGCTCAATCCCAGAAATGCCTGCCACTGGCGCAGATTGAACCCGAAAAGCGCCTCCCCGCCAACAGGGTTCCGCCTTCCACTCTGGCTCCTCGCACTCAATTCCCCGCGCAGCTCTGAACGGTTCATCGCGGGCAACCAGTCCACCTCCAGCTGAATCCGGTATCCACGGTCCTTCCACGCTTCGCAGAAGCTCCCCGAGAGGCGCGAAACGGCTTCCCCTTCAAGGCCCCGCGAGGACAACAGAGCCCCTCCCTCAACTTCCGTGCCATGACGCGGGCATCGCAGCCGGACAACCCCTTCCAGAGGTCCGAGCCGGTCCCCCATCCGGGCGCTCGCCAGACGCAGGCGCAGGTAGGCCGGAACGGGTGGGTGCATCCCCATTCCGCCTTCTTCACGCGCAATCGCCATCCCATGGTTGCGTCCCCCACCGGTCGTCAGGAGAAGGCTTCCGCAGGCATCCTGGACTCCCTCCCGGCTCCAGATGCGAAAGCCTCCACCCGGTTGGGGCGAAAGGGATTCAAGGGAAAAGCCCGTCCGGATTTCCACCCCTGCTCCTTCCACCACGTCCCGGAATTGCTTCCTGAAGCGATCCCCGTCCTTTGCGTAAAAGGTCCCTTCTTCTCCCCGTTCAAGGTCAATTCCAAGCGACTCCAGCCACTCCCGGGTTGCCTGACCCGTCCATTTTCCAAGGACTCCCGAGACCTCCGGCATTCCCCGGACAATTCGCTCTTCCTCCTGCTGCCGGCTTGCCAGTTCCCGTCCCAGGACAAGGGGGCTTCCCCGTAGGCGCTTCGCCCAGGAGAGAACGTCCTCCTCCTTCTCATAGAGGACAACCGCAGTGTGCGGATCCTGCCTCCGGCACCAGAAGGCACCCGCCAGGCCAGCAAGGCCTCCCCCGATAATAATTTGCTTTCTTAACTCAGACATTCACATAGCCTTCCCTCAAATGCTTAAAAATCCTCTCGATGCCTGAAGCAACGTTCAAAGCCGCAGTCTGTGACTACTACTCCATGGAGGAGACGGCCTACCCGGCCTTTGCCCTCAGGCACTCCCTCACCAGGCGCATGAGAATCCTCTACCCCTTCGTGCAGGTCCTCCATCCGGATTTTCTCTTCAACGAAAGGCGCCTCATCGAACGGGTCGGAAAGGCCAGCTCTCTCCGAGAAATTCAGGAGGAAATCGATTTTTACCACCATAAATTCGTTGTCAGTTCAATCACCAGGGACGCCCTCCGTCTGCGCGTCTCCGGAATGCAGCTCATGCATCTTGCCAACAAGGTCTTCAACCAGCCTCGCTATTAGGCGGAAAACATCGCCTGCAAATCCTAGAAACCGCTCAAGCCATAGCTTTCAATCCGCTTGCGCAACGTGGCCCGCGTGATTCCCAGAAGCGCGCTTGCCTTTACCTGGTTGCCTCCCGTCTCCACAAGGACCCGTTGCGTGATCTCTTTTTCGATCTCCTGGAGCAGGTTCCGGTCACAGCCCTCGCGAAGCCGCTCGTATAGCAGATCCCAGAGTTCCGGCATGCCAAGGCGTTCCGGGGGAACCGTCCCTCCCACGATCGCCTCGTCAAGGTCAGGAACGCCGCTTTCCCCTGCTGGTGATTCCCTGCCGGCTGTCCCGGCAGGTTCCGTTTCCGGGGAGGCCTCCTGTGGCACCGCGTCAAGAATCTCCTGGGGAAGGTCCTTCTTCAGGATCGTGTCCCCCTGGGCCACCACCACACACCGCTGAATCGTGTTCTCAAGCTCGCGCACATTCCCGGGCCACTCGTAGCGGCAAAGCATGGCCAACGCTTCCGCCGAGACCCGCGTCACCCGGGTCCGGCGCGTCGCCTGCAGCCGCTGCAGCATGAAGTCAACCAGCGCCGGAACATCACTGAGGCGGTCCCGAAGGCTCGGGATGCGGATGCGCATCACATTCAGCCGGTAGTACAGGTCTTCCCGGAAGGTCTTGTCCCGGACCATTTTCTCGAGGTCGCGGTTGGTGGCCGCAATCAGGCGGACATCCACCTTGACTGTCTTCTCGCTTCCTACCCGCTGGATCTCACCCTCCTGCAGGGCCCGCAGGATCTTCGTCTGCGTCGGAAGCGCCATGTCTCCAATCTCGTCAAGGAAAAGGGTCCCCTTGTCACAGAGTTCAAACTTCCCCAGCCGCTGCTGGGTGGCCCCCGTGAAGGACCCTTTCTCATGACCGAACAACTCCGATTCAATCAGGTTGTCCGGAATCGCCGCGCAGTTTACCGCCATGAAGGGCTGGGTGCCCCGCAGGCTGTGCTGATGGATACATCGCGCCACAAGCTCCTTCCCGGTTCCGCTTTCCCCCGTGACCATTACCGTCACGTCACTTGTCGCCACCTGGCCGATCGCCTTGAAGACAGTCTGCATCGCTTCCGATGATCCGACAATTCCCTCCTTGTAGTCCTCGCTGTTCAGGACCGGTCGCGCCCGCCCGCGCGAGGCCTCAAGATCGTGATGGGACTGAAGGGCCTTTTCCGTGAGCTCCAGCACCTTCTTCAGGTCGAAAGGCTTGATGATGTAGTCGAAAGCCCCGAACTTCATCGCCTCGATCGCCGTCTGGGTCGTCCCAAAGGCCGTCATCAGGATCACCATTGCCGCCGGAGCCACACTGCGCAGGTGCTGGAGGGTCTCCAGCCCGCTCATGCCCTCCATGCGGTTGTCCAGAAAAATCACCTCGGGTGTGCCTGCCCGCGCCGATTCAATCCCAGCCTCCCCGCTCGAGGCCTCCTTCACCGCGTATCCACGCGATGAAAGCACGCGGTTCAACGAGTACCGGATCTCATCATCGTCATCTATGATCAGAATGTTGCGCCTCAAGCTCTCCTCCATGATCTGACATTGGACAATGCCGGGACCCATCCGTCAAGGGTCTCGGCTGAGTCCCCCGCAGGCCGGTTTCCTGCCCTCCCTTAAAGCGGCTCCCGGATCGTGTCCAGCAGGTGGTGCAGCGTTCCCTCGACGCGTCGGCGCTCCTCAAGGGGGTCACTCCCTTGTGGCTGGGGCCTCAGGCGGTGAGCGCAGACCGGTACCAACATCTCTTTTACGTCTTCCGGAAGGACGTATTCGCGTCCGGCATATAAAGCCCGCGCCTGCACCGCAAGCTTCAGGGAAAGCGCCCCACGCGGGCTGACCCCACCCTGGAAGGTGCTTTCGCTCCGTGTCGCGGTCACCAGCCGCAGGATGTACTCCAGCACACTCCCCTCCACGTAGGTCGCCCGCAGCGCCTCCTGCCAGCCGGCCACCGCGGACAATGGCACAATGGAATCCTCCCGGATCTCGTCGTAGTGACGAAACCCGGCCTCAAGGATCTTCAGCTCCTCGGCAAATGCCGGATAGCCAATTTCAAGGCGCATGAAAAACCGGTCCATCTGGCTGTCCGGTAACGGGAAGGTCCCCTCGAAATCAACCGGATTCTGCGTCGCAAAAACCATGAAGGGCCGGCCTACCGAATGGGTTTCCCCGTCAATGGAAACCCGTCCCCGGTCCATCACTTCAAGGAGGGCACTCTGCGTCTTCGGTGTCGTCCGGTTTATTTCATCAGCCAGCAGGAAATTGGTGAAGACAGGGCCCCGTTTGAATTCAAAGTCACGGATCTTTTCATTGTATACCGATACCCCCAGCACGTCCGCAGGCAGGAGGTCACTCGTGAACTGGATCCGCTGGAAAGTGCCACCAAGGGCTCGCGCCAGGGCGTAGGCAAGGGTCGTCTTCCCCATGCCCGGCAAATCCTCCAGCAGGAGATGTCCACCTCCAAGAAAGCAGATCACCACTTTCTCGAGAACCGCCTCCTTTCCTCGGATGACGGTTCCCATCCGCTCCCTGAGAGCCTCCAGCGAGGCCTTTATCGCTTCCCGGTGCTGCGTCTTATCAAGCATTGTCCGGACCCTACCTCATCTCCCGGTCCGTAGTCGAGCCATGAGCAGCACCCCGTCGAAGGCCCTCGGTCCGGGAAATTCAAATGCCTCGCTGTCTCCGGCGCGCAAGGCACTCCTGCCGGGGGGCGGGGCGAAAAAATCCCCCTCGGCTGAGGGGGATGCTCGTGCAAACAGAATGAAAGCAGGTCCCGTTGACCTTACTTCTTCTTTTTCCGGGCGGCTTTTTTCGCTACCGTCTTCCGGGATGCCTTCTTTGCCACCTTCTTTGAAACGGCCTTCTTCGGGGCCGCCTTCTTCACGGCCTTCTTCGACGCCTTCTTCGGGGCCGCCTTCTTCACGGCCTTTTTTGCCGCTTTCTTCGGGGCCGCCTTTTTCGACGCCTTCTTCGACGCCTTCTTCGGGGCCGCCTTTTTCACGGCCTTTTTTGCCGCTTTCTTCGGGGCCGCTTTTTTCACGGCCTTTTTTGCCGCTTTCTTCGCGACCGCTTTCTTCGCGGCTTTCTTCGCCGTCTTCTTTACCGCCGCCTTCTTGACAGCCTTCTTTGCCGCCTTCCGGGTCGTCGTCTTCTTTGTCGCCTTCCGGGCGGCCTTCTTGGCGGCCTTCTTGGCGGGCTTTGCTTTTTTTGAAGCTAAGGCCATTTTAAGTTCCTTTTGTACGGTTTTCTTGTTTGCGGATTCCATTAGGGATTCCAGTGCCATGCGAATCAGGTAAGCCATGCTCACCTTTTCCGATTTGGAGATCCCCTCCAGCGAGCCGCGTTTGTCATCCGCAAGACGGACCGACAACTGACGGCGTTTGCCACCCGCCTTGCGGGCGACTTTTTTATAATCGAACTGGTCGATTGCGTAGTCGATGAGCTTTGAGAAGGAAACGCCTCCCAAGCTGTCGCGGAGCTTTTCCAGATCCGAGGCCAGCTCGGCGTCGATCTCAAAGCTGAGTGGTGTTGTTTTAGCTGTCATCTGTGCTCCCATGTATTGGATTCAGAATACTCGGGAGCGGACTTTTACAAGCTTGATACGAAATTACAATAAAAAAGTATTGATTTCTTCATGAGATCCCCATGGGCCAGCCCAAATCCGTTCCGGACAGGCCGCCGGCATGCCGGAAAACCTTGCGGGGTCACTACAGGATAAAGTCGTTCTTCGGGGATCCGCGGGGAGGATGCCTCCCTACCTTGTATTTAAAAATGAGTACACATTGAGCTTGATGCTGGACCGCTCCCTGCGGTTCTCCCAGACCAGCTCACTGGCCATCCAGTCCTCGCCGAACTTCCGGAAACCGCCGATCCGCATCCGCTTCCTCCGGAACCCGGCTTCATCCAGAAGATCCGTCTGGAGAAGGGCCGCATAATCCTCGTCAAGGGTCACCACCGCCCTCTTCGGAAATCCGTCACCGTCTGCCCGCTCGATTTCAAAGCGGTGCGCCGGCCGCCCCAGAAAGCGGTCCGGGCCAAGATAGGAGGCCCTTTCCGAGCGCAGGTATGGCATCAGGAGGTCCATCCATGTCAGCGGGAGTTCCTCGAAGATCGCCTCCCCCCAGCGTGCTTCCGTTATTTCCTTCTTCTTGTTACCTTCCCCGTCGAGGATCCAGGTACGGCCCGAGCGTGTCAGGACGGCCTTCGACCGGGCGGTTCCGCTGCCGTCCAGAAGACGGATACGGGTGTGCTCGTAATCCGCTCCCCAGTCTCCTTCAAGGGTGAAGTCATAGCTTTCCGATGACGCCCCGGCCGGTCGATGGACAAGCCTCCCCTCTATCGAGAAGGAGCCCATCTGACGCCCCTCATGAAAGGCTTCCCAGACCGCATCGGGCTCGCTTCCGGAAAGGGGCGACGGATCCTGTCTCCCGGGAGCCTCCCGGAATTTGAACTGTCCCTCGAGCAAGACGGGCAGGAAACAACAGAGGCTGAACATGAAAAAGCTGCCCCGCCTTAGACGGGACAGCTGATTGAAAAGTCGCATTCCGGAAAGGTGGCGCAACTGCCGGGCCTTATCAACCGTTGGGCTCGGTTTCTCCCTCATTCGCCGGGGCCTCGTCACCCTCCTCATTGGACACGGATTCCTCCGGGAGCGCCTCCGCGCCTTCGTCGAGAACCGGAAGGGTGCCGGATTCCGGCATGGGTATCGCCTCGGATTCCGGCATTGGCGCCGCTTCCTCGGAGGCTGCCGGGATCTCCGGCGGGGCACTGCCTTCCGGTCCGTTGTCAAAACCGCGCCGGCTCATGTACATGAGGTACAGGGCAAGGGAAATGGCGAAGAATGCCAGCGCGGACCATTTCGTGGCCCGGGTCAGGATGTTCGTCGTGTCCGCCCCGAAGGCCGATTCCGTTACCCCGCCACCGAAGGCTGAGCCCATTCCTCCACTGGAACTGGCGCGTTGCATCAGGATCACCAGAACCATGAAAAGGCTCACGAGGATGAGAATGAATGTTAAGAGGGAAATGAAAATGTTCAGCATGAGATCTGCCTTGTTTTGGAAAAACCGGAAACCGTGGACGCGCCGGGTTCAAGTTTCAAGTAAATTTTCCTGGGCCGCGGGAGTTCACTGCAGGCCCATGCGTTCCATGATCCGCTGCAGGTCGTCATTCCCGTAGTATTCAATCACAATACGCCCTTTTTTCGGTGCGTGTTTCAAGTAGACCCGGGTACTGAAGGCACTTGAAAGTTGTTTCTGGACATCGGCGATCGCCGCCTCCTCGGCGGGATTGACACTGCGCGCCTTGCCGCCCCCCTCAGTGGGCTTCCTGACCGAGTCCAAACGCCGTTCAAGCTCCCGGACACTCCAGCCCCGTTCAATCGCCTGGCGCGCCAGGAGGAGGCGGTTTTCCGCGTCTTCCACCCCGAGCAACACTTTGGCGTGTCCCACGGACAGGTGGCCCTTGACAAGGTAGCCTTGGATCTCCCTCGCAAGGCCGAGTAGACGGAGGGCGTTCGCGACCGCGGCCCGACTCCGGCCGATACGCTCCGCAACCTGCTCCTGTTTGAGGTCAAAATCTTTCAACAGGCTCGCGTATCCCATCGCTTCCTCAATCGGATTCAGATCCTCCCGCTGAAGGTTCTCGATCAGCGAAAGAATCGCGCTTGAGGTTTCCGAAGCCTCGATCACCCGGGCCGGTACGGCCTTCAACTTCAACTCCTGACAGGCCCGCCAGCGGCGTTCGCCCGCCACCAGTTCATAGACATCGTCCCGTTTGCGCACCACCACCGGCTGCAAGAGGCCCTCGGCACGAATGCTCTCCGCCAGTTCCTTGAGGCTTTCCTCCCGGAACTCCCGTCTCGGCTGGTGGGGATTGGGGACAATCCTGCCCGTCGGGATTTCATAGAGGCCGATTGCCGGCTCCCTTGCCTTGACCGCCTCCCGGGACTGCTCCGAAAAAGGGCGTGTCCCTTCCGGGACGGAGGGCTCCGGGGCCGCCTTGGGCGTTCCTTCTGGCACCTTGCCTGAAGAACGGCTTTTCTTCTCTTTTCGGGCCGCCTTGCCCCCTTTTCCGCCCGCCGCCTTTTTTGAAGGGCCTTTCTTTCCTGCCGCCTTTTTCGCGGCCACCCCGCCGCTGATAAGGGAGCCGAGTCCACGGCCCAGTCCGGTTTGTCTCGCCATGATTATCAATCCTCCAGAGGGATGAAGAGTTCCTGTCCCGGGTATATGATGTCCGAGGTGAGGCGGTTCGCGTTCCGGATCCAGTCCACCTTGGAGCCAAGCTCGCGGGCGATTTTTCCGAGCGAATCACCACTCTTGACCGTGTATGAGGTTCCACTCCCCGGGTAGTCGTCACTGAAAACAATCACTTCCTCCAGCTGCGGCTGTCCCTCCACGCTCTCTGCAAGAGCGTTGATCGCCTTCTGGGTCTGCTCCGCGAGGGTTTCAATCTCCCGGGAAACCTCGTTTACCAGCGATTTCCGGCTTTCCCGGTTCGCGGTCTGGATGCGACGCTCATATTCGCGCAGGGCTGTGTTCATGCGTTCCTCGCTTACCGGACGATCGACCGAACCGGCAAGCTGCTCGTCAATCAAATCCCGCATTTGCCGGTTTTCCCGCCTCAGGGACTCAACTTCCAGTCGCAGGGAGCGGACGATCTGGTCAAGGCGGTTGATATCACTGCGCAGGTCCGCGATGCGGACATTCACAGACGTCGATTGGGCGGAAAGAAAGGGGGAAAGGAAGCCCGTCGCCAAAAAAAGGAGAAGGGATCCTCGAAAAAGCCTGCTCATCATAATGCGTCTCATTGAGTCCAAAGCAGCGACCGGGTCAACGACCTAACTCTTTCCCGTCCGCGAATTTCGCTTCTTCCTGTAGGGGAAGGGGGTCCGCGCCTCGAGCGGCTGCATCTCACGCGAGACCAGCACCGTCCCCCCCCTCAGCGGATAGCCGCGCAGGAAGGCCGCGGCCGGGAGGGGTCTTCCCCCGGGCCGCTGCAGACGGTATACCCGGAGTCTTCCCTCGCCACAGGCTATCGTGGGAACCCCCGTTTCCGGAATGGTAACCGTCCCCGGTTCCGCCCCCGGGGCACCCGCTTCCGCTTCCGCCTCATGGATTCGGATCAATTGATCCCCGTGGGGAAAGCTGCTTCCCGGCCATGGCTGGAAGGCCCGGATCCGCCGCTCCAGTTCCTGCGCCGGAGCCCGGAAATCGAGGTGGGCGTCCCTTTTCTCAATGATACGGCAGTAACTCACCCTGGCGGGATCCTGCTCCTTGTACACAGGGCTCCCCGCGGCCAGCGCCGGAAGGAAGCGCCGCAAAAGCTCCGGACAGGCCTCGGCCAGCTTTTTATGCAGTTCCGGGGTCGTTGTCCCCTCCCCGATGGAAACCCGTTCCGCGTCGGCCACCGGTCCCGCATCCAGCTTCGGGACAAGGCGCATCAGGCTGACCCCGGTTTCCTCAAGTCCAAGGGCCACCGCGGTCTGGATCGGCGAGGGTCCCCGCAGCCGCGGCAGCAGGGAGGCGTGCAGGTTCACAGCATCCAGTGACGGCGCCTCCAGAAGCTCGGGCGGAAGGATCTGTCCGTACGCCATCACCAGAAGCAGGTCAATACCCTCGGCCCGCAACAGATCCGCCTCCGGCAACCCGCATCTCAAGGGTTGCCTCACCGCGATCTCCCGTTGCCCGGCCCATTCCTTGATTGCATTCGGGCGCGCCCGCATCCCCCGTCCGTGCCCCCGGTCCGGTTGCGTGAAGACACAGTCCAGCTCCGCCCCCCCGGGCCGCTCCGCGGTCAGGCATTCCAGAAGCGGCAGGGCCACCGGGTCCGATCCCATGAAAGCCACTTTCATCGGCGCCGGCCCTTTCCTTCCTTCCCCGCATAGCGCTTCTCCTTGCCTTTCAGCTCAAAGCGGATCGGGCATCCCTGCAGCTTGAAATGGCGGATGAACCCGTTCTGCAGGTAACGGCGGTAGCTCTCGTCCAGCTTCGTGGCCCGGTTGCAGAAGATCCGGAAAACCATCGGCCGGTTCGCAACCTGGACCGCGTAGTAGGCCTTGAAGCGTTTGTTGTCCACGTAACGCGGCTGCCGCTTCTCAAGCATCGCCTGCACGAGGGCGTTGATTCGCGGCGTCGGCAGGCTTCGCCCGGAGGTCTCCCAGAGGGAACGCGCCACCTTGAGAACCCGGTCCATCGAAAATCCCCGCAGCGCCGAGACAAACAACACCGGGCTCTCCGGCAGGAAAAATATCTCCTCAAGGGCCGACTGCGCATAGGCTTTACGGAAGGCGTCCATGTTCGCGTAGGCTTCCGGCTGGTTCGCCCGGAACCGGTCGATGGCAATGTCCCACTTGTTGACAATCAGGCCGACACATTTGCCGGCCTCCATCACTTCACCCGCAAGGGCCTTGTCCTGCCGCGTCACCCCGGCTTCCGCGTCAATCACCAGGAAAACGATATCCGCCTGCTCCACCGCCCGATGCGATCGCAAGGTACTGAAATACTCGATCGAGTGGCTCACCCGCTTGCGCCGCCGCAGGCCCGCCGTGTCGATCAGGCGGAAGGGCAGCATGCCGCCGCCCGGAGTCTGGAAATCGAGGTCCAGCATGACACTGTCCCGCGTCGTGCCCGGTACCTCGCTCACCACCAGCCGCTCATCGTTGAGAAGGGTGTTGCAGAGGCTCGATTTACCCACATTCGGCCGCCCCACGAAGGCGAGGTGAATCCGGTGCGCCTCCTCCTTTTCCCCGGGCTCCGGAGGCGGTCCAAGGATGCCCTCGATGACCTCCTCGAGCCCCGCCTCGTTGTAACCGTGCTCCGCCGAAACAGGCACGCAGGATCCCAGTCCAAGGGCCTCGAAATCCGAGGCATTCGCCTCCAGGCCCTCATGGTCGATCTTGTTCACCACCACCCTGACCCGCTTGCCACTCTCCCGCAGACGGCCGGCAATGGTCTCGTCGAGCGCCGTCACCCCTTCACGCCCGTCCACCACGAGGCAGATCAGGTCCGCCGCCTGCACCGCAAGCCAGACCTGCGCCTCCGCGGCCTCGATCAGCTTCGCGTGATCCATGTCGACCACCAGCCCGATGCCGCCCGTGTCCAACAGGTTGTAGTAATTTTTAACGACAGTTGAATTCACGTCCCGGGTCACCCCGGCCTGGTCGTGGACGATGGCCAGCCGCCGGCCCGCGAGCCGGTTGAAGAGCCGGCTCTTGCCGACATTCGGGCGTCCCACAAGGGCCACTGTCTGCATGCGCTGAATGCTCATCTCAAAGGGATTGGACAAAGCGGTCAATGCGGTCGCAGGCCTCTTCGATGCGCGCGTACCGGGTCGAGAAACTGGCCCGCACAAAGGTCTTCCCATCCTCTCCGAAAGCCGTCCCGGGCACGACCGCCACGCCCCCCTCCTGCAAGAGGCGGGTGGCAAAGGCCCCGCCGTCCAGGCCGGTCGGGCTGACGTCCGGGAACGTGTAGAAGGTCGCCTCGGGAAGATGGCATGCAAGTCCGGCTTCACGCAGTCGCCGGACAAGGAAGTCACGACGCCGCTGATACGATTCCCGCATCGAGGCGACCGCGTCATCCGCATTCCGCAAGGCCTCAATCCCCGCTTCCTGGATGAAAATGGGAACGCTCATGATGGCGTACTGGTGGACTTTCATCATCGCCTCAATGATCGGATGCGGGGCACAGGCATAGCCGATACGGAACCCCGTCATCGCAAAGGCCTTCGAGACTCCGTGCAGGAAGACGGTCCGTTCCCGCATCCCCGGGAGGGAGGCAATGCTGTGGTGCTGGCCTTCATAGGTCAGCTCGGCGTAAATCTCATCGCTCAACACAATGAGATCCTTCTCTATCGCAAAAGCGGCCAGGTCCTCGAGCCTTTCCCGGTCACAGACCCCGCCGGTCGGATTCGTGGGAAAGTTCAGGATGAGGAGTTTTGTCCCCGGTTCCCAGGCCGCCTCAAGGTCCTTCCGGCGAAGGGCAAACTGTTCCTCCGGCCGGGTCGCGACCCCAAGCGGGATCCCCCCCGCAAGCTGAATGCTGGGAAAGTAACTGACATAGCAGGGTTCATGATAGAGCACCTTGTCACCGGAATTCACCAGGGCCCGGATCGCGGTGTCGAGCGTTTCCGAGACCCCGATGCCGATCAGGCATTCCGTCTGCCCGTCATAAGCTATCCCGAATTGCCGCTCCACATAGCGCGCCACCTCCCGCCGGAAAGCATACAGTCCGAGGTTGTCGGTGTAACTGGTCTTGCCTTTTTCCAGAGCGTAGATGGCCGCCTCGCGGATGTTCCAGGGCGTGACGAAATCGGGTTCCCCGATACCGAGCGATATCGCCTCCGGCATTTCCTGCACAAGGGCGAAAAAGTCCCGGATACCGGAACGTGGAATGTCCCGGACGTGCCGGGCGATGACCGATTCGTAGTTCATCCTGCTCTGTGTAAACGGCTCGCCCCTCAGGGGCTGATCGCCGGTTTTTCCTCCTCGGAGGCTTCCTCCGCGATGAGGAAGCCATCCACCTTGTAACAGCGCAGCATGAATCGCGTGGCCGTGGACTGAACCGGCTCCAGGGTGGACAGTTTCTCCGAGACAAAGGTGGCCACCGAAAGAAGATTCCGGCCCCGGACGATGACCATCAGGTCATAGCCGCCGCTCATGAGGTAACAGGTGACCACCTGATCGAACCGGGCTATGCGCTCCGCGATCCGGTTGAAGCCGCCCTCCCGTTCCGGCATGATGGAAACCTCAATCAAAGCCTGTACTTCGTTTTCCGCCACCGCCTTCGGGTTGATCACCGGACGCCAGCCAAGAAGCGTCTGTTCCGCTTCCAGCGCGGTCAGGGCCGCCTTTATCTCCGTCTCCGGTACGCCCAGGATAGAGGCCATCCGGGACGTCTCCAGAGCTTCCCCTTCAAGCAGCATTTTGAGCACCTCCTTTATCATAAGGCCGCACTATGGGCATTCCCCCGGGACCATGCACGAATTTTTTTGACTCTTCGCCCTTCAATCCTCTTTCCACCGCGCCAAGGCCCCCTTCACGGGTTACAGTGTGGTCTTGTCTTCAATCCTTTCCACGCCTAGTGAGTCTACCATGCCCGCCGCCCCCGAAGGAAAGCCCTCCCCTCGTTTTCTCTCCGCCCTCAGGGAGCGCGCGGAGACGTCCTCCGGCCTCCTCACCCTCGAGGCTTTCATTGAATGCGCCCTCTATCATCCTGAGCTGGGCTACTACACCTCCCCCCGCGAGCGTGTCGGCCGCTCCGACACAACCGATTTCTATACCGCCTCCAGCCTTGGTCCCGTCTTCGCGAGGCTCGTCCTCGAGGCCGTCCAGGTCCTTCTCCATGAACCGCTTTCCCGTTACACCTTCGTTGAAATAGGCCCCGAAAGCCCGCACGGCCTCCTCGCCTCCCTCCCCGAGCATCCCTTTCAGGAAACCCGGCTTGTTCGCCCCGGCGAGGCCCTCGAATGGCCCTCCAAGGCCGTCGTTTTCTTCAATGAACTCCTCGATGCCCAGCCCTTCCGCCGCTTTGTCCGCCGCCGCCACTCCTGGCGCGAGACCGCTGTCCATCTCGCCCAGGACCAGCTCCACGAAGTCGAAATCGAGCCCCGCGCCCCGATGCCCCCGCTGCCCCCGGATGCCCCCGAGGGCTACATCGTCGACTGGCCCGCACGCGCCCATTCCCTCCTCTCTGAAATCTCCCGCCGGACCTGGCAGGGCCTCCTCCTTTCCTTCGATTACGGCCTTCCCCGCGAAACCGTTTTCCACCAGCGTCCCCAGGGAACCGGGCGGACCTACGCCGCCCATTCGATGGGCAGGAATCTCCTCGCCTCCCCGGGACAGTGCGACATCACCTGCCACCTGGTCTGGGAGGAACTGGAGGCCATCCTTCACCAACATGGCTTCCAGGAGGTTTGCCTCCAGACCCAGGAGGCGTTTTTCATGCACCACTCAAAAAAAACCATCGGCTCCATCCTCGAGGGATCCCGCCCGGGCCTTTCCAAACGGAAACAGTCCCTCATGGAACTCCTCCACCCCGATAATATGGGTCACAAATTCAAGGTCCTTCACGGGCTTCGCCGTCATCCCTAAAAAAGGCTTGCCTTCAAATGGTCCAGGCCTACGTTCTCCCGTTTTTCCACAGGAGATTTTATCATGGCACAAATTTGTTCAGTTACCGGAAAACGCCGCGTCAGTGGCAGCCGTATCCACCGCAAGGGCCTTACCAAGAAAAGCGGCGGCATCGGGACCCACATCGCGAAAATTTCCAAGCGTACCTTCAAGCCCAATGTCCAGCGCATCCGCGTCCGCATGCCCAATGGCCAGGTCAAACGGGTATGGGTCTCCGCCAAGGCCCTGAAGGCCGGCAAGGTCAGGAAAGCCTGATCCGTCAACGGTAAATCCTTTCCACAAGCCGGAGCGGTTCCTCCCTCCGGCCTTTCTGTGTTCCCTCATATCGATGGGTCAAACCAGCTCAGGGTCTCCCCCAGTTCCGCCACTTCGCCGATGATCACCACCGCCGGGGCCCCCAGTCCCGCGTCCCTCACCCGTTCCGCCAGCGTTAAAAGGTCCCCCCTCACCGAGCGCTGTCGCGCGGTCGTCCCCCACTGGATGACCGCCGCCGGGGTTGACGCTTCCCGCCCTTCATCTATCAGACGCCCGCAGATCTCCTCCAGTCGCCCCATCGACATGTAGAGAACCAGCGTCGCCCCACTCTGCGCATGCGCCCTCCAGTCCACCAGGCTGCGCTCTTTGTCCGGCCGCTCATGTCCGGAAATGAAGGTCACCGCGCTGCTCCGTTCCCGGTGCGTCAACGGTATCCCGCAGTACCCCGCGCAGCCAAGGGCCGCCGTCACCGCCGGTACCACCTCATAGGGCACCGCCGCCTTCCGCAACGCCTCCGCCTCTTCGCCACCCCGCCCGAAGATGAAGGGATCCCCTCCTTTCAGACGCACCACCCTCCGCCCGCATCCCGCCAGGTTGACCAGCAGGTCTTCTATCGCCTCCTGGGCCACCGCGTGAAACCCCGACCGCTTCCCCACATAGTGCAGGACACACCCTGTCTTCACCCATTCCTTCATCCCTTCGTCCACCAGGTAGTCGTACACCAGATCATCGCATTCCCCGATCAAACGCCGCCCCTTTACGGTGATCAGGTCACGGTCCCCGGGGCCCGCCCCCACCAGATAGACTTTCCCTCGTTCCTGTTTCATCTCTGTCGTTTTTCGTCCCTCCCCGGCGTAATCCACCTCCAGCCTCCCTTTTTTGTCAATTGAACTTGCTTGCGTCCGCGTTTATCATAGGTATTTTTCCCAACAAATATATGATTAAGGAGGACGCAAGTTTGGAGCTGAAGGAAACGGCTTTTCTGGAGAAGGCGACGGCCCCGGAGCGGGTACAGTGGGCGGACCGGACCTACGGGGAAGGACTGGTCCTCTCGACCAGTTTCGGAATGCAGTCGGCCCTGATGCTGCACCTGGTGAACGAAATCCGCCCGGGTATCCCGGTCATTTTTGTCGACACCGGGTATTTGTTTCCGGAAACCTACCGCTACGCGGAGACGCTGACCGGGCGCCTGGGGCTGAACGTCAAGGTCTACAATCCGCTCTGGACACCAGCGCGCCAGGAGGCCATCCACGGTCGGCGCTGGGAGGAGGGCGTCGAAGGCCTGAAGGCCTATAACCACGACAACAAGGTGGAGCCGATGAACCGCGCCCTCCGGGAACTGGGGGCCGTGGCCTGGCTGAGCGGACTTCGCCGGAACCAGGCCTCCTCCCGGTCGGACCTGGCGGTTGTCCGCCGGCAGCGACGGACAGTCAAGATCCATCCGGTCTTCGACTGGTCCGAAAAGGATGTCTATACCTACCTCACGCGGCACGACCTTCCCTTCCATCCCCTCTGGGAAAAGGGGTATGTGAGCGTGGGGGACTGGCACAGCACGGTTCCCCTGCAGGCGGGCATGACGGAGGAAGACACCCGTTTCGGGGGTCTTAAACGTGAATGCGGCCTGCACGAGACCAGCAACCAGGCCGACTGGCAGATTTAGAGATCCCGCTTCCCTATTCCTTCCCGAGAAGTCGCCGCAGCGCTTCTTCATCAAGGATCTCCACCCCGAGTTCGCGGGCCTTGGAGAGCTTGCTTCCGGCATCCTCGCCGGCGACAAGGAAGTCCGTTTTCCGGCTCACACTTCCTGTCACTTTACCTCCGGCCTTCTCAATTTCCGCCTTGGCTTCCTGCCGCGACCATTGCCGGAGGGCACCCGTCAGGACAAAGGTCTTCCCCTCCAGGGCACCGCCTTCCGCCCTTGCCGGGAGACGGGTTTCCATTTTCAGGCCAGCCTCACCGGCAAGGCGTTCCACAAGCTCCCGGTTCGACGGTTCGCTGAAAAAGGAAACCACCTGGGAAGCCATTTTCGGGCCGATCCCCTCGATCGCTTCAAGGGACGCTTCACTGGCCTCAAGAAGGGCGTTCATGCTCCGGCAGTGCGAAGCCAGGAGTTTCGCCGCTTCGGCCCCGATGAGCGGGATCCCCAGCCCGTGGATCACCCGCCACAAGTCCGCTTCCCGGCTTGCGTCAATCGCCTCGACAAGGTTGCGGGCTGACTTCTCCGCAAATTTGTCCAGCTCGACGAGGGTTTCCGTTTCGAGAAAGTAGAGGTCGGCCACATCCCGTACAAGGCCGCGTTCGACCAACTGGCGGACAATCTCCTTCCCCAGGCCGTCGATATCCATCGCCTGCCTTCCTGCAAAATGCTCGATCTGCCGCCGCAGGCGAACCGGGTTCCCACTGCCCTTGAGCCGCCAGGCCGCTTCCCCGGGAATCCGCTCCGCCTCAAAACCCAGTTCCTCAAGACGGCTTTTGAAATCGAAGGGTGGCGAGGTTCCAGAGCGCTTTTCCGGAACCACCCGGACGACAGCGGGGATGATTTCCCCGGCTTTCTCGACAATCACCCGGTCCCCTTCCCGCACATCCTTGCGCCGGATCTCGTCCTCATTGTGGAGCGTGGCCCGGCTCACCGTACTCCCCGCAATTTCCACCGGGTCAAGCTCCGCCACCGGTGTCAGGGTCCCCGTCCGCCCGATCTGGATACTGATCCGGCGCAGGCCGGTTTCCGCCTGCTCGGCGGCAAACTTGTAGCTGATGGCCCAGCGCGGGGCCTTCGAGGTCGAACCCGCTTCCGCCTGCAGGGACCGGTCATCCAGTTTCAGAACCGCCCCGTCGGTCGGATAAGGGAAACCCACCCGCAGCTTGTCCAGTTCCTCGACCGCCTCCCAGGCCGCCGCGATCCCCTGCACGCGCCAGTTACGCTCCACCGTCGGCAAACCCCAGCGGGCAAAGCGTTCAGCCAGCTCATGCTGGTAACCCAATGTGGCTCCCTCGAGAGCGCCCACCCCGTAACACACCAGTTCCAGCCTCCGCCGGGCGACAATTCCCGGATCCAGCTGCTTCAGGGTCCCGCTGGCAAGGTTGCGCGGGTTCATGAAACGCGATTCCCCGGCGGCTTCCCGGGCCGCGTTAATCCGCTCAAACTCCTTCCGTGTCATGTAAATCTCCCCGCGTATTTCCATCAGCCGGGGAATCCCTTCGCCCGAAAGGACTTCCGGAAGGCTGTGAATGGTCCGTACATTCTCAGTCACCTCGTCCCCCTCCTCCCCGTTCCCGCGCGTCACGGCGCGCACAAAGCGGCCTTCTTCAAAGGTCAGGCTGATCGCCAGTCCGTCAATCTTCGGCTCCACAAGGTAAACCAGGTCATCGGACCCGAGAACACGCCGGAGACGGGCGTCAAACTCGAAGAGCTCATCCTTGCTGTAGGTGTTGTCGAGGGACTGCATCGGGACCCGGTGGCGCACCGTTGCAAAACCCCGCGTCCGGTCATCCCCGACTGTCCGGGTCGGGCTGCCCGCCCGCGCAAACAGGGGATAGTCCCGCTCGAGCCGCTCCAGCTCCGCCAGCATCCGGTCAAAGGCCTGGTCGGATATTTCCGGCGCATGTTCCTTGCGGTAAAGCCGTTCATGCCGTTCGATCTCCTTCCTCAGGAAGGCGATCCGTTTGCCTGCGTCGTCGGGCTCAGCTTGCATCCCTTTAATCAACTGAATTGCGCCTCCGGCGCAAGCGCCACCCATACCGGAAATCAAGGTCCATCAGGTCCCGGAAAGGACGGCAGTACAGATAGGCGCCTCCAAGGCCGAGGACCCCTGCAAGGTCCGCCAGAAGGTCCGCCCACTCAAACTGGCGCTCCGGATTGTGGAGCTGGAGGGCTTCGTCCACCAGACCAAAGGCTCCCGTGAGGCCGACGGCCATCGCCAGCCGGACCATCCGGGCCGTCTCCTTTCCAGGAATCCGTGCCCAGGCGATGCCAAGGAGGCCGAAGAGAATGAAGTGGGCCACCTTGTCCATCCCCGGAAAAGAGACGCCGCCCGTATCCACCCCCGCCGATCCCGAAAGGACCAGAATTCCGGCCATCATGAAGAACGGTACCCAGAGGCGCCTCCAGCTCCATCCGTCGCCTCGCCTCCCGGCCTTCTTTACCTCCAGTCCCTCTTTCATCGAAACTTTATCTCCCGCAGGCTGTTGTGTAATAATGTGAGTCTGTCAACCTGAAGACCGTTCCCCGGCCGATTACAAAATTCAGTGTTTACAGATGTGAAAGAGCTCCCTATCCCAAGACCAAAGACTTAAAGACGTTTGGTGGAAGTTCATCCCGCCGATCGCCCACTGACAAAATCATTCCATATGGCGACAACCAAGCTCAACGAAGAGGAGCTGCGCGAATCCCTGAAGCGCTGCCCTGAACGAGCGATTGAAGCAGCGCTTCAATTCAATCAATCGCGGGATCCGGAACTTGTTCCGGACATCGTGATGGGCATCATCGAGCGCTTTGTCGAGCCCGACGTCCGGCCGGTGATCCGCGAAGGCGATGATAAAATACGCCTTCTTGAGGACCTCGGTATTGATTCGCTCCTCATGGTGGAGATCATCATCCTCGTGGAGGAAACCCTCGATATCCAGATCGAGAATGAGGAACTGCGCAACCTTCGCACCATCGGTGATATCAAGCTCTATCTCGATGCCAAGATCAAGGGCCTTCCCGTTCCCTCGAACAAGAATATCTTCAAGTTCGAGCAGATCGCCGCCGCCATGCCGCATCAGCCTCCCTTCCTCTTTCTCCAGGAGGCCCGTATCAACGGCATGACCGCCGAGGGCAGTTACCACATCTCCGGCGATGAAGGATTCTTCGAAGGGCATTTCAAGGACAATCCCGTCTTTCCCGCCTCCCTCATGCTGGAGTCCCTCGGTCAGCTGGCCGTCCTTTTCATGCTGAAATCCTCCCAGGCTTCCTTCGGGGGCCCCGTTCGCAGCGATTCCATTTTCTTTGTCTCCTGCGATGGCGTGCGTTGCCACCGGATGTGCAAACCGCAGGAGGTCCTCCAGCTCAAGGTCGCCCTCAAGAAGGTTCACGCTCCTCTGGCCCAGTTTGAGGGCACCATCCTATGCCAGGGCTCCAAGGTCGCCAAGGCCGAGGAAATCTCCCTCACTTTCGAGCTGGAATCACCCGGTTCCGGCGACGCCTTCAGGTGAGCCTCTGAGGACCCGGGGCCCGTCATCATGCGAAACGTTGTCGTCACTGGTATCGGCCTCGTCACCTGTCTCGGGCATGATACAACGGAGGTCGGATCCCGTCTCCGGAACCTCCAGCACGGCTTTGTCGCCTATCCTCCCTTCATCACCGATGAGCGCATCCCGGCCTCCGTCGCTGCGCCCGTGCCCGGGTTTGACACCGCCTCCACCGATCCCGAGGACTGGGTCTACCCGGACGATATCCGTTTCCGTCTCGAGCAGCTCAAAGGGCTCTCCCCAAACGCCCTCTATGCCCATTTTGCCCTTCGCCGGGCCGTCTCCGATTCCCGTCTCGACCTCGCGGCCCTTTCCGATCCCCGTACCGGCCTCTATACAGCTTCTTCCGGCTCCGCCATGATGACTCACTTTCACCTCGACCGTATGAAACGGTTCGGGCCTCTCCGCTGTTCCCCGCTGGGGATTGTCGCCTCCATCGCCGGAACCCTGAATTTCAACCTCGCCGCCGCCTACCGCTTCCGGGGCTCGACCTGCGGTTTTGTCTCCGCCTGCGCCTCAAGCGGACACGCCCTCGGCTTCGCCCATGACGAAATTGCCCTCAATCGACAGGACCGCATGGTCGTCGTCGGGGCCGAGGACTTTACCATCGAAACCCTGGTTCCCTTCTCCGCCATGCGGGTCCTCTCCGTCAATCCCGATCCTGATTCCGCTTCCCGGCCCTTCGACCGGAACCGGGACGGCTTTGTCGGGACCGGTGGAGCCGTCGCCCTCGTCCTCGAGGAGGCCACTATCGCCGAAAAACGCGGTGCGCCCGTCTACGGCCGCTTTGCCGGCTGGAGCCAGGCCTCCGACGGCTATCACGTCGCGGCCTCCCATCCCGACGGCGAAGGCCTCGCCCGTACCCTTCAGAACACCCTCCAGTCCCTTGGCTGGGACCCCCGCGAAATCGATTACATCAACGCCCACGCCACTTCCACCCCTGCCGGGGACACCTCCGAATGCCGGGCCCTCAAATCCGTCTTCAATGGCTCCCCCTGTCCCCGTATCAGCAGCACCAAGGCCCTCACCGGTCACGCCCTCTCCCTCTCAAGCATCATGGAGGCCAGTTTCTGCCTCCTCGCCATGGATCAGGGCTTTACCCCCGGCAGCGCCCACATTACCCAGCCCGACCCCGAAACCGAGGGTCTCAATCTTCTTCTCGAGTCCGTTGAGGAGCCTCCACGCCGCCTCCTTTCCAACAGCAGCGGCTTCGGGGGCGTCAATGTCGTTCTCGCCTTTGAAAAGGCATGAGCAGACGCATCCTCGTCCTGACCTCCGGCACCGGAAGCGGCCATGACATGCGGGCTCGGGCCTTTGCCGAATGGATCCGGCACTTCCACGGCAACCGCATCGAGGTCCGCATCGAACAGGTCATCGAAAACGCCTCCCTCCTCGGCCGGTTCGGTGTCTGGGTCTACAATACCATCCACCGCCGCGCCCCCTTCCTCCACAATCTCTACTTCTTTATCGTCGAGATTTTCATCTCCAGCCACCAGGGGTCCGTCTCCTTTGGGGGCCGCTACTACCGCAGGCTTCTCAAAACCTTCCAACCCGACCTCATCCTCAGTGTTCATGACTCGACCAACCGCGGCTATTTCGAGGATGCCAGGCGCATCCTCGGTAAGGATATTCGCTGCGTCACCTATTGCGGCGAGTTCTCCGGCGGGTTCGGCTACAGCCGTAACTGGGTCAATCCAACAGCAGACCATTTCATCGCCCGGACCGAAGAGGCCCGCCAGTACGCCATCCGCCTCGGTATCCCCCCCCACCGATCCTCGGTCTTCCAGAGACTGCTCCCCCCCGCCGCCTTCCAGGCCGGTTTCAGTCACGCGGACCGTGAAGCCCTCCGCCGGCAACTCGGCCTCGACCCGGACCGCTTCACCCTCTTCCTCGCCACCGGCGGGTATGGCGCCAACCATCACCTCGCCTTCCTGAGGCATCTCCTCCCGCTCGCGGAACGTCTCCAGGTCATCGTTATCTGCGGCCGCGACAAGGCCCTCCACGAATCAGTCCTCCGCTGGTCCCAATGCCACCCCTCCCTCCGGACCTATGTCGAGGGCTACAGCACCCGGGTCTCCGACTTTCTCCACATCAGCGACGCAATCCTCACCCGGGGAGGGGCCAACACCACCATGGAAGCCCTCCATGCCGAGTGCCCCCTCCTCTACAATTCCCTCGGCGGACTCATGCCCCAGGAACAATGCACCGTCCGCTACGTCCTCAACCATGGGGCCGCCAGACGCCTCCGCAAACCGCGCGATCTTCCCGCCATCCTGCGCTCATGGGCCTCCTTCGGGCCCGACTACGCAGAGGTCCGGGCCCACCTCAGGGGACTCCAGCGGGACGAGGACCCCCGCCGCCTCATCCAGTCCGTCCTTGGTGAACGTTTTTTCCCGGAAACAACTCCAATATCCTGAAGGTCCCGACGGATCATTCGGGTTTGCAACTTTGCCTGCCCTCTATTGGTTAACTTGAATACAATCCAACATGAAAAACCCTGTCCGTAACCAACCGCTTCGCCGCCGCCTCAAGGCCGGCTTTTCCCTCGTCGAGATGCTGATCGTCATCGCCCTCATCGCCATCGTCGGGACCCTCCTCATCGGCAGGATCGGGAACCTCTTCGGCGGCGCCCAGGAGGATGTTGCCAAACAGTTTGTCGACAATGCCCTCAAAGCCCCCCTGCTTAAATACCGGATCGACACCGGTTCCTACCCCTCGACGGAAGCCGGCCTCGAGGCCCTCCTCGTCGCCCCTGCCTCCGCCGAGGGCAAATGGAAGGGTCCCTACATCGAAAAGCTTCCGGAGGATCCGTGGGGCCAGCCCTACCAGTATAAATATCCGGGCAGCAAAAACAGCGATGGTTACGACCTCTGGTCCAAGGGGCCGAATCCGGAATCTGAATCCGACAATATTGGAAACTGGTAATAACGTGCGTCGTGGCTTCTCCCTCATAGAACTCATTATCGTCATCGCCCTCATGGCACTCATGGGGGGATTGATTGTCATCAATGCCCAGGCCATCCTCCGCGGCCTCGGGGACGAACCGGTGGAGCGGGTTCTCCTGAAGGCGGTACGGGAAGCCCGCTTCCAGGCCGCCTACCTCAAGGAACCCACCCAACTCCGCTACGATGAGGACCGCTCCACCTTCGATATCCATACCGTTAATGGAGAGGGGCTCGCCTCCTTTCCCACCGGCATGGAGGAGTCCGATTCCCGCCTCGAGGTCCTCTTTGAACAGATCCTTCCCGATAGGGGCCTATTCCGCAGCAACTCGCGCGAAACCGCCGAAATCCCCGCTGTGACCTTCCGCCCCGACCGCTCCTCAACCCCTTTCCAGGTTCGCCTCGAATACGGCTCCACCGACTTCACCCAGCGCTTCGATCCTTTTTCCGACATCGTCATTGATGACTCCCGCTCCGATTAGACCGTTCTCAAGGGCCGGATTCTCCCTCATTGAAACCGTCATCGCCGTCGCCATCGCCGGTGCCGCCTTCTTTGTCCTCACCGAAACCTTTTTCAATGTCCTCCTCACCCTTGAAAGCCTTGAATCCGAGGCCGACCATCAGAAGGATGTCCGCTTCGTCCGCAGCCAGGTCATCCAGCTCTCCGAACGCGATGAACTCGAGGAGGGCGGTGAAATCATGACCCTCGACCTCGGGGAAGCACGCTGGCAGGCGGAAGTGGAAAGCACCTCCGCCGTTGATCTCTACCGCCTCCGCCTGGAGATTGAATTCGAGAATCCTGACGCGGAAAGCATCCAGCACCAGGAAACCCTCTATCTCCTCCGCCCAACCTGGCTCGATGATTCCTTCGAGCGCAGCGAGGTCAGGGCCGAGGTCCAGAAGGTGATTGAGGAAAAAGCCCGCCGGAGGGACTGGTAGCCCGCCCATGCCACAGACCCCTCCCAGTCGTAACCGCCGCGGCGGCCTTACCCTCATCGAGATGATCGCCACCGTGGCCATCCTCGGCTCCTTCATGACCCTTCTCGGGTTTCACCTCGTCGGCCTCAGCAACCTCTGGCTCAACCGCACCAATGACGACTTTTTCGAGCAGCATGTCGATGGTGTCGTCCTCTTCCTCAACAAGGCCATTGAGGCCTCCGAGGCCTTCGATTCCGAAGACCAGGATCAGGAAGGCCAGCCCGTCGAATGGGCCCGGCCGCCGGGATGGAGCGATCTCGATGACCCCCTCCTCCACTTCCGCCAGGCCGAGGCCCCGGCTCTCTTTGTCCGCGAGGGGCGCTCCCTTCCCGCGGTTATGGTCTACATTCATTTCGATGACGATACCGGCCTCTCCCTCCTCTGGTATTCCATCTTCGACGCCGAGGAAATCGAGGAGGTACGCGACCTCCTCAGAACCCCCGTTTCCCCCTTTGTCTCCAAAATTGAATACGCCTACTATGATTTCGAGGACGACGAGTGGGAACTCGAGGAGGACCCCCTCGAAGAGGACGATTCCTTCCTCCTGCCCGATTTTCTCAAGCTGACCTTTTCCCATCCGGACGAGGGCGACCGGCATCGTTCCGTCTTCATTCCCCAGCGCTCCCTCGATCTCCCCCTTTTCTGACATGATCCGTCCACCCGCCAGACACACACCAACCGCCAGACGGGGTTCCATAATCGTCCTCGTCCTCGTCTTCGTCGTCCTCCTCACCTTCATTGTCGTCGCCTTCCTCGAGGAAGCCACCGCCAAAATCAAGTATTACGGGCTCTTCCATAACCGTGACGATATCCGCACGGACGCCTACTCCGCCATGGAGATCACCCTCGCCACCATCAACCAGTACCGTGAGATCGAGGGTGCCCTCTGGGGCCCCGCCCAGGGATGGGGGCGTCCCCTGGAGGAATTCGGATTCACTCCCGACAACGCCTCCTCCGTCGAGGTCAGCTTCGAGGATGAAAGCGGCAAACTTCCCCTCCTCAGCATGGAATATCCCCAACTGCTCGTCCTCTTTGAAATTCTCGGGTTCGACCTTCCCGAGCGCGAGGCCCTCGCCGACGGCCTCCTCGACTGGCTCGATGAGGATGATATAAGCCGCCTCAACGGATTCGACGGGGAGGACTACGAACGCCTCAACCCTCCCTACAAGGCCGCCAACGGACCCATTGAGTCCTGGGACGAATTCAGGCTCATCCGTCCCTTCAATACCCTTTTCTTTGATGAAAACGGCTCTCCCCTCCCCAACTGGTCGCGTTTCCGGAAAGCGGTTTCCCTTTTCCATGAGGGCAATGTCAACGTCAACGGGGCCAATTCAACCGTCCTCCTCTACCTCCAGGAGACCGGGGCCCTGAACATGCGCTCCTTCATCGATTTCCGCAATGGTCGCGACGGTGAACCCGGAACCGCCGACGACCGCCTCCTTCGCGAGGAATCCAACCTCGGCGCCATTCCCGAGGAAGCCAGTGGCATCGGTATGGAAATCTCCCTCCTCCGCGTCAAGGTCACCAGTATCCGCGGGGATGCCCGCTTCGAGCTTGAAGGCCTCGTTTCCTGGTCCGGCTCCGACGCTTCCGCCTCCGATAACCGTTCCCCCGGTAACGACGACCAGGGAAGCCGGGAAGCCCGCGACGTCGGCGACGATTCCGCCTCCGCCCGGCGCCAGCAAGCCCGCGGCAATACCCGTACCGCCGCCACCGAGACCGCCGATCTCGGCTATCCCTTCCGCTTCCTGCGCCTCGCCGAGAACCGCAAATTTTGATCGACACCCTTTTTCGCCCACCCGTTAAATGATCCCTTACGTCCTGAAATGAGCACGACCCCGGAATCTTCCTTTTCCCGCCTGCTCTCCCGCCTGAGGGAGAAACTGCCCGACCGCCGCGTTGGTCTCGCTCCCGCCGATGCCTTTTTTACCCGGAAAGTCGACCTTCCAAAAGGCCTCTCCTGGGAGGACACGGTCGCCTTCATCGAACTTGCCCTCGAAGGCAACGCCCCTTTTCCCATGGAACAACTCGCATGGGGCTTCCTCCGCTCCGGGAACGCCCCCTTTGCCTTCGTGTACGCGACCCCGAGAACCCGCCTCAGGCGCCTCGATATTGATCCGGAGGAGAATTTCCTCCAGCTCCTGCCCGGCTTTATTTCCCTCTACGGGGACACCTTCGACAAACCCACGATCCGCTTTCTCTCCCAGAACGGGGTCCTCTCCGCCCTCCACCTCGAAACGGGCAACCCCGTTCCGGCAAAAATCGTTTCCCGCCGCATCAAGGCCACCCTCCTTACCGACGAGACCCTCCTCTCCCACCGGCGGGAAATGGCCGCCCACCTCGAGGGCCCCGACTGGCACCTCGAAGACGGCCTCTGGCTCGGTGAGGGGATCGAGATCCTTCAGGGCGGGGGAATCCGCTTTCGCCACCGACACCTCAACGAGGGTACCCCGCTCCCCCTCCGGGAAAAGGTTCTCAGTCTCCCCGAAAACGACCTCTGGGCCGCCGACCTGCGCTCCCAGGAGTATGCCGACCGTGAACGCCGTGTCCGCCGGCGCAGCCGCACCATCTGGAAATCAATCCAGGCCGCCGCCGCCATGGCCTTCCTCCTCCTTCTCATTCAGGCGGGTAACGTCGCCCTCTCCACCTACAACCGCTTCCAGGAATCGGACATCGGGGAGCTCGAGCCACGGGCCTCGCGGGTCGAGAACAAGCTCACCCTTGCCCAGCGGCTTACCCAGTCCACCGAGGAGGACCTCAAGCCTTTCCTCCTCATGGAGGCCATCAATCCCCTCCGTCCCGATTCGGTCTTTTTTGACGATGTCCGCTCGCGGGCCTTCAACGAGCTGGAAATCGAGGGCCAGTCCAGCAAGGGAGTGACCCCTGTGAACGCCTTTGCCGATGCCGTCAAACAGCTGCCTTCGGTCGATTCCGTTGTAAATAATTCCCAGACGCGCAACAATCAGACGAGTTTCGAGTTCCTGATAACGTTCGCCTCCCTCCCCCCTGAGCCAGAAAACGGATTTAACGTTCCCCTCGAAGAGGAGGACAGTTCCGACGAGGCGACGGCATCCGGGGAGAACGACAACGGTTAAACACATGGTCATCCGGCAATTATTCAACTCCCTCAGCCTCCGGGAACGCTACCTCGTCAGTGTCATCCTCTGGGTCCTCCTGCTTGTCTGGATCCTCGCCCTTCTTGATGCCTTCCAGGAGACCTGGAATACCTACACCCTCAACCGCGAGTTCCGTGCCTCCCTTGAATCCACCCTCGACCAGGCCGACGAGGCAGAACGGCTCCTCGACCGGGCCCGCGAGGGGCTCGACGGCAACAAGACCTTTTCCGGGGCCCAGCTTGTCGGGCGCCTCGACTCCCTAGCCCGCCAGAATGAGGTCTCCAGCTTCGATATCAGCACCCCCTCCACCCAGAGTACCCAGCTGTTCAATTTCCATACCGTCCGCCTCTCCATCAAGCGTGCCCGTATCAGCGAACTTATCCGCTTCGACCAGGCCGTTAAGGAGCATTCCCCCTACATCGCCCTCGGCGATTTCCGCATTTCCGCCAATAAACGGGATCCCCGCTTCCTCGATGCCGTTTTTGAACTGGTTTCCTTTGAACTTAAAGAAGACGCTTTGAATGACTGACCGATCCCTATCGCTTCCCACCCTCCGGGTTTTCACCTGCCTCCTCGGTTCCCTTATCTTCCTCTCCGTGGCCCTTTCCGGCCAGGAGTCGGAACCGGAGGACCCGCCGGAACAACCCCGCTTCGGCAGCCCTTCGGGTCCGCCTGATTTTGTCCCCCCCCCGCCGCCGGACTTCTCCCCGCCCGCCAACCCCCCCTCGGGCACCCCGCGCTCCGTCCCGCGTCCCGACACCACCACACCCCAGCCCTCCGATGAGGAACTTCTCCAGAATGGCTCCGAGATCATTGATCCCGAGAGCGAGGAAATGCAGGAGGTCGTCGGCCTGATCCGGATCCCTGAAATGGGAACCAACGAGGTTCTCGAGATGCTTGAGAACTTTACCGGAAAGCCCATCCTCCGGCAACAGAGCCTCCCTTCGGTCAAAATCACCTTTTTCAGTCAGTCCCCGATGACCCGCGGCGAGGCCATCACGGCCATCGAAAGCCTCCTCGCCCTCAACGGAATCGCCATCACCAATCTCGGTGAACGCTTCCTCAAGGCCGTTCCCAGCGCCATCATCAACAAGCAGGTGGCCCGGGTCTGGACCGGGAGCACCCTCGATGCCACCCCCAGCCAGACGATCTACGAAAAGGTCTTTAAACTCGATTTTCTCGAAACCGAAGAGGCTGCATCCCTCCTCCAGCCCCTCATGACCCAGGGGGCCCCCATCGCCTTCGATAAGAGCAACTTCCTTCTCATCACCGATTCCCTCATCAACCTCCAGCGTATCGAACGCCTTCTTCCCATCATCGACAGTCCCTCCAAGTTGCGCACCGAGATGCTCTTTTTCGAACTCCAGAACATCGGTTCCGAGGAGGTTGTCCAGCGTATCCAGAGCCTCGCCGAAGGTCCCCTTCGACGTCAGCTTGAAAACAACACCACCGTCGAAAGCGACGAGCGTACCAATCAGGTCATCATCTTCACCCATCCCTCCAACAGCGAGCTAATCAGCAACCTCATTGAACGGCTCGATATCGACGTCGCCCCCACCACCGCCACCCGCGTCTACTCCATCCGCTACGCTGACTCCACCGAACTTGTCAGCATCATCGAGCAGATCATCACCGGACAGCGCGAGGTCCGCCAGGATACCGGCAACACCTCCGGTGGCCAGAGCAACAACAACAACAACAACGCCGCCGCAGCCCGCCAGCGCGCCGACCAGGTGCGGCAGAACAACCAGGCCGTCGCGTCCGCCCGCCAGGAGGCCACCAACCTCCAGTTCTCCGACTTCCTCACCATTGTTCCCGACGAGCGGGCCAATACCATCGTCGCCAACGGCACCCACAACGACCTCAAGTACCTCGGCCAGCTGATCGAGGATATCGATACCCTCCTTGCCCAGGTGCGCATCGAGGTCGTCATTGCTGAAGTCACCCTCACGGAGGACGATACGAGGGGAATCGATACCTTCGGGTTCTCCTACACCGGTACCGGCTTTGACGTCGATTTTGACGATCCTGCCTCAGAATGGACCGCCAACCCCGGAAACCTCTACGGTGCCACCTTCGGGGATGGGATCAGCTGGGGTCCGGACGAGGCCTTCTCCTTTGAATTCCTGCTCGATTCCATCGCCAACAAAAGCAACGCCAAGGTTCTCTCCGCCCCCACCATCGTCACCACTCACAACAAGGAGGCCACGGTCTCCGTCGGACGGGAACAGCCCGTCGTTACCGGAACGACCACCAGCGACCTCTCCACCGGGCTCAGCACCCGCGACCAGATCCAGTTCCGCGACATCAAGCTTGAGCTCAAGGTCACCCCCCTCATCGGATCCGACGGGGTTGTCCAGCTCGAGATCGAGCAACAGAATCAGGCGATCATTGAAACCGTAACCGTGAGTGCGAACACCCCTCCGCAACCGGTTATCGGGACCCGCTCCGCCAATTCCTTCGTCAGTGTTCAGGACGGCGGCCTCATCGCCCTTGGGGGCCTCCAGGAACTCACCACCAGCACCCTTGAAGGACGCATGGCCATCCTCGGCAAGATCCCCCTCTTCGGCGACCTCTTCAGCCGCACTTCCCAGGACACCAACCGCACCGAACTCCTCATTTTCATCCGGCCGACGATCATCCTCAACGCCGATGATGCCGATAAAGATGCCAATGAGCTCATCGACAAGGTCGAGGGAACGCGGGAAATCCGCGATTACCTTGACGGGGGAACCTTCCGTCCGCGTGAGGTCGAGCCGGAACCAGAGGAACGTGATCTGCCCCGCCGCAATAAACCGTGATCCCCCATGCCCCGTTTTTTCACAGTGGCTTTCCTGGGATGTCTCCTCCCGTCCCTGACAGTGGCCCGGGCCGCGGACGGGGAGACAGGCATGCCCTCCATCATCCGCAACTCCCCCTTCCTGCCCCCCGGCTTCGAGGCCCCCGGTCAGCCCGGCAAGGCCGCCCCCGACCCTTCGCGGAATGCCGCCTACGAGTTTCGCGGCGTCTATCAGCTTGATGGTATGTATTTCTTTAATCTCTACAACACCCGCGAGCGCAAGGGATCCTGGGTCGGTTCCGGAAAGTCCGGCGGAGGGCCTTTCGAGATCATTGACTTCAACGAGGAGGAAAACGCCCTCGTCGTCGCCGTCGACGGGCAGACCCTGAACCTCGCCCTTGTCGAAACGAGCAACAAACCCATGCCCGTCCGGGCCGCCCCGGCTGCCTCCAATGCCGGAAAAAAGGAAACGGCCCTGCGCGAAAACAGCCGGCCAGCCCGGCGCCGCGTTATCCGCCCTTCCTCACGCAACCGTACCGGTTCCACCGACAACTCCACCCGCCGCCGCACCGTCACCCGCAATCCCTAGCCTTTTCTCCGTCATGAGCACTTCCACTGAACCCGACAGTTTCCTCGCCCACCTCGAGCCCGACCAGCGCTCCACCATCAACGAAGCCCCCCGCCAGAACCGGCTCCCCCTCCTGGCCCAGCTCATCCGCAAGCCGGAATCGGAAACCCTTCAGCAACTGGCAAGCGAGGCCAGGATGGAGCTTCGCGAGGACTTCGACCTTCCTGAGGACGCCTCCGAGCTCCTTCCCCTCCGAATCATGCATGAGTACCAGTGCCTCCCCCTCGCTCAGGACGGCGGGGAAGAAGGGGAACTCTCCCTCGTCACCGTCTGGCCCCCCTCGCCCGAAATGGACGAGTGGATCTACGCCGTCAGTGGCAAGGAGCCCCGCTGGTTCCTCGGGCCCGCCAACCGTATCAGTGATACCATTACCCAGCGCTACGGCGTCGGCGCCGAATCCCTCAGTGAATCCGACATCGCGACCGAGGACTCCGGACGCCTCGAGGAAGCCGAGGAAGACGAGAACGCCGCCCTTATCCGCTTTGTCAACGAGGTCATCGCCAAGGCCATCGACGATCGCGCCACCGACATCCACTTCGAACCCCTCAAGGAATCCCTCCAGATCCGTTACCGCATCGACGGCGAGCTCGTCCCCATCCGCGTGCCTGACAACCTGATCCGCTACCAGGGAGCCATCATCTCGCGCCTCAAGATCATGGCCAAGCTCAACATCTCCGAAAAACGCCGGCCCCAGGATGGCCGTATCGTCTACAAGGCCAAGGGCACCGAGCTCGATATCCGTATCTCCACCATGCCCACGATGTATGGCGAAAGCGTCTCCCTACGCCTCCTCAACCAGAAAAACCAGCCCCTCTCCATGGAGGAACTCGGCATGCTCAAGGGCGATCAGAACCGCATCAAGCGTGTCCTCGACCTCCCCTATGGGATCATGCTCGTGACCGGTCCCACCGGGTCCGGGAAATCCACCTCCCTGACCGCCTTCATCCGCCAGATCAATTCGCCCGGCCGGCGCATCATCACCGTCGAGGATCCCGTCGAGTACGAGGTCGAGGGGGTCAACCAGACCCAGGTCCACAGCGAAATCGGCTTCACTTTCGCCAGCGCCCTCCGCCACATCCTGCGGCAGGATCCTGATGTCATCATGGTCGGGGAAATCCGCGACTCCGAGACCGCCGATATCGCCATCCGCGCCGCCCTCACCGGACACCTCGTCCTCAGCACCCTCCACACCAATGATGCCCCCGGGGCCCTCACCCGCCTCATCGACATGGAGATCGAGCCCTTCCTTATCGCCTCCGCCGTCGAGATGATCCTCGCCCAGAGGCTTGTCCGGCGCCTCTGCCCGAAGTGCGCCCGCCCCGGCAACTATTCCGAAAAATACCTCCACGAATGCCTCGACGCCCTCAACCTCGAGCCGTCCACGGAACGCCTCAAGGCCAACATCCTCGAACCCGTCGGCTGCGAGGCCTGCCGCGGTCTCGGCTACCGGGGCCGCGTCGGCATCTTTGAGATCCTCCGCGTCGACGATACCATTCATGAGTTCATCGTCGAAAAACGCTCCGCCCGCGATATCCGCCAGGAAGCCCTCAAGTTCGGCATGACCACGCTCCAGATGAGCGGCTGGGATCAGCTCGCCCTCGGCAGGACGTCCCTCAACGAAATCATGCGCTACAGCACCGGCGAGGATGCCGAGGAGTAAGTTTCCATGCCCCGTTTTTCCTACAAAGCCCTCGACAGTTCCGGACGGACCACCTCCGGCGAAGCCGATTCGCCCGACCGCAAGCGCCTCCTCCAGCAACTTGCCCAGAACGGCCTCCGTCCCATTTCCGTCGAGGCCCTCGGCGAACAGGTCGCCCCGGATGAGGAAATTGAACGAAGCGACTTTTTCCGCGAATCCGGAAAAAAGCGCCGTATTCTCCCTATCAAACGCTCCCGCAGCGCCCTCTCCCTCGAATTCCTCAAGCGCCTCCTCGTCCTCCTCTCCTCCGGAATGTCCCTCGGCGACACCGTCAGCCTCCTCAGTCGCCGCCTCTCCGACCCCCAGATGGTCGATCTCTGTGAGTCCATCTGGAAGAAGCTCAGTGAGGGGCAGACCCTGGCCTCCGCCATGCACAGCCATGGGAACGTCTTCTCCGCCTCCACCATCCATCTCGTCGAGGCCGGGGAAAGCAGCGGCAACCTCATCCCCGTGCTTGAGCGTATTGTCGCCTACCTGGAGGAATCGCGCGATGTCCGCAAGCGCCTCATCAGCAACCTTACCTATCCCGCCTTCGTCCTCTCCACCGCCGTGGCCGTGGTCATCATCCTTCTCACCTTCCTCCTGCCCAAGATCCAGGACATGCTCGACCAGCTCGGGGGCGACCTTCCCCTCATCACCCGGATCCTCATCACTGGATCCGAAGGCACCATCACCTACGGGCCCTTTGTTCTTGGCGCTATCCTCGCCCTCGTCCTCGGCCTTCGCCAGTGGCGCCAGTCCCCGGGAGGTAAACGGAAAACCGACTACTGGCTCCTCCGCCTTCCCATAATCGGCCGCATCTACCTCTATTCCAACATTTACGGAACCACCAACCTCATGTCCACCCTCCTTGGCAGCGGGGTCAATACCTCCGAGACCCTCCGGCTCGTCGAACGCACCATCAGCAATGTCATCCTCCGGGGGAAGTTCGCCCTCGCCCGTCGGCAGATCCAGGAGGGGGTCTCCATGGCCACCGCCATCCAGCGTGTCCATTACATGCCCGAAATGGCCATGGACATCCTGACCGTCGGGGAAAACACCGGCAACATCGTCAACAGCCTCAATGACATCAACGGGATCTATCGCGAGGAACTCACCAAGTCCCTCAATATCCTCACCACCGCGACCGTCGCCGTGGCCCTCGGAGGGGCCATCCTCCTCGTCGCCGTCATCGCCATCAGTGTCGTTTTTTCCGTCCTCAGCGTCGGCCAGTCCCTCCAGCTGTAGGCCCCCGCTCCGGCCCGGAGGCCATTTTTGTTTTGCACATTTTGGCTTTCCCCTTAGGGTGATAGTCCGCCCGGAACAGGCTGGAGGCCTCTGCATTCTGATCCGTTTCCGGGGGAAACGACAGTATCGATGACCAAGTCCATTCACGAAGAAACCATCGGCCAGATGAAGGATGGGAGGCCGATCCAGGCCTACACCCTCGAAAACGACTCCGGCCTCCGGGCCACGTTTCTCAACTACGGCGGAATCCTCGTTGAACTCGAAGTGCCCGACCGCATCGGCATGCCCGGTGATATCACCCTCGGATTGGATGCCATCGAGGAATACGTCGAGAACAACTCCCATTACTTCGGTGCCCTCGTCGGCCGTTACGCCAACCGGATCGCCCACGGCCGCTTCACCCTCGCGGGAAAGGAATACCACCTTCCCCTGAACGACGGGAAGGCCCACCTTCACGGGGGACCGGAGGGGTTTTCCCGCCAACTCCTCAAGGGAAGCACCCGCGAAATCGCCGGAGGCCATGCCCTTGTTTTTGAATACACCAGTCCGGATGGCGAAATGGGCTATCCCGGCACTCTCACCATGGAGGCGGAAATCACCCTCACTCCGGAAAACGGCCTCCGCTATGCCTTCACCGCCACCACCGACAGCCTTACCGTGGTCAACCTGACCATGCATCCCTACTTCAATCTCGCCGGTCAGGATTCTGGATCCATCCGCCAGCACACCGTCCAGATCAAGGCCGATACCTACCTTCCCACCCGTACCGATACCGCCACGCCCACCGGCGAACAGGAGACCGTCCTCGACAGCCCCTTCGATTTCCGTGAGCCCGAATCCCTCGACCACCGCCTTGATTCCCCCAATCCCCAGGTCGAGAAGGCGGGCGGCTTTGACCACACCTTCGTTCTCCGGGAAGACCGGGATCCCGCGGAACCGGTCGCGGTGGTCGTCGACGAGGCCTCCGGCCGCCAGATGGAAGTCTTCACCTCCGAGCCCGGAATCCAGTTCTATACCGGGAATAACTTTGACGGAAGCCTCGCCGGCAAGGGGGGCTATTTCTATCCCCGGCATGCCGGGCTCTGCCTCGAGACCCAGCATTTTCCCGATTCGCCGAACATCAAGGGCTTCCCCTCCACCGTCCTCGCTCCCGGAAAAACCTTTTCCTCATTCACCGAATACCGCTTTTCCACCACCTGAACGGGGGCGGGGCGCCTGTTGACCGCCAGCCGCTCTCAGGCCAGTCCACGCGTGCTCGCACGGATAAAGGCGATCGCCTCCGCGACCATCGGATGCTCACCCAGTTCCCCGGCCTCCAGAGCGGCAAGAGCCTGGCTCCGGTTCAGGCCTCTGCGGAAAACCAGCTTGTGGATCCGGGAGGCCATCTCGATATCCGCGTCGCTGTGCCCGCGCCGCTTCAGCCCGAGGCGGTTGATCGCCCGGTGCCGCGCCGGATACCCCTCCGCCATGGCGTTTGGAATGACATCCTTAAGGACCTTGCAGCACCCCCCGATGATCGCCCCGTTACCGATCGTGCAGAATTGATGGATCGCCGACAGCCCTCCAATGACCACCCAGCTGCCGATCCGGACATGCCCGCCGAGAGTCGCGTTGTTGCTGAACACACAGCTGTCTCCAACGATGCACTCGTGTCCGATATGGCTGTAGGCACAGAAGAGGTTGTCGGAACCAACGCGCGTCGCCTTGTCCGCGAAAGTCGCTGGATGCACCGTGCTGTATTCACGGAAAACATTGCCCTCCCCGATCACAATGGGCGCGTCATCTCCGGTCCATTTCTTGTCCTGCGTCCGTCCGCCGATGAAGGCATACGGAAATACCTCGTTGCCCGCACCCATCGACGTGTTGCCCTCAACGGTGGCGTGATGATGGATCCGGCACCCTTCTCCCAGTCGGACCTTGCTCCCGATATAGGCGCAGGCACCCACCTCAACGCCGGGTCCAAGGGCGGCTCCCTCCTCAATGATCGCCGTCGGATGAATCACGGGCTTCGTCAAAAGGGCCTTTCTTGACCGTTCATCTTCAGACGCGCCCGAGGTAGCCCTTGTCCGCTGTCGAGACCTTGATCCGGTCACCCGTCTTCACAAAAAGCGGGGTCTGGATAATGAGGCCGGTCGCTACCGTGACCGGCTTCATCGCCGATCCCGAGGTGTCCCCTTTGACCGCCTCGGGGGCCTCCGTCACTTCGAGTTCCACCGAGGCCGGCAGCTGTACCTGTACCGGTTCGCCGTCGACAAAAAGAATATCCACTGCATTCCCCTCGGAAAGGAAATGTTTGGCGTCTTCGACAAGGTTGTCCATCAGGACGACGTCCTCAAAGGTCTCCGGATCCATGAAATGCCACCCCTCCTGGTCAATGTAGCTGAGCTCCATTTTCCGCGTGTCGGTCATCAGGATCTCAACCGAATCCGTGGAACGCAGCTTTGTCGTGGTGCTCGATCCGGTACTCAGGTTGCGCAGGGTGACCTGAACAAACCCGGCCTGCCGGCCCTGGGTCCGGTGAAGCATCTCGAGAACGAGATGCGGGGCGCTGTTGTAAAGGATGACCTTGCCTTTTCGTATGTCTGTGGGTGATGCCATGAAACTCTTTCCTGTTTAGGGCTTTGGTGAAACCATGCCCCCGGCAATCTGTCAATAGCGCTCGGATTCAAGCCTTTACAAAGCCGATTTCGCCTCGCCATACTCCTCCCCCATGCATCAAAGAACCCTCCTGCGTGATGTATCGACACACGGCAAGTCCCTCCATACCGGGCAGATGGTCCACCTGACGTTCAAGCCCGCCCCCGAAGACCATGGGATTGTCTTCAAGCGCACGGATCTTTATGGCAGGCCGGAAGTGCAACCCCGGATCGAATACGTCCAGGACAAGCTTGTCCGCAGCACGGATATCTCCTCCGGCCATACCAGCCTCCACACCATCGAGCACGTCCTCAGCGCCCTCGTCGGCTGCGGGATCGACAACTGCCTCGTCGAACTGGATGCCTCTGAACCCCCCATCCTCGACGGATCCGCAAAACACTTTGTCAACCTCCTCCAAAAGGCCGAACCAGTCGAACAGGAGGCCGAAAGGGAATTTTTCGTCCTCACCGAGCCGATATCCGTCACCGAGGGCAACCGGTCCATCATCGCCCTTCCCTACGATGGCTTCAAGGTCACCTGCACCAGCGCCGATGATCGTGGTATCCATACCCAGCACCTCTCCATCGATCTCGATCCCGATACCTACATCGCGGAAATCGCCCCCGCCCGGACCTTCACTGTCTACGAGGATATCGAACCCCTCCTCAAAATGGGGAAGATCCAGGGGGGAAGCCTTGACTCCGCCATCGTCATCAAGGGGGACCAGATCCTTTCCAAGGAACCCCTTCGCTTCGATGATGAATTTGTCCGCCACAAGATCCTCGATATTGTCGGCGACCTCTCCCTCCTCGGGAAAGCCATAAAGGCGCACATTGTCGCCGTCCGGCCCGGCCACAAGCTGAATTCCCAGCTCACCAAGGCCCTCTTTACCCGCATGGCGGCCAAGCCGGAACCCAAGGCCCTCGAGCCGGTCCGGAAAGATTCCCCGGCCACCAAGCGGAGAAAGATGATCGCCCCCGAGGAGACCGAGATCAGCATCCGCCGCATCCTCGATATCCTTCCCCACGCTTATCCCTTCGTCCTCGTCGACCGCGTCATCGAAATCAAGGAGGATCAGGAAATCACGGCGATCAAGAATGTCACCATCAACGAACCGTTCTTCACCGGCCACTTTCCCGGCAATCCCGTCATGCCCGGCGTGCTTCAGATGGAATCAATGGCCCAGGCCGCCGGTCTCCTCATGCTCCGCAAAATTTCCTCCGAGGGGAAAATAGCCCTCTTCATGAGCGCCGATAAAGTCAAGTTCCGCCGCGCCGTCATCCCCGGCGACCAACTCCTCATCAAGGTCAGCATCGTCAAGGTCCGCGGCAACCGCTTCGCCACCGCCGCCGCCCGCTGCTTCGTAGAGGATGAACTCGCCTCCTCCGCCGAACTCATGTTTACCGTCATGGATGTCCCGGAAGAGGGGATGTGAACCCTTTCTGCTCCTCCGGGCTTGAGGTCCACCCGCCCCATGGCATAAGCTGATCCTCATGCCGACGCTTTTTGAAAAGATCCTCGCCGGAGAGGTTCCGGCCGACATCATCCACAAGGACGACCTCTCCTTCGCCATCCGGGATAACAACCCGCAGGCCCCTGTCCACATCCTCGTCATCCCGAGACAGCCCCTGCCCCGTCTCGGGGAAGCCTCCCCTTCCGATAAGGAGCTTCTCGGCCATCTCCTCCTCGTCGCCCGTCAGCTGGCGGCCTCGGAAAACCTCGCCGAGGGGTTCCGCATCGTCATCAACAACGGACCCGATGGGGGCGAAAGTATCCCCCACCTCCACGTCCATCTCCTTGGCGGCCGCCAACTCTCCTGGCCCCCGGGTTGAAATCCCGGCACCCGCGCCGGACCCACGGATCCCGGACTCAGCTGCGCTCGTAGCAGCCGTCAAGGCGCCGGACCAGATGGCCCGCCAGTTCCATCTCCAGGATGGTCCGCGACACCTCCGCCACCGGCAGCGATAAGGTCCGCGCGATTCCGTCAATATGGGCATGCTCCGCCCGCCCAAGCATGCTCCAGATCGCTTCCTGTGTCCCCGTGAGGGACGGCTCCGCGGGCCCTGCCTTCCCGCTTGCCCGCACGGCCCCGGGGCCCCTGCCGCCTCCAGCCGGACCCAGAAGCTCCGGCAGGCAGCTCAGGTCCTCAAGGATCTCCTCCGGACCGCTTACCAGTTGCGCCCCGTCCCGGATCAGGGCATGACACCCGGACGATTCCGGGGCATCAATCCTTCCCGGAATCACGTAGACCGGCTTTCCCTGTTCACACCCCATCCGCGCTGTGATCAGGCTCCCGCCCCGAAGTCCCGATTCAATCACCAGAACCCCCTCACTGACTCCCGAAACGATGCGGTTGCGCTGCGGAAAACTGCGCCGGTCCGGCTTGCGCCACAGCGGAAACTCGGTCCACACTCCCGCGCTTCCCGCAATGTCCCCCATCAGAACCCGGTTGCTCGCCGGATAACAGCGGTTCAGTCCCCCGCCCAGTACCGCCGCCGTTCGTCCCCCCACCTTCAGGGCCGCCCGGTGCACCTCCGTGTCGATTCCCTCCGCCATCCCACTGACAATTGTGTACCCCGCTCGGGCCAGCTCCCCCGAAAATTCCCGCGCCACCTTGCGCCCGTACTGGCTCGGCTGCCGCGTCCCCACAATTGCCAATACCCGGCCCCCGAGGTCCGCCACCCCACGCCGGCTCCGGTAAAGGCCCACCGGTCGGTCTGCGTAAGGGTGCAGCAGCTCCGGATAGCCCGCCTCCTCACACGTCACATAGTCGGCGTCCAGTCGCCGCAGTTCCCCCGCCACTTTCTCCGGGTCAAAATAGGTCCGCCACTCCGCCAACTCCCCCAGAACCCGCTCCCCGCACCAGCGCCCGCGTTCCCCAGCCTCCATCTCCAGCAATCCCTCCACCGCTCCCCCCAGTTCCCGGTCCAGCTTGCGGATCTTTACCGGCCCCAGGCCGGGAAGTGCCGCCAGCACCATCAGTCCCTCACCACGTGAAATGCTCATTTAAAAAGCGTTATTTCGGGGTCGGACCCGCGCAAGTCCCGATTTCCATCAATTCCGCAGGGACGTCGACAAATGGCCGATCAGGTCGGTTGTCCGGACCGCGACCGCCCCCGACTCCCGGGCCAGGGAATCAGCCGCGGCCCCGTGCCAGGTAACCGCCCTCAAGGCGGCCCGGAGGGCGTCCCCCGGTTCCTGGCCCAGCAGGGTCAGGAGCATGCCGGCGAGAATATCGCCGGACCCACCCCGCGCAAGGACCGGCCCGCCCGCGGGAACGCGGATGCAGCGCTCCTTGTCACAGACGAGGGTCGGGCTTCCCTTCAGGACCATGACCACGCGGTACTTCTGGCAGAACCGGAGCAGGGCTGCCTCGTCATCCGGATCCTCGTTTTTCCCCAGGAGACGGGCACATTCCCCCCGGTGCGGGGTAAGGACCACCGGGGCCGCGTCGAGGCGCCGGCCGAGGATGGCCGATACCACCTCATGGGTCAGGGCGGAGGCGTCGAGGACGACCGGGAGGGGGGTCTCGCGGACAATGCGGCAGACGACAAAGGATGTCGACCGGTCAGTGTTCAGGCCCGGTCCGATGAGGATTGCCGAGGCCTTCCCCGAAAGCTCCGAGACCAGGCCCACCGTCCCGACGTCGAGGCCGCCTCCGGTGCGGATGGGCATCGGTTGCCACATCGCCTCCGGAAGGACCCCCGCGGCCCCGCCCGATACCGAGGCCGGAACGAGTCCGGTGACAAGGCCCGCCCCGGCCCCGAGGGCACCCATCACGGCCATGATCGCCGCCCCCGGCATGCCCGGCGATCCCGCGAGCACAAGGCCGTGCCCGAAACTGCGCTTGTCGCTCCCGGCCGGCCGGATAGTATTGATTTCCTGATACAATGAGGGTGAGGCGACCAGGGTCTGCCCGGCGGCTGCCTTGCCTTCCTGACGGAGGAAGGGCTCGATCTCGAGAAAGCGGATCCGCCCCACCGCGCCCGCATGGGCCGGAGCAAAGGCCGGCGCCTTCGCCACTCCCGGAATGCAGGTGAAATCCGCGCGGAAGCAATTCTCGTCGGCCGTTTCGCCGATCCCGCTCGGGATGTCCACGGCCACCCGCATCCGGATGTCGCCGCGTTGATTGACCGCCTTCAGAAGGGCCGCCACCGGTTCCTTCAGCGGGGGCCGGAAGCCGAGTCCGTAAAGGCCGTCAATGACCACGTCGCCCCCTTCCGGGTCTGCCGCGACAAAGGCCTCTGCGGGGCAGGTCCCAAAGGCCTCCCCGAGCCGGGTCCCCAGGCGGTCCAGAACCTCCTTCGCAAGCGGATTCCAGTCCTCTTCCGGAGCCGTGGTCACCAGTTTCACACGCAGTCCCGGGAGGGTTTCGTGGAGGCGCTCGCAGGCCACAAGGGCATCGCCGGTGTTCAGGCCCTTGCCCCCCAGGACCCATATCAGGGGGGAAGCCGGCCAGGGCCGGATTTCCTCGTAATCGGCCAGTATCTGCGCCCCGATGGCCCGACCGGCCGCCTCCATCGCGGTCGCTGTTCTCCCGGAGTCATTCTCAAGGATGGAGGTCTCGTAGAAACGGGCCTCCTCGATTGAAAAAAGGGGATAGCAGGCGTTCATAGGTGTCATGAGGTTACCGGGAAGCCGCAACCAGAACGGCATAGGCAATCCCGTAGTTTTCCGTATGGGCGAGTGAAACAAGGATATCATGGCAGCCAAGTTCCTCCATCAGGGCCGTTCCCCGCCCGTCCAGCCGGATGTAGGGTTCCTCCCGCGATCCCTTGATGACTTCGATCGAGCGCCAGCCCAGGGCCTCGCCGATACCGGTCGTGAAGCACTTTGAAACCGCCTCCTTGGCCGCAAAACGCGCCGCCAGATGCGGTATCGGGTTTTTCATCCCCAGGCAGTAGGTACGTTCGCCCTCGGTGAAGACACGCTCCAGGAAGCGTTCCCGCTGCCGCTCGTACACCCTCCGGATGCGTCCGCACTCAATAAGGTCCGTCCCCACGCCACGGACAATTCCCCCTTCAGGCAGGACCAGGTTCATGCTCCACGGCCTTCATTCATACGTTCCCGCATCTCCCGCACAGCCTCGCGGATCCCCGTAAAAAGGGCCCGGGAAAGGATGCTGTGTCCGATATTCATTTCATGGATACCGGGGATGAGGCGCATGCGCTCGATGTTCGTGTAGTTGATCCCGTGACCCATGTTGACCGTCAGGCCCAGCTGCCGGGCCTGCTCCACGCCGGCTTCCAGCCGGCGTGCCTCATGTTCCCCCCCCGCCGTGTAGTAGGCGTTCGCAAAGGCCCCCGTGTGCAGTTCCACATAGGCCGCCCCGATCCGCCGGGCGGCATCGATCTGCTCCGGATCGGGATCGATGAAGAGGCTTGTCCGGATCCCCGCTTCGAGAAGGCGTTTGACCGCTTCCCGCAGGCGGCTTTCCTGGCCCGGCAGGTCCAGTCCTCCTTCAGTCGATACCTCCTCGCGCTTTTCCGGGACCATGCAGACAGTATGCGGTTCCACCTCCCCGGCAAAGGCGAGCATTCCCTCCGTGCAGGCCATCTCCATGTTCAGGGGAACCTGGAGGACGCTTTTCAGGAGCTGCACATCCGTCCTCTGGATATGCCGCCCGTCCTCGCGCGGATGGACGGTTATCCCCTCGGCCCCCGCCCGCTCGGCCTCAAGGGCCAGCGCCACGGGGTCCGGCTCGACCATTTCGCCGCGCCCGCGCGCATAGCCGCGGTAACGCGCCTGCCGCAGGGTTGCCGCATGGTCAATGTTCACCCCCAGTCGAATCCGTTTCCAGCCATTCATATCCGTTTCCTAGTGTGGAGAGGTCGCTTCAAAAAGCGAGTCCTGAAGGGCTTCCGCGGACAGTTCCGAGGCCTTCCTGAAATTTCTCAGGAAGAGCTGGCGGTGGTGCTTCGTCGGCCCGTGGACCCGCAGCGCGGCAAGGTGGGCCGCGGTGCTGTAGCCCTTGTGGCTCCCGAAGTGGTACCCGGGATGGCTCCGGTCCAGTTCGCGCATCATCTCATCGCGGGCCTCCTTCGCATGGATCCCGGCAAGGGCAATGGCAAAGGACCGGCGGTCCCCCCCGATCACGCCCTGGTGGGGCAACGGGAAGGTCCGCAGGGGACGCCCGTCAATCAACAGCGGGAACGACACGCTGTCCGGCTCCCCTCCTTCCCGGAAGATAGTCGCTCCCGTTCCCAATCCGATTGACTCGCAGGCCCGGCGCATCGCCAGCACCGTCGCATGGAAAATATTGTAGCGCTCAATTTCCCCGACATCGGAAACCCCTATCCCGATTCGCATCCATTTCCGGTGTCCTTCCATCCGGAAGCGGCGCACGATGCCCGCCCGCTCCTGCGGGCTGAGCCGCTTCGAGTCATCCACCCCCCGGCACCAGGAGCCACATCCAGGGGCAAAATAGAATTCCCGTCGAAAGCTCACCGCCGCCGCCACAACCGGGCCCGCAAGGCACCCCCGGCCCGCCTCGTCGATCCCGACAAGCCCGGCAGACCCGCCGAGAACCCGCTTGTCGAAAGCTACCAGTCCCCCTGCCATCAGCCGCGAAAGGCGGGCTTTACCGGCACCGGCAGCCCGAGTATTTCATAGGCGGTCTTGAAATGCACCTTGGCGAAATCCTTCAGCCGGTGCGCCCCCAGCCTCGCTACCAGTTCCTCGCCCTGCTTCTTCGCCGGGGCTCCCGACCCCTTTTTCAGTTCCTCGCCGAATTCCGTGCTCAGCTTGCGCAACTGGCGCACAAACTCCGCCCGGGCACAGATCGAGGCGGCCGCGACCACCGGGTCCGACTCCGCCTTCGTCCGCATCTTCAAGTCAAAGTCAACCCCGTCCTTCTTCAGCTGCTGCTGGGTCAGCGGAACCTTGCTGAACTGGTCCAGCAGTCCCCATTCTACCGGGCGCGCCTCCAGGGCCGCCTGGACCGACTTCGAATGGAACCATGCCAGGAGCTTGTTCAGGTTCGCCCCCGGCTTGCTCATCAAGGCGTTGTAGCGCGGCATCCCCGCGAAGGTCTTCCGCACGACCACGCCTTTCGTCTTCAGGATCGTCTTTTCCAGGCGCAGGATGCTGGCGTCCGTCAGGCTTTTCGAATCCTTCACGCCTTCGGCCTGCCATTCCCGGACCATCTCCCCGTCAGCGATGACACAACAGGAGACAAGGGGCCCGAAAAGATCCCCTTTGCCCGCCTCGTCGACTCCCGCATGCGGTTCAAACCATTCCGGATGATGCACTTCGTCATAGCCCATACGCGGATCCCCGGTCACTTCGGCCTCGAGGATGTTCTGCACAAAGGCCTCCGTCCCCTTCCCCTGGATGACTACTTTCCCGCTCTTGTAGGCCACAATATTCACACCCTCGTAGGGAGCCTTGAAGGCGAACAGGCTGTGGTCGACATGATAGTAGCCATACATCCGCCGGTCACAGATCGCTTCAAGGGCCTTCAACTGATCCTCGTTCAACTTGATCGTGTAAAGGGCCTTCTTCACCGGCTCGTCACTCTTGCCACTTTGTTTCGCTCTTGCCATCTTTACCGGGTTCCTACCCCGCCTTCTTCACAGGGTCAAACGCGCTTTAAGAATCATGACGCCCCCGCCCAGGCAATCTTTCTTTTTTTAACGATTTTGTTCGAATCGCCCTTCCCTCTCAATTTAACCCCTTCCAGACAATGAAGGTCGACCTCCCTGTATTCCGCAAGACCCTCCTCGCCTGGTTCAAGGAAAAAAAACGGCCCCTACCCTGGCGTGTTCAGCCGTCCCTCTACCGCACCGTGGTCTCCGAATTCATGCTCCAGCAGACCCAGGTTGATACCGTTCTTCCCTATTTCGATCGCTGGATGCGGGCCTTCCCCGATTTTCAATCCCTCGCCGAAGCCCGCGAGGAGGAGGTCCTCAAATGCTGGGAAGGCCTCGGCTATTACTCCCGGGCCCGTAACCTCCACAAGCTGGCCCGTTCCATCACTGCCGAGGGTATTCCCCGCTCCGCTGGCGCGTGGCAGCTCCGTCCGGGAATTGGCCCCTACACCGCCGCCGCCATCGCCAGCATCGCCCAGGGCCTGTCTGAACCGGTCATCGATGGCAACGTCATCCGCGTCCTCTCCCGCCTCACTGATGATGACACGCCCTTCCGCTCTTCCACCGAGGCCCGCAAACGTCTCCTGCCCCTCGCCCGGGCTTTCATTGATCCGGATCATCCGGGCGCCTTTAACGAGGCCCTCATGGAACTCGGGGCCACCGTCTGCCGCAAAACCCGACCCGCCTGCCTTCTCTGCCCCGTCCGGACCTTCTGCCGCGCCCGGGCTGCCGGGACCCAGGACCGCCTCCCGGTCATGGTCCGCCGCCCCACCTCCAAGCGTGACCTGCACCGCCTCTGGCTCCGCTCCGGTGAGCATCTCCTCCTCCTCTTCCATGCTGAATCTGCAAGCCGTCTCGCCGGTCTCGCCGAGCTTCCCCCTCTTCCCCAGCCCCCCGACACCAGCCCCCTTCTGGTCCGCTCCCGCGGCATCAGCTCCGAACGTGTTCGCGAACACATTCATGCCCTCGAGCCCGATAGTCCCGGGGCCTCCGCCGTCGTGCGCCTCCCCGGTATCCGCTGGGTCCCTCTGGCTGAACTCGACTCGATTGCCCTTTCAGCCCCACATAAACGCTGGATCCGCGAACTTCTTGATATAAGTCAAGCTGATTAGATGTTTTAGCTGCATTACTGCATCCTCTTCTCTTGATTTTCGCCTTAACAGCCCCCGGAAGATGCTTTTCTATCTGGCAACACAACATGTGGGGGAGGATGGGTGGCGATACCACTATATGTTGTTAACATTCTGTGCACCAAGTTCTTAACATTCCCCCGGAATGTGCCGCAATCCCGCTTTGACCAACGATGAAAAACACCTCCAGCTCCAGCCCGAAAGCCCTCGATAATGCCCCTTCCGGCGAATCCCCGGAATCCGGCCCCCTCCTCAGGGAGCACAGTTTCGCCCGCCCCGACTGTCATCCCGTTGACGAAGGTGAATGGGAACACCGCAGCGCCAGCATCACCGGCGAAAACGGCGAGGCTATTTTCGACCAGGAAGGAATCGAGGTCCCAAAGGCCTTTTCCGAACTGGCAACCAAGATCCTCGCCTCCAAGTACTTTTACGGCGACATGGAGGAAGGAACCGATCCCGCCAAGGGGGGACGGGAAACCTCCTTCAAGCAGGTTGTGGAGCGCGTTGCCGGGACCCTTCGCCGCTGGGGATTCGAGGACGGTTACTTCCAGAGCGAACAGGAAGCCGCCATTTTCGAGGAAGATCTCAGTTGGCTCCTCATCAACCAGACCGGGGCCTTCAACTCACCGGTCTGGTTCAACCTCGGTCTCTATGACGCCTACGGGATCGGCAGGGAATCCGCGAAGGGCAACTACTATTGGGACCAGAGGGAGGAAGGGGTCCGCCGGGCACCCAACCAGTACCAGTATCCCCAATGTTCGGCCTGCTTCATCCAGCACGTGGAGGATGACCTTGAGTCCATCATGAACCTCGCCCAGTCGGAGGCCATGCTCTTTAAGTTCGGCAGTGGCAGCGGCACCGATCTCTCCTCCATCCGCTCCACCCGCGAAAAACTCTCCGGGGGCGGCAAACCCAGCGGTCCCCTCAGTTTCCTCGCCGTCTATGATTCCGTCGCCGGGGTTGTCAAAAGCGGGGGCAAGACCCGTCGGGCCGCCAAGATGAACACCCTCAAGGACTGGCATCCCGACATCGAGGAGTTCATTGAGGCCAAGAAAATCGAGGAGCGTAAGGCATGGGCCCTCATCGAGGAGGGCTACGATCCCTCCTTCAACGGCGATGCCTATGGCTCCATAAAATTCCAGAATGAGAACCTCAGCGTCCGAGCCTCCGACGCCTTCATGGAGGCCGCCGCCGGGGGTCGGGAATGGTGGACCCGCCGCGTGACCGACAACCAGCCCTGCGAACGCAAAAACGCTGAGGCCCTCCTGACCCAGATCGCCGAGGGCACCCATCTCTGCGGCGATCCGGGAATGCAGTTTGATGACACCATCAACGAATGGCACACCTGCAAGGGCTCCGGCCGGCAGAATTGCACCAACCCCTGCAGCGAATACCTGTTCCTCGATAATTCCGCCTGCAACCTCGCCAGCATCAACCTTCTCAAGTTCCGCACCAGACAGGGGTTCGATTTCGAGCGTTTTGCCCGGGCCTGCCGGATCTTTGTCATCGCCCAGGAAATCATTGTCGACCGCTCCTCCTATCCAACCGAGGGCATCGCCTACAATTCCCACTGGTTCCGGACGCTCGGCCTCGGGTACGCCAACCTCGGCGCCCTCCTCATGTCCTACGGCCTCCCCTACGACTCCGAAAAGGGCCGCGCCCTCGCCGCCCTCGTCACGGCCGTCATGACCGGGACCGCCTACCGGACCTCGGCCGAACTCGCCCGCGCAAAAGGACCCTTCCCCGGCTACCGTGATGCCCGGCATTTCGACTGCCAGTCCCCCCCCGCGGCCGACAATGCCGCTCCCATGCTCGAGGTCATCGAGAAACACCTCAAGGCCCTCGAGGAGGTCGACAGCTCCGTTGATCCGGAAATGTTCACCTACGCCCGCTCCACTTGGCGCCAGGCCCTGAAGCAGGGCCGGGAACACGGGTTCCGCAACGCCCAGGTCACCGTCCTTGCCCCCACCGGCACAATCGGCTTCCTCATGGACTGCGATACCACCGGGGTGGAACCGGCCATCGGCCTCGTGGCCTACAAGTCCCTTGCCGGAGGCGGCTTCCTCCAGTTGCCTCTCCGCTCCGTCGGGCAGGCCCTCGAGAACCTCGGCTACAAGCTCTCCGAACGCGAACGTATCCTCAACCACATCAAGGAACACGGGACCCTCGAACCGGTCACCATCAAGGGAACAAACGTCCACAGCGGCATTCGCGACGAGCATCTGGAAATTTTCGATACCGCCTTCCGTTCCGGTTCAGGGCGGCGGGTCCTCTCCCACAAGGCCCACATCGACATGATGGCCGCCGTCCAGCCCTTCCTCTCCGGTGGTATTTCCAAAACCGTCAACATGCCCCAGGAGGCCTCCATCGAGGATATCCGCGACACGTATTTCTATGCCTGGCGCAAGGGCATCAAGGGTGTAGCCATTTATCGCGACGGATCGAAGCGCAGCGCCCCCGTGAAGACGTCCCGCGAGGCCCGGGAGGAGAAACAGGCCCGGAGCGAGGTCCAGATGGTCACCGAACCCTACCGGCGCCACCTCCCCGACACCCGCAACTCGACCACGCACAAGTTTATCATCGGGGGAAGCAAGGGCTACCTCACCGTAGGGAAATTCGACGACGGTTCCCCCGGGGAGGTCTTCATCCAGATGGCCAAGGCCGGAAGCACGATCAACGGCCTCATGGACACCATCGGGACCCTGCTCTCCATGTGCCTCCAGTACGGGGTCCCCCTCGAAACCCTCATCAAGAAGTTCTCCCACATCCGCTTCGAACCGGAAGGCATGACCCGCAACCCGGACATCCCGATGACCAAGAGCGTCATGGATTACCTCGCCCGCTGGCTCGGAATGGAATTCATCCCCGGTTACCGCAAGCAGATGTCGCCCGCCGCCCAGTCCGAATCAGGGATTGAGGACCTCTCCCCCGATTCCGTCGCCATTGAACGCGAGGAGGAGGAACCCGAACAACAGCTGAGCAACGAGCAAATGGAGCTCCTCGTCCAGTCCGAGGGGAACCTGACCTGCCCCGAATGCGGCAGCTCCAAAGTGAAGGTCACCGGCACCTGCGCCTGCTGCCTCAATTGCGGGACGTCCCTGGGATGTAGCTAGCGGATCGATCCCCTCTGCATCTCACCGCATCAGTGGCAGAGGTCACTGTAGACCAAAGGGAGAAATCTTCATCCGGTTGAACGGTTTTCCCTTTTCAAACGGGAATTTCCAGACACGGGTAAGCCCGATTCTACCGCCTCCCCGATGCGTGGGGTGACCGTGCCGTCATTGTAAATGGTTTCCTTTTAAAATGGTGCTTCGCGGAATATTGTGGAAATCCGGACCAGCCTCGAAGAGGCCAGTGATAAAAATGGTTGCTCGCCAATCTGGGTGGGTAAGCCCCTCT